>JAFQAN010000022.1 GCA_017416915.1 Alistipes sp. | reverse complement strand
TTGTAGCCGTGTTTGACGAGGGTGCGATGCCCACATTTTGGGCAAACTTTTTATCCATTTCTAACGCAAATAGTGCAAATATATAAAAATCAATCAATTGCTCCGATTTTATGTACTAATTTTGACCAATAAGCCCCAAAAGTCGCCCGCTACGCGCCCGCCTGCTCAATGTCGGGCTGACGAGTATTCTTTAATAATCAGTTGTGCGGATAAGGCAGAATTATTGATATAATATAGCTATGACGTACTTTTTTGCGGGGAGTCTGCGTTAATTACTTATAAGATTAGTTATGAAACGCCTATATGCCATACTGCCTATACTGCTCCTATCTGCTGCCGTGCCACAAGCTATGGCGCAGCAGCCCGAGGGTGCTACGGTGCAGGGTGGCGTTGTCTTGACAGATGACGAGCAGGGTAGTAATGTGGCGGCGATATTGGAGCGTTACTACGACCTTGCACCCGACTTGGAGCGCTCGCTAATGATACGCTCGTGGATGCCACATCAGCGCGTTATGTTGTTACAGCCGTTGGGCGTGAAGGAGCATTTATGGGAGCAGTCGGCAATAGTGCCAAGTATCGCGCTACCACCGCCATCGGCAGTTGATAGAAGCACGTTAAGGCTGCGTGTAGGAAGCTCAGGGAGTGCTACGATAACAATATCGAACGGCTCGGCATTCAACTATATGCCGTGGCAGAACTACCCCGGAGCGTATCGCGATGCCCGCACGTTGTCGTTCCCGTTGCCGAGATAGTGGATTCGTGTCAGATATTAATAACAATGGAGGGGTAACCATTTGGTACCCCTCCATCGTTATTGCATCGTGCAGATTACAGCACGTGGTTGTTTTCGAGCAGTGTGCGCACCTTTGCCCAGTTTACCACGGGGCGGCGGACACCATCGATAAACATTATCGGACAACCCAAGGCGGCATCGTCGATGTAGTAGTCGGCATATACCTTAATAGACTCTGTCCACTCCGCCTGCTCGGGGTTGTGGTTGATACTCCACAGCTCTATCTTACGCTCCTTAAACCAGCGTGTTGCAGCGTCGAGCTTAGCGCCTGAGCGCATAGTATATAGCACCAAATGATGACCCTTTGCGGTCAGCGCACGTAGCACATCAACTGCTCCCTCAACATCCAAGCCGACATCGGGATAGTCGTGTTCTACGCACGTGCCGTCAAAGTCGATAGCTATAACCAAGCTATTTGCATTTGCCATAGTTACTTACGTTTTTTGAAAAGACGCTTAAACTTATGCCAACGACGCTTCCACGGAGAGATGGTGCCATCCTCGCAGTAGTAGCTATATGAGTAGTTGTAGCCGTAGCCGTAACCATAGCCATAGGTGTGCTTGTCGTGGACAACACTATTGAGGATAACGCTCATATTCTTGAACTTCTTCTCCTCTCTGAGCTGCTCAATATCGGGCAGGTGTCGGCGGTCGAGGTTGCCCTGGCGGATGACGTAGATAGCCAAATCGACAAAGCGGTCGATAATCATCGCATCGGCAACAGCCATAGCGGGAACGCTATCGATGATGATATAGTCGTACTGCTTGCGAAGCTCCTCGATAAGGGCATCAACACGCTGCGACATAAGCATCTCCGAGGGGTTAGGTGGCTGAGGACCAGCATACATCATATCGAGGTTCTCGTTAATAGAGGTGTGCGATATGGCGTCGTTGAGGTTCTCAATCTTGCCTGTGAGGTAGCTTGTGAGACCTCGACGGTCGTTGCGGTGGCCGAGCTGCTTAGAGAGGGTGCGACGACGAAGGTCGAAGTCCATAAGAAGCACCTTCTTGCCCGAGAGTGCCAGCGTCACGGCGAGGTTGGTTGAGACGAAGGTCTTGCCACTATGCGGTATCGACGATGTAATCATAATGGTTTGCACATTCTTGTCGATAGACATAAAGCTGATGTTCGTGCGCAAGATGCGGAATGCCTCAGAGATAACGTCGCGGCTCTCCTCCTTAACAACAATGTCGTACTCAGCCTTGCCATCGAAGCGGGGAATCTCGCCGAGGAAGGGGGCGTTGATGACATCCTCAACCTCGCGGCGCGAACGTACCGACGTGTTGAGTAACTCCATAATATAGAGGATAAGGAAGGGGATGATAACACCAATGATAACAGCCATCAGGTATATCAGCGTTGTCTTGGGGCTGATAGGACGGTTGCTACCATAAGCGTAGTCAATCACGCGGGCGTTGCTCTCGGCAGTGGCACCCGTAAGGGCGTTCTCTTCGAGCTTGGTGAGCAGGTAGATATATAGCTCCTCCTTGACCTTCTGCTGACGTGTAATAGAGAGCAGCTCCTTCTCCTTGGTAGGCGAGCTTGTCATACGCGAGTCTGCCTTGCGCTGCTCGTTGCTTACATTCTTGATTTGCAGCTTTAAACTCTCGATATGAGACTCCAACGAGGCGACAATCGAGCTACGCAACGACGAAATTTGTGCGTTAAGGTCCAGTATGACGGGGTTGGTCTCCGACGACTCGTTGAGCAGACGCTGGTAGTCAAGAACATTCTTGTTATAGAAGTCGATCTGCGAAGCGAGTGATGTCGAAGCGCCACTCATAGATACCGTAGCGGCGGGGATAAGGCTACGTCCCGTTGCGTCGTTCTGCACATAGTCAAGGATATACTGTGCAATCTCCAAGCTACCCTCCAACGACATAGACTCCTTTTTAAGGCGTGCAATCTCCTCGGCGCTAAACGATGCCTCGTCCTCGGGGCTATACATACGGTTCTCCTGCTTGAACGATGCAATCTCACTATCGGCGAGGTTAAGCTCCTTGCCGAGGGTTATAAGACGCTCGTTGATAAAGTCTTCGGTAATAGTTGATATGGCTTGCTTATCCGAAATAGCATCGTTGTTATAGGCATCAATAATACCGTTGATAACATCCTCGGCGCGCTTGGGGACCTCGTCCGTAAACGAGATATTGATAACCGAAGCCATCTTGTCGGTAATGTTGCACTGTAAGCGCGAGCGGTACGCCTCAGTAATGTCGTTGAGCGTGTAACGCGAGACGTTAATCTCCTTGCCAGCGTAGTTGTCAAGGAAGGTTGTGGGGATAAATACTATGCTTCCGAGAGGTGTGGCGATAGTATCGCCTGCATTGATAGTTGCGCTAAAACCGCTACCATTGGAGAACTCTCGGATGGTTACCTCGCCCTCTTTGTTAATAACATACTTGAACGACCCCGACTTGTTGGACTCCAAAGTGATAAACTTTACCAGTGCGGGGGTGCGACCATATAGGTCTGTGGTGCGGATACGACCCTTTACAGTGTACTTAGTTGTAAGGTCATACTTCTTTATTACCTCCTCCATCAGTCGGCGGCTCTTGAAGATATGTACCTCATTATCAACCGAACGGCGACCGATGCCGCCAGTGATGTCGGCGAATGCAGTAACCTCAGCACTTGCACCCTTACGTGTATCCTTTACAAGTACCGATGCCTTACGCTCGTAGATGGGGGCGGTGCGGCGGATGTAGAAGGCGGCGCAGAGGAAGCAGATGATAAGCGACAGCGCGAACCAGTACCAGTTCGATAGCACTAATTGCACAAGGTCGTAGAACGAAAACTTACGCGAAGTCTTCTTCTCTTTTGCTTTAACTTCTTTATTATCAGACATATTTCAATAGTTTATTTAGATACAGTGATAATTGTCATTACAAGCGTTGCAAGTGAGATACCCGTCGATGCCAACGAAATCCAGAACGAACGGTTTTGGTTGATTTCTGATGTGGCTGCTCGATACTTATTGGGACTTACGATAACAACATCATTCTGCTCCAAGTGGAAACAAGGCGAATTGAATATATCCTTTGAGCGAAGGTCGAGCTTTGTAATAACGCTCTTGCCATCCTTCTCGCGAATCACGGCTACATCCTCACGTCCACCATATATGGTCATATCTCCTGCAAGGGCCAAAGCCTCGAAGATGGTCAGCTGGTCCTTTTGAATGTCGTAACGTCCAGGGCGGTTTACCTCGCCAAGAACAGATATTGTAAGGTTTGCAAAGCGAACATTTACCTTAGGATCGACGATATAACCGCCATCCTTAATCTTCTTCTCGATAGAGTTGGCAACCTCTTGACGTGTTAAACCCGCACACTTGACGCGACCGATGATAGGCATATCGATATAGCCGCTCTCATCGACGGTGAGTACCTGTAATGAAGCCTCAGTTGCAGAACCACCTGCTGTTGGCGCTCCCGATAGTGAGTTGTAGCTCGATGAAGTGTTGAACGGCACTGCCAACTCGGGGTTCTTGCTATTAACCACAACCGTAATCTGGTCGAGCGGTTTGAGGTGGATAAGATAGTTCTCAGGCAGGTCGATCTCGGTGCCGCTCTTCACATCTTGCAGATATAGCACTCGATCTTGTGCATTACAAGCACCCAAAAGTATGGCGATGCTTAGAATGAATAATTTGTAATACTTCATATTTTCTCTTTTTTATTGATTTACAATGTTATATCTCGGTTTATTGCAAACAGGCTTGTACCATAATGCACATAACCCGCGCAAATATACTAAAATATTCCCGAATTGAAACCAAGTTTTAGGTTTTATTTTGCAGTTTGTTGAAAAGAGGCACTCCTGTCGCGCATAATGCGTGGGCGCGACGAGCCATTGCTACGGGCAGCGTGGGTGCATAAAAAGGAGGGCAGAAGCGGTGGTGTCTTATAGTACCAAACGCCTCTGCCCTCTTCCTTATGCCAACTCCTCTTGAAGAGTGCTAATTGTTATCGAGCCACTCCAAAAAGTCGGATGTGCGGCTACGACTTACAACTACCTCCTCGTCTGTGCGGGGGTTGAGTTGCAGTTTAAGGCGTGTCCCAAGATGCTTCGATATATTCTCGATGGCATTAATCGATACTATGCAGCTGCGCGAGATGCGGAAGAACGATTTTGGGTCGAGCATCTCTTGCACCGTGTCGAGCGAGTAGTCGAGTAGCCGTCGCGAGCCATTTTTACTTACAGCGTATGTGCTTTTGTCCTCCGAAAAACAGTATGCCAACTCCTCGACGGGAATGATTACAAACTTCTCGCCCGTTTTGACTATAAAACGCTTTTTGTACTCCTTGTCTTGTGGCGCTCCTGCACGAGTTACAATGTCGAGCAGAGCCTCAATGTTGGGGCCATTCTTTGCCTCAATGCGCTCGCGACAGCGCTCCCAGGCGCGCACTAACTCCTCCTCGACGATGGGTTTGAGAAGATAATCTACGCTGTCAATCTTAAAGGCGTTGATGGCGTAGTTGTCGTAGGCGGTGGTGATGATGACATTTGCCGATATTTGCACCTGCTCAAAAATCTCAAAACAGATGCCGTCGGAAAGTTCAACATCCATAAAAATTACATCTGCTCCGTCGGGGTTCTCTTTGAGCCATTTTACGGTCGAGCGAACCGAGCTAAGCGTCATCACTATACGATTGTTCGGACAACACCTATCAATAAGCTTTTTTAGTGTTATCTGTGCAGGTATCTCGTCCTCTACAATAAGTACTTTTATCATACTATCGGAAGCTTTACAATAAATTCATTTTCAGTCTGTTCTATAATTATATCGCGGCGCGTTATATCTAAGTATTGGCGCTGTATATTTGCCAGTCCAAGCCGCGTTGATGGTTGCCCGTGTTTGCGGCGTTGAAGGTTGTTTCTTACTACCAGCATATCGCCTTCGGTGGCTATGCGTATGGTTAGCGGCATATCGCCTGCAACGATGTTGTGCTTAGTGGCATTTTCGACCAATAGTTGGAGTGAACAGGGTACAATATGTCTATCGAGTAGAGCCTCGTTTATCTCGCGTTCAATAACCATACCCTCGATAAATCGCTCTTTGAGAAGGTCGATATACATATCCGTAAAGTCAAGCTCCTCGGAGAGCTTAACCAGCCTCTTTTGGTCGTTGTTGAGCATATATCGGTAGATGTTCGCAAGCTTGCGTATAAAGGAGCTTGCTCGTTCCGTCTCGCGCTCCTGAACTAAGTAGTCGAGGATACCCAACGAATTGAATAAAAAGTGCGGGTTTATCTGCTGTTTAAGTCGGTCGTACTGGTACTCGGCACGATGTTTCTGCTGTCGCTCCTCGTTCAATTCGTGCTTTGACCATAGCGATAGCTGTACGAAGTAGCATAACGTAACGACTAAGAGGTCGATGAGTAGTGCTGCTGAGAGGATTCTTACAAAATCGATGACCCCCTCCTCGTACGGAGAGTCCATCTGTGGCAGACCAAAGTAGATTATCGCCGTGGTGATGAGTGGAATTATCAGTATGCCAATAGAGAGACCCCACCCTATGCTGTGTGTCTGCTTAGCTCGTTGGCGCTTTTGAACGCGCATCGTGAGTATGACGTTGCCGATAAAAAGCACCAAAATCGCCCACGAATTGCTCAAAATGCTTACGATATTTCCAAGGAGCATGCCCTCGGTGAAGATGTTGGTGCGGAACATCAGTGTATAGGCTATGCGTAGCGCCAAAATCGAGATTGCTATCGCTACAATCTTGGGTGTGGATAGTTGCCAGGTGTAGGCGTCGGTGCGAAAACGCTTGCTTCGCTGTGTGATTGCGTCCGTCGCCAAGCCTAATGCGGTAGTGATGATAAATGTCGATATTGCAGGGGCTATGTAGCTGTTATCCACAAGTTTGCTTATCGGAGCCCAGAGCCACGATCCAATCAAGAAGCCGAGTAGCACGGCAACGAGCATTAGTAGCGCCATAAGCTCTACGCGGGTATGGTTGCGGAGCGATATCACAAGTACCATCGTAATTGTGAGTATGGTCAGTGGAATATCGTCGTAATAGTCGAGGATGCGACTTATTACCGCTACGGCAAAGTGTAGTACCGCAAACAGCAGAACGATAAGGATATTTGCTAATGTGCGCTCCTTCATTGTGATAAGGCAATTTTCACAAAGATATGCAATTATTCTCTAATTTCAAAATTTTGGCGCAAGGTATCTGTCGTGTGGTCTCAGTGGTTGGGTCTCTGTGTCTTGGTGGTAGGTTTTACCGTTCGGTTGCCAAATATTGCAACTCGTCAGCATTATTTACCCTTTGGGTATTTTCTATTTGTGAGGTTGATTTATTTTTTGTAAAATTGTATCGATATGATTATGCCGTTATTAAATATTTTAATAAACTGCAATAAATCAACAATTTTTAACTAGTACCTAAAACTACAAAATATGCAAAAACCTGATCTCTCTTTTGGACAGATGTGGAACCTGAGCTTCGGCTTCTTCGGCGTGCAGATTGCCTACGCTTTGCAGAGTGCCAACATCAGCCGCATCTTCGCAACGTTGGGTGCAGACCCCCATACGTTGAGCTTCTTTTGGATTTTACCCCCTCTTATGGGTATGATTGTTCAGCCTATCGTCGGCTCGATGAGCGATAAGACGTGGTGCAAGTGGGGTCGTCGTAAGCCCTATCTCTACGTTGGTGCTATCGTAGCCATTATCGTTATGGTGTTGTTGCCCAACTCGGGTAGTTTCGATATGACGGTTAAGGCGGCGTTGGCATTTGGCGCGATAATGCTTATGTTGCTCGATACGTCTATTAATATGGCGATGCAGCCCTTCAAGATGATGGTGGGCGATATGGTGAACGAGCGTCAGAAGACTAAGGCTTACTCTATACAGAGCCTTCTGTGTAATGCTGGCTCGTTGGTGGGCTACCTCTTCCCCTACATCTTTACCTTCATTGGTGTCAGCAACGAGGCTCCCGACGGTATGATTCCCGATTCGGTTACTTGGTCGTTCTACGTAGGAGCGTTGATTCTTATCCTCTGTGTACTATATACGGGCTTTACCGTTAAGGAGATGGATCCCGAGCAGTATGCCAAGTTCCACAATATCAAGAAGGAGGAAAACGAAGAGAAGACAAACCTTATTACTCTCTTGCTTCACGCTCCTAAGGCGTTCTGGCAGATTGGTCTGGTGCAGTTCTTCTCGTGGTTTGCGTTCCTCTATATGTGGAATAATACCACGGGTGGTATCGCCGAGACTGTTTGGGATACTTTGGACCCCAAGTCTGAGGCATATCAGGCTGCTGGTAACTGGACGGGTGTTCTGTTTGCAGTTCAGGCTATCGGCTCTATTTTGTGGGCTATGGTGCTGCCTAAGTTCAAGAATGTTAAGTTTGGCTACTCGTTCAGCCTCGTGCTGGGTGCTGTGGGCTTTATCTCGACATACTTTATTCACGATCAATATACGCTCTTCGTGTCGTTCTTGCTGATTGGTTGCGCGTGGGCTGCAATGTTGGCAATGCCCTTTGCACTGCTTACCAACTCGTTGTCGGGTAAGTCGATGGGCTCGTATCTCGGTCTGTTTAACTGCACTATCTGTTTGCCGCAGATTGTGGCAGCTTTGGTCGGAGGCCTCCTCTTTACAACATTTGGTGGCGAAGAGAAGACTATCGTTGTAGAGACTAAGAGTAGCGACGCTAAGGTGGTTGCTGTCGAGACATCGGAGACGACTGAAGAGGTAGCTGTTGAGTATGTTGCCGAGGCTTCGGATGTTGAGGCTACGGGTGCTACCGAGGTGGCTGAGACCGCTGAGGAGGCTGTTGAGACCGCTGAGGAGACTGTTGAGACCGTAGAGGAGGTAGCTGAGACCGAGGAGACTGCTGAGAAGGTGGCCGCGACCGATACCGCGACCGAAGAGACATTGGTTGAGACCAAGACGGTACAGAGCGGACAGATTATTATGCTCGTGATTGCGGGTGTATCGCTGTTGCTCGGTGCGTTGGCGGTATTTGGCATCAATACTCGTCGCAAGGAGTAGGCTACGAGGCATAAGCGCGAGTCATCAGCGCCCGCGCTTGTGCGTATGTTGTTATTTTGGTATATTGGAGGGCGGGTTACGCCGCCCTACACCATACAGAACTACGAAACACAATACAACTAATTTATTAACTCATTATTAACTAACACTAAAACACTATGAGAAAATTCTTAACTATGTGTTTGGGACTCGCAATGCTAATGCTTGCAACCCCGTACCAAGTGTTTGCTCAGAGCAAATACGAGGTTAAAGGTGTGGTAGTTGATACTACCGGTACACCGGTTATTGGCGCCTCTGTTATTGAGCAGGGTACCACTAATGGTGTAACTACCGATCTCAATGGTCAGTACACTTTGAAGGTTAGCAGTGCTGAGTCTATCGTTGTAGTCAGCTTCATTGGCTACAAGACTCAGGAGCTTGTTGCATCTTCGAGCAACTTGCAGAATTTGGTCCTCGAAGAGGATACCGAGATGATCGATGACGTTGTGATTATCGGTTATGGTACGGTCAAGAAGAACGACCTTACTGGTTCGGTAGTAGCTGTTAAGGCAGAGGAGCTTAACCGTGGTGCTGTGGTCTCTACACAGGACATGATGCAGGGTAAGGTTCCTGGTTTGCAGGTTATCCCTGGCGATGGTGGTCCTAACTCAGGCTCTACCATCCGTATTCGTGGTGCTGCTTCGTTGAACGCATCGAACGATCCTCTTATCGTTATTGACGGTGTGCCCGTAGCAAGCAACGCAGGTGCTGGTATGGCTAACCCCTTGTCGTTGGTAAACCCCAACGATATCGAGTCGTTCACCGTGTTGAAGGATGCTTCGGCTGCCGCTATCTACGGTTCGCGAGCTTCTAACGGTGTCATCATCATCACCACCAAGAAGGGTAAGGGCAACAAGGTAAACGTATCTTACAACGGCTCTGTATCTGTTTCGCAGAACTCGAACGAGATGCCCGTTATGTCGCCCGAGGAGTTCCGTGCTTATGCCGAGACATTGCCTAACGCTGGTCAGATTAAGTCGTTTATGGGCGACTACAACACCGATTGGCAGAAGTTAATCTTCCGCACAGGTATCTCGCACGACCACAACGTGAGCCTCTATGGTAACTACAACGATGTATTCCCCTATCGTGCATCAGTTGGCTATACTGGTCAGCAGGGTACGCTCGAAACATCGAAGTACGACCGCGTAACGTTGGATGTAAGCCTTGCTCCCAAGTTCTTGAAGGATCACCTCACTTTGTCGGTAAATGCTAAGGGTGTTTACACTCACCAGATCTATGCTGATGGTGGCGCAGTAGGTACTGCTGCATTCTACAACCCCACACAGGCACCTTACTGGTACAACGAGGATGGCTCTATCGATACTACTACCACCAACGGTTTCTGGAACTTAGGTTCGGGCAGTGGCGATGAGTTTATTCCTAATGGTTCGGTATCAGCTAACCCCCTCTCTATGCTTTACGACGTTGAGAATAAGGGTAATGTATATCGTGTGCTGGGTAACGTAGCTTTGAACTACAAGGTTCACGGCTTCGAGGCTTTGAGCTTCAACTTGAAGGCTGGTTTGGACTTGTCGGACTACGACTCATATTATAGAACTAACCCAGGTTCGTTCCAGGCTTACGAGGATAACGACTACCGTGGTTGGGGTCAGTACTCTGAGGGCAGACAGTTCCGTCGTAGCCAGGATATCGAGTTCTACGGCAACTTTAATGAGACTTGGGGTAAGCACAACTTGGATGTGATGTTGGGTTACTCTTGGCAGAACTTCTATCAGTTCAACCGCGACATCTCTTATTCAAACGAGACTGGCGAGCAGAATCCCAAGAGCCTCGGCAGAAAGTATCAGGAGGAGAGCTACCTCGTATCGTTCTACGGTCGTATCAACTACTCGTTCGATTCACGTTACCTATTGACCGTATCGTTGCGTGCCGATGGCTCGTCTAAGTTTGCTAAGAACAACCGTTGGGGTTACTTCCCCGCAGCGGCATTCGCTTGGAACATCAAGAACGAGCAGTTCTTGAAGGATGTTGATGCTGTTTCGGCATTGAAGCTCCGTTTGAGCTACGGTCAGACAGGTCAGCAGGATATTGAGAACTACCTCTTCTTGTCGCGCTATTCTGATAATCAAAATACCTCGGATAGAGTAAATATGGGTGGTAGTCTCGGTTGGATGGACTACTTAACTCCGCTTGTATATGACGAGACTATTAAGTGGGAGACTACTACTACTTATAACATCGGTGTTGATTTCAGCTTCCTCGACGGTCTTATCGATGGTACGTTGGATGTATATCGTCGCGACACCAAGGACCTCTTGAACAAGGTAACTACTCCTCTGGGTGTTTACTATGGTAACTTGGTAATGACCAACGTAGGTTCAATTCGCAACCAGGGTGTTGAGTTCTCATTGAACTTTAACCCCGTACGTACTGCTGATTGGAGCTTGCGTTTCGGTATCAACGGTACGTTCCAGGATACTAAGTTTACCAAGCTTCAAATCTCGGATGATCCCAACTACGCTGTCTATATGACCAAGCCTTCGGGTGCAGGTGAGGGTGCTGCGGGCGACTTGCAGATGCACACCGTAGGCTCTGCTCCTTACACTTTCTGGACCTATCAGCAGGCATACGATGCTAATGGTAATCCTATTCAGAATACCTTTATCGACCGCACTGGCGATGGTAAGATCTCTAAGGAGGACCGCTACAACACTGGCAAGAGTCCTATGCCCGACTTCTTCTATGGTATCAACCTCAAACTTAGCTACAAGAATTGGGACTTCGGCTTCAACGGCCACGGCTCAGTTGGTAACTATGTTTACAACGACTTCTTCGCTGCTAACTCTGATTCGTACGTAGATCCTAACTCGGGTATCCTCTCGAACTTTGCAAGCACCGTTACAAAGACACGTTGGACCGATGCAAATATGGTAGAGCAGAACTACTCAGATATGTTCTTGGAGAACGGCTCGTTCTTCCGTTTGGATGATATCAACCTCGGTTATACGTTCCAGAATATGGGTAACACCGACATCGATTTGCGTATAGCAGCAGGTGTTCAGAACGTATTTGTTATTACGAAGTATAGCGGTCTCGACCCTGAGGTTCCAGGTGTAACTGGTATGGACGGAAGCATTTGGCCACGTCCCCGCATCTACTCGTTGCGTGTAAACCTTAATTTCTAACAATTAAATAGTTACGACAATGAAAATTAATAAATATTTAGCTTTGGTTGCCGGCGCTATGGTGTTCTTTACATCGTGTGTTAAGGACTTGGAGACCGTTCCTATGAACCCTTGGGATCCTACTGCCGACAATACCTACGGAGCTGATGAGACCGCCTATATCAAGGGTTTAGGTCGAATCTATAAGATGCTCAACTCGCACAACCTAACCGACCTTCAAGGTGTCGATGGTGGTGCGTCTGAGACCTTCCGTTCTTTCTGGGCTTGTCAAGAGATTACTACCGATGCTGCCAAGGTAGCTTGGGGTGGTGATGCTTGGACCGACGCAGTAAACAAGAATACCTGGACAGCTACTGAGAACGACGTAATTTCGGGTATCTACTACCGTGCTATGCAGTCGGTAGCCTATGCTAATGAGTATTTGCGCCAGACCTCTGCCGACAAGCTCGCTGCTCGTGGTGTTGAGGCAGATGTTCAGGAGCGTATTATGATGTATCGTGATGAGGCTCGTTTCTTGCGCGCATTCTACTACTGGATTTTGGTTGATTGCTTTGGCTCTGTTCCCTTCGGTACTGAGGCTGATGCCGTAGGTGATGTCCTTCCTCAGGCTCCGCGTGCTTCGATTTACAACTTTATTGTATCGGAGTTGGAGGATTTGTCTGGCGACAATGGCAAGCTCCCCGTTGATCCCGAGTATCCTCGTGTAGGTAAGGGCGCAGCGCTTGGCTTGTTGAGCCGTGTTTACCTCAATGCTGAGGTCTATACAGGTACTCCTGCTTGGAAGGAGTGTAAGCAGACTTGCGAGAAGCTCTTCCAGTTGAACAAGTACGATCTCTGTCCAAACTACGCCGATTTGTTCCGTGGTGATAATGGTCAGAACCCCGATGCATTGAAGGAGTTAATCTTTGCTGCCGATTATGATGCAACTGTTGCTCAGTCTTGGGGTGGTACCACGTTCTTGACGGCTGCTGCTGCTGCAAGTACCGATATTGCTAACTACGGTTGCCCCATTGGTACAAAAGAGGGTTGGGGTGGTATCCGTACCACGTATGAGTATGCCAAGATGTACTTCGATGTGAAGGATGTTGATTGGACTGCTGGTACCTACACTTGCGATGATGCTCGTGGTCAGTTCTTCTGGTTGAAGGATAAGGTAGATGAGGAGACTCAGAAGAAGATTGATAAGGGCGAGATGACATTGGACGAAGTTATCTTGCGCCACTCATCAATGAAGGATGAACTCTCTCAGTTCAAGGCTGGTTGGACTTGCTGGAAGTTTAATAACGTTCCTCACGACAAGACCGCTGCTGAGTATAAGGAGACCGCCGCTTCAACTACTTTTGCAAGCATCGACTATCCCGTTATTCGTTTGGGTGAGATCTACTTGACCTACGCTGAGGCTTGCCGCGAGTTGGGTGAGACTGCAACAGGTCTTCCTTACTTGGCTAAGTTGGCTACCCGTGCAGGTGTTAGCGCACCTACCGCTTCTCAGGTTGAGGGCGATGTGAAGGTTAGCGCTGAGAGTGAGGATGCTAACTTCTCGGCTTCGGTTGATTTCTTCATTGCAGAGCGCGCTCGCGAGCTTATGTGGGAGGGTCATCGTCGTACCGACCTTATCCGCCACAACCTCTTCAACGCGGAGACTTATCTGTGGCCTTACAAGGGTGGTGATAGCTTTACAGGACAGGCATTTGATGCTGGCCGCAACGTATTCCCCATCCCCGCTTCGCAGATTACGGTTTATCCAGGTCTTACGAACCCTGATATTTACTAATTGTCGGTGAGTAACCATAAAAAAGAGAAAGATTATGAAATTTTTGAAATATTTAACTGCGTTTGCAGCGGTAGTAGGTTTGGCTACTGCTTGCAAAACCGATATTGAGAAGGTGCAGATTGCACCGCTTGAAGACGCAGTAGCACCCGTGCTTCACGAGTTGCCTAATACTCAAATCACCATCAATAACGATACCTCTGGTGAGAAGATGTCTATTAGCTGGGATGCAGCTGACTTCAAGGCGCCTGTGGCTATTTTGTATGATGTATGTGCAAAGCTGGGCGATAACTCTGTTGAGCTTCTAACGGGTCTTACTGATGTTAAGGCTGACCTCTCAAATATGGTGCTTTATCGCCTTAGCAATGAGGTAGAAAAGGGTGGTTTGGGTATCGCTTATGAGGAGCCTACAACCGTTCAGATCTATATCGCGGCAAAGGTTGGTGCCAATAATGTTGTTTACTCTGAGACTCGCGATCTCGAACTCACTATCTCCGAGCTTCGTGATGCTGTGAGAATGTATGCTCACTCTAAGGGTGGCTGGTCGAAGTGCTACATCTATGGTTGGGACCTTACAGGTTGTAACTTTGGTGACTGGCCAGGAATTGAGATTACCAACAACAAGGAGACTATCGACGGCAAGGAGTACTTCTACTTCGATATTCCTCGCGATGCTGAGGGTAACACTGGTAACATCATCTTCAACAATGGCGAGGGTCAGCAGACTCAGGATATCACCGGCGTTAAGATGGATCAGAGCCGTTACTTCATCATCGACGCTGAGGCTACCGATGGCAAGTACATCGCTACTGAGCAGGTAGGTCCTCAGAAGATAAAGCTCTATGCTCGTTCGTTGGCAGGCTGGTCAAAGATGTTCCTCTATGGCTGGGATGTTAAGGGCGTATCTTTCGAGTGGCCAGGCGAGGAGATTGTTACTAAGGAGTTTGTCGATGACAAAGAGTGGTTCGTATATGAGTTGCCTCTCGAAGCATTTGATACCACAGGTAACATCATCTTCAACAATGGCGATGGACAGCAGACCGTAGATATTACGGGCGTTAAGTTCTCGAAGCACCGTTTCTTTGAGGTGTCGGCAGCTCCTGGTGCTGATGGCAAGTTTACCTACACCGAGATTGGTGGTGAGCCTGCTCCCGAGCCCGAGCCTATCACGTTGGAGGGACACACTTGGGCTTTGGCTGGCTCGATGAACGGTTGGAGCGATACAGCTATGACTGTTGCTGATGGCAAGGCTACTGTTACCATTGATTTCGCCGCAGGCGATAAGTTCAAGGTACGTGCCGATGGCGCTTGGACTATCAACTACGGTCACGCTGAGGATGGCGTAAATGTTACCATTGGCAGTGAGTACGACCTTACGAACAATGGTAAGGATATGTTGGTTGAGGCTGCTGGTAAGTACAACATCACCTTCACTATTGTTGATGAGGTTGGCAAGATGAAGGTTGAGCTTGCCGAGTAATTACCTTATTTAGGATAGCGCGCGTACACGTACGCGCGTTATCTTAGCTTTGGTTGGCAGGCTTTGAACGGTCTGCCAGCCCCTAAACGAAAACTAAAACAGACGAAAGTATGAAACTTAGAACTCTCTTAACTCTCGCCATCGCGGCAATGATGCTCGCGTGCAACGCCTCGACCGAGGAGGTTGCAAATGGCGAATTTGCACTGGGCAACAACGCCCCTGTTGTGCCTCTTGGCATAACTACGGGTACCACGTCGCACTACCTTACGGACTACTATCCGCAGTGGGATGGTGCCGATGAGCTAACCACCGCCGATGAGCGTCTTATCGTTACGCCCAAGAGCGAGGATAACGCCGAGTTTGACATCACCACCTCTGCCGATGCGTTGGTATCGACTATCGAGGTATGGCACGATGGCGAGGCGTTGTCGATTGTGGTGCTTGGTGGCGCGCGCGACAAGGATAGCTATATGTCGTCAGTAAAGAGCGAGGGTGGCTATGCCTATATCGCTGCCGCTAAGCCCGTCAAGGAGGCTGTGGCACTGTGGCAGAACGAGCGTATTGAGGATGTTGTTGTGGATGGCACAACTATCAAGGTGGCTCTGCCCGACGATGCAAAGTCGTTCGACCGCTCGGTGGTAAGAGTCTTCGCTGCATCGGAGGATGGTCGTTTCAACGATGTGTTGCTGCCGTTGGAGCGTGGCGAGGTGGTTACCGATGCTAAGGATATACGTCGTCAGGACCACCAGTCGCAGGCTCTCTACTCGTTGATGATTGACCGCTTCAAGAATGGTAGCGAGGCTAACGACTGGAAGATTAACTCGCCCGAGGTCCTCGATAAGGTGGACTATCAGGGTGGCGACATCGTAGGTATCACGCAGAAGATTGAGGATGGCTTCTTCGAGGATTTGGGCGTTACGACAATATGGATCTCGCCTATCACGCAGAACCCCTACGATGCGTGGGGTCAGAACGAGGACCCCAAGACCAAGTTTTCGGGCTATCACGGCTATTGGCCTATCTACAACACGGTTGTTGATAAGCGTTTTGGTACGGACGAGGAGCTTCGTACGATGCTCTCTACGGCGCACGACAACTCGCTCAACGTCATCTTGGACTACGTGGCAAACCATATGCACATCGACTCTCCCGTGTTGCAGCAGAATCCCGACTGGACTACGCCGCTCTACCTGCCCGATGGCCGCGAGAATATCGCCCTGTGGGATGATGAGCGTCTTACGACGTGGTTTGATAAGCATATCCCCACCCTTGATTTGGAGCGTGAGGAGGTGTGCCAGCAGATGACCGATACGGCTATGCACTGGGTGCTTAACTTCGAGTTCGACGGCTTCCGCCACGACGCCTGCAAGCACATTCCGCTCAACTACTGGCGTATGCTCACCAAGAAGCAGAAGCAGAGCATGCCCGAGCGTGTACTCTGGCAGATTGGCGAGACCTATGGCTCGGTGGAGCTTATTGGCTCGTATATTAAGTCGGGTATGATTGACTCGCAGTTCGACTTTAACCTCTACCACACCTCGCGTGATGTCATCATCGAGGAGGGTCGCTCGATGGAGGACATCGTGCGCACCGTCGAGGAGTCGGAGGCAGCCTACGGCTCGCACCATACGATGGGTAATATCACGGGTAACCACGATAAGCCTCGCTTTATCTCGATTGCAGGTGGCGATATGTCGCTCTGGTGTCCCGACGATAAGGCTGAGGGCTGGAAACGTGAGGTTGGCGTAGGCGACAAGGATAAGGGCTATGCCCGTCTGTCGCTGTTGAAGGCTATTATCACCACCGTACCAGGCGTTCCCTGTATCTATCAGGGCGATGAGTATGGTGTGCCAGGAGCTAACGACCCCGATAACCGCGATATGATGCGCTTCGAGGGCTACGACGACTACCAGATGAAGGAGTATGCCGCAACACAGGCTCTGTTGAAGACCCGCCGAGGCTCTATGCCGCTGATGTATGGCGACTACCGCACACTCTATGCCGATGATGACGTATGGGTATTCGTGCGTCACTATATGGGCGACTGGGTGTTGGTGGCAATGAACATTCGTGGCGAGGCCCGCGAGGTTGAGGCGCAGCTGCCCTCGTTTGCTCAGTGCGACAAGCTCGAAGCGGCTGTTAAGGTTGATGGTGCCGAGGCAGAGTGCTTGGGCGAGGGTAAGGTGCGTGTAAGCCTGCCTGCCTATGGATATATTGTTGTGAAAAAGTAATGGATAACTAAAACATAGAGACAATGAAGAGATTTTTTATGCTCGTCGCAGCTGCTGCGACATTGGTAGGCTGCTGCAATAAGGCTGCCGAGAAGACAACTGATGAGGCTAACGTGTGGGTAAAGGCTGCTGAGGCCTGTGAGTATGACAAGTACAACTCGGTAGTTTACGAGCTTAACATCCGTCAGGCAACCGAGGAGGGTACCTTTGCGGCTGCGGAGAGGTATCTGCCCGAGTTGAAGAATATGGGTGTGGATATTGTTTGGCTTATGCCTATCAGCCCCATTGGTGTTGATGGTCGTAAGGGTACGCTTGGCTCGTACTACTCGATTATCGACTATAAGGCGGTAAATCCCGAGTTCGGTACTATGGACGACTTT
This sequence comes from Alistipes sp., assembly GCA_017416915.1. Classification (GTDB taxonomy): domain Bacteria; phylum Bacteroidota; class Bacteroidia; order Bacteroidales; family Rikenellaceae; genus Alistipes. The sequence goes on along the minus strand of JAFQAN010000022.1, from coordinate 28,585 downwards.
AAGAGCTTCCTTGCTACGGCTCACGACCTCGGCATAAAGGTCATCCTCGACTGGGTTGCTAACCACACATCGCGCGATGCTAAGTGGTGGCAGGAGGGCAAGAAGGATTGGTATGTTATGGACGATGAGACAGGCTTGCCTATCGTTGAGTACGACTGGACCGATATTGCGAAGCTCAACTACAACAACTTCGAGATGCGCGCTGCTATGACCGATGCTCTTCGCTTCTGGGTAGAGTTGGGTATCGACGGTTTCCGTTGCGACGTCGCTATGAATGTCCCTGGCGACTACTGGAAGGGTGCTTGGGAGGAGCTTAAAGCTATCAACCCCGACCTCTATCTGTTGGCCGAGGGCGAGGAGGAGTGGCTGCACGAGAGCGGCTTCGACGCCACCTATGCTTGGGAGCTTCACCACATCTTCAACGCTATGGCTAAGGGTGGTAGCGAGACCAAAAATGTTGCGGGCGACGGTATGATTAAGACCGATGCTAAGGGTGTTAAGGACCTCAAAGAGTACCTTGCACGTGATGACGAGAAGTACCCCGCACCCGCTATGCGTCTTATGTTCACCTCGAACCACGACGAGAACTCGTGGGCAGGCACCGAGTTTGAGCGTATGGGTGATGCTTACCGCGCCTTCGCTACGCTGACCTTTGTCTTGCCTAAGAGCCAGCCCCTCATCTACACAGGTCAGGAGATTGGTCTCGACCGTCGCTTGGAGTTCTTCGAGAAGGACTCGGTAAAGGAGCTTGTTGATACGGAGTATGGCAAGGAGTTCCGCACCTACTACAAGAATATGGCAGCATTCCGCCACGCTAATAAGGTGTTGGCTGCGGGTGCAAACGTAGCTCCTATGGTCTATATGGAGGGCGCTCCCGAGAGCGTATTGGCATTTACCCGCGAGAAGGATGGTAACAAGGTTGTTGCTCTGTTCAACTTCTCGGCTGAGCCTGTTACGGTAACCCTTACCGAGGCTGTTGCTGGCGACTATACCTGCCCCTGCGGCAAGGAGGTTAAGCTCGTTGCTGGTGAGCAGATGGAGCTTGGCGCTTGGGCTTGTGTAGTAGCTGCTAAGTAGTTAGACATCACGGAGTGGGTGAATAAGAGGCGCATATTGGCGATGCTTCCTATTCACCCACTTAAACATTTACAGGGACGGACCGACCAAAAGTGTCGCTCTGTTGCTTAAACATCGGTTTTTGCAATGTATAAAAATCCAGAATGGAGCTACTCGGCGGTACTCTATGAGATGAATGTTCGCCAACTTACCTCGGAGGGTACGTTTCGTGCTGCCGAGCGTAGGTTGCCTTTCTTGCGTAGCGTGGGCATCGATGCTATATGGCTTATGCCCATCTATCCTATTGGCGAGCTATCGCGCAAGGGTACGCTTGGCTCGTACTACTCGATACGCGACTACTGCGCCGTAAACGAGGAGTTCGGCACGGCGGATGACTTCCGCTCGTTTGTACGTGCTGCGCACGCTCTGGGTATGCGTGTTCTGCTCGACTGGGTTGCTAACCACACCTCGCGTGATGCTCGTTGGCTTATGGAGAAGCCTGCCGATTGGTATGAGCGCGATGCTTCGGGCGAGGCTCTTGTGCCGTGGGACTGGACCGATACGGCGAAGCTCAACTACGCCAACCGTGAGGTGTGGCGTGGCGAGATTGATGCTATGCGCTATTGGGTCGAGGAGTTCGGCGTCGATGGCTTCCGCTGCGATATGGCTATGTTGGTGCCTATCGAGTTTTGGCAGGAGGCGTCGGCGGAGCTGCGCCGTATAAAGCCCGATATTTTTATGCTTGCCGAGGCGGAGGAGGACAACCTCTTCGACAACGCCTTCAACATGAGCTATCAGTGGAACATCCACCATATTATGTGCGACATCGCTAAGGGTGCGCGCCGTGTGTGGGATTTGCGTAATGCTATCCACGCCGAGCGTGCCAAGTACCCGAGGGAGGCTATGCGTCTTAGCTTTACGTCGAACCACGACGAGAACTCGTGGAGCGGCTCGGAGCAGTCTCGCTTTGGTTTGGCCCTCGATACGATGACGGCGATGACCTTCCTTATGCCCTCGACGATGCCGCTCATATATACGGGTCAGGAGGTGGGCTACGACCACTCGTTCAGCTTCTTTGATAGCGACCCTATCCCCGACGAGCACTACCACGACACCCGTGCTACGGAGTTTTACCGCCGCCTCTGTGCCTTGAAGCACCGCGAGATGGCGTTGGCTGCGGGCGAGCGCGGTGGCGCGGTGGTCGAGATTGAGAATAACGCCAAGGATTGTATGATGACCTTTGTGCGCGAGGTGGGCGATAGCCGCGTTGTCGCTATCGTAAACCTCTCGCCCTACACCATACACGCCGACTTCCGCACGGGCATCTATGCAGGCAACTACCGCGATGCGCTGAGTGGCGAGCGTGTGCGCTTGGATAGCCACGTCGAGCGCGATATTGCGCCGTGGCACTTCCAGATACTACACAAATAACATTTTAAGCGATGAAACGAATATATACACTACTTTTTGTGCTGCTCGCAGCTGTTGCAACCGTATCGGCGGCGAAGCCTAAGTTCGAGGTGCGCCACGTCGAGCCGCTGTCGTGGTGGGTGGGTATGAACACCCCGTTGCAGCTGATGATTAACGGCGAGAATATCTCGGCTTACGACCTCACGATACTTCCCGCCAATAGGGGTGTCTCGGTGGCGAAGATACACCGTGCCGATAGCCCCAACTACCTCTTCGTGGATGTCGCTATCGCGGCAGATGCCGAGGCGGGCGACTATACGCTACGCTTCACATCGGGTAAGCGCCACTACGACTATACCTACACTATCGCCGAGCGCGAGGCGGGGTCGCGTGAGCGTGAGAGCTTTACCACGGCAGACTTCGTCTATCTCATTATGCCCGACCGCTTTGCCAATGGAGACCCCACGAACGACTCTACGCCCGATACCGTAGAGAAGGCGGACCGCTCGAAGCCTGGACGCCGTCATGGTGGCGACCTGCAAGGTATGATTGACCACTTAGACTATATCGCGGACCTCGGCGCTACGGCAATATGGAGTACGCCACTGCTGCTCGACAACGAGGATGGTGCGTCGTACCACGGCTACTCGTGCAGCGACTACTACCATATCGACCCTCGCTACGGCACAAACGAGCTATATCGCACCTATGTCGAGGAGTGCCACAAACGCGGCTTGAAGGTGATTATGGATATTGTGCCTAACCACAGCTCTACGTCGCACTGGTGGTATTCCGACCAGCCCTTCGAGGACTGGACGCATAAGTTCGATAGCTATACGCAGTCTAACTGGACATTCTCGACAAATATGGACTACAACGCCTCGAAGGCGGACCTCTACCAGATGGAGAGTGGTTGGTTTGACCGTTCGATGGCGGATATGAACCTCGATAACGAGTACCTGCTCAACTACTTCAAGCAGTGGGCTGTGTGGTGGATTGAGTACTCGGGTTTGGATGGCTTCCGCGTCGATACCTATCCCTATAACGAGAAGTTGCCTATGAGCCGCTGGTGCGAGGCTGTTATGGCAGAGTACCCCAACTTCAATATCGTCGGCGAGGTGTGGACATCGTCTATCCCGCAGTTGGCATATTGGCAGGGCGGCAACTACAATAAGGATGGCTTCAACTCGCACCTTAAATCTATTATGGACTTCCCGCTACACGACGCTATACGTGCTGCTATGAGCGAGGGCGGCAACGATGCAGGCTGGGGTAAGGGTATGACCCGCATCTATGACGTGCTGTCGCACGACTTTGTATATCACGACCTGTCGAATATGATGATTATGGCGGCAAACCACGACACCGACCGTATCGGCGACGTCGTCGAGGGTGATGTAAACCGTATGAAGATTGTTGCGGCTATGCTCTGCACTATGCGTGGTATGCCGCAGATGCTCTATGGCGACGAGCTGCTGTTCCGCTCTTCGGACCGCTCTAAGGGACACCCTACGCTGCGTGTCGATTTCCCTGGCGGCTGGGCCGATGACGAGCGCAACCTCTTCGATAGGGCGCAGCACGAGGGCGACCAGAAGGAGCTTTTCGACTATACGCGCCACCTTATGAATTGGCGAAAGAGCAAGGGTGTCATCCACAACGGACGCACGCTCCACTTCATCGACCGCGATAATACCTATGCCTACTTCCGTTACGATGATAACGACGTGGTATTCGTATTTATCAACAATACCGACTCGGAGCGCGAGGTGCCGTGGGCGCGCTATGCGGAGCTTGCGAAGGAGCTCCACGAGGGCAGGGATGTCGTTACGGGCGAGAGTGTCAAGATGGAGGGTTGTAGGGTAGCTCCCGCCTCGGCACTTATCGTTGAGTTCGAACGATAGCATATAATTCCCACATATCACTAAATGCTTTGCGACACAGGGTCATCCACACGGTTTTGGATGCCCCTGTGTTATTTTTGATAATTATTTGCACTTTTTAGGATAAAATTCGTAACTTTGTATCAACGAAGTACTATTTTCAAATTGTAACATACCTAAAATTTGAGAGAGATGAAGAGATTGTTTTTTACGATGTTGTTGTTTGCTGCCGTAGGCACAGCCACGGCGCAGGAGCCTGTACGCACCCTTGCCGAGGCGCAGATTGAGTATGACCGTGCTGTTGCCGAGCATAAGCGCGCCGTGAGTGAGGTACGTAGCGAGGAGCGTCGTATCACCGATGCCGCAAACCATCGTGTTGAGTTGGCAAAGAGCGAGTTGCAGAGCGTCAAGGAGCATTACAAGGTTGTTGTTGCCGAGCAGAAGCGCAAGGTTAATGAGGCAAAGATGAAGATTAGTGTTGCCGATGCACGTTATAAGCAGGAGGCAGCCCGCACCAAGCAGGAGATAACCGCAGCTAAGGCTAAGACAAAATCTACCGAGGCTGAGTACAAGGGAAAGGTTGCTCAGGCTAAGGCAGAGATTGCACGTGTTAAGGCTCAGGAGCAGGCGGCAGTTAAGTAATTTTTGTGATAAGGGGTCGATTGCGTCCCCTAACAAAAAATGCCGTCAATGGGACGTACGCGCAAGTACTACCCATCGACGGCATTTTTGCCGAGTGTAGCACTCGGCACCCTTCTGACAAAAATTCAATTTCTGTGATAAGAGCTTGACGTGATAGCGGCGCATCTGCGGCACATCCCTAAAAGTAAAGTACCACGGGCTGTACGTTTTAGTACTATCCCGTGGTACTCTCTTTTGCGATGTACCACATCTGCACCACTCTGACGCCAAGCAATCTCGCTTGGGAGCGTGGCGATAGCGCGCAGTTAGTAGGGAGTTTAGTGAGATTAGAGAATTTAGAGAGGTTAGGGAGCGCGCCGCCCGATTTAGCGGTACGACGTCCGATACTTGGTTTGTAGCGGGCATCGCCCGCACATCCCTAAACTCATTAAACTCTCTAAATTCACTAATCGACCACGCTCGATAGCGCACTGCCACGCACGACTGAGAATGCCTGGGAACGCCTGAGAACGCCTGTGTTTTTCAGGTGTCCCGTTGTCCCGTTGTCCCGTTGTCTCGCAGTCTCGTCGTCCCGTGGTCTCGTCGTCTCGTCGTCTCGCAGTCTCGTCGTCTCGCAGTCTCGTCGTCCCGTCGTCCCGCAGTCCCGCCGTCTCGTAGGCGCGCTTCTCAGTCATTCTCAGTCATTCTCAGTCATTCCCAGTCAATCGCGCGCCCCTCCCAGTCAATCGCGCCCCTCCCAGTCAATCGCGCGCCCCTCCCCATCTCCCGCGCCCCTCTCCATCTCCCGCGCTGTCCCCGCCTCCCGCGCCCCTTCCAGTCAATCGCGCACCTTCCCGCACCCCGCACCCCGCCGTCCCCGCCTCCCGCGCGCCACCCATTGCTCCCCGTCGCATACCCTCGTCTCAGCCCCTGTAAACGCTTTTTTATGCATTGTATCACGCAATTTATCCATATATCCCAACTAATTATGCGATAACTATGCAAAAAAATATCGTTATTTCCGCTAAAAAATTTGCAAATCAAAGAATTATTACTACTTTTGTAATATGAAATATCGCGATTACTATTGTGCGATGTTTCGTTAAAACACATAAAACACTATTTCAAACCATTTTAATAACTATTTTATGAAAAAGTTTTTCTCTAATCTGAAAGCTATCATTGGCTGCACTGTTGTTGTGGCTATGTTGGCTTCATCGGTTGTGTCGTGTCAGTACGACGATACCGAATTGCGTGGTGAGATTGACAACGTGAAGAAGGAGCTTGCTCAGCTTCGCGATGACTTGCAGTCTCAAATCGACCAGCTCAGAGCCCTTGTTGATGGTCAGGTAACCGTTAAGAGTGTTGTTACCAACGACGATGGTACTACTACCGTTACCTTGTCTGATGACACCGTATTTACCGTTCAGCCCGAGGCTAACCTCGATGGCGTTATCACTATCGTTGATTACGATGGCGTTAAGTATTGGGCTCAGTACAATGCTGAGGGCGAGGCTGTTCTTATCTCTGTAAATGGTGCAAACTGCCCCGTTATCGGTGCAGAGCCTATGACTCGTGTAAACGAGGAGACCAACTCAGTTGAGGTATCGTTCGACGGCGGTAATAGCTGGGTAGCTACTGGCACTTACACTGGCGTTGTTAAGGCTGAGATTATCTACTCTCAGTGGCAGTTCGACGAGAACGATAACCCGATTCCTCTCTACGCTCAGTTCACAATGGCTGATGGTACCGTAGTTAAGGTACACGTTGAGGGTCAGGCTATTGCAGTGTGGACAGATGCTGCGTATGCTGCTCCTGGCACTACAACGGCTCTCCCGTTGTATGCTAACATTGGCGAGTATGCTGATTATATGTTCCAGTTGCCCGCAGGTTGGTCTGTTGAGGTCGTTGAGGACGAGTACGCTAAGGAGAACTTTGGCGCTATTGGTGAGGTAGAGATCTACTTTACTGCTCCCTCTGGTGAGGCAATTGCTTCGGGTGCTGCTTCTGAGGGTGGCGAGGTTAAGATGCTTGTAACCTTCGAGAACGGAAGTTCTGCTATCGCTAAGATGCGAGTTTCGTCTAAGGCTGTTACTATCAGCGCTGACTCAGAGGGCGTAACCTTTGTTAATAATGGTTGGGATCCTTATTGTGCAGGTGTTGTATGGTTCGGTTTTGTTCCTAAGTCAGAGTTTGACGGTGATAAGATTGTAGCTGAGGTTGTGGCTTGCCCTTATTACAGCTATCCTGCTCAGTTCAATGGTATGCTTGACTTTTATTATGGCAATGAGTTGTTCTATGCGTATGATGAACTTCTCAGCTATATGGACGGCTCTTCAGTAGAGCTAACTCCTGGTGCCGAATACGTTATATGGGCTTGCCCAGGTATGTGGAATGCCAATTATGATGGTATGATTGCCACGGAATTCGATTTGATCACTCTTGATTATCGCCATTTGGTTGCTGACTTCAAGGTTACTAACCAGAGTATCTTGGACGTAGATGTAGAGTTCTCGTTGCAGGGTGCTAATAGCTACCTCTGTGGTATTAGCAATGCCGATGAGTTCTCGACTAAGTATTATGCAAGCTATGCAAATGATAACAACTATTACTTCCAGTGGGGCTATGCGAATACTCAGTTGAATTATACTGGTCCTATCTCAGGTTTGGAGAGCTTCTATTCTGCACTGCCTGGTCATGATTACATCTTCTGGATTGTTCCCGAGAACGAGTCTTTGGTATTTACAGAGAGCGATGTCCTCTATTGGGAGTTCGCTACCAAGGCTTTGGAGACATCTGGTGGTGCTATCGAGTTTACTGTTAATGAGGCGGACACTTACAACGACTATACTCAGATGACCGTAGTATTGAATGCTAATGCCGATAAGGTGCCATTTGTTTACTTCAAGTATGTTCCCGTATTTGAGGCTGCTGCTTACAATACCGATGAGCTTATTATTGAGTACTTGATGGATCCCGAGAATAAGGCAGAGACAGTAAAGAACGGTGGCGATACTATTTGGTGTACGGCTGGTACTTGGACGGTTGAGGGTGAGCCTGGTGATAGGTTTATGCTCTTTGCTGTGGCTGCTGATGCTGATGGTAAGTTGGGTAAGCCCATTGCCTATGAGTATGGCTACAAGGCTATCGAGTACAGCGACCTCGTTGTTGATGTGGAGGTTTCAGACCTTAACTACGAGAGTGTTAAGATTGATGTTGCTTGTGATGGTGCCGTTAAGTTCCTCTATAAGGTAATGGGTGTTAGCAGCAATGATTGGAAAGAGAGATGTAAGGCATCTGCTGATGGCGCATCTACATATTTTGTTTTGAACTCAGATAGCCCATACACTGTTCACCACTCAGATAATAATACGGCAGCTTCGTATTATGGTAGCTCATTCGAGAACGGTCAGATTACCTACAAGGGTTGTGCTGCTGGCTCAACATATGTAGTTTGCGTTGCTGCTATGGATGAGAACTTCAAGCTGTCAAAGGTAACTGCTGTTGAGTTTACCCCCACAATGAATATGGGTACTATTCGCTACAAGACCGACGCAGAGTGGGAGAGCAGCAAGCCCGTTGTTGCAATGTATGAGGAGGAGATTGTTGCTGACTTCTATACATTTAAGTGGTATGTAGCTCCTAAGGAGGGCTACACCGCATACTCTATTGCTGAGCATGTTGGTAACTTCACCGAGTTTGGTATTGATACAACCAGTGCAACAGCTATGATTCAGTATATCTCTTCTCACGATGAAGTTATTGTTTGCGAGTACAGCGCTGATGGCTACTTCGTAGATAAGGGTGAGTATGATGCTGACTGGAACTGGATTGAGAATTGGGTAGAGGTTCCTGGTGTTATAGGTGATGTATTTTATGGTACTGAGGGTATGATGGAGATTTGGACCACTTGGTGTGATGCTGAGGGTAACTACTTCGAGCCCTTTATGATCAAGGCTGAGATGTAGTCTTTGATTAGATTCGATAAGGGGTCGCAAGACCCCTTGTCGTGATAGCGGCACATCAGCGCCGCCTAAACAATTGGGCTGAATGGAGTGTACGTTTAGTACTATCCATTCAGCCCAATCTCTTTATCGGTGGTACTGCCACGCACAGCCCGCACTCTCTTGCACTGCCACGCAGCTAATCTCGCGCCTCCCGCCGTTCTCAGTTGCTCCCCTGTCCCGTTTTGTCAGCGACGTAGCTTATCTCTTGGCGACAAACCACGGGTTATCTAACACCTCTTTATTATACGACAGGCGTTTGCCCTCGGGGTACGATAGGGTAGTGCCGCCCGTCTCGGCGAGGATAAGTTCGCCTGCGGCGGTATCCCACTCCGATGTGGTAGTGGTGCGTATGTAGTAGTCGGCAACGCCCTCGGCAAGCAGGCAGAACTTATACGAGCTGCCCTGCTCGATAACCTCCAAGTCGGGGTGCTGCTCGCGCAGTGTGGCGATATGGCTATGTGTCTCGTCGGTTTGGTGTGAGCGCGACACCGCCACGCGGAAGACGTCGTGACGAGCCTCGGCAAGAGGCAATGACACCATATTGCTATGTATCTCGTCGTAGCTATATGCTGCCAAGGCGTCTGGCTCTACGCCGTGCATAACCCACGCGCCACGACCCCTCTCAGCGATATATATCTTGTGGTGGTAGGGTACATATATCACCGAGCTGATGCACTCGTTCTGCTCCATAAGGGCTATGTTCACCGTAAACTCGTTGTTGCCCTTGATAAACTCTACCGTACCATCCAACGGATCAACCAACCAATATAGCTCCCAGTTGCGGCGCTCGTCGTAGAGCATCTGGCGTCCCTCCTCCGAGAGTATGGGGATGCGCGTGGTACCCAGTGCCTCCTTGATGGTGTTGTGCGCCATACGGTCGGCAACGGTGATTGGCGTGTGGTCGCTTTTGAGCGATATGTCGTAGTCGTCGCTATGTTTGTATATCTTCATAATGGCGGCGCCTGCACGTACCGCAGCGTTGAACTGCTGTGGTAGTAGGTACTCTCTGATGCGGTCGTCTATCATCGTAGCAATGGTTTTAGGTATCATTATGGTTGGTTTTGTAAAGTTAAGAATATATTTCGATATTTACAACATTGTGCGACAATATTTTATTGTGCCGTGCTACGATACAGGCTCCATATATATCGGCTTTGTAGCCAAATGTTCTATTATCTTGCGTCGTAGCCGCTCCACGGCGATAGGAAAGGTCATACACTGCCTAACACCCGCACCCAAAAGGTGTAGTGTGTGGCGTACGCTGTGGTGGTGCGTGATGACAAATATCTCGACATCTGCGCGCCGCAGCCGCTCCACCGTGCGATATAGGGCGTTGTCCGTGGTGGAGTAGTTATCGACGGCGACGAGTACGAGGCTGAGGTGGTGGAATGCCGCCACGTCGAGGAGTTCGTCGGCGTTGTCGAAGACCAGTACGGTATATGGCTCCGATTGCAGGCGCGCAGCTATGGCACGCGCAATATGTAGCGAGCTGCCGAGGATGGCGACGCGGTATCGTTGTTGCATATTGCTCATACGTCGCACCACGCACCAAAAGTGTGCCACCACTGCGCAATATTGCAAAAAGCCTGAGAAATGAAAAAAAATGTGGGGGAGTGTTGCAATTTGAGAAAATGTTTGTATCTTTGTGCGCTAAACATTCAATTATTTAGATTAAATGTACGTAATAGTAGAGATTGCAGGTCAGCAGTTCAAGGCTGAGAAGGGTCGAAAGCTCTATGTTCACCGTCTCCAAGGCGAAGTAGATTCGTCTTTGAGCTTCGACAAAGTCCTGCTTGTGGATAACGACGGTCAGGTTAAGGTGGGCGCACCTGTGGTAGAAGGCGCCTCGGTAAAGTGCAAGATCTTGAAGCACTTGAAGGACGACAAGGTCCTTGTCTTCAAGAAGAAGCGTAGAACAGGCTATCAGAAATGTAACGGTCATCGTCAGTATCTGACGCAGGTTCTCGTTGAGGAAATTAATGCGTAACCCTTAAAAATTGGTAGAAAATGGCACACAAAAAAGGTGTAGGTAGTTCGAAGAACGGCCGTGAGTCAGAGAGCAAGCGACTCGGTGTAAAGCTTTTCGGTGGTCAGTTCGCTAAGGCGGGTAACATTATCGTTCGTCAGCGAGGCACAGTACACAACCCCGGTGAGAACGTGGGTATGGGTAAGGACCACACTCTGTTTGCTTTGGTCGATGGTACCGTCGGCTTCTGCAAGAAGGCTTCTGGTAAGTCTTATGTGAGCGTTACTCCTATTGCTGAGTAACCGTATTGCACGGAGAGAGAAAAGAGAGCTTTTTTATAGCTCTCTTTTTTTTGTCTTGGCGTGATAAGGGCGCATCTGCGTCCTATCCCAAAAGTAAAGTACCGTGGGCTGTACGTTTTAGTACTATCCCACGGCACTTTCATTTGCGATAGAACACATCTGCAACCCTTCTCCCACCAAGCTCTTGTCGTGATAGCGGCGCATCTACTTCCGCTAACGAATTATCTCGCCAATGGGCAGTACGCCTTAGTACAGCCCATCGGCTCGAAATTCGCCGAGCGTTGTATCTGCACCACTCTGACGCCAAGATGCCACGCGCAGCCGCGCACAGCTGAGAAAGACTGAGAAAGACTGAGAACGCCTGTGTTTTTTATGCGTCTCGTTGTCTCGTAGTCTCGTGGTCTCGTTGTCTCGTTAGCTCGCCTCCTATTTAATCGCGCACCTCCGCTTGGGAGCGTGGCGACAGCGCGCAGCCGCTACTTCCTGAAAATGAAATATACCGCCAAGACCAAGCAGGCAAAGCCCGCAAGGTGGTTCCACTTCAACGGGTCGCCCTTGACGAACAACACCGCAAAGAGTGTGAAGACAACCAACGAGATAACCTCTTGGATAACCTTCAATTGCCACAGCGTAAACGGTCCACCAAGCTCGGCGCTACCTATGCGGTTGGCGGGAACTTGGAAGCAGTACTCAAATAGTGCTATACCCCAGCTGAGCAGCACGATAGCAACCATACCGTAGCGCTCCAAGCGCGACTTGAAGGCGATGTGTCCATACCATGCAAGGGTCATAAAGATATTTGAGCAGACCAACAATCCGATGGTCGATAATCCTTTGAAAAACATAGTCTCCTATCTGTTATTTTGCGGCAAAGTTAATCAAAATTCTGCCTCGTTGAACGTGCCGTGCCGTAATATTGATTAAATCGGTGGAAATAGTTTGTGGTCTTGAAAAAAATGCCTATATTTACAAATTGTTAGAACAATAATTGTAATAAATAACCAACGAAATGAACAAACTTTTAGGATTTACCGCTATGGGAATTTTTGCAGCGGCAACAGCCGTAACTGCCGCAGAGCCAGAGAAGCCGTGGATTGTCGATCGCTTCGACGATGTCAAGGTGATACGCTACGAGGTGCCAGGCTTTGATAATCTGACGCTCAAAGAGAAGGAGTATGTATATTACCTCTCGGAGGCGGCGAAGTGTGGTCGCGACATACTCTTCGACCAGAACTTTAAGTACAACCTTGCCGTACGTCGTACGCTCGAAAAGATATATACCTCGACAACAGACCGCGAGTGCGACGACTTCAAGGCATTCGAGAAGTACTTGAAAAAGGTGTGGTTTGCTAACGGTATTCACCACCACTACTCGAACGACAAGTTTGTCCCCGAGTTCTCGGAGGCGTGGTTCCGCGAGCAGCTGTCGCGATATATGAAGTACACAGACCGTCATATCGACAACGACTTCCTCTGCGCCATCATCTTCGACCCCGAGTTGTACCCCTCGCGCCTCAATCAGACGCAGGGTGATGATGTGGTGATAACCTCGGCGAACAACTACTACGAGGGCGTCACGCAGCAGGATGTCGAGGACTTCTACGCCAAGATGGTAGCTGCCGACGGCAACAACCCCGAGCCTATATCGTATGGTCTTAACTCGAAGCTGATGCGCGATGCGGAGGGTAATGTTGTGGAGCGTGTATGGCGTGTAGGCGGTATGTATTCGCCTGCTATCGAGCAGATTGTATATTGGTTGGAGAAGGCTGCAACGGTGGCAAACAAGCAGCAGCGCGAGGTGGTCGAGGCACTTATCAAGTACTACCGCTCGGGCGACTTGAAGGATTTCGACGATTATAGCGTGTTGTGGGTGCAGGACACCAAGTCGAATGTAGATTTCGTCAATGGCTTCATCGAGAGCTATGGCGACCCTCTCGGTCGCAAGGCGTCGTGGGAGTCGGTGGTAAACTTCCGCGACGAGGAGGCGTGCCATCGTACGGAGATTATGGCTGCCAACGCGCAGTGGTTTGAGGATAACGCGCCTATCAACCCCAAATATCGCAAGAAGAAGGTTAAGGGCGTCTCGGCAAAGGTTATCACCGTGGCGATGCTCGGTGGCGACTGCTACCCCGCAACGGCGATAGGCATCAACCTGCCTAATGCCGACTGGATACGTAAGGAGCATGGCTCGAAGTCGGTAACCATCGACAACATAACCTACGCCTACGATAAGGCTGCACAGGGCAACGGCTTTATGGAGGAGTTTGTGCTGCGCGCCGAGGACCGCGAGCGTATGGCGAAGTATGGTAAGCTCAGCGATGACCTCCATACCGACCTGCACGAGTGTCTTGGTCACGGCTCGGGACAGCTTGCCCCAGGTGTCAAGGGCGACGAGCTACGCACCTACTCTTCTACATTGGAGGAGGCACGTGCCGACCTCTTTGCGCTCTACTACCTCGGTGATGAGAAGCTCGTGGAGATTGGTCTTATCCCGACGCTTGACGTGGCGTGGGCGCAGTATAGCAAGTATATTATGAATGGTATGATGACACAGCTGTCGCGTATCGAGCCTGGCAAGAATGTCGAGGAGTCTCACATGCGCAACCGTAAGCTCATCGCCGAGTGGTGCTACGAGAAGGGCAAGGCGGAGAATGTCATCGAGTGGATAGAGAAGGATGGTAAGCACTATATCGTCGTAAACGACTTTGAGCGTCTCCGCGAGCTATTTGGTGAGCTTCTGTGCGAGGTGCAGCGCATCAAGTCGGAGGGCGACTATGAGGCTTGCCGCGCCCTTGTTGAGGACTATGCTGTGAAGGTAGATGCGAAGCTCCATAACGAGGTTATAGAGCGTAACAATGCCTTGAATATTGAGCCTTATGGTGGCTTCGTAAACCCCGAGTACCTGCCTGTATATGATAAGACTGGTCATATCATTGATGTACGTATCTCGTATCCTGCGAACTATGTGCAGCAGATGATGAAGTATGGAAGGGATTATTCGTTCTTGCCGTCGCTGAATTAGGGGCTTGGCAGTATAAGGGCGCATCTGCGTCCCATCCCAAAAAGTAGAGTGCCGTGGGCTGTACGTTTTAGTACTATCCCACGGCACTCTCTTTTGCGATAGAACACATCTGCAACCCTTCTCCCGCCAAGCACTTGTCGTGATAGCGGCGCATCAGCGCCGCCTCAATCATTGGGCTGAATGGAATGTACGCTCAGTACTATCCATCCAGCCCAATATCTTTATCGGCGGTACTGCTACACCACTCTGACGACAAGCTGCCTCGCACAGCCTCGCACGGCTGAGAATGCCTGAGAACGACTGAGAATGCCTGTGTTTTTCATAGTCTCGTAGTCCCGTGGTCCCGCGGTCTCGTAGTCTCGTGGTCTCGTCGTCCTGCCGTCTCGTCGGCGCACCACCCAGTCTTTCTCAGCCGTTCCCAGTCTTTCCCAGTCAATCGCGCGCCTTTTCGCGCTCCTGTCGTCCCAGCCGTTCTTATAAGGACCGCGCTCTACTCAACTCTACGCGTTGCTCGGCATTGTTTAGTTTCCGCCGCCGCCGAGACGACCCTTATCCTCTGCCGAACCACTCTCTACCGACTTGGCACGGAACGACTTACCAGCATTGAAGTTATAGCTTATGCTGAGCTTCGCAGAGACCCTATTCCAGGGCTGGTCTGCCGTCATAACGCGAGTAAACGTCTCCTCCTCGATAAATATGCGCTGCTTGGAGGTAACGATATTCTGTGCGCCGAGGGCGATGGTCAGTTTATTGTCGAACATACGCTTCTTCAAAGTCAGGTTGAGGTTATACATGTCGCCAATCTTCGTGTTGCCTGCCTGTGCGCCGTGCATATACATACCGTCCAACTCGATAAAGAAGTTCTTGGGCAGCGTGAACGACGTCTGCGCATTTGCCACGCACATAAAGTTGCGGCGCACAGCCTCGCCCTCATATATGCGCTGTCCCATATACATACCCGTAAAGTTCAAGTTTGCCGACCACCACTTCGTAATTTGGAAGGGGAGCGTTACCGAGGCGTAGAAGTTGTTAAGCGTGGGGTAGTTGATGGTTTGCAGTATCAGCAGCTCGGGATTTTGCTTATCGACAAGCGTCGTCTGCTGTATGGCGTTCTGCATAATCTGCATACCTACACTTATGCTGTATTTATATTTCAGCACGGCGGTTACCGACAGCGAGTTGTTGTACGACGGTTTTAGCTCGGGGTTGCCACGCTGTATCATATACTCCGACACCTTTGTCTCGTTGGGCGACAATGCCCAAAACGATGGTCGCGATATGGTGCGCGAGTACTGAGCGATGAGCGAGTATGCGCCATCGGCGGTCAGCGAGTACGATATGTTGGCATTAGGAAAGAGGTTGAAGTAGTCCTGCTTTACCAGGCCATCTTTCGAGCGGAACGACGTATATTCGCCACGCAGACCGCCCACAAGGCTTACGCGACCGAGACGTGCCGAGGCGATGATGTACGCAGCGCCGATATTCTCCGTGTAGCCTATGTCGTAGCTGCGCTCGACGTTGTGCTGCCAAATGTCGCCTTTGAGGTATTCATACGTAGCGTCGTTGGCGTTGTTGTTATAGGTATATTTTGCACCCGCTTTGAGCGTTACCTTGGGCGATAGCACCTTCTCCAAGGCGAGGGTTGCTGTGCCGAGCTGGTAGAGGCTGTTGGAGTTGTAGCGGTGGGTTGAGTCGCGCACAAGCTGCGGCGTTGCATAGTCGTACGATGTGTCGTAGTAGTTGTTGCCTCTGGGGTTTGACGAGCGGGTGTAGTCGCCGATAAGTTTTACCGTAGAACCCTTATCGTCTATCTTATATATGTAGTTGAGTGTGGCGGTGAGCATATTGCTGCGTGTGTGGCTGTTGTAGTCGCCATCACTGCGTGTGGTAGCCCCTCCAAATGTGCGTTCGGTCCATGTCGTGCTGTTGTCGTTGCTGTCCCAATAGTTGTACTGCAACTCGGCACCCAGCGAGTGCTTGTCGTTAATATCATAGACGACGCCTACATTGCCGCCTGCCCACGTTGAGCGATCGTCCATCTTCGTCGCAGCGTCGATAATAGATGTCGAAGTGTAGTCGGTATGCTCTACCGTCTCGTAGCTCTGACCATTGCCGCCCGCCCAGAGTCGTGCGTAGCTGTTAATCTTGCCCTGCGAGTAGTTTAGCGATAGCGACGGCATCACATTCCACATACCCTTTGTGCCATTCGCAACAAGCGAAGCCGAACCCATAAGACCCATATCCAAGCGGCGCTTTGTCGTAATCTTTATTACTCCGCCCGATGACGATGCGTCGTAGTCGGCACCCACCTGTGGCACTACCTCGATGCGCTGTATGTCCTCGGCGCGTAGCGAGCGCAGATATGCCATCAGCTGTGCATCATCCAAGCGTACCTCACGGTCGTTAAGGTATATCTTCGAGCCTGACGCTCCATTTATCGACACCTTGTCGTCGTTTATCCATACGCCTGGTGCCGATTTAAGTAGCTCCTCGCCATCCTTGCCTATGGCTATCGGCGAGTTGGCAACATCCACCACAAAGCGGTCTGCCTCGCGGCGTATAAGCTGCGCCGTTACCACCACCTCGTCAATCTGCGTGGCATCTGCCACAAGCGTTATGTCGCCGAGGTCGAGCGACTGCTCGACGCTAATCTCGGTGCGGTATGTCGTGTAGCCGATGAACGAGAGTTGCAGCGTGTAGTCGCCCGCAGCTACGCTAAGTGAGAACTCTCCCTTGTCGTTTGTCGTGCCACCTGCCGCCTGTGTGTTGCCATCAAGGATGACAGCAGTGGCGTAGGGTATGACCTTCTGCTCGCTATCTATGACGCGTCCCGTGACGTTATAACGCTGTGCTGTGGCTGCCGCCGCCGTAAAGAGTATGCTTGCAAGAAGCAAGAAACCTAACCTTTTCATCGTCTCTATGTTTTAATTTTTACTGTTTGCTCGTCTTGGTGTCTTCGCTCCGACAACTATATAACGTATAACTTGTCGAAATAGTAACACCGAACTGCAATTTTTTTTAATTGTTGCCTAATTTTAGTGTATTACTCAACTAATACACTGCAAATATATCAGCAATATTTCATACCTCCAAATTTTTTGAGCAAAAAATCACAATAAATTTTTATACCTTATATATATGTATTTATGGCGTTTGTGTGGGATTTCGCTCGAAAAAATATTGCGAAAAGTTTGCATCTTCAAAAAATATGGCTACCTTTGTAGTGTATTAAGTGTGCGATACACGATGTACTTCGCACTAACAACGACAAACAAACATTTTTAATTATGATAGAGCTGAATAACCTCTCGTTTGCCTATCGACGCAAACATCCTGTTTTGAGCAACATCACACTCAACCTCTCGACGGGTCATATACACGGTCTTTTGGGCTGCAACGGCATAGGTAAGACCACGCTGCTGAAAATCGTCTGCGGCATTATGCGTCCCGATTCTGGTCGGGTATGTGTTGATGGTCGTAATCCAATGGAGCGCCACCCCGAGATGCTGAGTAGTATGTTTATCGTTCCAGAGGAGTTTGACCTACCCAATGTCTCGCTGAGACGTTATGCTGCGATAACCGCGCCATTCTATCCCAATTTCGATATGGAGCAGATGCTCGGCTACTGCCGCGAGCTTAACGTAGATGCCGACGTGCGTCTGCACTCTCTGTCGATGGGTCAGCGCAAGAAGGCATATATCGCCTTTGCTCTGGCGTGCAACGTGCGTATGCTGCTTCTCGACGAGCCGACCAACGGCTTAGATATACCGTCGAAGGGTGCCTTTCGTCGTCTGCTGGCGGGCTATGTCGATGATGAACGTATGGTCGTTATCTCGACACATCAGGTTGCTGATGTAGAGCAGCTTATCGACAATATCATCATCCTCGATACGGAGGGTGTTGCGCTCAATGCCACCACTGCCGAGATATGTAGCCGTCTGAGCTTCGGTCGCGTGTCGGATGGGGCGGAGGTGCTATATCGTGAGCGCAGCGTTGTAGGCGATGTGGCGGTGGCGGTAAACGACAGTGGCGAGGAGTCTTCGTTGAATATCGAGTTGCTCTTCAACGCCGCAACAGCCAACCGCAAGGCAATATCGGAACTCTTTATTAGGTAGGCTATGGCAACACTATCTCTACGACGTGCTGTCGCCTTTGGACGTTACCACTATGCCGCGCTGTGGCGACAATATCTCACACTCTTTTTGGAGATTATGGCAGTGCCATTAATCTTCTCGCTGCTCTCGGATAGTGTGGTAAATGGTGTCGAAGCGTCGCTTGTCGTATATCTCTTTTGTGGCTTGGGTATCGCCAAGTGTAACACCTATCTTATGCGAGACCGCGGCACAAGATATATCGCCGCTGCGCTTCCCGTGTCGGCTGAGGAGCAGATGCTCTTTATGCTCTTCAACTCGGCGGTAGTGATGCCACTGCTGTTCGTTGTCGCCTCGTTGTCTGTGCTACTTATCGGATTAGTTACCTTTGAGGATACGTTTGGCTTAGAGTACGTCCTTACGCTCTTCTTCGACGAGGTCTTCTTGCGGTGGCCGCTCTACCTCTTCGTGCAGATTACGGCCGCAGGGGCGCTACTTATCAACCTGCTGGCACGTCGTAGCCTGCTGATGAGCTATGTGGTCGCCTTCGTGGCGGTTGTTCTTCTGTTGTGGGGCTTGGTGGAGATATTGACAGCCTCGCCACTGCCCTTTAATCCAGTACGCGATACGGAGTATATCGCCGAGGTCGCTATGACGCTCTACTGCCTTGTTCCTGTGATACTCTATGCGTTGTGCTACGTGGCGTTGCGTCGCCGACAGATGAAATGGTAGTTTAACTTACAATATAATTGATTGTTATGAGACCAAATGCTCTGCTTCGACTCTTTGTCAAGCATTACACCGAAAACCAAAATAAGTACCTTATGTTGCTACTCGGCACATTTGCGCTACCTGTGCTGATGACGCTCATCACGAAGAGATCCGAGACGGGTATCTCGATGTGCCTCACCGTTGCGCTCTTCGACATCTTCTATGTCGCAATGCTCTCGACACGTGATTTGCGCCGTCGTCAGAGCCTTGTTGTAGCCAATACGCTGCCTGTCTCTGTTGCTGAGCGTTATGCCTTCATACTGCTCAATACGACGGTGGTGCTTGCTGCGTGGTTTGTGGCGGTGTATGCCGCGGCGGTGTCGGTGTCAATATCAATATATGAGCCGATATTCCCCTATTTCGAGACGCTGATATTCAAAAACCACTACCTCTATATCGGTCTTCTTGGTACGCAGGGTGTGGCGCTGTTGATAAGTCTGGCTATTCGTCGTCGAGCCTTTTTGCCCTATGTTCTGGCGGCAATTATAACAATCTTTGTGCAATATCTTATCTCGAAGTACGCCTCGCCCGCCGATGTTCAAGATGTCAAGATGTGGGTAAATATCGCTGTTACGGCTGTGGCGTGGGTAGCGGGGTACTTTATGTTGCGTTATCGCCAATTAAAGATGTAGCCTATGCATTTCAACGAGGAAAAACCGATATGGCGACAGATATACGAACTTATCGCCAAACGCATACTCTCGGGCGAGTGGCCTGAGGGCGAACGTATCGTCTCGGTGCGCGAGATGGCGGCGTCGGTGGGCGTAAACCCCAATACGGTGATGCGCAGCTACGAACATTTGGAGGCCGACGGCGTCATCTTCAACCGTCGTGGTATCGGCTTCTTTGTGGCGGAGGGTGCGCGCGAGAGGATGTGTGCCATAGAGCGTAAGAAGTTTATCGACGAGGAGCTGCCCAAGCTGCGTGAGCGACTGCTCCTCTTGGGACTTATAATCGAGGTAAAGAGTAACTCTAAAAACGGATAGTTATGGAACAAAAGGAACGTAAATGGTGGCATTGGCTATTTGGCGGCTGGTCGATATTTAAGCTGCGTATTTGGCCGTGGAAGGTTGAGTGGTATAAGGTGCGCAAGGGCGAGTAGCCCTTGGCGTGATAGCGGCGCATCAGCGGCACCAAGCTCGTTCGTCTGAATGGGGATGTACGCCCAAGTACACCCCCATCCAGTCAAACTTCGACTTGGCACCACATCTGCACCACTCTCACGCCAAGCTGCCCCGCACAGCCTCGCACAGCTCCGCACAACTGGGAATGCCTGAGAACGCCTGAGAACGCCTGTGTTTTTTTTCAGGGGTCCCGTGGTCCCGTAGTCTCGCAGTCCCGTGGTCTCGTCGTCCCGTGGTCTCGTCGTCCCGCGGTCTCGTCGTCCCGTCTCCCGCAGTCTCGTTGGCGCGCTTCCCAGCCATTCCCAGGCGTTCCCAGTCATTCTCAGTCATTCCCAGTCAATCGCGCGCCCCTCAGCTCCCAGTCAATCGCGCGCCTCAGCCAATCGCGCCTCTCAGCCACCCCAGCCCCCCCGCCCTCCTCAGCCATTTTTAGTCAGCGTCCCCTGCTAAAAACCCCATCCGACAGCGCTTACTCAACCCCACCATTTGCACAATAAATTTTTTATAAAAATTTCCTCGCTATTTTGAGCGTGTTTCAATAAAAAATTCGTAACTTTGCCTCAATTATGCGAATACTCGATTAAAACAGCGTTTATTATGTTAAGTTTACTCTATTATCTCGTTGCACTTACACTCTGTTTCATACTCTATCTTGCGTCGTATGTCGCCTTTGTGGTATGCTACCCCTTTGACAAAAAGCGTGTGGTGGTACACACCCTCTCAAAGTGGATTACCGACGTAATATTCGGCTTGCCGATACTTATGCGTCGAGACGTTGTCGGTGCAGAGAATATCGACCCCAAGCAGCCATACGTCGTAACGCTCAACCATAACTCGATGTGCGACATATTGTGTCTCTACAAGATACCGTTGGTTTTCAAGTGGGTGTCGAAGCGCGAGGTGTATAGAATCCCGCTGGTGGGGCGTCTGCTGTTGCTGCACGGCGACATCGTTATCAACCGCGCGAGTGCAAAGGAGGCGATGGCATTGGTACACGACAAGGGCAAGGAGTGGCTTGCAAAGGGAGCATCGGTATCCATATTCCCCGAAGGCACACGCTCTAAGGATGGCGAGATACACAACTTTAAGGCTGGTGCCTTCATTCTCGCCAAGGATGCCGAAGTGCCTATCCTGCCCATCGTATTGGATGGCACAAAGAGCTTCCTTAACGGTTGGCGTATAAATTGGCGCAACCGTATAACAATCAAGATTTTGCCTCCTATAAGTGCCGATAAGGTGCGCGATAACTCTATCAAGGAGACTATGGCAGAGGTACACGAGAGTATGGTGGCGGCACTTGCCCAGATAAGAGAAAATAAGCGATAATAGTAATATGGCAGAACTCAACGTAAATAGCCCCGTTGCGGCGTATGATAGCGATGCGATAGTTACCCTCTCGCCGAGGGAGCATATACGCCTACGCCCTGGTATGTATATCGGCAAGTTGGGCGATGGTACACAGGCAGATGACGGTATCTATGTGCTACTCAAAGAGGTTGTGGACAACTCCATCGACGAGTTTATTATGGGCGCGGGTAAGCGCATCGAGATAACCATCGAGGGCGACAAGGTGTCGGTACGCGACTATGGTCGAGGTATTCCGCTCGATGCCCTTTCGGATGCTGTGAGTAAGATGAATACGGGTGGTAAGTATGGCGGCGATGCGTTCAAGAAGACGGTGGGTCTCAATGGCGTGGGTGTCAAGGCGGTAAATATGCTGTCGAGCCACTTCCTCGCGCGCTCGGTACGCCAGGGCGAGGCACGTGCCGTAACCTTCTCGCAGGGCTTGGAGCTTACCGACCGTCGTGAGAGTGGTGTTACGGAGCAGAACGGTACGTACGTAGAGTTTGTGGTCGATAGAGAGGTCTTCGGCGAGTATAGCTACAATATTGAGTTCGTGGAGCAGATGGTCAAGAACTATACCTATCTCAACCTCGGACTTACGGTCGTTCTCAATGGTGTGTCATACACCTCGAAGAATGGTCTTTTAGACTTGGTGAACGACAACCTATCGAGTGAGCCTCTATATGCACCCATACACCTCTCGGGCGAAGATGTCGAGGTGGTAATCACCCACGGCAACGGCTATGGCGAGGCGTACTACTCGTTCGTAAATGGTCAATATACGCCGCAGGGTGGTACACATCAGGCGGCATTTCGTGAGGCTATCGCCAAGACCATCAAGGAGTTTTATCACAAGGACTACGAGCCTGCCGATATACGAACATCCATCATTGCAGCGGTGTCGGTACGTGTCAATGACCCCATCTTCGAGTCGCAGACCAAGACAAAGCTCGGCTCGAAGGATAAGGAGGAGGGCGTAACGATGCGTCAGTTTGTGGGCGACTTCCTTGCCACCAACCTCGATAACTACCTGCATAAGCACCCCGAGACGGCACAGACGCTGCAACGCAAGATTGTTGAGAATGAGAAGGAGCGTAAAGCAATATCGGGCGTGCAGAAGAAGGCGCGCGAGGTTGCTAAGAAGGTGTCGCTAAACAACAAGAAGCTGCGCGACTGCAAGATACACTACACCGACAAGAGCGACCTTGCCGAGCAGACGATGATATTTATCACGGAGGGTAACTCGGCGTCGGGAAGTATCACGTCGAGCCGTGACCCACGCACACAAGCCGTCTTCTCGCTGCGTGGTAAGCCGCTCAACTGTTATGGACTGACCAAGCGTGTGGTATATGAGAACGAGGAGTTTAACCTCTTGCAGGCGGCACTCAACATCGAGGAGGATATGGATAACCTACGCTACAACAAGGTTATCATCGCAACGGATGCCGATGTCGATGGTATGCACATACGCCTGCTGCTGACATCGTTCTTCTTGCAATTCTTCCCCGACGTGATACGCTTGGGACACCTCTACATCTTGCAGACGCCGCTGTTCCGTGTGCGCAACAAGAAGGAGACGCACTACTGCTACTCGGATGAGGAGCGTCAGGCGGCAATTAAGAGGTGTGGCGCTCAGGCGGAGATTACACGCTTCAAGGGTCTCGGTGAGATCTCGGCTGCCGAGTTCAAGGAGTTTATTGGCGAGGGTATGCGCCTGGACCGTGTGCGTCTGACGAAGGATGACCCGATACACGATATGTTGGAGTTCTATATGGGTAAGAATACGCCCGACCGCAAGGACTTCATCGTGGGCAACCTGCGTGTCGAGGAGGATATTATCGAGAACCTCAAACAACTAAACTAAGCTGACCTATGAAGGAGGAAAAAGATATGTTGGAGCGCGATGTCGATGAGACCATAGACATCGCAGAGGCTACCGAGACGGTCGATACGACAGAGGATGCTGCCGAGGGTGTGCCACAGGGTAAGTATGGTGCGCTGACCTCGGCGGATGACGATATGCGCCGCTTGACGGGTATGTATAAAAACTGGTTCTTGGACTACGCCTCGTATGTTATCTTGGAGCGTGCCGTGCCGCACTTGGACGACGGCTTGAAGCCCGTGCAGCGCCGTATCCTACACGCTATGAAGTGTGTTGAGGATGGTCGCTACAATAAGGTGGCAAACGTGGTAGGTCAGGCTATGCAGTATCACCCGCACGGCGACGCCTCTATTAAGGATGCGCTTGTGCAGCTCGGACAGAAGGGTCTGCTTATAGATATGCAGGGTAACTGGGGTAACATCCTCACGGGCGATGAGGCTGCCGCAGCACGTTATATCGAGGCTCGTCTCTCGAAGTTTGCCCTCGACGTGGTGTATAACAAGAAGACTACGGAGTGGATGTTGGCATACGACGGTCGCAAGGAGGAGCCTGTAACGCTTCCCGTCAAGTTTCCGTTGCTTTTGGCGCAGGGTGCCGATGGTATTGCCGTGGGCTTGGCGTCGAAGATATTGCCCCACAACTTTTTGGAGCTTATCAACGCCTCGATAGCCTATCTTCGTGGCGAGGAGTTTCAGCTGCTTCCCGACTTCCAGACGGGTGGAATTATGGATGCTGGCAACTACAACGATGGTCTGCGTGGCGGCTCGGTAAGGGTACGCGCCCGCATCTCGAAGATTGATAAGCGTACGTTGGCTATCACGGAGATACCCTATACCACCACTTCGGAGAGTATCAAAGAGTCTATCATCAAGGCCAATGATAAGGGCAAGATAAAGATTAAGAAGGTCGATGACAACACTGCCGAGAGGGTTGAGATTATCATTCAGGTAGCTGCCGACGAGTCGTCGGATAAGACTATCGATGCACTCTACGCCTTTACCGACTGCGAGGTATCTATTTCGCCAAATGCGTGTGTTATTGTCGATGATAAGCCTGTGTTTATGGGTGTTAGCGACATCTTGCGCTACTCGACCGACCACACCAAGGCGCTGCTTGGCAAGGAGCTTCAAATAAAGCTTGACGAGCTTAACGAGGCGTGGCACTCGGCGTCGTTGGAGCGTATCTTCATCGAGAATAAGCTCTACCAACTTATCGAGGGTTGCCGCACACGTGAGGCTGCCTACGAGGCTGTGGATAAGGGCTTGGAGCCATTCAAGAAGCGTCTGCGCCGCGAGGTAACGTTGGAGGATGTGCAGCACCTAACCGAGCTGAAATTCATTCGTATATCGCGTTACGACTCGGACAAGGCGGACAACGAGATAAAGCAGATTGAGGCGGATATTAAGCAGACGAAGCACGACTTGGAACACCTCACCGACTATGCCATTGCCTACTTCGAGCGTATCAAGGCGAAGTATGGCGAGGGAAGGGAGCGTCGCACCGAGTTGCGCGAGTTCGACACTATCGAGGCGTGGAAGGTGGCGTCGTCGAATGCCAAGCTATATGTCGATAGGGCGGAGGGCTTCTTTGGCTATGGCAAGAGTATGAAGGACTCGGAGTTTGTATGCGACTGCTCGAACTTGGACGATGTGATTGTCATCTTGAAGGATGGTCGTTATAAGATTACCAAGATTTCGGATAAGGCGTTCTTCGATAAGGGCATCTACTACATAGGTGTCTATAAGCGTAACGACGAGCGCACGATATACAATATGCTCTATCGTGATGGTCGTGGTGGCGCTATTATGATGAAGCGTTGTGCCATCAAGTCTATCACACGCGATAAGGAGTACGACCTGACCAAGGGTACGCCCAAGAGCGAGTTGCTATACCTCTCAGTAAACCCCAATGGCGAGGCTGAGATATTGAAGATATACCTGCGCCCGCGCGCGAGATTAAAGAAGTGTATCATTGACCTTGACCTCTCGACACTCGCTATCAAGGGCCGTCAGAGTGTGGGTAACCTCGTTACGCGATATAGCATCAACAAGATTGTTCTCAAAGAGAAGGGTGCTTCGACGCTCGGTGGTCAAAATATATGGTACGATGATGATGTGCGCCGCCTCAATGCCGATGGTCGCGGACGTCTGCTTGGCGAGTTCAAGGGCGACGATAGGATTGTGGTGTGGACCTCGAAGAATCAGTACTACATCACGGGCTACGACCTACAACAGCACTTCCCCGACGATACGATACGTGTTGAGCGCTATCGTGCCGATAAGGTCTATGCTCTATGCTACTACGACGGCGAGCAGAAGTATTACTATATGAAGCGCTTCCAGTTGGAGGCTACCGACAAGGTGCAGTTCTTCTTGGAGGAGGGCGCTCCGATGCGCTTTGTAGCTATCACCGACCGCCTCGGTGCGAAGCTCGCCATCGAGTTTGGTGGTCAGCACTCTCAGCGTCCGTTGGAGATTGTGGAGGTGGATGAGTTTATCGGTATCAAGAGCCATAGGGCTAAGGGTAAGCGTCTTACCACGTACGATGTGGCAACCATCACCTTTATCGAGCCTGAGCAGACGGAAGAGGAGGATGTGGAGTCGGTGGAGGATGCCGACCTCACAGACGAAGATATTATGCAGGACGAGGAGCTTGTAGGTGCCGACGTGGATGAGGCGGATGTAGAGGATACGGATGCTGATGCCGAGCCTAATGACGCCGAGGAAGAGGCTGATGACGAGGCGGTTATCGACGTTGAGGAGCTTATCGGTAGCGATATTAAGGCAGACCCTACGGTGGACTATAAGAAACGTCCCGAGATTGATAATAGTGGCTTCTCGGCGGCGCAGCTCGACCTGTTCTAAATGTAGCGACGATGCTGATATTTTTGGTGGGATACGCAGGCTCGGGAAAGAGTTCTATGGGTAAGCGTCTTGCACGTTGCCTCGGTGTTAAGTTTATCGATACCGATGCCGAGGTGGAGCGCTACGTAGGCGCCTCTATTGCCGATATTTTTCTCTACGAGGGCGAGGAGTACTTTCGTCGCTCGGAGCGTGAGAGTTTGGAGCGTATTGCCGCCGAGTGGAGCGATGCTGTGGTATCAACGGGTGGCGGACTACCTACGTGGAGCGACAATATGGAGTGGCTTAACGAGCACGGGACAACCATCTTTTTAAGACGCTCTGCCGAGCAGATACTCTCGCGTATGTCGGAGTTTGGTCGCCATAAGCGCCCGATGTTTCGTGGCAAGAGCGACGAGGAGCTGCTGCGCTTTATGAACGCTCAGATGGCAGAGCGTGAGAGCTTCTACGCCAAGGCACGTTTCGAGGTGGAGTGTACGACACTCAGCGACAGTGCTGTGGTGGAGCGTATAGTGGAATATATTAAGTAACCTATAAAGATGAACAACGCACCCATAGGAGTATATGATTCGGGTATTGGCGGGTTGTCGGTGTGGGACCAGATACATCGTCATCTGCCCGACGAGTCGCTCATATATCTTGGCGACGGCAAGAACTGCCCCTATGGAGGACGTTCACGTGAGGATATTACGCGCTTTGCTGAGGAGGCTGTCGAAGAGCTGTTGCGTCACGGTGTAAAGATGGTTGTCGTGGGGTGTAATACTGCCACTACGGCGGCTATCGAGCATCTTCGCTCACGCTGGTCGGAGATGCCTATCGTTGGCTTGGAGCCTGCCGTGAAGCCCGCCTGCCTTACCACGCAGACGCACCGTATTGCGGTGCTTGCCACCGAACATAGCCTTGCCAGCGATATGTTTCTTCGCACGGCAGCGCGCTATTCGGAGGATGTTGAGGTCGTCAAGGTCGTTGGCGAGGGCTTTGTTGAGCTTGTCGAGGGCTGCGACGAGTTTGGCGATAAGGAGTACGAGGTGGTGCGACGTGTTGTCGAGCCGCTAATGGATAAGGGTATCGATAGGGTGGTGCTCGGATGTACCCACTACCCCTTTCTGCGCCCGCTTATCGAGCGCGTTATAGGCAACCGCGGTATCGAGGTTATCGACTCGGGTGCGGCTGTTGCACGACGTGTGGAGTGGCTCTTGGAGCGTTACGATATGCGAGCCGAGCAGGGTGCAACGCCCACGTTTGAGTTTTTGACATTTGCCGACGAAGAGTACCGTCAGCGTCTGGTGCGTAAGGCAGATGTGCTGTTGGCGCGGGCGGCAAATTTCGATGTTAGAAAATAAAGTTGTATATTTGTTCTATGCTTAGGACTTTTAGACGAGCGATAAGGTATGGCAAAAGATAAGAAAACAGGTAGGGCGGTGGCTGCCGAAGAGTCGGTAACTACCACCACGCGCGAAAATATACGTTGGATAACGGGTTTTGTGATGCTCTCGGCGGGAGTCTTTATCTTCTGCTCGATAGTATCCTACTTCTTCTATTGGGCGGAGGATATGAGCGCTCTGGCGGAGCGTGGCAACGAGCTTGTTGCGGTGCGTTTTAGCAACGTCTGCGGCGAGATGGGTGCCTCGGTGGCGCACGCCTTGGTAGGCGAGGGTTTTGGCATTTTCGCACTCATTATCGCAGTTATCGTTACGGTGTTGGGCTGGCGTATGTTTCGCTATAAGAGGCTGCGCCTCAATCACTTTGCTCTCGGTGCGCTGTTGATATTGGTGCTTGGCTCACTGACACTTGCACACCTCTTCGGTACACGTTGGGAACTCTTCGGCTCGGGCCTTGGCGGTGGATATGGTTTAGCAATGAACGATAGGCTCGAAGCGCTTGTTGGCAGCATCGGCACGTTGCTCATTATCATCGCGGGATGGATTCTCACGGGTCTGTTTATCAACCGTAACTTTATACACGTCGTGGATAATGCTGGTGAGCAGGTTGCAGGTGGTGTTGGCGACGTCGCGCGTTGGATGCGTGATAAGTTGCGCCGCAAGAAGTCTGTCGAGGTAGCAGCGGAGGAAGACGAGGGGGATAACGTCGCCGATGACGAGGATGTTGCCCCTGCTGTTGAGGTGGCGGATGCTCCCGTGGTGGAGTCTCCCTATGCTTCGACGACCATCAGCCGTGCACCCGATGTTCAGCCTGATGTTGTAGTGGAAGAGCAGCCAGCGGTGGCTATGACGGCAACAGCAACAAC
>JAFQAN010000021.1 GCA_017416915.1 Alistipes sp. | reverse complement strand
CGCTAGCGTTCATCCTGAGCCAGGATCAATCTCTCCATTGTAAAAAATTTTGAATTATAAATCGTAGCTCTAATCTCAAAGGTATTGTTTTGAAATCATCTCTTGCGAGATGGATAAAACTTATAGCTGCTCAAAATCTTCAAAGAACGATATTCTAATTTTCATCAGAACTTCCTATTTCACTTCGCTCAAATTTTTGAGCGGAAAGTGGTGCAAAGGTAAGACATATTTTTGAAACCACCAAATATTTTGGAAACTTTTTCAAAAAATGTTTTTCTAAGAACCTTTTGCGCTGCTCGCCGTTTTTAGAGGCGAAAGCGGGTGCAAAGATAAAACGCTTTTTTGAAACCACCAAATATTTTGGAAACTTTTTTCAAAATATCTCTAAGAACCCTTTTCTGTGCCACCAGAAGCGTCTTGCTTTCTGATTGCGGGTGCAAAGGTAGCACTTATTTCTTATCATCCAAACATTTTATTAAAAAATTTTCAAAATAATCTGCTTTTTTCAAAAAGGGGGAGGCATACCTATATTTATATATATAAGGGGGGGCAGAAAGGCGAACAACAGAGCAGGCGACGCCAATAGCAGGGGATACAACAAAGCGACGGGGCGAGAAGATAGCGAGGCGACTGAACAAGAGGATGACGAGACTGCAAGGTGGCAATACGAGGAGAGGGCGAGAGGGTCGAATCGACTAGCAAGAGGAACAGGGGGCTACCTACCCCAAATACCGCACACCAACCACGCTTAGCAGCACTGCCGTTGCCCCATAATTTCCACTACCGATAAAATTATTTTGCATTTTGGCTTTGTATATTGATTTTTTTACTATCTTTGCACCCACAAATGCTTCAAAGCGTTGGACCCATAGCTCAGTTGGTTAGAGCAGCGGACTCATAATCCGAAGGTCGTGGGATCATGCCCCTCTGGGTCCACAACAAAAAAAAACGGTTGCACATCTGCAACCGTTTTTTTTGTTTTACACCACGCTCCCGACTACTCGTTGTACTCGATACACTTAGTGCTATTGTTGTGGCAGAGGATGGTGTTTACCACCTCGTACTCATTGTTATAGTCGGCACTTGGCGCCGCGAGTACCACAAGAACACTTAACTCATCGTTATTCCACGCGGCATCTACGGGAATTGATACCGAATATGAGACGCTTTCGCCTGCCGCAATCTCGCCAAGCTCCTCGCCGACAATATCAGCGGTCTGCTCGTTAGCACCCGTAATCGCACGCACAGCGTGGTTGTGATAGTTGTGCTTAGGCTGCCTTGCACCACTCTGCATACCATAGATGTTATCCTCCAAGAGCCAGCAAGCTATGCGGTAGGGCTGTGTAACGCCCGACTTAACCAACACATCGACACTCAACGAAGAGCCTTCATCCTCAACTACAACGCCTGCACTCGCCTGTGCCGTAGCCTTCCACGTATAGGCGATATGCGTCTTCAAGTTTGCGAGGCTCGACCCTGCAATCTTAGAGTAACGATAGTTGAACGTTGCTGCGGGGAAGCTGGATACACCACGAGCAAAGCCGATAAGTGTCGCCGCCGCCGAGCGGGCTGGATCGCCACTTGCCAGTGCGCTATAATGTGCTGCCGCGAGGTTGTAGCGGTCGGCATAGTTGCTCTGGCTAAGCTCCTCCAACGCATCCATCATATATGGGCAATTAACGCACGACGTACCTGTATGCTCGATGATGAGTACTCGGTTTTTGAAATCGACACTCGACACCTGAGGGTCAAGAACAACATCCTCAACGGGACCCTCACCGATGACTTCTACTGCAACACTCTCAGATGTTGTAGCATAATACTGTGCATAGAACGTATGCGTACCAACGGTCTCAGGGGTGTAAGGGTTAGTTATCTTTGACCTATTTGCAGCATTGTATAGCTCCACCTCGCTGCCCATAACCTGACTGCCAATCTTTACCTCAAACTCAATAGGCTTGCCAAATTCGACAGTCTCAGGGGCGCTAAGCTCAATTGCCAAAGGCTCTGCAACCACCCTCTTCATATCGGTCGTAAAGGTCTTGCCATCCTCGACAACAGCTGCTACGACATCGAAGCTACGCTCACCGCCATAGATGTAGGGCAATAGAGCCTCTGCCGACAAGGTTGCCGTAACCCCACCATCGGTGCTATTAGCCTCACACTTAACAACATCCAACGCCACGCTCTCGCCCTCTGCCGTCATCGACTGAACGCTCAGCATCGCCTGGTAGTACTGCACTAAACTCTCAGCCGCAGAACTCGGAGTGGCAACAATATCAAGCGATAGCTGCGCCGCCGACAACACATCGCCAGGATAACTTACCGACAGCTCCGCACCATCTGCAAACTGAATAGCCTGCAACCCTGTCGGGGTGTCTGGCTTATCGATAGGCTTGTCGATAGGGTTATCATTCGGACCATCATTGGGGGTGTTACTCTGCTCCTCACACGCCGTAAAGAGCATCACGCCGATAGTAAAAAGTGTAAAAAAGAGATTTTTCATAATTTCTCGATTAACCTAATGAAGTGGTATTTATAAATTAGCAATAAATTATTAGTTATCAATAGCTTAAATTTTCGTCGCTCGTGGACTTCAAAATTCAACTCGACCGAGTTTATAGCAACTCGCCACATTGATTTTACCACGTAAGAGCGCATCTTACAAAATTATCTTTTGCAAATATACGAAATAATATGGAATTTTGAATTTTGGATTCTGAAATTTTATACTATCTTTGTATAATTATTCTGCCATATTGGGCAAAACCAACCTTAGATTGATAAACATTGAGAATATGAAGAGACCCTTTACCACTAATCTATTTCTTCGCACGTGCGCAGCGCGAGCAATGACACTAAGCCTTGTAGCTATGCTCCTCACACTCGGCAGTGCCTCGGCACAAGAGAGCGAAAAGCGCGACATCAACGAGATTGTAAAGCTCAAATTCGAGGCTCGCTTCGACTACATCCACGATATGATTGGCACCGACCAGCGCAAGGATATGTCGGGCTTTAATGTTCGCTATATCAATATGTTGCTCGACGGCAACATTGGCGATAAATTCAGCTACTCGTGGCGTCAGCGCCTCAACAAGATGTACTCGGCAAAGAGCTTTGTCGATAATATGGACTGGCTCTATTTGGCATACCGCCCGACACAGAATTGGGAGATTGCAGCAGGTAAGCAGGTGGTTATGATTGGTGGCTGGGAGTATGACCGCGCACCTATTGACCTCTACTTCTGCTCGGAGTATTGGAACAACGTCGCCTGCTACCAGTTTGGAGCAAGCGTTGCCTTTATGCCGAACAAGGGCAACGATAAACTCACCTTGCAGGTGTGCCAAAGCCCCTACGACAACGCTTATGAAAACCTCTTCGCCTTCAACCTCCACTGGATGGGTTCGCACGGTTGCTATACGGCACTGCACTCGCTCAACTTCTCGGAGTACCACCGCGGCAAGTACGCAGCCTACATAACCTTAGGCAACCGCTTCCGCTTTGGCGATGCCACCATACAGCTCGACCTTATGAACCGCGGCGCAAGCGCCAAGGAGCTGCTATTCGACAACTTCTCGATTATGGGCGAGTTCTCGTATCTTATCGCAGACCGCGTAAATGTCTTTGCACGTGCCACTTACGACAAGGTGGGCGATAACTATCCCGTAGGTCTGTTTGTCTATCCCAATACCAATATGACACGTGTTGGCGGCGGTGTCGAGTACTACCCTCTCGGTGGTCGTGGCAACCGCGACATCCGCCTACACGCCGCCTATGCCTACTCATTCGGCGAAAATGGCCGTATGCTTGATGGCTCGGCAACAGCGCGCGATAGACAGTCATACCTCACCGTGGGTCTCACGTGGCGTATCGACGTGATGTCGGCAGTAGAGTCGATTATCGACAAGGCACACGCGAAACGCGCAGCAAAACTGCAATAATCAATAACTTAAATAACACACCTAAACTATGGAGAATAAGGATAAGGGCTTCAAGAAATACCTCTCGGGTATCTTTTGCCTCGTTATCATTGTAGGTCTATTCGGCGGCATTGGCTCGGTTATGGGTCTGCCGAATATGCTCAATACCATTATGAAGACGTCGCACGACCTCTTGCTCAACACCGTCTTCTATCTTATGGCTATATGCGTTATCACGGGAGCGCTGGGTCGTATCTTCGTGGAGTTTGGCGTTGTCAGCCTCTTCGAGCGCCTACTGCGTCCGCTGATGAAGCCTCTGTTTAACCTGCCTGGTGTCGCATCACTTGGCGCTGTGATGACCTTCCTGTCGGATAACCCCGCTATCATATCGTTGGCTAAGGATAAGCGTTTTAGTACCTACTTCAAGAAGTTCCAGCTAATATCGCTCACCAACTTCGGTACGGCATTCGGTATGGGTCTGTTGGTTATCGTCTTTATGATAAGCAACGGCTTCTATATGGAGCCATTCATCGGTCTTTTGGGCGCCTTTATTGGATGTATCGTATCGACACGTCTTATGCAGCGCTTCATCATCAAGCAGTACCCCAACTTCAAGGATGAGTTCGCTGCGGTACTCGACGAGACAGACGACTCGGAGCAGACCGAGGTTAAGGAGACTTCGATGTTCACACGTATTCTGAACTCGCTACTCGACGGCGGTAAAACGGGTGTGGATGTAGGTCTGTCGATTATCCCTGGTGTGCTTATTATCTCGACCCTCGTGATGATTCTCACCTTTGGCGAGAGCGATATGGGTGGCTATACGGGTGCTGCATACGAGGGTGTTAAGTTCCTGCCTTGGCTCTTTGGACACGTAAACATCGTCTTCGAGTGGCTATTCGGCTTCGAGAGTCCCGAGCTTATGGCATTCCCCATCACCGCATTGGGTGCTGTGGGTGCAGCCCTCGGTCTTGTACCAGGCTTCGTGGAGCAGGGATGGGCTGATGGCAATGCTATCGCCGTGTTTACGGCTATCGGTATGTGTTGGAGTGGCTACCTCAGCACACATACCGCTATGCTCGATGCCCTTGGCTACCGCAAGCTCACCTCGAAAGCTATCTTGGCACACACCGTAGGCGGTTTTGTTGCAGGTATCTCGGCACACTGGCTCTTCCTCCTCTTCACGCTGATATTCGGCTCGCCCGATAAGCACGACGGCTACTCGAACATCGACCCCGTAGAGGTAAAAATCGAGTACCTCGCCGAGGGTAAGGTATGCACCACTCTGTGGGTAGGCGACGAGTTTAAGTGCGGTCGCATCTTCGAGGATGGCGTAGAGGATAGATCTACCGACCCACGCTCGATGGCATGGTATCTGAGCGACATATTGGAGGAGAATGTGGTATCTCAGAACAAGGACAAGGGCGCTAACTACGCTCAGTATAGCACTATAACCATCACCTACGACGACGATATGCCCGAGGCAATGCTTCAATCGTTGCAGGAGGAGGTATCGGTGGGTCTCGACAACTACCGCGCTACGGTATCTCGCGACCTGTGGAGTCGTGGTCCCGCGTTGCTGAACCAGAAGCAGCACGCAAAGCTCGAAGAGCTTATCGAGATTAAGGAGCATAGTGCGGCACTTGCTGGCACCACCGATAACAGCGGCATCGTGCAGATTATCGCCGAGGATACCACCCCCAAGCAGGTGGTTGTAAATGCCACCTCGGAGGAGGATGCCGAGGAGATACCCGCGGAGGCTACTGCCGAGGCTGAGCCTATGGAGGCTGCTACGGAGGTTGCTGCCGAGTAGAGATACTCCATTTCATACGAGAGGCTGGCTAAGAGTATTTTAGTCAGCCTCTTGTTGTAAATAGAGCGCAAAAGGGAGAGCTATCTCCATTTTTTTTGTATCTTTGTGTCGTTATGATTATCGACGTTGTACGACATAAGCTCCTCGAAGGGGTGCTAACGCTGCTTATCATCGCCGTCGCGGTGGTTAGCGTAGGCACGGCACAGCCACTACCCCACGCCGACGTGGCGATAGGGGTAGCGCCGCTGCAACCGTTGCTCACAGCGTTCGAGATAGCACACCCGATACTTGCGGCACTGCTGGGCATAGCGCTTATCCTGCACACCGCCATACGCCTATCACACGCCACCATACGCGCCAAGATATACCCCACGACTACCGTCGCCGTGATAGCCCTCTCGGGCATCGCCATAGCGGGCATCGCCACCGCAGGCAACCTGCTTGCAACGCTACTTGTTGGGGTGCTTACCGCCGAGTTCATCGCCCGTATGCTGTATAGCTTGAAGCATAACGCCCGCACACACCATATCTTTACGGCGATGATGGCTCTTGGCGCAATGCCCTTGGTGGATGGCTCAACCCTCGGGATGATGACCCTGCTGCCCCTACTCCTTATATCATTACGCGCACGTGTGCGCGAGGTGATAGTTGCCATTGTAGGCGCTGCGCTGCCACTCTTCATATACTGCTATGTGGTGTGGTGCAACGGCGCAGAGTTCTCTGCAACGGCTACGGCGCTGTGGGATAATATGCTGCTCGACGCTCAACTACCCATCGTCGAGGTGCTGACACTTAGTCGCCTGATATTTGTTGGAGCGCTCCTCTTCCTGGGGCTGTGTTCGGCGGTGATATACCGCTCCGAGCGCCTCTCGATGACGCTTACGGCACGTAACTCGTGGACGATGTTGCAGCTATGCGCCATACAGCTTATCGCAATCTTTGCGCTGCTGCCATCAGCATCTGCCGCGTCGCTTCTGGTGGTGTCGCTCATCGCAGTTACGATGCTGCCACTACTGCTGCAACGTATGAATATAAGCATATCTATTGTCGGCTATATCGTACTGCTAATCCTCGCCTTCGTGGCGATGTAACTCCTGAAAAGTTTGAAATTTTATGCAATTAGCGGCGCTACAAATGGGGTTACGTTTGTAGTTGAATAGGGGTCATTTGTATTAAAACCGCATATTTTCGCAATTTTGCGGAGAAATTATTTGGTAAAGACGATTAAAGTTTCTATCTTTGTAGTGCAAACAGGAGACGATGGGTTCACATCTCGAATAATTCTCATGGACACACCAAATTTGCCCATCGTTCTCTAAAATTCTCATTAACCTAACTAACCTGGGAGGAGGGCCATCTGTGAAGACGCTGCTCCTCCATTCTTTTTTTCGCTTCTCACGCCAAGATGCCACGCACGGCTGGGAAAGACTGGGAATGACTGGGAATGACTGGGAAAGACTGGGAAAGACTGAGAAAGACTGGGAAGCGCGCCAACGAGAACACGGGACTACGAGACCGCGGGACTACGGGACAACGGGACGACGGGACTACGAGACTACGGGACTACGGGACTACGAGACTGCGAGACAGCGAGACAGCGAGACTACGAGACAGCGGGACTACGGGCACTTTGAAAAACCCAGGCGTTCTCAGCCGTTCTCAGGCATTCTCAGTCGTGCGAGGCTGTGCGAGGCTGTGCGAGGTAGCTTGGCGTCAGAAGGGTTGCAGATGTGGTGCATCGCAAAAGAAAGCGCCACGGGATAGTACTAAAACGTACAGCCCGTGGTGCTTTACTTCTTGGGATGTGCCCTTATCACGCCAAGCTAAAATTTGTTGTCAGAAGGGTGTCAGATACAACGCTCGGCGAATTTCGAGGCGATGGGCTGTACTTAGACGTACTGCCCATTGACGAGATAATTCGTTAGCGGCAGTAGATGACCCCTTATCACAACAAATTACTAAAAGGTTATGCCGAATCCGATGAATACCCCCTGGTTGAAGCGCTTGCGATTTACCTCGTTCTTGCTGAACGAGTAGTCGCCAGGTAGCTCTGGACGCGGATTTAGGAGCAGTGCCTGATAGCCTACCATAATGTCGTAGGCGTGAGCGGCATCTGGCTTCTGGATACGATAGCCAACACCTCCCGCAACGGTAGAGCCAAAGCGCATACCGTGGTCAAAGAGGATGTTTGTACCCATATTCAGGAAGTTGAACAAGCAGTTTTTGCGCTTGCCATAGTAGTAGTGTGCCGTGGCATATATAGGCACTACGACGGTCTTGTCGTACTGTATCTGCGCACCCGCCTCGATACCCAACTTCCAGTGGTTGTTGAGGAAGTAGCCCGCATTGAGCATTATGTTGCCGCCAAATTTTGCCTGCGTCTGGTAGGCGCGCACGGCATCTTCGCCCGTGATGCGCATATAGTTAAGCTCATAGAAGAGTACGTCGAAGCGTGCCGCAGCGCCGAACTCCCATCCCGCGTAGTGGCGCGTCTTGCGCTCTATCTCCTCGGGGCTTTCGCGGCGCTTAGCCTCCGCCTGAGGAGCTATCATCAGCACCAAGAGTGCCAATAGTGTAAATCGTCTCATAGTATTGCTATTAGGTTTGCTACGATAGTAACGCCGTAGCAACCGATTTATTGTCTGCTACTCGATGCCGCGAACGTGCTTCTCCCACATCCACGCGGCACGTAGCGTGTCGTTCAACTCGCGCTCCGCCTTCCAGCCGAGCTCCTCGTTGGCAAGTGTGGTATCTGCCCACACGGCAGGCACATCGCCCGAACGACGTGCAGCTATCTTATAGTTGAGTTTAAGGTTGTTAGCCTTCTCAAAGCCATTTACCAACTCGAACACCGACACAGGGCGTCCCGTACCCACGTTGAAGACCTCGTACTGCGACTTGCTACGACCCTCGACCATACGTCCGATTGCCACCACATGAGCGCGCGCCAAATCGACGATGTCGATAAAGTCGCGCTGACACGAGCCGTCGGGCGTGGCGTAGTCGTCGCCAAAGATGCTGAGACACTCGCGAACACCCGCTGCCGTCTGCGTGATATAGGGTACAAGGTTGTTGGGTACGCCACGTGGCAGCTCGCCAATGAGTGCCGAGGGATGCGCCCCTATGGGGTTGAAGTAGCGGAGGGCTATGCCGTGCAGCGTCGCCGAAGCGGCGGTGGCATCGCGCAATATATCCTCAGCCATCTGCTTGGTGTTGCCGTATGCCGAGGTAGCGGGCTTACGCGGCGTAAGCTCCGTAACGGGCAACACGTCGGCATCGCCATATACCGTCGCCGAAGAGGAGAAGACGATATTGGGGCGGTTGTACTCGCTCATAAGGTCGAGGACGTTGATAAGCGAGAGCATATTGTTGCGGTAGTACATCAGCGGCTTCTCGACAGACTCACCCACAGCCTTATACGCGGCGAAGTGGATGACAGACATAAAGTCGTGAGCCTCAAACACCTTGCGCAACGCCTCCTTGTCGCAGCAGTCCACCTCGATAAAAGTGGGCTTAACGCCCGTGATGCGCTCTACGCCCTCCAACGACGAGGGGTCGCTATTCGAGAAGTTATCGACGATGATAACCTCGTAACCTGCATTTATAAGTTCGACGGTGGTATGCGAGCCAATATATCCTGCGCCACCCGTAACGAGTACCTTTCTATTCATCTTCTAAGGCTTAAAAAAGTTTCAATTCACAAAGATAAAAATTTATCTGCATAAATCGCACAAAAAAGCGGGATAAATATCTTTATCCCGCAAATTTTGCTACTCCGACTTATGTTTACCGACTCGCTATCGAGCCATATCGGAGGGTGTATCCGTATCGAGCAGAGCCACACGGCTGAGGTTATGCTCCTCGGCAAAGATATTCCAGCCCGCGTGGACATCCGCCATAACAGCCTTCACGCCATTTTCGATTTGCGACATCGCGGCGACAATAGGCACCATATCGCGAGGCGAGCGTGTATCGAGCGTCTTATCAGCATCGACACCCGCCGTGCGCGAGACGAAGCGTATGTAGCCATCGGTGAAGTTCTCCGTTGGTGGAGCATAGCGCGATAACATCTGACGCAGAGTGCCGAGGCGATGGCGACGGCGATAGCTATCCAGGAGCATAAACATCGCACGATAGCCCCACGCCATACTCTCGAACTCCTTGAACGCCTTATCTCTACTCGGCACCACCTCGCCACGGTAGCGCGTCGCCGAGTGGCGGATGTTGCCAGGGTTGCAGTTGCGAAGACCTCTACTCATTGCCCACCTCCCTCTCTACACGACGTTTCACCCAGCGGCCGAGCCACACAAATATCGGCGCACGGCTTATCGAGGCGGCATTCTCCAAGAACGACCACAGCTCCACACCACATACAAAACCCGTAAAGAGGTTGGCGAGGTGCAGATGCATAAAGCCAAGCAGGTGGCTGTCTATGACCCACGTCATCACTATCGCCACGGCGACGAAGCCGAGTTTTAGGAGCGTACGCCACGCCTTGCGGCTCTCAAACCACCACTTTGTGCCGTTGCGACGTGCCACCACCGAGGAGGCGGCAACGCCCGTAACAAAGTCGATAAGGATAAAGGCTGTGGCAGCAGCCACAAGCGGGGCGACAGGACATAGCAGCGCAGCGAGGGCGCTAAGTAAGCCGCTAACGTATTTGAATAATATCTCCATTGATTGAACAGCGGTTTAGTGGGTTATTCGCAGGTACGTACTCGGGGTACATATCCGTATTTCGGTTGAGATAGTCGGTAAGGCGTTTAGAGAGTATCGAGGCTTTGCGGCGCAGGGTGCGCTGAACACCTCGTTGGCGGTTGTTTCCCGCTGTGGTAGAGTCGTATATCGAGCGGTTGTCGTCCGTGAGGCACGCCGAGCAGCGCTGTTCGAGGAGCGGCTGCACCAAATAGCGTGTCCACGCGGCGATGGCGGGTCCTGCATACTCGATGGTAAGCTCTGGGTAGTCGCCATCGACGAGCATACGCCACAGCTCCTCGCCGAGGATGGGACGTATGTAGCAGTGCTCCGCCTCGGTAATATCTGCCACGGTGATAATCGAGGGCGTGAGTAGCTCGTTTGGCGAGAAGGCGAGGTCGATGACCTGCTGAGGGGTAATAATTGTCTCCATAGTTAAGGCGTTGTTTTAGTGTTTTTGCCAATCTCGGCGAGGTAGAGTTGCTGCGCTGGGTCATTCTCGTCGTACTCCAAGCCATCCGCCTTGCGCGCCTCCCACACCCTCATATAGAGTGGTTTGGAGCGTGTTGGCGGGCGGTTGATGATGTCGAGCGATGAGGCATCAATGGCGAAAAGGTCGCTGAGGATGCTACGTATAGGCTCCAAAAGTTGCTCCTGCTCGGCAAGAATTACCGTGTTGAGAGCCACCTCATACTCGTTAAGAATACGCTCGGTCGAGAAGCCCGAAGCATAATCTAAGCCGCTGAGCGAGCGAAACCACGAGTGGGCAATCACCAAATCGGACTCCGCCTGCGTATGCAGCGAGTGCCAATCGCCATCCGCCGAGGCGTCGATAGGGATAAAGCGCGAGTTGTCGCCATCGGCGTGGTCGCGCAGCACAAATAGCACCTGACCAGGGTTGCCCGCAAACTTCTGCTCGGCGAGGCGCACCATACGGTCTGCCTCCTCCTCGCTATCGACCACGCTATCGAGCATCATCACACCCGACATCTGGAACGAGTTGTCGATGCGCGAAATGTTCCATCTATCTGTCTTATAAGCTATTGCCGCCACATCCATACCCGCAATATAGGGGGCTACGCCATAGTGGCTAAATAGCGGCTCATAGTCCTTGTAGTGGATGATGGTGCGCAGTGTGCCATCCTCCTGCTCCTCGAAGAGAGGATATAGCGGCAGACTCGTCGCCTGCGCCGAGTTGAACGCTCGCCAGTCGTGGTGTAGGATGACGTGCTGTGAGTCTCGCGCCACACGGCACGTCGAGGCGTCGTGGTGATAGAGCGAGAGGAACGAGTGCTGATGGTCGGTTACCACCTCCAAGAAGGCGTTGCCGAAGAGTGCTTCATCGTAGGCAAGACGCGCTATTATGGAGCGTAGCGTGTCGCCATCGCCATTGGCGCGCTCTACGATATGGCGCAGCAGCGGCTCACTCTGGTCGTAACTAAAACCCTTGCCAGCGATGTAGTCCGCCTTATCGTTGATGATGCGACGGTGTGCCACCGAGCGACGTGCCATAAGCGAGAGTGCGAAGGGCAGCATATTGTCGTCGCCCCAACGCCAAATCTTATCGTTCGAGCAGCTACCACCCGCCACCGAGCCAAAGAGAGGCTCGGTGCGGTTTGACGTGGTAGTTATGCGTGTTGCTATCTTCTTTTCAGACATAACTTATGCACGTTTTTAAGGGTTAGTTAAAGTCGGCGCGTACCACCAACTCCTCGTCAAGAAGCTCGCAGCCCGCCATAAATATTGCGCGCTGACGGTTCTGTATCTCGTCGGGATTGTACCACATACGCACCTCCGAGCCAGGATAATCGGCAGTATTTACCGCCAAGACGAGGTTGCGGCGGTCGGTAAGGAAGCAGAAGCTCGGACCATCCAGAAGGTGCAACGGCATAATGTGCGAGATGTTGATGTCGATGAGCTTGATGCCGTGGAACGATAGCTCGCGACGACCCGTGGTAAGTTCGGTATATGCGCCATCGGCACCCAACGAGTCGAGATACTGCTCGTAGGCATCGCACACGTCCGTCGATACGAAGTAGGCGAGCTGACCATCGTTTTTGAGGCTTTTTAGGCGGGGCGATGCCTCCTCCCAGATTCGTGTAAGCAGCGAGATGACGTTATCCTTGCT
Source organism: Alistipes sp. (assembly GCA_017416915.1). Classification (GTDB taxonomy): domain Bacteria; phylum Bacteroidota; class Bacteroidia; order Bacteroidales; family Rikenellaceae; genus Alistipes. The sequence goes on along the minus strand of JAFQAN010000021.1, from coordinate 21,449 downwards.
CACCCTCTCCACAGAAAAGTCGATGGCACCAACATTCATATAAGTATGCACCTTCTTCAAGATGCCATCAAAGAGGTTGTAGCTGTTGGCATCTGTATCGCCCGCCCACATCATCAGGCGCAAGTTCTCAGCCACCGCAGCACGGAACATCTCGGTCTCTGCCTGCTCCAACTCCGAGCCTGTGAGGTCGTCGAGGTTTACATCTGCGCGGTTGGTGATAAGCTCATACACCTGACTGAAATAGTCCGACGCCGAGAAGCCTACCTCCGCCTTGACCTTGGTCAGAGAGATGGTCTTCTGCACGCGCTGCGCACCATCGCCACCCGACCAACCTGTCGAGTAGGGCTGCAAGATGTCGGTCTGAGGACTCCACAGCTGGATGGTTGTCGGCACGGGCATATTGTAGAGAACGCGGATGCCGAGCTCCTCGGCATTCTGGCCGACGAGCATAGGGCGGAAAAAGATTGTTTCAAGGTCGTTACCCGAATAGATTTTGATGTTTTCGATCTGTCCCATAATTGTAAGGTTTTAGATTGGTTAATAAAAATGTGTTGGTTAAAAGTTAAGCGTTTAGTTGGTTGCATTAAGCGTTTTGATGGTTGCCTATCGGTTGCGAAATACTTGTGCATCGCGCTCATAGGCTATGCTGCGAGGCGTGTGCGACACGTCCACGGGCGAGGGGTCTTCGACCTCCTTTACCGATGTAGGCTTCACGGCTCGCTGTCGCTCGTCGAAGAGTATCGACGACTGCGCAGCAAGCTCACGCTCGGCTGTGGGGAGCGGCTTGGTGGAGTCCGTAATGGCGGGCTTCTGACGAGGGACGTAGTTGATGTCATCCTCAGCCTTAGGCTCCTGGTCAATGTCGATGCCTATGGCTCGCATCAGCGACTTGATGCCCTTCATAGCGCGTACACCTACCGAGCCGTCGCTCTTAGTGTCGCTCTCACACGCTCTATCCTCAACGACGCCATCGACCAAGCCCTCGGCGATAGCCTCCGCGGGCGATAGCCAGCGTCCGCGACCCCCATTTTCTGCCATCAGCGCGGCAATATCCTCGATACTGCGTCCCGAGCGCGTTGCGTATATCTCGGCAAGGCGACTATCGGTCTGGCGCAACATCTCGACCTCGTTTTGCAGCTCCTCGGCATTGCCCTCAGTAGAACATAACGACTTGTGGATGAGATACAACGATGAGGGAGCTATGAGGCGGCGATTTTCGGATGCCGCCTGTGCAACGATTGTCGCAGCCGAGGCGGTGTAGCCATAGCAGCAGGTGGTAATATGCGCACCTGTCGAGCGTAGTGCCTCGTAGATGAGTATCGCATCGTTCACATCTCCACCCGTCGAACGGATGTTTACCAAGATGTTGGCATTGCTGATGTCGGCAATCTGGGCGACACACTCGCGGAAGCGTTCGTAGGTCGCCACACGGCTCTCGGGGTTGTCGAACTGCCACTGCTCCGAGAGACCTATCGTACCCTCAATGTCGATGACGGTCTGCTCCGCTTCGTTCTTAATTTTGATTGTTTGATTCATTGTTTTAAGGTTTACTTTTTCTATCTCGTATATCGCCTTGCGCACTGTCTCGTACGAGCAACAGAACTCCTTGGCAACAATCACCATAGCGAGGCAACGACCCCTACGACCACCACACAACGACATCACTCGGTTGTGCATCAGATATTTACGGCACGTCGTCCAGTCGATTAATCTATTTGAAAGTAGTTCTCCGATGAGGCGTTCATATCGACGCGACGGGCGTGGCAGAGTGGCTGTTGCCACCCGCTTAGATGATTTTTTCATTGAGATATGGTTAATGGTTACTTAAAAATAGACTTTAATCGCTGAGCGTACGACGAAATACACAGTCGGCGATATGGCTGTCGGCATCGTAACGCTCGATGCTATGCAGCCTGAAAAGCGAGCTATTGCCATCCACTTCGAGACGGAAGCGGGCGCATAGCCGAGGTAGAGCGTCGCCAGCATCGAAGAGCTCGGCATACTCCAACGGCGTAAGACGCAGATTGCATCTAAGCAGTTGGCGTTCGGCATCTTCGCGTAGCTCGGTGAGGTGGTAACAGTGCAGTCCTTCGCTTTGCGCTCGCGGCTCAAAGGCGAGGCTGTCGCTCTTTTGCTCGTTGAAAAAGTAGGCTAACGGATAGCTCTCCGTCGAGCTTGCCGAGTCCCACCGCTCTGCGTCGGGTAGCGGCACAAGACCCTCGTAGAGGACTATGCGCGGTGCGATATTCGTCTCCTCGACCACTGTATCACGGTCGCCCACCGAGAGTAGCTGTGCCGAGGGGGCTATGTCGATAACATCACACACGCTTGCCGTAGGCGAAAACAGCGGGTTTGTAATGCGCCTTGTCCCCTGCTTGGCGGCGTAGCCCTCGACCGTGAAGGTCCAGTCGCCCAAAATCTCGTCATCGTCGGTCATACGGCTAAGCACTCCATCACCCGCCTGGTAGCCGAGTACCGTCCGCTCGAAGCACCCCGTAACGGCCTCGTCAAGAAGCACCTCTTTACCCTGCTGATAGCTGCGCAGGTCCTCCTCGCCGCCAATAAACGCATCGTAAGGCTCGATGTAGAGTCGGCGCGAGAGCTTATCGGAGTAGATGCGGAGGTTGAACATCTGCTGCAACGCCGCTAACAGCTCCGCCACCGAGTAGTCGTTCTGCGCTATATCCTTAAAGGTAAAGCTGTCGCCCACGCCTACCGAGCTGCCGAATACGGGCTTTACGCTACACCCTGCGTGGAGTGTCAGGCTCTGCCCTACCTCCGCACCCTCGAAGTAGATGTGGTTGAACTCCTCGGGCGAGGTGGGCGTATAGTGCATAAATGCCGAGCGCATGTCAAGCTCGATGGTGCGACTGCTCGTGGGCGACACAAAGCCCTCGTAGAGCGCCCAATCGCCAGTGTAGGGGCGATACGCGGTGCTACCAGCAGGCATATAGAGCAGCACTGCCTCGCCCGAGAAGTCCGAAGCGGCGGTCATACGCACCGACTGCTCTCGAAAGGTCCCAAAGCCTGGGATGAAGTAGGTATCCTCCGCCGAGAAGTCGCCAAAGAGCATTATGCTGTACGACATACCAGGGGTTACCTGCTTGCGGCAGTCGCGGTGGGTATTGGTCAGGCATATATCCACCACCGTTGTAGGACCTATACGCAGGCGATTGAAGCCTCGCAACTCCCTGCTCGACACTATGCGGTAGTCGGTGGTAAAGCGCAGGTGGTAGTCAAAGGCCGCCGTAACCTCACGCTTGGGGCGAAACACGGGATAGCCCTCCTCGAACGAAAAACAGCCACCCGAGGCGTAGGCATCGCCGAACTGTACGCCGTTCTCATCCACGGCGTTGGGGCTAACCGTATCGACGATGCAGCCGACGTTAGACGCCCCCACGGGACTCCACACGCTCACACGCCCCGTAGGGTCGGCTGTCGCCGTGAGCGATGTTGTGCGGTACGCCTTGAAGCCCATCGCAGAGTAGGCGCTGTCGTTGCGTATTGTGCGATATGCTCCGCTAACGTGCAGTTTTTCAAAGAACCGAGAGTTCAGGAAGCTGCTGTGCAGCGTGTAACCGCTCTTCATAAGCAACTCCCCGATGATTGCTCTCACCGAGATAAAGGGGTAGTAGTCGTTCGGAGCCAGGGGGCGGTGCGCGGCGTAGGGCGAGGTATCGACAGGCTCGGGGTAGCTGTCGCGCACCAAGGGCAGAAACCTCACCTTCTCGTCCCCCACCCACGACCGCTCGATGGTCGGCATATCCATCGTCGCGCTGTACTCGATGCCGCAGTCGCCAATCTTCGTACGTGCCGCCAGCTTCGCCCACTCCTCGCCACCGCTACGCAGTAGCAGACGGTAGCCCACCAACGCCTCATCGCGCCTTACGCCCAAGAGCGTCGCCATACCCTCAAAGAGCGTAACTCCATCCGCCTCCAAGCGAGCCGTGTGGTATGAGGCATTGAACTCCGTGGTGCGGTACAACTCGCCCGTATCGCCAAATAGCGCGTCGCTTTGGGGTGTATGTGCCACCACGACCTCTATGTCGTAGCCCTCACGCCACGCCTCAACGTTGCGAAGACGTGCAGCATCATAGCGCGGCAACTTGGGTTGCTCCAATAGGCAGCACTCTATATCGTCAATTAATAGGCGCATCATAGACCACCTCCCTTCAACGCTCGGCGAATGTCGATTGATAGCTGCTTCAAGCTGCCGTGCCTATCGTAGTCGATACGCCGCTCAACAAGTTCTACTACACTAAGAGCATCATTCTCAACCATATACACATAAGGAGAGCGGATAATCTCTGCCAGACGTTGCACCTCGTCGGGATGCTCCATTGCGGAGCTAAGGCGCAACGTAGAGTAGGCCTCGACAAGGCGGTTGTCGCTACCCTCGGCAAGCATCATAGAGCGCACCTTTACCACATCACTCAGGCGGCGCACCAAGGGCATAGTACTCACCTCGTAACCTCCCGAGGCGTTGTGCCACACCACCTCGCAGCCACCGCTCAACGGCGGCAATAGCTCATACACAAGCTCCTCGACAAGGTTATCATCCGTCGTTATGCGCATTACAAGGCGTCGAAAGCCCTCGAAGCGGCTATCCACCCTCAGAAACATATCCATCGGGCGACCCGCAGTTATCGACGTAAAGGTCGAAAACCTCTGCATCGCCTCATCGACACCATATAGCTCCACTTGCGCACGACGCATAGCAAATACCGTCAGTAGAATTGTGCCTCCGAGTGCCACACGGCGCGGCATAGTGAACTTTGTCATCACGCCAACCGACGAGTAGTCGAACGGGGCGCGAAAGAGGAGTCGTCGCGGCGACAGCACATCACCCGAGCGCACTACCACGTTTATCGCCGCATGGCTGGGTATAAGCGTTGCCTGTTGTGGTGGCTGGGCGAGCTTCGGGAGGAGGTAGCGACGCACATACGGCGCGATATTGAAGCTGCCACCCGTAACGCCACGCAACACCAATTCGCCGATAAGCTCCGAGCGGTCGTCATTGATTATCTCGAAACGAACATCTCTCGGCGCAGCGTCGCTACAAAGAAATTCGTAGATAAGCTCCTCGTTCCACGACGCACCATTTTGGGGTATCGTTACAAACTTCATAGTTCAATAGTTTAATGTTAAAAAATCAGCGTTCAAAAGTCTAACAACACCTCTTGGCGCTGCAGTCGCCAAATGCCGAACGAGGTGTAGATAGTTTTGTTAATAGTAGGTCAATGATTGTTCACAATATTTCTCAATTAACGGATATACAATATATTATATATACAATAAATTGTTAATTGAGATTGGTCCCAAATGTTGATAACTCCAAGATAAGCGCTATCGTTTGGGTTTGTTTGACGGTACAAATATACGACATCAAAAAGCGTTTGTCAAGAGTTTGAGTTAAAAATTTGTTCTAAAAATTTTACCACAAAATCAAACTTTTTAATTCACAGTCCGTTACGCGATATACCATAATTAAAAAAAATTCGTTATATTTGCGCGGAAATATAATAAGCAAAGGTAAATGGCAGATAATTCAATTCTCATACGCCTCGATGGTCTTCGCCTCAAATACGAGGAGATAGGTCAAAAACTGACCGACCCCGAGGTCATTTCGGATGTTAAGCAGTTTGTGCAACTCACCAAAGAGTACAAGGAGTTGGAGCCTATCATCGAGACATCGGAGCGCTTCCGCACGGCTCTTGCCAACCTCGCCGAGGCGAAGGATGTATTGGCAAACGAGAAGGATGAGGAGTTCCGCGAGATAGCGCGCGAGGAGATAGCTACATTAGAGCCTGCCATCGTCAAGATGGAGGAGGACATCAAACTTCTGCTCATCCCCAAAGATCCACAGGACGACAAGAACGCTATTGTCGAGATACGTGGCGGTACGGGTGGCGACGAGGCGGCAATCTTCGCTGGCGACCTGCTACGTATGTACACCAAGTATATCGAGTCGAAGGGGTGGCGTTACGAGATTACCTCGTCGTCGGAGGGCGCTGTTGGCGGCTTCAAAGAGGTGGTGATGAAGGTTACGGGTCAGAGCGTCTATGGCACGTTGAAGTACGAGTCGGGCGTTCACCGTGTGCAGCGAGTGCCTCAGACCGAGACACAGGGTCGCGTTCACACCTCAGCAGCCTCGGTAGCGGTACTTCCCGAGGCAGAGGAGTTCGATGTCGAGATTTCGATGAACGACATCCGCAAGGACATCTTCTGTGCATCGGGTCCTGGTGGTCAGTCGGTGAATACCACCTACTCGGCAATACGCCTTACCCACATACCTACGGGTATCGTCGTGCAGTGTCAGGACCAGAAGTCGCAGCTCAAAAACTTCGACAAGGCGTTCGAGGAGCTGCGTACACGTGTGTTCAACCTCGAATACTCGAAGTACCTCGACGAGATTGCGTCGAAGCGTAAGACGATGGTATCGACGGGCGACCGCTCGGCGAAGATTCGCACGTACAACTACCCGCAGGGTCGTATTACCGACCACCGCATCAACTATACAATCTATAACCTCGCAGCATTTATGGATGGCGACATTCAGGATGTCATCGACCAGCTTATCGTAGCCGAGAATGCCGAGCGTCTCAAAGAGAGCGAGTTGTAGAGGGGTAAGGAAGAAGGAAGCAAGAGAAGTGGGCCGACAACGACATTTCAAGCCCACGACTAATACAGTTGAGTTTCGACCAGACCCCACAGGTTTGGTCGAAACTGCTTAATAGACAAGCTACATCTATGATTTCAAGAGGCATAACAGCGATTTTCGCACTCCTAATTTTAGGCATAAGCGCCGCCGTAGCACAGGGTCCCGAACGTCCCGATATGGCGCGCAAAAGCGGCAAGCAGCTCACCATCAAGGAGTGGAAGACCACACCCGATGGCAAGAAGCGATGGATTGACCACGCCGAGATATACAACGCCCAAGGGCAACTTATCGAGGAGGCGGAGTATAGCGACTTCGGCACCCGTTTGGCGTGGCGCGCGGAGTTCGAATACAACGACAAGGGGCAGCTCATCAAGGAGCGCATCTTCAACGAGCGCAACAAGCTCTCGAAGGTGCGCACCTTCGAGTACGATGCACACGGCGTATGTACGCGCCAAATGAACTACTCGGCAAATGGTGTGCTGAACTCCTACCGACAGTTTGAATACAGCTACGAGTAACGATGCAACGCAGCGAGCTTACATACGACCTACTTAACAACCTGCCGTTGTGGCGCAATATGGCGACCATCACGCTCGACCAGATGTGCGGCGTGAAGCTGATGAACCGCATCGACACGAAGTATGTACTCTCCGAGGGCGAGGTACTCGATATGCTACAACGTGCAGCCGAGTGCGGCTATCGTGTGCAGGTTATCGACGGCATACGCGCCTGCCGCTACAACACGCTATACTACGACACCGCCGAGCGCGATATGTATATCGTACACCACAACCAGCAGCTCACACGCCAGAAGGTACGCACACGCCTCTACGTTGAGACAAACCAGGCGTTCTTAGAGATTAAGAATAAGAATAACCGTGGTCGCACCAAGAAGCGCCGCATAGCAATCTCGCACGATGAACTCACGGGCTTTCACCACAACAGCGAGGCGGCAGCCTTCTACACCACTTTCGCCCGTTACGCCATAGAGGAGCTATCCCCTGCGCTTGCCACACGCTTTACACGCATAACACTGGTAAACAGGGAGCTTACCGAGCGCCTAACCATCGACCTCGACCTCTGCTACGAGGATGTGCGCACACGCCGCACCGCCGCAATAGAGCGAATGGCAATTGTCGAGCTTAAACAGGACGGCAACGCCCTCTCGACGATGAAGCGCATACTGCGCGATATGCACATCGCACCGCTCAAAGTGAGCAAATACTGCCTCGGCACGGCACTCACGGTCGAGCATATCAAGAAGAACCGCTTTAAGCTAAAACTGCGCGATATTAGCAAGCGCCTCGGCGCCGACGACAACTTTTGTAAAACAAAATAAAACTTAATGATATGCACCTTTTAGAGTTGGAAGTACCACCCACGATGCTCGATAGCGAGATGTCTGCTATTGAGACGGCCAATCGCAGCCTTTTCGACCTCGCGTCGATGAATCTATCACCCATTGCGCTACTCGCCACACAGTTTATCTTCAACATAGTAATCTGCTCGGCGATAATCTGGCTATTCTACTACCCGAAGAGCCACCGCAAGGAGTTTGCCACAACATTTATGCTCTTCTCGGCGGCAGTCTTTATGCTGCTCTACTTTATGGGTGGCGTGAGCCTCGACATCACCGTAGGTCTTGGTCTGTTTATGATATTCGGCATTATGCGCTACCGTACCGAGATGGTACCTATTCGTGAGATGACCTACCTCTTTATCACCATCGCCACATCGGTCATCAACGGCATCAACCTCATCAACGACCAGCTCCTTATCGCCAATCTGCTGCTCGTGGCGCTACTCGTGGTGGTGGAGTACGTCGTCGGGGGACGTCGTGAGGCATCGAAGCTGGTATGCTACGAGCGCATCGAGCTTATCACCCCCGAACGTCGCGCCGAGCTTCTCGCCGACTTGGAGGCGCGCTTAGGCATCAAGCCCACAAGAGTCGATGTCGGCAACGTGGATTTACTGCGCGACGTGGCGTTCCTCAAAGTATATTACATCCCCACAAAGGGCGAGCGTTCGCTACCAGATGAGACACTAAAAATAAACGAAAAAAATGCCTTCAACGAGTAGGGCATACCCTTTAATCACTAACGAACAGATAGTTATGAAAAGAGTAATTAGATATATCGCCCTCAGTGTTGCGTTGCTTAGCGCCACCTCGCTTTTTGCGCAGGAGTACACGCCCGCCGTTGAGCGTAGCAACGACTTCCGCGGACGTGTCGAGGCCGCTTTCGAGTGGTCGCCCATCAACGACCTATCGTTGGAGGCGTCATTTCAGGCGCGCTTGAAGGATGATTTTTCGACCGTCGATAGGTTGCAGACCTCGGTAGGCTTGAACTACGAGGTGTGCAAATACTTCAACCTCGGCGCCGACTATGTGCTTATCAACCCCCACGATAAGGGGTCGTGGAAGCAGCCACGCCACCGCCTCAACCTCAACTTCGAGGGCGTTGTCAAGGCTGGACGCTTCGATTTATCGCTGCGCGAGAGGCTACAAACCACATTCCGTACCGACTCGGTAAACCGCTTCGAGAAGATGAACCCCGAGTTGATACTGCGCTCGCGTGTCGAGGCTGTATATAACATTCGCCACTCGAAGTGGTCGCCCTACCTGCTCTTCGAGCTTAACAACACGCTCAACGCCCCCAAGGTCGTTGATAACTACCTTGAAGCGACGTTGCAAACCGACAACTACATCACACGCTACCGCTTGGGTGTCGGCACAAAGTACCGTATCACACGCTCACACCGCTTGGAGTTCTACTACTACATCGACTTCGACCGTGGCTACAACATCGACTACAAGGGCAATAAGGGCGACTTGAAGGGTTACGTCGAGGAGCGGCAGATACGCCACATCTTCGGCATATCGTACAAATTTAAGCTATAAGTTATGCGACCTCTTCTACTGTTTATCGTGCTACTCACTGCCACATCGCTACGTGCGCAAGAGCCACTATATGTGGTCAATGGCACGATAGTCGAGAGCATCGAGCATATCCCACACGAGGATATTGAGCGTATCGACGTGCTGCCTGCCGACGAAGAGACCATCGCACGTTGGGGTACGGCAGCAGGCGAAGGTGTCATCCTCGTAACGCTTCGCTACGACACCCCAGCGCGTTTCGAGGTCGCGAATTGCAACAACTTCACAGAGTACCTTGCCGCAACGGTTAAATGGGACGAGCGTATGCCCGCCGAACGTGTATCGCTACGCCTCACAATAGACGAGCAGGGCAACGCAACCATCGCCGAGATCCTCGAAAGCACCTCACGCCAATTTCTCAAACGTGTGCAGAAGGCCATCGACGCCGCTCCGCGCTGGATACCCGCCACACGCGACGGCGTAGCACAACAGAGCATACATCTTGTAAACATCCAGCTCCCCAGAGGTAAACAACTACCCACCGAGCAAGGAGTGATAATACTTTAACCGCCTCGACGCATAAAATTGGAGGGATGACAACACCGCTCGACATAACGACCACCGCCCACGAAAGCCTCACGCTCTTCGACCTGCAACGTATGGTGCGCTCGACACTCGAAACGCGCTTTACGGAGCCTGTGTGGATAAGTGCCGAGGTGTCGGAGTTGAAACTAAACCGCTCGGGACACTGCTACCTCAACCTCGTGGAGAAGGGTTCGTCGGATGGAGCGCCGCGCGCCGAAGCTCGTGCCGTGATATGGAAGAGCAGCTATGCACGCCTTGCCCCCCTCTTTGAGCAGACAACGGGGGCATCTCTTGCCGCGGGCATACGCCTTCTGGTGTGCGTAGTGGTTACCTATCACGAGGTATATGGCTTCTCGTTACAGATTATCGACATCGACCCGAGCTACACACTCGGCGAGGTGGAGCGTCGTCGTCGCGAGACCATCGAGCGTCTGCGCCGCGACGGTGTGTGGGATATGAACCACGAGCTGGAACTTGCCCGCCCCACGCTACGCATTGCCATAGTGTCGAGTGCCACAGCGGCGGGCTACCGCGACTTCTGCCGCGAGATAGCGCGCTCACCCTACGCCTTCCGCCTAACACTCTTCGAGAGCCTTATGCAGGGCGATAGTGCCGAGCAGAGCATCATCGACGCCTTAGACCGTATCGCCGAGGAGGAGCTGTCGTTCGACGTGGTGGCGATAATACGTGGTGGCGGCTCTACGAGCGACCTTGCTCTGTTCGACTCCTACCGCATAGCCTCGCACATAGCACAATTTCCGCTACCCGTAATCACAGGCATCGGACACGACAAAGACGTTAGTGTCTGCGATATGGTGGCACACCTATCGTGCAAGACGCCTACCGCCGTAGCTACCACCCTTGCGGAGCTTGCCGACAACGAGATATACCTCATCGACAGCCTCGCGCAGCAGCTTGGCGACCTCACACGCTCGCTCATAGCCGCGCAGCGCGTGGGCTTGGAGCGCCTCGCAGGAGAGCTCGCACGACAGGCTATCGTGGCACTAAATAACTCGTCGCACCGCTTGGAGTCAATCGAAAATCAGCTCTTCGACAGCGCCCGCAGCCTTATCGCCACGGAGCGTCAGCGTATCGAGCTACACACAACATTTGTTGAGAGCCGCTCGGTGGATAATATCCTCGCATTAGGCTTCTCGGTGGTGCGCAACGAGCGTGGCGAGGTGTGCAGCATCGAAAAAGTAGCGCGTGGCGACAGCCTACACATCGAGATTGCAGGGGGCAGCATACGCGCCACCGTAGATGAGACGACGAAAAACAAGAAACGAAAATAGTAATATGAGCAACAAGGAGTTAAACTACGCCGAGGCGATTGCCGAGGTTGAGAAGATTGTCGGGCATCTTCGCTCGGGAGAACTTAGCGTCGATGAGCTAAGCAGCTCGGTAGCCCGCGCCACAGAGCTTATAGCGCTGTGTCGTAGCCGTCTTACGGCAACCGAAGTGGAGGTCGAAAACCTTATTAAGGGAGAGTCGCTTAACAACGAGCAGTAGGAGATGAAGCGCATTATTCGTTGGGCATTAAACCATATCCCTCGCGGCGTGATGCAGCGTATGGCGGGGTGGGTGGTACCCATTATGGGTGTCGCCTACATCGGTCGTGGCAGAGAGTGTCCGATATGTGGTGCGCGCCGCCGACGCTTCCTGCCCTACGGCTACGTATCGTCGAGAGAGGATGCGCTATGTCCTCGCTGTCTGTCGTTGGAGCGCCACCGCCTGATATGGCTATGGATAGAGCGCCACACAACGCTACGTACGGAGCTGCCCACACTGCTGCATATAGCCCCCGAGGTATCGCTGATGCGCCACTTCGAGCGTCTGTATAAGGGTAGCGACCACTACCTCACCGCCGACTTAGAGTCGCCCTTGGCACGTATGCACTTCGACGTGCAGCAGATACCCCTCGCCGACGAATCGGTCGATGTTATCATCTGCAACCACCTCTTCGAGCACGTCGCCGACGATAGACGAGCTATGGGCGAGCTATACCGCACGATGCGTCGTGGCGGCTGGGGCATAATGATTGTGCCAGAGGAGCGTGGACGCAGCACGACATTTGAGGATGACAGCATCACAGACGCCGAGGAGCGCACACGCCTCTTTGGGCAGTACGACCACCGCCGCGTCTATGGTCGCGACTACGACGACCGTCTGCGCGAGGCGGGCTTCGAGGTGGAGCGTATAACCTGCGACGAGCTACTTTCGACAGACGAGCAGAGGCTCTACGCTACGGGTGGCGATGACTTGGTTGTTGTTCATAAACCGAAAACTAATTAAGAATACGAGATGGAGGGTGTAGTAATTAGTGATACAACAATGCGACTATTTGAGCGATATGCCGATTTTCGAGGGCTTATAGCGGCACAATTTTCCGAGCTTACACAGTCGAAGGTAGATAGTGCGCTACGCTTCGCCGAGCAGCGTATGGCGGATGTTAGACGCTACAACGGAACGCCGATGCTCGACCACGACGTCGCCGTGGCACGTATCGTCGTCGAGGAGGTGGGCTTAGGTCGTAACTCGACCGTGGCAGCCATCCTACACGACGTCGTGCGCATAGCCGCACAACGACGCGACGGCGAGTTAGAGACGCTCACGACGCTCATTCGCGACGAGTTTGGCGACGAGGTGTTGGGCATAACGCTCGCCCTATGCAAGATTTCGGATATAAAGCTCAAAATGTCGAAGGAGCAGGCGGCGGACTTCCGCGATATGATAGTGTCGTACTCGACAGACCCACGCGTGATACTTATCAAGCTTGCCGATAGGTTGGAGGTGATGCGCTCGCTCGATATGTTCCCCGTAGCGAAGCACCGCACGAAGAGCTGGGAGAGCCTCAACCTCTACGCCCAGATAGCCCACAAGCTCGGTCTATACAACATCAAGAGCGAGTTGGAGGACCTATCGCTAAAATACCTCGAACCTGAGGCCTATCACAACATCGTACACGAGTTAAAGGAGAGCGAGGCGGAGCGTCTCGAATTTATCGAGCGCTTCTTAGAGCCTGTGCGCAAGCTGCTCGACGGCGACAACATACGCTACCACATCAAGAGCCGCACCAAGTCGGTATATTCGATATTTCAGAAGATGCGCAAGCAGAAGGTGCCGTTCAAGGGTGTATTCGACATCTTCGCCCTGCGCATCATCATCGACTGCGAGCCAGAGCGCGAGAAGGCGCTATGCTGGACGGTCTATTCTCACGTAACGAGCCTCTACACGCCCAATACGGAGCGTATGCGCGACTGGATATCTATACCCAAGAGCAACGGATATGAGTCGTTGCACACCACCGTCGTAACGAAGGAGGGTCGCTGGGTAGAGGTGCAGATACGCACCGAGCGTATGGACGAGATTGCCGAGCGAGGCATCGCCGCCCACTGGCGCTACAAGGGCATCAAGCAGGGCGGTATGGGTGCCGAGGAGTGGCTACGCCGCCTGCGCGAGTTGTTGGAGAATACCACCTCGGAGTCTATTGCACGACGCTTTGACAGCAACTCCTCGACAGGCGAGATTTTCGTCTTCACACCCTCGGGCGACATACGTAAGCTGCCCGTAGGTGCTACCGTGCTGGACTTCGCCTTCGACATACACACCTCGTTAGGCTCGATATGCGTGGGTGGCAAGATTGGCGGTCGCGTGGTGCCTATCAAAGAGCCGTTGCGCAATGGCGACATCTGCGAGGTGCTGACACGCAAGGACCAGACGCCCAAGGCAGACTGGCTCTCGATATGCGTTACGTCGAAGGCTCGTTCGCGCATACGTGCCTACCTGCGCGAGGAGCGTATGAAGCATGCGCGTATGGGGCGCGAGGAGTTGGAGCGCAAGCTAAAAAATTGGAAGATAGACATATCATTGGACGAGGCGGTGGCATACCTCTGCAAGGAGCTAAAACAGCGCCGTGGCAACGATATATATATGCTCATCGCCGACCAGAAGCTCGAACTACAACGCATCAAGGAGCTGCTGCAACGCTGGCTCTCGGGCGAGGCAGACGACGAGCGCCGTCTGGCGGCAGCACGTGCCGAGGAGCAGAAGCGTAGCCGCCAGGAGGAGCGTGAACAGCCCCGTTCGAGCGATGCGCTGATAATCGACGAGCGCATCAACAACATCGAGTATAAGTTAGCGCGCTGCTGCAACCCTATCAAGGGCGACGACATCTTCGGCTTCGTTACCATCAACGCTGGCATCACCATACACCGTGCCGACTGCCCCAATGCCCGCCGTATGCGTGAGCGCTACCCCTACCGCGTTATGGAGGCTCGCTGGCGCAGCGACGCCGCGGGAGCCTTCCGCGTAACGGTGCGCATATCTGCCGCCGACATCCCAGGCTTGGCGACAACGATTATGGATGTGGCAGCCAAGGAGTTGGGGCTTGCCGTACGCTCCATAAACTTCACGCCCAAGGGCGACGGCACGGCATCGGCAGAGCTTACCGTCGAGGTGCCGAGTGCTGGCATCGTCGATACGCTTCTACACTCGCTCAGACGCATCAAGGGGGTAAAAAATGCCTTCCGCATAAACTAACCGACAAAAACATACAAAACAACCTTAAACCTTTCGTTATGAACTTCTCGGAGATACGTTGCCCGTGGGGCGACACACTTAAAACCTGCGCTATCACGGTATGCGACCGCGAGGGCATCGTCCTCTACCAAAACAACCGCTCGGTAGAGGTAAATGGCGATGTCTGCGGACGCTCGATGCTCCCCTGCCACTCGGAGCGCTCACGACAAATTATCGACCGCCTGATAAACAATGGCGAGAATAATGCTTATACCATCCAAAAGCGCGACCTTCGCAAGCTTATCTACCAGACGCCGTGGCACGACGATAGCGGATGTGTAGCGGGCTTAGTGGAGTTCTCGTTGGAGATACCTGCCGAGATGCCGCACTACGTGCGCGAGTAGGGCTTTGGCGAAAAAAGTAGGTATATTGAGCAAAAAAAATTGACTCGAAGCGATACAATATTACTATATTATTTGTAACTTTGAGCCACTAAAAGAGTGAAGATATGCGGCTACAAATGCCCAACAACACCCTTTTTTAAGTTACCGAAAACTACTACAACCGAGAATTATTGAGATATTATGAACAACAAGTACAAACTTCCCAAGGATGGCGGCCTTATCAAGGAGTCCGCACCCAAAGATATAGTGCAGCGCTACGAGAAGATACCGACGAAGGTCTTTGAGGGCGAGTACAAGGCGGTAAAATATGTCGCCGACATCATCTGCCGTATGATTAACAACCATCGCCAGAATGCCTCAGCACGCGACATCTACGAGGAGGTACCACCCTTCGTATTGGGTCTTACGACAGGTCGTACGCCGCTGGGTCTCTACAACGAGCTTGTGCGCCGCTACCAGGCAGGCGAGGTTAGTTTTAGAGAGGTATCGGTATTCTCGTTGGACGAGTTCTACCCCATCCGTAGCAACGAGCCACAGAGCCGTAATTACCGCATCCACGACGAGTTCTTGAAGCACGTCGATATTCTTCCCGAGAATATACATATCCCCGACGGCACTATCCCTCAGAGCGAGGTATCGGACTACTGCGCCGCCTACGAGAAGTCGATACGCAAAATCGACTTGATGATTATCGGCGTGGGTGAGCAGGGACAGATTGGCTTCAACGAGGCTGGCTCGTACGTTAAGTCGCAGACACGCCTCGTCGAGCTATCGTACAACTCGCGCAAGGTGCAGGCAGAGCAGTTTGGCGGCATCGACCACACCCCCAAGATGGCTATCACGATGGGTCTTGGTACGGTTATGCGCGCTGACCGCATAGTGCTTATGGCGTGGGGCGACGACAAGGCAAATGTGGTACAGAAGATTGTCGAGGGCGACATCGACGATATGATTCCCGCCAGCCACCTCCAAGAACACCCCGCAATGGAGGTTGTCATCGACGAGAATGCCGCACAGAACCTCACACGTGAGCTTACGCCGTGGCTTGTAGGACCGTGCGAGTGGACGCCCAAGTTTGTCCGCAAGGCTGTGGTATGGCTCTGCGGCGCAGTGAACAAGCCTATACTTAAACTTACGCATAAGGACTATATCGAGAACTCGTTGGGCGAGCTTTTGGAGAAGTGTGGCAGCTATGACAAGATAAATATCAGCGTCTTCAACGACCTACAACACACCATCACAGGCTGGCCAGGAGGTAAGCCCAATGCCGACGACTCGACACGTCCTGTGCCGTCGCAGCCCTACCCCAAGCGCGTGGTGATATTCTCGCCACACCCCGACGACGACGTTATCTCGATGGGTGGCACGTTTATCCGCCTCGTAGAACACGGACACGACGTACACGTGGCATACCAGACCTCGGGTAGCGTGGCAGTACACGACGACGTGGTATTGCAGAATGTGGATATGGCGCGCGAGATAGGTCTCGGCGACATCTACGCCAATATCGAGAGCGTTATTAAGAGCAAGAAGCGCGGTGAGCGTGAGCCTCGTGAGCTACTCGACGTCAAGGCGGCAATACGTCGTTCGGAGGCACGTGCTGCGGTGCGCTCGTTCGGTCTCAACCCCGACACCCACGCCCACTTCCTCAATATGCCGTTCTACGAGACAGGACGGATACGCAAAGGGGAGCTTACCGACCGCGATATCGAGATTATCGTAAACCTCCTGCGCGAGGTTAAGCCCCACCAGATATACGCCGCTGGCGACCTTCGCGACCCGCACGGCACACACCGTATCTGCATCGAGGCTATATGGCGCGCCTTGGAGGTTACGCGCGACGACGAGTGGCGCAAGGAGTGCCACGTATGGCTCTACCGCGGCGCGTGGATGGAGTGGAACCTCGGCGTGGTGGACATGGCAGTACCCCTATCGCCCGACGAGCTTATCAAGAAGCGCCACGCCATCTATCGCCACCTCTCGCAAAAGGACATCGTGCCGTTCCAGGGCAACGACACCCGCGAGTTTTGGGTACGTGCCGAGGAGCGTACGCAGAATACGGCGATGCTCTACGACCGCTTGGGTATGGCAGAGTATCAGGCGATTGAGGTTTTCGTGCGACTGATATAGAAATATAGCTTTGAAAGACAAAGCATTACCTAAAAACCAAAAGTTATGAAAGTAGTAATTAAAGAGACGAGTCAGGATGTTGCCCAGTGGGCAGCAAACCACATTGTGGAGCAGATTAACAAGAAGGCAGCGCTTACCGATGCCCCCTTTGTATTGGGTTTGCCCACAGGCTCTACGCCGCTGGCAACGTACAAGGCGCTTATCGAGAAGCATCGTGCTGGCGAGGTGTCGTTTAGCAATGTGGTAACGTTCAACATGGACGAATATGTGGGTTTGGCGGAGGAGCATCCCGAGAGCTACCACTCGTTTATGTGGAACAACTTCTTCAAGCACATCGACATCAAGCCCGAAAATGTGCATATCCTCAACGGCAATGCCGAGGATGTGGAGAAGGAGTGTGCCGATTACGAGGCGGCTATCGTGGCTGCGGGCGGCATCGACCTCTTTATGGGTGGCGTAGGCGAAGATGGACACATCGCCTTCAACGAGCCATTCTCGTCGCTCACCTCACGCACACGCATCAAGCACCTCACCCAGGACACCATCGTCGTCAATTCGCGCTTCTTCGATAACGACGCCTCGCAGGTACCCACCATGGCACTCACAGTGGGTGTAGGCACGGTACTCTCGGCTAAGAGCGTGATGATATTGGCTACGGGTCGCAAGAAGGCTCGCGCCATACGCCACGCTGTCGAGGGGGGCTACAACCACGGCTGGACCCTCTCGGCATTGCAGGTACACCCTGCGGGCATCATCGTATGTGATGACGACGCTGCCGAGGAGTTGAGAGTTGCAACGTATAAATACTTCAAAAGCATCTACAAGTAGAGCGTAAGCTGCTAATTATGCTCATCACATAGAACGGGGCTGACCGCATTGGTCAGCCCCGTATATTATATATAGAGGTGGGCTAAATCGCTGCCGCAGGACGCAGCTTTACGATAAGCACCCTATGGTCTCCACCCGCCGCCATGACCACCGCCACCAGGGCCACCACCCATTGATGAGCCTATGGTAGTAACCACGCTACTTGGCGTAAAGCTACCTATCGCCGTGCCACCACTCCACTTACCACCCGAGTACCAGTATAACCAATTATCGACATATCCCTGCAACGTGCCATTACCACTAAGCGTATATGTCTCGCCCGTAACGATAGCTGGCGTAGAAAAGAACAGCGTTGAATTGCTTATCGTACGCGGATACTCAAACGTAAAAAGTATCTCCCCAGCAGCATCGAGAAGCGCCACCATCTGACCCTCTGTCGCCAAGATGCCGCCATACGCCACCGAGCATTGCTTGCTCTGCGTCGAAGGTGCCGACTGCAACGATGCACCCAAGCAGATAATTGTACCCCCATTGACAATGAAGTTGTTGCTATTATCAACATCGACGCCCGCCTCGGGTGCCGATGCGCCAACACCTATAACCAAACCTCCGTTGATTGTCAGCTTACTATTGGAGTCTATACCATCATTATTCGTCGCGCGTGCAAAGAGACGACCACCATTTACCGTTATGCCAGATGCCGCATTGACGCCGTCGTCATAGGCATTGACGATGACTTCACCACCCTCTATCGTTATTGCGGACTTACTCTCGATACCCTCCGAGCCATCGCTACGCCCTGTAACCTCTACCAAAACCTCTCCTCCGCTGATGACTATATCGCCATCTGCCTTGATGCCCTTTGGCGAAGATGTTAGCGACGACGAATAGGTGTATTTACCACCGCTTGTTGCGACATCGACGCTACCTCCGCTGATGATTATATCCGCATCAGCATTTAGGCCCTTACCGCCTGTGCCACTGCTGCTCAATGCAATCTTGCCCCCACGAATATCAATATTTCCGTCTGCCTTGATGCCTGCTGCCGACTTTGTATCGCGCTCCTGGCTATCGTACGTAGCATCGCCACTTGTGGTTATGTTGATAGAGCCTCCCTCAACCACAACATCCATATCACTCTTAATACCCTTACCCGCCGTAGAGCCTATTGTGGCATCTACCACGCCACCAGCAATATATACCCCCGTGCCATCATCGCTATCTCCTTTGGCGTGAATACCATTATTAGCGCTCTCGGCAACAACCACCGTAGCCCCAGGACGCTGATAGTAGCAACCATCCGACACTATGGCGTGGTTATAGCGACCCGATACAACCAATGCTCCATGACCACCCACGATGATATTACCCTCCGCAAAAAAGGCTCCCTTACGGTCCTCGTTTAAGCTTCCAGGCATA
This sequence comes from Alistipes sp., assembly GCA_017416915.1. Taxonomy (GTDB): domain Bacteria; phylum Bacteroidota; class Bacteroidia; order Bacteroidales; family Rikenellaceae; genus Alistipes. The sequence goes on along the minus strand of JAFQAN010000021.1, from coordinate 2,029 downwards.
GTGTAGCTATCCTCTGCATAGGTGGCACAATCTGTTAAACGGTTTGTCGTGCCATCATAGATATTGATGAACACTCGCTTCTTAGATTGAGAGTTGATGGCAGGGCCTCGTTGAGAGCTTAGATCAACACCATAAAGCGATAGCTTATACTTGCTGTCAGAATAGACTTTCAGAGCGCCATCACCACTTCGACCCACAAGGACTATCTCGGTATTTGATACCCCTTTGCTCTGCATATCAACAGTTACGTACGCCCCCTGTTGGTAGATTGCAATATCGCTGTTTGTCGTCGTTACCTCGGCTGTTGCACCCGAGTACCTCACAACCACAAGATTTGTAAAACTATTCATTTCATGGAAGATGTCTGAGTTATTGCCAACAATATCGTCTGCCGCATCGTCAGCATACGCGCCCGCCCACGGCTCAATGGTCATATCTGCCTCGGGATAACCCTCCATAATTGGCGTGTCAGGAGTATCAGGGGAGTCAGGAGTGTCGGGGGTGTCAGGGGTGTCGGGGGTGTCAGGGGTGTCGGGGGTATCAGGGGTGTCGGGGGTGTCGGGGGTCTGTTCAATACCACTATCATTGGGTATAATCTCAATTTCGGGGGTACAAGCAACGATGAAAATTGCTATAACTAAAACAACACTCAATCCAATAGTAGTTACTTTGCGCATCATAATTATTCGCATTTATGCAGTTTTACGAAGTAAATATCGTATTAATATGCAAAGGTAATAAAAAAATCGTGGAAAAGCAGAAATTTGCTGACAAATTGTAAAAGCGCGAGAATTGTACGTGATAGCGGCAATAGTGTCCACGTACGATGCAGATAAAAATAGGGCTGACCGAAATAGTTTCAGCCAGCCCAATCTATCTAACTTAATGGATAAAAGTGTTTAATTAGCTGCCGCAGGACGCAGCTTTACGATAAGTTCCTTGCTGGGCGTCTCGCTACGCGAGTAGTAGTCGTCGTAGGTGGGGTCGTTGGGGTCGGGAGCTACCAAACATAGAGTTAGTTCCTCGGTAATCTTCTCCGTATATATCTCAATATCTGAGTAGTAGCTACCATCCTCGGCGCGAGTAAACTTATACACGTAGTCAAACTTGTAGTAGTCTTCGATATTCTCGGAAGACTTTTCAGGATTTATGTATATGACAAAATCCTTGTTATCAAGAGGTATCGCATTCTCGGGCGTACGTGTGTATATCAGCTCTACGCGGAACGACTCCGTGTCGGGAGTTACATCCACCACAATCTCCGACTGAGTGAAGGCATACTCGCCTGTATCCGTTGAAGGAACATCCCAAATACTCTCTTTCTCATTGTCGCACGACACCGCAGTCAGCGCCACGCAACCTGCGCAAGCAAGCACAGCAATAAAACCAAAAACCTGTTTCATAATAGTAAAAAAATTTGAGTGATTTATAAAAATACAACGAAAGATGTCATATCATCGCTGCACGCTACATATAACGAAGCATCTTGGGATATATTGTATAGCAGGAGAGCGAGAGATATTTTTGCGCTACCAGACGGGGTAATTTCAGGACAACTGAACGACAGAGAATGGCTGGGTGGGCGCGCGATTGACTGAGAAAGACTGGGTGGCGCGCGCAATTAACTGGGGATGGCTGGGTGGCGCGCGATTGACTGAGAATGACTGAGAATGCCTGAGAATGACTGGGAATGACTGGGAAGCGCGCCAATAAGACTGCGGGACGACGGGACGACGGGACGGCGAGACAACGGGATACCCTAAAAAACACAGGCGTTCTCAGTCGTTCTCAGTCATTCTCAGTCGTGCGGGGCTGTGCGGGGCAGCTTGGCGTCAGAGTGGTGCAGCAGTGTCGCCGATAAAGAGATTGGGCTGGATGGATAGTACTAAGCGTACATTCCATTCAGCCCAATGATTGAGGCGGCGCTGATGCGCCGCTATCACGACAAGGGCTTGGTGTCAGAAGGGCGCCGAGTGCTACACTCGGCAAAAATGCCGTCGATGGGTAGTACTAAGGCGTACGTCCCATT
>JAFQAN010000020.1 GCA_017416915.1 Alistipes sp. | reverse complement strand
GTTGTAGCCGTGTTTGACGAGGGTGCGATGCCCACATTTTGGGCAAACTTTTTATCCATTTCTAACGCAAATAGTGCAAATATATAAAAATCAATCAATTGCTCCGATTTTATGTACTAATTTTGACCAATAAGCCCCAAACCCTCCTTTGATAAGGAGGGCTTATGGCAAGACTTTGTCTTGCATTGCTGCGCAATATTATCCGCTCCCATCCTCAGTCGTTCCCAGTCGTTCCCAGTCGTTCCCAGTCATTCCCAGTCATTCTCAGTCATTCTCAGTCGTTCTCAGTCATTCTCAGTCATTCCCAGTCGTCCTCAGTCGTTCCCAGTCATTCCCAGTCTGCGCCCCATGCGTCTATCACGCCGACAGCGATATTTTTCGGGGGTACGAGACCGAGAGAACACACTCATTATCAACTACTCTATGCTATCTGCCTAATATTGGGGATGTCCGCAACGATAATTACCAATATATGGCGATTGTGTGCTTAGAAAAAGGCCTCCATCTTTGCAACATCAAAAACATATGTTTAACTATCAATATTTTTACTATCTTTGCGCGCCGATTGTGCGCAAACAAATAATATTGCTATGAGAAAATTTGTACTATATTCACTACTAACACTTCTGCCCCTCAGCGTCGAGGCGGCACAACTGACAGATACCCCCACAGCGCCGACACAGCCCGCGGCGATTGTAGGCAGCAAGCCCCAGCCACGAAAGACCGATGCCAATATCTTCGGACACGTCATCATCGCTGCTACGGGCGAGCATCTGCCCTACGCCACGGTGGCGATAAAGGGTACAACCATTGGTTGCGCTGCCGACGGCACGGGACACTACAATATTAATAATATACCCGAAGGTGAGCATACGCTTGTGGTATCGGCGGTAGGCTATCGCACCGTGGAACACCCCTTCAAGGCGGTGGCAAACCAGAGCCAAGAGATTAACTTTACGCTCGACGAGGAGGCGACGCTCGTAGATGAGGTTGTGGTATCGGCGACACGAAACGAGACAAACAGACGTCTCACCTCGACGGTGGTAAATGTTGCCTCGACAAAGCTCTTCGAGGGTACGGCGTCATCAAATCTCTCCGAGGCGATGAACTTCCAGTCGGGGTTGCGTGTGGAGAACACCTGCGGCAACTGCGGTGCGCCGCAGCTACGCATAAACGGCTTGGAGGGTCAGTACTCGCAGATACTGCTCGACAGCCGCCCCATATTCTCGTCGTTGGCGGGCGTATATGGTCTCGACCTTATGCCCGTGGCGATGGTTGAGCGTGTAGAGGTCATACGTGGTGGTGGCTCGGCACTCTTTGGCTCATCGGCGATAGGTGGCGTAGTAAACATCATCACCAAGGACCCCGTACGCAACGCCCTCTCGCTGTCGAACACCACAAATATTATGGAGGATGGCACGCCCGACATAAACACCTCGTTAGGTGGCGCCTTCGTGTCGGACGACTACAAGATGGGTGCCTACGTCTTTGGGCAGATAAAGAGCCGTGGCGGCTACGACCGCAACGATGACGGCTTTACCGACATCACGAAGCTGCGCTCGGAGACCGTTGGCTTCCGTGCTTACTACAAGACCTCGGCACATTCGCGCCTATCGGCTGAGTACCACCATATTCACGAGTATCGTCGTGGCGGCGACAACCTCGACGAGGCACCCCATATGGCGATGATATGCGAGCAACTCGACCACAACATCGACGGTGGTGGCTTACGCTTCGACCTCTTCCCCAACAACCGCCACCGCTTCAACGCCTACGCCTCGGCGCAGGGCATCAACCGTTCGAGCTACTTCGGTACGGATATGAACCCCGATGCCTACGGCACAACGCGCGACTTTACCATTGTGGGTGGTGCGCAATACACCTTTAATTATAAGTTGGGACTTCCCGCGGAGCTTACCACGGGTGTCGAGTACAACTACAACAAACTCAACGACTACTACATTGCCACCGAACGTCGTCTCATACAGCAGACCTCGACCATAGGACTCTTTGCGCAGAACGAGTGGAAGAGTGAGAAGTTTAATGCCCTTATCGGCTTCCGCCTCGACAAGCACAACCTTATACGCAAGCCCATCTTCTCGCCCCGTGTAACGCTGCGATACAGCCCCATCGAGCAGGTAGGTCTGCGCCTGAGCTATTCGAGTGGTTACCGCGCGCCGCAGGCATATAACGAGGACCTACATATCGACGCACTCAACCACACTGTATCTCTGATACAGCTCGCCGATGACTTGCGCCCCGAGTTCTCGCACTCGTTCAGCGCCTCGGCAGACTGCTACCACACCTTCGGCAAGGTGCAGGCAAACCTTATGTTGGAGGGCTTCTACACCATCCTTGACGACGTCTTTACGCTCGAAAAGATTGGCGAGGATGCCGATGGCAATATCCTCAAAGAGCGTCGTAATGCCTCGGGAGCGAAGATTGGCGGTATCTCGGCAGAGTTAAAGGTGGGCATACCAGACATCTTCGACGTGCAGCTTGGCTACACCTTCCAGCGCAGCCTCTACGACACGCCCGAGCAGTGGACCGATGCCCTTGACCCGCAGCGTCGTATGTTCCGCGCCCCCGACCACTATGGCTACCTGACCTCTAACTTCTTTATCACGCGCGACCTATACGCCACGCTCTTCGGCACGTTTACAGGCCCTATGCTCGTGCAGCATAACGCCTACTCGGTGGACGGCGTCGATTTTGGCGATTCGGAGGTTATGACCGAGTCGTTCTGGGACTTTGGCTTCAAGGTGGCGTACACCTTCCGCCTCACGAATATCATCAACTTGGAGGTAAATGCTGGTATTAAGAATATCTTTGACTCGTACCAGCGCGACATCGACGTTGGCGCAGGTAGAGACTCGGCATACATCTATGGTCCTGCTCTGCCACGTACCTACTTTGTGGGCTTGAAGTTCTATCTGTAGAGTTATCCAAAGGAGTAGGAGCTGACAGAAAGCAAAATAAAGCACCGTGGGAGTACAAATCATCTCCCACGGTGCTTTATTGTTTTACTTCGTGGCGCTCCTATCGCGCCACTGCTATACTAAAAGCCACTCTTCGGATGTTCGGGGTCGCGCACATCGTAAATCTCGCCGATGCCATTAGCACGTACCGTACCCTTTATATCGAAGCCCTTATCATCCTTGCAGTCGTACTCGATGGTGTAGGTGTTATCCTCCTTAGTAAAGCGTATAACACCACTTGCCAGAGGCGATGACGGCTCTAACGAGTAGTCGAAGAGGCCATTTTTGCACTCCACAAGCCAAGAGTATGACGAGTAGCCGCGACGTGTGCCAGGGATGAAGGTCGATGCGTAGTTTGTGCCACGGTCAAGCGTATATGCCGGATATTCGCCGAGAAAAGCATCGGGAACATAGCCCAACGACTTATCTATGAGGATGTTAAATACGATGTATAAGCCCGAAAAGCTACTATTGTCCTCGATAAACGAGATTGACCAATTATCGTAGCCCAAGCCGTAGTAATCGCCGTAGTAGTAGCAGCGGATATATACGTTATCCTTATCGAACGAGAAATTGTCCGTAAGTGTGCTATGTGTCTTCTCAACAGCATCCACATACGATAGCTTCTTGCTGCCCGTATAATTAATCTCGTGAGTGCGACCATCCTCGGTCTCTGCTACTACGTGTATGCCGTCATCGGTAACTGTTACCGTACCCGAGGTAAACTCGACTGTATAGCCCTCTTCGCCAAAGAGTTTGTAGAAGCTACCATCCGCCATAAACGAATCCTTCTTACCGTGGTTGCGTACATCGAGTGAGTACTCGCCATTAGGCACAGCATCCTCTACAAGACCGTGCAGGCGCTCCGAGTAGATGTTGAAACGGTAGAGATAGCTGCTTGTCTGGCTATCATCGGCGCCTTTTAGACCATTGTCCGTAAAAGATATTACGTAGTTAAAGATTGTGCCAGCAACCGTATCACGTCCCTCGAACGAGCCATTGAGGAGGCAGTCGTTGAGCGTTACCTCGCTGGGAACGTATGCCTTTTGGCGTATGCCCACCACGAACGACTTGCTCTGTCCATAGGCAACGATAATCGTCGCCTCACGAGGCTCTTCAACGGTGCTTGCCTCGACATAGAAGCTTATCTCGGACGATGTTACATAGAAGTCCGTAACCCAATCAACATCGACGGTTGGCAGCACTAATGCCCCCTCCACAGGGTTTTCGATGGTGTATTGTATCTTACCGTGGCCGCCCTCAGCATCATATTCAAGTACCGATTCCGAGAGTAGCGTAAAGGTCGATTGCGAGGTGTCAGGCTGTGCAAGAGGTCTCTCGTTATCCTCGTTGCAGGCTACAGCAGTTACTGTTAAAAGCGTTAGCAGCGTAAATAGCTTTTTCATAACTTAAAATATCCATATTTTACTATCTTAAAAACTCCTAACGAGCCTACTAATCGGCAGGAAGCAGTGTGGCGTCAGGGTTATCGGCATCCTGATTCATATAGCCGTCGAAGCCGCAACGGAAGCTGCCGACAATCTTATTGCCGCGGTCATCCACGCAGTCGTAAGTAACCACATACAGACCTCCATCCCTTTCAATCTTGATAGTTCCATCCATCAGCGGTCCTCCCCACGTGTTGAGGATTTGGCTATACGAACATTTGAGACACCACGAGTTGATTAACTCGAAGCCGTCGCGCAGGTCGCCCGCAAGGAAGGTGTTGTAGAGGTCTGACCCCGTAGCGCTATTGTCTGCTACGCGATATTCGCCAAGGAAGGCATCATCCTTATAGCCACCCTTAGCCTTATCAACGAGCAGTGTCAGCATAAAATATGCTCCCTGCATAGGTCTTACCGTTTCACACATATCCACATACCACACGTCGCAGCCTAAGCCATAAAAGTCGCCGCGGTAGTATGCGTGGAGGTAGCCAGAGTTGTAGTTAAACTCGTGGTCCGCGGTAAAGAGCGAGTACGGACGCTCGTTTGTAGGGTTGGCATAGCCTCCCGTTACTAACTCGCCATCGAAGGTAACGCGATGCCACTTGCCGCTATCGAGCAGCAAATGTGCCTCGACGTGGTTGTCCGTAATGATAACTTGACCCTTAACATACTCATTGATAATCTGCTGTCCATTCTCCGTTACACGGATGTAGAAGCTGCTTGCATCACGAATTGTGCCTGCATCGCCACTACTCTCTTTGTCAAGGTTATAGACGCCGTTGGGAATGGGACACTCGGTAAAGTCTATTCCGCACGATACATCCGAGTATAGGTCCAAGCGGTACTGCTCAGAACCGTAGAATTGGTTGCCCGACGTGGGTGCATTCTTATCCGAGAGGAGGATGAAGTAGTTGTAGCCCTTAGAGGCCGTCTTGCCATTGTATGTGCCATTGAGTGCTGCCGCCTTGAACTCCACGTCGAAGTCGATAGGATCCTCGCCCTGGAAGATATTTACCGAGAAGTTGTAGTCGCCATACTCGGCATAGATTATTGCGTGGCGACGCTCCTGCTCAGCCTGTGGCTGTACCGTAAAGGTTATCGCGTAGTAATCTACTTTAAGGTCGCTAATCCACTCAGCCTCGCACTGCACCTCGGGTAGAGGCTCGTGCAGGGGACTATAACGTGTCGCATCATCGCTAAGCGTGAAGGTGATAACACCCTCGCCACCATCCGCCGTAAACTCCATTGTATCCGACGAGGTAAGCTCCAAAACATAGTCTTTGTAGTTAGTCTGAGGAGTCTCAGGGTCGTTACAGCCGACCATCGCAAGCGACAGCATAGCTGCCACAGCAAACAATTTTCTCATAGTAATCTTTTCGGTATTTAGTTTAACTTTTTAGTATAAGACAAAGGTAACACTTTTTTTTTATTCAACAAGACAATGTATCGATTTTTTGCACTGCGAGTTTGTCGCTCTTTGAGGCGGTTGTAAGCGATGTAAAGATACAAAAAGGGAGAGTGAGTAAAAAGAGTTTAGGGCTAAACCTACATCTTTTTACCCACTCTCTTAGAGTGTAGGGGCTAACATCGTCTCTTTTAGTTAGCCTTATCGTCTAATTGTTAGCAAGGTGGACTATCGAAGTGCCGCCTTTTTTGTGCTTAATACTCTCTTGGGCGAGAGTTTTGCGCTGCTCAACGAAGCCCCCTCTTCTCTCATATCAAGTACATCAACGAAGCCAGCAGCTGTACCAGTGATGGTGTTTCCGCCATCGTCTATGCAGTCGAAGGTAAAGGTGTACTTGTTATCCTCTCCAAGCTCAACCGTGATTGTGCCATCAACCATAGGAACTCCTACATAACTGTCGTAGTCGATATACCAGCAACCATACAGATAATCATCCTCATCGTAGCCTGCTAAGAATGTTCCAGAGAAGTCCTCCATCTCATCCTCGGCAAGGGTATATGCGCCAGTCAGATTTTCAGCGGCGGGGTCTATGAAAAGCTCAATTCCGAAGTGGTGTCCAGATGGCTCGTATGTCTCCTCGTCGTACTGCTCATAAGCATAAATGTACCACCAGTCGCAACCTACACCATATATATCACCGTAGTTCTCAGCTACGATTATCTCTGCATCGTAGTTGAACTCAACATTTCCAAGTTCAACCTGCTCAAAACCAAACTGCAAAGGTCCTTCATAGACTACGTGGTGGGTCTTTCCATTGGTATCAACGATAACAGCCTCGATACGGTTCTCGGTAACGGTAATAGTACCGCTCTCATACCAATTCATTGCGGTCATTAAACCATTCTCTGCAACAATGTTACCACTGTAATACGAGCCACAAGTGTTAGCCTCGGTGGTCTCCTCTACATCGATAGTATATACGCCAAGGGGCAGTGTCGCGGGCTCAGTGTTGCAAGGTGTGCCAGAGTGGAAATCAAAACGATACTGCGTTGCGGTGGTGTCGTTCTCGTGTGCTACGCCATTCTCCGAGAGGATAATGAGGTAGTTGTATGTATCGCCTACCAATGAGTATTCGTCGCCGTAGTATGTGCCATTGATAGCGCCCGCCTTAAACTCGAAGTCGTATGCAGGCTCGGGCTGAGGAGCATCCTCGGGAGTCTTACCATCCTCCATAACCCATACCTTCATAGTCGTAGCGTCGAAGTAGAAGTCGTAAGCCACGCCCACCTCAGCGTTTACAACGATGTTCTTGTCGCCATCCAAAGCGATAGGCGTGTTAATCTCCAAAGCCTCGGCGCTTTGAGTACCATACCACGCACCATTGTTGCGTACCTTGAACGCACAACCCTTGTTGTTGGCGTTTGCAAACTTAACATCTTGGAGGACAAATCTGTCGCCATCCTTAGCGAACTCCGTGCCACCCCAGTCGCTACCCTCGAAGTCGCCAACAAGCTCCCACTTATCTACAACGGGCTTAGTAGGCTCGGTAGCCTGCTCGGGAAGCTTACCCTCCTCCATTACGTAGAAGGTGTCGGTAGCCTCGTTGAGGTAGATGTCGTACTTGCCATCTGCAACAACCTTGATGTTTGCGCTACCAGTCTTGTAGTAGCAGTTAGCCTCAGCGGGAATACCCTCGCCACCGAGGTCG
>JAFQAN010000019.1 GCA_017416915.1 Alistipes sp. | reverse complement strand
CGACCTCGGTGGCGAGGGTATTCCCGCTGAGGCTAACTGCTACTACAAGACTGGTAGCGCAAACATCAAGGTTGTTGCAGATGGCAAGTACGACATCTACCTCAACGAGGCTACCGACACCTTCTACGTAATGGAGGAGGGCAAGCTGCCAGAGCAGGCTACCGAGCCTACTAAGCCCGTTGTAGATAAGTGGGAGCTTGTTGGAGACTTCGAGGGTAGCAACTGGGGTGGCGCGGAGTTCGCTAAGGATGGCGACAGATTTGTCCTCCAAGATGTTAAGTTTGCAAACGCCAACAACCAGGGTTGTGCGTTCAAGGTACGCAACAATGGTACGTGGTATGGTACTCAAAGCACCGAGGCTTTGGAGATTAACACGGCTATCGCCTTGGATGGTGGCAACAACATCGTTGTAAACGCTGAGGTAGGCGTAGCTTACGACTTCTACTTCGACGCTACGGATATGAAGGTATGGGTTATGGAGGATGGTAAGACTCCCGAGGATGCTCCTCAGCCCGGGCATGAGACTATCGACCTCACTTTCAACACTGCTACTGTTACCGCTTATGAGTACAGCAACTCTTACATCGAGGTTGAGTTCGAAGGCGAGACCGACAACTTGGTAGTTTACTTCAACACCGACGATAAGCTTATCGAGGCTGGTGAGTGGGTTATCGACAACACATACAAGAGCAACACCGTAGCAGCAATGAAGACTACGCTGAATGGCAAGCGAGTTGCAGAGGGTGGCAAGTTTACCATCATCCGCGACATCGACCAGTACAACGTATCGGCAACCTTCTCTGTGGACGACGAGGACTATACTGCACTCTTCAATGGCAATATCGTACTCCCCGATGAGACAAATATGGGTGTTCCCGAGGCTATAACAATGGCTATCGCTGAGGTTTCGAGCACATCTTCTAACGAGGGCGCTTCGTGGTCTATCACATTCTTGGAGGATAGCAAATACAACTATATGCACACCATTGTACTTCTCGTTGATCCCGCAAATGCTAAGCTCCCCAACGATGGAGCATACTCAATCGCTGATGGCAGCATTGATGCTCAGGCATCACTCTACCGCAGCAATAGCTCGGGCGAAAGCGAGAAGATAAAGAGTGCTTCATTCACACTCACTACAAACGACAACAAGACTACTACTATCAAAGGTACGTTTGTTACCGCTAACAAGCAGGCTGTCAATATTGATTGGACAGGTGCAGTAAAGAACTTCAACTACTCTACTGGCGAGGAGAGCAACCACTTTACAGAGTTCTCTTCGGTAACTACAAAGTGGTTTGGCACCAAAAACCCGTTCATCCAATTTGTATCTGCTGATGGTCGTCTCAATACTCTTGACTTTGACTTCTATTTATCAGAGGCAGCAAGCGACAAGGTTGTTCCAGCGGGCGTATATTCTCCTGGCGGACAGCTGACTTTGGATGGTCAGTACACATATATCGAGAGCGCAACTCTTACTGTTGCTCACGAAAATGGTGCGTACAAACTCACATTCGAGGTTACCGATAAATCTGGTCGCCAGATTACAGGTGAGTACACTGGCGCTATGAGCGGTGCTACCAATCCCGAATAGAGTATAGCAGTACTACACTGATACTTTTTTTCAAGCGACTCCTTCGGGGGTCGCTTTTTAGTTGGGCAGAGGCGGAGAGGAGTTTTTGCGAGCAGTACCCATCTATCGCGCCGCGAGACGACGAGACGACGAGAAAAAGAGTCCCGCAGTCCCGTCGTCCCGTTGTCCCGTTGTCCCGTTGTCCCGTTGTCCCGTTGTCCCGTTGTCCCGTTGTCCCGCAGTCTCGGGCGTGGCACACAGGATGTCCCTACTCTTTTTTGCCCCATTTTTTTGGTTTTTGGAAAAAAATTGTTAGTTTTGTATTTGGTTAGGTGTGGCATAACACTAATTGTGTCCGAAATACCAAAAACATAACATACTATTTAATAATTCAAAACTATGAGAATTAAGCATTTACTCTATTTTTTGGCGGCAGTACCTTTCGTCTTTGCCGCTTGTAATGACAAGCCCGAGCCAGAGCCTGCAAAGGCTCCTACGGTAGTAGTTACCGAGGGCGAGGCAACCGACAATTCGGTGTCGTTCTCTATCGACGTTAAGGACGCCGAGAGCGCTGCGTACCTCGTCTATGATGTACGTGAGACCGCTCCCACCGCCGAGGAGATATTCACGGATGGTAAGCCTGTGGCAGTGAACAAGGTATCGGTAGTTGTTGCCGAGGAGCTCAAAGCCGAGACCGAGTACACCATCGTAGCAGCCGCTTCGGGCAACGGTCTGAGCGTTGTATCGAAGAGCATTAAGATGACGACCCTCAAAACAGAGGCTCCCGCTCCCGACCAGCCTGCATTGCGCCTTGTATCTGACGCGGTTATGAACTTCGAGGCAGCAGGTGGCCAAGGCACTATCGAGTATGAGTTGCTCAACCCCGTAGAGGGCGTAGAGCTTGAAGTGGCTTGCGAGGCTCAGTGGATTGAGCTTACCGAGGGCGAGACCATCGCAGTTAATGTAGCAGCTAACGAGACCGAGGAGGCTCGCGAGGCTGTCATCACCGTAAGCTACGGCGAGGAGCTTTCGTTCGACGTTACCGTTAAGCAGGCTGGCAAGGCGGTTATTAAGCCTATTGAGGAGTTCAACGTTACCTTCACATCGGCATCGTGGCTTATGACAAGCTCGTATGGCGACGCTGAGGTATATCAGTTCCGCAACGAGGATGGCTTCCAGGCAAACGTATATTTCGAGAAGTCGTTGGCACACCCCATCGCTCCTGGTACGTATGAGGCTGCCGACGTAGTACGTGCAGGTCAGCCTACATTCTCTACCTCGGAGAGTAAGGCGACCATTGTCGATGAGCTTGGCGAGACTCAGAAGGGTCTCTACTTCACGGGCGGTACTATCACCGTTGAGATTGTCGATGGCAAGTACAAGGTAGCATTCAACAGCAACATCACTTACAACGGCTCGACCCCCTTCAAGGCTACGTTCGAGGGTCTGTTCGGTAACGACACTGTATGGGATGGCAACCAGCAACCAGAGCCTACTCCCGAGTTCGCAGCGTGGACCAGTGCAGCGTTGGTAAGCAACGACAATGGCGTTGCCGAGGTTGAGTTCTCGGATGCCGACAGCAACAAGCTGCTTATGGTATTCTACTACGACTCGTCGCTTAGCTACCTCCCCGCAGCAAGCTACGCTCCTGGTATGCCCACCGCTGGCAAGTATGGCGTGGGTAGCACCCTTACGGTTGGTGGCGAGGCTTTGAGCTACAACCCCGACCTCAACACCACGGCAAACACCGTAGAGGTAACCTTAGCAGCCGATGACACCTACTCGTTTACGTTCAACAACCTCGTATTCGGCACTGGCGAATTGGTTAAGGGTTCGTGGTCAGGCAAAATCGAGGGTCTTACTCAGCAGAAGCCCGATGATGGCGGCAGCTCGACATTGGATGTAGATCACGTGTTGAATACTGTTGCTAATTACAGTGAGGGCGACTACTCGGGTTACACCTTCTCTATCGACGGCAATACCTCAAAGTACGCCTACGTTCGTATCCTTCTTAACGATGCAGATCGCGTAAATGGTATGGCTCCTGGTACTTACACCCACAAGAATAAGACAAGTAGCGGTCTTCCCACCTTGGAGCAGGGCGACTTCTGCATAGAGCGTTACGCAGAGGATCCTTGGAATGGATGGCCCGTTTATGGTAGAAACGTGCAGAGCGCGTCGATGACCGTGGATACAAGCAACAACACCTTTACCGTAATCATCACCGTTGATGGCATCACATTTGGCTATCAGGGTGTTCCCGAGGGTTGGTCAGTCGCTGGCGGCGGCAATGAGGGCGGCAACGACGACGGTGGTAACGACGATGGCGGCAACGAAGGTGGCAATGAAGGCGGCAATGAAGGCGGCAATGAAGGCGGCAACGAGGGCAATGTTCCCGCTGGCGCTATCGGTCTCTCAACATTCTCGTATGTAGGAGACCTTCTTGGTGCAGGACTACTCGATGAGTTTGTTCTTAAAACATCTGACAACAACTATGTAATATACTTCTCGGTATATACAGGCAATGCTGATCCCGACTATATCAAGGCAGGCACGTACACGAATAAATCTGCTAACGAAACTTACAACTCACGCGATGCTCTATATTTCAGCACAGAGCTAATCGAATCGACCCAAAAGACTGTATTTGACGGTAGCGAGTACTCTGGCATTAGTATAAGTGCTGATAATTCAATGGTTGTAACAGCAAACAGCGATGGCACATACACAATTAACCTTGTAATAAAGGATAAGACCTTCTATTTCAACGGCAATTTGCAATAATGGGCGATAACCAATAACAAGGCTATATTTAAGTTATAGTTGAAAGCGGGCGGTTAAAAGGGGCATAAACCTTTTTACCGCTCCGCTTTTTTATTTGCTATATTTTTCTTAACTTTGAGGCAGTATATATAAATATTTAGTAACGATGCGAAAGACCGTAAACGTAAACATCGGCTCGTTGCCCTTCACTATGGACGACAATGCCTACCAGACTCTTAACGACTATTTGAACGACATCGAGGCGCGCCTCGGCGCTGACGACCACGGCTCGATGTCGAATATCGAGCTACGCATAGCTCGCCTCTTCGACAGCCGTCTGAATGAGGCGCGTCAGGTTATAGACCTCGCAATGGTCAAGGAGGCGATGGCGCTAATAGGCACCCCCGCATCATTCGGTCAGCTTCGCACGGAGTCTCGCCACTACGACGAGGATGCCGAGGTGGTAACGACAACGCACCACGCACCAAAGCAGCCCACCGAGGTTGTTGTTCACGCCGACGACACAGAGTGTAAGGTGCAGAGCGCCATCGTAGCACACGATGAGCGCAACCTACCAGCACAGCCTATCGCCACACGCGAGCCTTACGACTATCCATCGCATCTATACCGCTCGCGCGACGAGCGTATGATAGCGGGTGTGTGCGGCGGCATCGCCAAATACACCAACATCCCAGTATCGAAGCTACGCGTCGTCGCCCTTGTGCTTATCTTAGTGGCAGGATTGACCCTTATAGCCTACTTCATAATGTGGTATATCGTTCCCGAGGAGCCGCTATACGACATTAACGGCAATGTTATTGATACGACAAAGGGTAACGACGAAACAAGAGAGGATTAAATGGCACAAATCAAGACAATAGGCGTTCTCACGTCGGGAGGCGATGCCCCAGGCATGAACGCAGCAGTACGTGCCGTAACGCGCACGGCGATATACAACGGCTTCCGCGTTATGGGCATCAAGCGCGGCTACTACGGCTTAGTATTCAACGAGATTGAGGAGTTCACATCGAAGTCCGTGAGCAACATCATACAGCAGGGCGGCACAATACTCAAAACTGCGCGCTGCAAGGAGTTCACAACGCCCGAGGGTCGCAAGGCCGCCTACGAGAATATGAAGGCGGCAGGCATCGACGCTCTTGTAGTCATCGGTGGCGACGGCTCGCTAAGCGGCGCGCGCATCTTCGCCGAGGAGTACGACATACCCATCGTCGGTCTGCCTGGCACCATCGACAACGACCTCGGCGGCACCGACCGCACCATAGGCTACGACACGGCACTAAACACCATTGTCGAGGCGGTGGATAAGATTCGCGATACAGCAACAAGCCACGAACGCCTCTTCTTTGTCGAGGTTATGGGACATATGGCGGGCTACCTCGCCCTAAACAGCGCAATAGCGTCGGGTGCCGAGGCTGCGATAATACCCGAAATGGAGACCGAGATAGACCAGCTTGCCGACCTTATCAACCGCGGCTTCCGCAAGAGTAAGTCCTCGGCGATAGTCCTCGTCGCCGAGAACCCCGAGACGGGAGGAGCTATGGGCCTTGCACAGCGCATCAAAGAGGAGTTTCCCGAGTATGACGCCCGCGTAACAATCCTCGGACACCTGCAACGTGGCGGCTCGCCGACGGCTGCCGACCGCATCCTCGCCTCACGCATGGGCGCACAGGCGATAACGGCACTCGGCGAGGGGCAGCGCAACGTGATGATAGGCATCAAAAATGGAGAACTTATATACGTACCCTTCTCGAAGGCGACGTGCCACAGCCGCACGATTGACCACGAGGGCATCGACATCGTCAAGATGCTGTCAATCTAACAAATAAGATACCCAACCTTAAAAAATAACAACCCAACGATGAAACGTGTCATAGGCATAGGAAATGCCCTTACCGATATGCTTGTAAACCTCTCGAACGACGAGGTGCTTGCGCAATATCAGCTCGCCAAAGGCTCTATGAGCCTTGTAGATAGTCAGATGCAGACCGACGTGTCGAAGTCGGTGGCAGGATGCCCCTACTCGCTGTCGCTCGGCGGCTCGGCGGGTAATACGATACGTGCTATGGCGCGCCTTGGCACCGCGGTAGGCTTCATCGGCAAGGTGGGCAACGACACTACGGGCGACTTCTACGAGCAGGCACTGCGCAACGTGGGCGTCGAGCCGTTTATGTTGCGTTCGGGGCATAAGTCGGGCAAGTGCGTATCGTTGGTATCGCCCGACGGCGAGCGCACCCTCGTTACACACCTCGGCGCAGCGGCAGACCTACACCCCTCGGATGTCGATGGCGACATCTTCGACAGCTACGACTGCCTATATATCGAGGGCTACTTGGTGCAGGACCACGACCTTATACGCACCACCATCGAGAAGGCTAAGGCACACGGCTTGAAGGTCGCTATCGACCTCGCCTCGTTCAACGTGGTGGAGGAGAACCGCGACTTCTTGCGTGAGTTGGTCGAGCGCTATGTAGATATTCTATTTGCCAACGAGGATGAGGCGCGCGCTTTCAGCCACGAGCAGGAGCCGCTCAACGCCTTGCAGCATATCAGCCGTATGTGCGAGTTGGTCGTTGTGAAGATTGGCACACGCGGCGCACTTATCAAGCGTGGCGACGAGGTTGTTCACGTGGGCATTATGGCGGCTGCCAAGCGAGTAGATACCACAGGTGCGGGCGACTTCTACGCCGCAGGCTTCCTCTCGGCACTGTGTGAGGGGCTATCGCTAAGGCAGTGCGGCACTATCGGCGCTATCACGGCGGGCAAGGTTATCGAGGTTGTAGGCACAACCTTTGGCGAGGAGGCGTGGCGCGAGATTTTCCAGCTCACAGAGAGGGTGCGCACGGAGAAGTATCTATTCTAAAAGAGGCGACGATGTAAAAAGCGACGCCACTGCACACTAAGGGGATGACTAAGAGGTAATTTAGTCATCCCCATCTTTGTTAGGAGGTCGAATAAAAAGATGTGGTTTTAGGCTTGCGATGCCCGAAAAACCGCAGTTTACTGAGCCTTCAATTCAGGGTTAAGAGCCTTATCCTCATACGGATATGGGCAATACATCTTACTGTCATCCCAAGTTCCAGACACAGCGACTGCCTCATTGCGGAAGATGCCTGGCGCAACCTCAATCATAGGGTTTTGCTTACGGTACTCGAAGTGTTCTTTCATACGGTACATACGGAACATATCGCGTGAGCGCGATGCAAAGCCGCACCAATAGTACCCCGCAATCTCCCAACCATGCTCGTTATATGCCGCTTCGGCAAGCTCCTCGGCACTCATCGCCATAGTGTAAATATTGGAAAGTTTGCCATCTGCGCGGTTACGGACACGGTTGAGAACATCGACAGCCTTCTGCGTTACCTCGCCAGCGCGCGCCGTCGCCTCGGCATACCAGCAGTACACCTCCGCCAGACGTATTATTTGCAACGTCTTCTCGCCTGCCGACACTCCTGGCGTAGGATCGGCATAGTCGAACTCTGCACCGCGTATTGCCGACTCGGCGGTCTTAATAAACAGCGGAGCAACAACCTCGCGCGACTTAGGGTCGGTGTCATACCACCAATCGTAGAGTTTTCCATCGGCGAGCATAACCTTAGGGAAGTAGGTGGCATCCTTACGCGGACCCTCGGGGAACTCCTTCCAGAATTTAATCTCGCCATTGGTATCTCCCCAGCCACCCTGCTTCATTTCAAGCAGAAAATCTGTAAGAGGCATAGCGTGAGAAGAGCGGTCGCGGTGGTAATATAGTCCAACGAGAAGCTCGGGATTAGACTTGCTATAAGCCATCGAGTATATATCCGAGTAGTTGTCGAGGAGTCGATAGTAATATACGCCACTATCAGCGAGATCTATGACCTCCTCAGCCTTCTTGGCTGCCAGCTTATAATACTCCGTACCGAGGTTCATTGGCCAGCCCGCCATACACATATAAATATATGCCATTGTCGCCTTTACGGCACCTTGACTAACTGCCACATTAACCCCATTTTGCCAATATGGTGCTGCACTATAATTTACGGGGCAGCCCTCCTCTGCAATACGCATATCGTCGAGGATAAGTTCGTATATATCCTCAATGCTGCTTAGCGGGGTATTATAGTCTATTGTTTCATCAAGCATAACAGGCACCTTGCCCCAAGTTGTAACAAGGTAGAAGTATGAGAAGCCACGCCAATAGTGAGCCTGCGCCACTGCCTGACGAATCTCCTCTTTACTAACATTGGGCGTACGCTCAGCATTATTGATAATAAAATTCGCCGCCTTGATAACCTTATATCGCTGCTCCCACATACTTACCATCCAGGCGTTGTTATCCGTTACGTCATACTGGTCGTGTTCTCTTAGCGACTGCTTGTTGCTGGCAGGATGCGTCGAGATGTCATCACCCGATAGGAAGTTGGTGCCGATGAGGTTGTTGGCACGTTGCGAGGAGGTAACAACCGAGTAGAGTGCATTTAGCGAAGCGTCAAGGTCCTTTTTGCTTGTAAAGAACCCATCGCTCGGCATCTTGCCCTTCGGATCTTCATCGAGAAAATCAGAGCAGGCGGGCAATAGCAGCGATGCTGCTAATAGGATAGCTATATATTTAATTCTCATTGACATATTAGGTTAGAATGTTAGTTTAAGACCAAATGTAATGGTGCGAGGCACGGGATAGGCGCCGTAGTCCAAACCCTCGTAACTTGAATAGACCTCTGGGTCCATACCCTTATATTTTGTCAGGGTAAATATATCCTGCGCGCTGACCGAGAGCTGAATATCGGCAAAACGGGTAGTATGTCGAGGTATGGTGTACGATATGGTTACGTTTTTAAGCTTTACGAACGATGCATCTTCAAGCCAAAATGTGGTGTTGGCATAACTCTTATTATTCGTATTTTTAACGCTTGCATACTGCGCCTGAGACTTATCCTCGACATAGTCCCAGCCCTTAAAATATGAGTCGCGGAGCGATATAAAACGTGAGCCACCACTCATCGACGCCGTCGTGAAACGACTTATGTTTAGACGGTCGTAGTCGAAAGCTCCATAGAAGAAGAGATTTACCGAGAGGTTACGCCATATAATAGAGTTATTCCAACCCACAAGCCACTTAGGTGTGGCGTTACCACGAATTACAAGGTCCGCAGAGGTAGGAGCAGTGGTTGTGCCACCGTCGGCCTTGCGATAGACGTTAGCTCCTGCGTTGTCAAACTCTATCCAATCATAGACGTAGAAGGAGCCGAGAGGATAGCCAGGCTTCATAATCTGCATAGGGCCTCCGAGGTCGCTATAATTGGCAGTGAGGACGAAGTCGTTACCCGCCAAATCCACAACTTCATTGACAATATACGATACGTTTGCCGTAGTCTCCCACTTGACAGCTCTGTCGATGACAAAGGTATTGAGTGAAAACTCGTATCCGCTATTTTTAAGCGCTCCCTGATTTACCCAATATGTACCACCACCGTTGTAGTGAGGCACCTGCTTTTGGAAGAGCAGATCTTCGGTATCTTTGCGAAACCAGTCGAATGATATGTTAATACCGTGAATTGTTGCATCAAGACCTACATCCCACTGCGTGGTCTTCTCCCACGTCAAGTCGGGCGATGCAAAGGTGTTTCCCCAGTAGCCCGTATAGCCTGTCGAGGTACCCCATCCATACGACGTGCTTGATAACATACCGAGTGTGTTGTACGCTGAGATACCCTCGTTACCCGTAATACCAAAGCTGGCGCGTAATTTAAGTTGCGATACCACCCGCTGGCTCTTCATGAAGCGCTCCGCCGCAATATCCCAGGCAACAGCCGCCGAGGGGAAGAGACCCCAGCGATGTTCCGACTGAAACTTCGACGAGCCGTCGGCACGGACCGCCGCGGTGAAGAAGTAGCGCTTGCCATAGTCGTAGTTCACGCGCATAATACCCGACATTAGCGACGACTCGGTATATGAGTTTGTCTCACTACGTGTTGCAGCATTGGTAACATCCCAGTATCCTACACTCTCGTTGCTTAGCCCCGAGCCACTGATGCTCATACGTGTATCTGTTGTGCTGCTTAGCTCAAAAACGGCTGTGGCAGCAAGGGTATGACGACCAAAGGTGTTGCTGTAAGTTAGGTTGTTGGTATTCTGCCAATACTGATGTAGTGCCGAGGTGTTAGACATACTATTTGTCGCACCAGGTGCCACACGGCTCGACACGAACGAGTAGGATGGCGCATAATCGAAGTCGTAGCCACCCTGTATGCCAAGCGTCAAGCCCCTTACGATGTGAAAGGTTAGCCCCGCATTGGCATTTATGTTATAGCTGTAAGTGTCGCTATCGGTCTCTTTTATTACGCCATAGGGGTTATTGCTGAGGATGTTATACGGGTCTTTGTTGTATATGCCTGTTGTAGCATCCATCAGCTCCATCGTGGGCGAGTAGTTCAAAACGTGAAACCAGTTGGGCGCACCATTTTTTTGGTGAAGTATCGAGCCATTTAGCTTTGTGCTAATCGTGAGCCAAGGTTTAATATCTGCCTCGATAT
Source organism: Alistipes sp. (assembly GCA_017416915.1). Classification (GTDB taxonomy): domain Bacteria; phylum Bacteroidota; class Bacteroidia; order Bacteroidales; family Rikenellaceae; genus Alistipes. Next base: position 57,394 of record JAFQAN010000019.1, on the reverse strand, counting down.
TGGCGCGTAGGCCATAACGCATATACTTCGAATCGATGGTTACCGCCTCCTGGTCGAGGATGTTGCCCGATAGCATATAACGGACCTTATCGCCACCACCCGTAAAGCTCAGGTTATAGTCCTGACTTATCGCCGTACGTGTCATCAGGTCTATCCAGTCAATACCCTTCTCGCCGAGGCGGTATAGCTCTACATCGTCATCGCTTATGGTGCCAGCTCCGCGTATATCGTTCAGAGCCAATGCGTACTCGTATGGCGATAGCAGGTCGTAGCTCTTTCTCACGTCGGAAATACCAATCTTTGAGCTAAACGTAATGCGAGCATCGCCCGACTGACCATTTCTAGTAGTTATTAAGACTACGCCATTGGCTCCGCGCGAGCCATACACCGATGTCGAGGATGCATCTTTGAGAATCTGCATCGAGGCGATGTCTTGCGGGTTGATGCCGTCAAGTCCACTTGTGCTGATGATACCATCTATAACGTATAGCGGATCGCTCGACTTGTTTATTGAGGTGGTACCACGTACACGCACCTTAGTACTTGCACCAGGCATACCACTTATCGTGGTTACCTCGACACCCGACGAACGACCTTGAAGTATCTCCGACACACTCTTTACTGGTTGGTCATAGAAGCTACGCTCGCTAACAACAGATACGGAGCCTGTCAGGTCGCTCTTCTTAATTTCGCCATAACCCACAATGACCACATCATTAATGCGCGTCTGCGACTCATTAAGCGTTGTCAGATAGTCATTTTCATCGGGTTGAAGCACTACTTCTTGATCATCATAGCCAATGAACGATACCAGAAGTGTTGAACCAGGCGGGACGGCGAGGCTGTATCTACCGTTAGAGTCTGTTGATGTACCACGAGTCGTGTGTCCTTTAAGTATGACTGTCGCACCAACAATAACCTCTCCATCCTCGTTCATTACAGTTCCCGTAATGGTAATATCATCAAAAGGCTGTTGAGCCTTTAAGAGGGAAGATTGGGCAAATATGGTAGATATAGCTACGCATAAAAGTAGTTTGTAAATAAGTTTTCTCATCGTTTAATCCTTCTTTAAGCACAATACAATAAGAATTCGGGTTGCAAATATAACAATTATAGTCATTATTTTGCACAAAAAAGCGGTTAAACGACGTAAATAGGGGGTGAAATGACAATGAGGTATAGGTTGTAGGCACAATCCTTGGCGAGGAGGCGTGGCGCGAGATTTTCCAGCTCACAGAGAGGGTGCGCACGGAGAAGTATCTATTCTAAAAGCAATACAGCAATAATAGTAGCGCGGGTATCACCTTCAATACCCGCGCTACTACTTATATATATTGCTCATTGGCACTATCTACCCTTATACTCAAAGTACTCCACCTCGGCTGTTGCACGTGAGGCGGCAGAATACTTGGTGGCGTAGAGACCAAGGACAACACCCGTGAAGCCGCCATTAGTCTCGGAACTGAGATACTTCGTATCCATAGAGCCTAATGGCATAAAGTCCTTGCCATTCTCCGAATACGAGAAGCTATACATATAGTCGCTTCCCTCGACACGCAGCGTAGCACGGTTTTTCTTCAACTTTACCATACGTGCCTTATGTTCGAGTTTGCCAAGACGATAGCTCAACACAACATAGCACCCCTTAGCCCCACGCTCGATGTATAGGTCGTAGTGCGCCCCGGGGTCCATATAGACACTTAGCCCCGCACGGTCGCCCTGCGAAGCGTCGAAGAGCGATAGTGCCGTTGTCGCCTCAAAGAAAATATCCTGCTGACGGCGCGCTATGAACGTGGGCGACGCCTGCTCATCAAGGGTTGTCTCGGTGGGTGTAAGTATCAGCCTGCCGCCACTGAGGCGATAGTTCTCGAACTGCGGCTCACGCAGACGTAGCCACTCCATACCTATCTCCGTGCCGTTAAACTCCTCTATCTCGGGCAGCTGCGGCATCTCTACCTGCGTAAGCGTCGGCACATCCATTTCGAGCGACACCATACCCACCTTATTTACCACGGGCCACCCCTCATCGTTCCACTCCACAGGCGCGAGAAAGGTCTCACGACCGAGAAGGTGGTGCTGACCGCCCTGAATACGGAATGCCAAGCATACCAGCCACCAGCTACCATCGTGAGCCTCGACAAAGTCGGCGTGTCCGACACCTTGAATGGGGCTATTCTGCCCCGCCTGCTTGAAGTGCGTGAGGATAGGGTTATCGGGGTTTACCTCGTACTCGCCGTCGATAGAGCGGCTACGTGCGATAGTTACGCTATGTCCGAACTCAGTGCCGCCCTCCGAGATAAGCAGATAGTACCAGCCGTTGTGCTTGTAGATGTGTGGAGCCTCGGGGTAGCGACCTCCCGTGCCGCGCCAGATGACACGCGACGGTGTAAGCTGCTCGCCCGTCTTGGGGTCGATGGTGCATAGCGATATGCCATCCTCGGGGTTGCTTACCATATAGCATACGCCATCCTCGAAGTATAGCGAGGGGTCGATACCGCCCTGCTTCAACCATACGGGGTCGGACCACGGACCTCGCGGGTCGTCGGTATAGACGAGGAAGTTACCCCTATCCGACGTATTTGTCGTAATCATATAGAATATGCCGTCGTGGTGGCGTATTGTCGGGGCGTAGATGCCGCCCCAATGGGGCTGTTCGGCAACTTTAAGCTGCGAGGGGCGGTCGAGGCAGTTGCCTATCTGCTGCCAATGTATAAGGTCGCGGCTATGGAAGATAGGCACACCTGGCCAATAGACAAAGCTACTGTTTACCAAGTAGTAATCCTCGCCTACGCGGCAGACGCTCGGGTCGGGATAGAAGCCCTTGATAACAGGGTTTGAGTAGCCGTGGGTCTGCTGTGCCGACACGGTAGTTGCGACCAGCATAGCAGCCGTCAATAAGATAGCGCGAATATTCATAATCAACGAGTTTTGTAGGTCTAAAAATTAATTGTCTGCTTTTCGTTCGCGGCGAGTGCCACCTCTCGCTGCTCGCCATTGGCAGATAGCGTAACGGTGCGGTCGTCCTTCGTAAGGAGCGTAGCCTCAACCACACTACCCTGCTCCCAGCGACACGACACCTCCACATTTCCACGTGCCATCAGACCGTCGAACGAGCCATCAGCCCAGCTATCGGGCAGGGCGGGAAGCAGCGCAATGGTGCCGTCGTGGCTTTGCAGTAGCATCTCCATAATGCCTGCCGCACCGCCGAAGTTACCGTCAATCTGAAAGGGAGGATGCGCACAGAACAGATTGGGGAACGTACCTCCGCGATGTCCCCACTCCGTGACGGCGGGTTCGAGGAGGTTTCTGAGCAGCTTTTGCGCACGGTTGCCGTCGCCCAAGCGCGCCCAGAAGCATATCTTCCACGCTCGTGACCAGCCCGTGCCGCCGTCGCCACGCACTTCGAGCGTGCGACGTGCCGCCTCCATCAGTTCAGGCTCGGAACGGGTAATCTGTGCTGCGGGATATAGTCCGAACAAGTGCGATACGTGACGGTGTTCTGGCTCCGCCTCACGGTACTCCTCTGACCACTCCATAAGGCGACCATCCGAGGATACTCGGTTGGGCATAAGCCGCTTAACGGTCGCGCGCAGACGCTCGGCATAGGCGGCATCCATCGACAGGATGTCTGCGGCGTCGGCGACTGCCAACATTAATTCGCGCGCTATCTGATTATCCATCGTCGAGCCTACGCATACGTGCGTAACGATACCCGCTTCGGCATCCTCGTCCGAGAGGTAGAAGCCGTTCTCGGGCGATGTCGTGGGTGCTGTTACCAGATAGCCCGAGGCGGGGTCTTCGACAAGTATCGAGCATAGGAAGTCGGCAGCACCACGTAGCGTAGGATATACACGCGAAAGATACTCCTTGTCGAGCGTATAGAGGTAGTGCTCCCACAGGTGTAGTGCTATCCACGCGCCACCCGTATTGGTTGCACCCCACGACGGGTCTTCGGACGGAGCGGTAAAGTACCAAGCATTGGCAAGCACGTGAGCACACCAGCCCTCAGCACCATAAAAGTCGCGCGCCGTCTGCTCGCCCGACTCGGCAAGACCCTCGACATAGCGCGTAAGAGGGTCGATAAGCTCCGCGAGGTTTCCTACCTCCAACGGCCAATGGTTCATCTGCTGATTTATATTGAGGTGCATATCGCCATTCCACGGACACCACGTCGTATTTGCCCATATACCCTGCAAGGCGGGCGGAAGCACGGCGTTGTGTGCCGAGGCAATAAGCAGATAGCGTCCATACTGCGCATAGAGCGCCGCAAGAGCCACATCGCCACCATCGGCGTAGCGTCCAAGACGCTCATTAGTAGGTATGTCCAAGCGCTGATTGCCGAGGTCTATCTCTACGCGGTTAAAGAGTTCGCCGTATGCCTCTTCGTGGCTCTCTCTGAGAGGCTGTGCCGTAAACTTCGAGCAGCGGTATATCGCTCCGTCCACCGTACTGCGAATATCCTCGTCGGCATAGGTTGTCGCCGCCGAGAAGAGCAGCGTTACGTTACGTGCATTGCTGATACGCAGCGTATTACCCTCGACCACAACATCGGCATCGCCCACCACGCGCAGACGCCCGTAGAAGCCTATGCCGTTCTGCTTGCCTACGCCCGCAAGCCATCCCGAAATCGTGATGTCGCCATCCACAACCTTCACCTCGGCGCGCTCCTCACGCGCAAGCCACACACGATACGACACGGGGGCAGACGAGAGCAACTGCACCACGCCCACATTATCCGCCATCGAGGTAAAGTAGTTACGTTCGTAGTTCACGCCATTGGCATCAAACTTTGTCGTAGCGACAGCCGTCGAGAGGTCCAACTGACGACGGTAGCGGCGCACAGCAAGCGTATCTACATCCGTTTCGATGAACATATCTGCAAATATCTGATAGCTGCCATAATCCGACGAAGAGCTGCCACCACCCGAACAGGTAAAGTGCTTGCGCATAAGCTCCTCGGCGGCGCGGTTATCGCCCGCAAGCAGCCTTTCGCGTATCTTGGGTAGGGCGGCAAGGGCGGCACGATTCGAGGTCTTCTGCCTACCGCCGCACCACATAGTACCCTCGTTCAGAACGATATGGTCGCGTCGAACACCTCCCTCGGGCATCATACCGAGGCGTCCGTTACCCAGAGGCAGATACTCCTCCCATATCTCGGCGGGCTCGTCGTACCATAGTATAAGGTCGCCATTGCGCTTATCGGAAGGCTCGGCGGCGGTATGTGATGTGGAGCGTTCCTCATCACACGCAGCCATAAGAAGCGCTACACACAGCATATATATCAATCGTAAATGTCTCATTGTATGTGTTTTGCTTGTTAATTCGAACTATTTTGTGCCTTGCGATTTTGGCGGTACTCCGAAGGCGACATACCGAACTCGTCGCGGAAGTGACGGGCAAAGAGCTTGGGCGAGTTGAAGCCCACCATATAGGCTATCTCCGAGACATAGACGCGGTCGTTCTCCAAGAGCTGTGCAGCACGTTTTAGGCGCATAGAGCGGATAAACTCCAACGGTGCCTTGCCCGTGATGCACGACAGTTTCTTGTAGAGGTGCGTACGGTGCATACCGAGTGCTGCCGAGAGGTCGGCGACCGAGAAGTCGGCATTGTCGATATTGCTGTTTACCACCTCGATAGCCTGCTTAATCAGCTTATCGTCAATCGTAGTGGTAGTAATCTCGTCGGGGGCAACCTCCAACTGCGTGCGGAACATAGCGTGGGTCTTGCGGCGCCACTCCAAAAACTTGGCGATACGCAGTCTCAGAATTGCCATATTGAAGGGCTTACGAACATAGTCATCGGCACCCGACTCCAAACCCGAGAACTCGTCATCGGGCATACTGCGCGCCGTGAGAAGGATGATGGGTATGTGCGAGGTGTTGATATCGGACTTCATCGTACGGCAGAACTCCATACCATCCATCACGGGCATCATCACATCACACACTACAACATCGACATCGTTGCGCGCCACGGCACGCAACGCCTCACGACCATTTGCTGCATCTATGACGTTGTAATCTGCCGCGAGCATATCGCCCAACCACTTGCGGAAGTCGTCGTTGTCATCGACCACAAGCACCGTCTTACGCTCCGACTGCGTCTCGGCACTCTCGCCGCTAAGCTCCTCCTCGGCAGCATCTTCCTCTACCACAGCCTCTGCCACGCTCTGCTGTGCTTGTTGTATGGGCAGCGTGAAGCTGAAACGTGAGCCTGACGGTTTATTATCCTCGACCGACACCTCGCCGCCGTGCAGCGCCACGAACTCGCGCACGATATGCAATCCAATTCCCGTGCCACTTGTTGCAGCACTCGACTTCGACTGGTAGAAGCGGTCGAAGATGCGGCGTTTGTCGGCGTCGGCAATGCCGCGACCGCTATCCGTAACGGCGATGGTAACACGATTCGTAGCGGTGCGCTCGACACTCACGACAATTTCTCCGCCCTCGGGCGTAAACTTAAAGGCGTTGGAGAGCAGGTTGGTAAGTATCTTGACAACCTTGTCGCGGTCGAAGTCCATCGGCAGAGGCACGCTACATCCCACCACGCTCAGCCCGACATTACTATTTTTCGATAGCAGGCGGAACGCCTCCGTGGTATCGACCACCGTATTGGCGATATCGCCGTGCGAGAGGTTAAGTTTCATACCGTAGGCATCCAACTTGCGAAGGTCCAAAAGCTGATTTACGAGTGTGAGCAGACGTCGAGCGTTGCGATATATCGTATTTATCGACTCGTCGTCACGTGCTGCGTTGTTGCGCAACATCTCCTCCAAGGGCGATATGATGAGCGTCAGCGGCGTGCGGAAGTCGTGGCTTACGTTGGTAAAGAACTGCATCTTCATCTGCTCGACATAGCTGCGATGCTGCTCGGCGATACTCTTCTGTCGCTGCTCGAAGCGGCGACGCATCGTGCGACGCACAATCATAACTATCACCACCACAGCAAGTATCGAGAACAGAATATAGCACACCACAGCACCCTTCGACAGCCACCACGGCGGACGCACGACGATTTCGAGTGAGCAACGCGACTCGATTTGTTCGCCGTGACCTGTCGCCATAGCCAATTCGAGGCGATACTTACCCGGGTCGAGGTTATAGAGGGTCAAACTATTCGAGTTATCGGTCAGCGGCAGCCACTTATCCGACATACCCACAACGCGGTAGAAGAGCTCGTAGCCAAACGACGACGAGTAGTCCAAGCAGGCGTAGTTTAGCGTGATGACATTCTCGTCGTAGCGCAAATCCAAGCGCGAGGTATATTCCATAGCGCGGTCGAGGATAAGGTGTCCGTCGTAGCGCTCGCCCACCTCGATAGGCTGATTGTTTATCGCAAGGTCCGTAAAGCATAGGCGCGCCGAGAAGCAGTCGCATTCGGCGTGGAACGATGACGCCACACGCACATAGCCGTCGAAGCTGCCAATGATTAAGTCGCCCGCCAAGGTGCGGCACATCGAGCGCTCGTTGAACTGCAAGCCACCAACCTCCGAGAAGCGATAGCTGTCGGTGTGGAAGGTGTAACGGTTATCAGCACCTCGACTATCCACACGAAGGGCGTGCAGCGCGACATCCGTAACACACCACACATCGCCATCTTTTCCCTCGATAAGACCGAGTACCTCGTACTCGCCAAAGTTATCGAAGAGGTGTCGCTCGCCCGTCGAGGGGTCATACATAACCACCGACGACATACAGTTGAGCCACACCAAGCCGAACTTATCGACAGTAACACCTATGAGCGAGCCGTCAAAGTAGAGCGTATCGCGCAGCTTCGCCTCATCGCCCGAAATATCATAGACCGTAAGACCGTGTGCCGTGGCAACATAGAGCGTCGCATCGTGGATGTCGAGTTGCAGCACATAGTCGTTCGAGAGCGTCGTGGTGCTGTTGTAGTGTATAAAGCTGTCGGTTGCCTCGTCGTAGAGGTCCACACCGCCACCAAGCGTACCTATCCAAATGCGCCCACGCTCATCCTCCACGATACTCCACACGTCGTTGTGCGCCAACGAGCGGCTGTTGCTGTCGTCGTGGCGAAATATTCTGAGGCTGTGTCCGTCGTAGAGTGTCATACCACCGTAGTAGGTGCCAACCCACATACGTCCGCGCGAGTCGTAGTACATCGAGGTAATAACATCGCTACTAATATCGCTATTGTGTGTCGCAAAACAGTGCTCCTCGCCCGTTTCGGGATTAAGCGAGTAGAGACCGTTGCCATCGGTACCAAACCATAAAGTGCCGTCGGGAGTCTCCATCGTAACGTTGATGTCGTCGGGGATGTTGCGCTCACGTAGCGTTTTGAGGTGGTTTATCGAGTATGCCTTACGTCCTGCGCGCCAGAGTGATGCACCGCGTTTATTGTAGCCCACCCATATATTGCCGTCGTTGTCGCGGCTTAGCGACGTTACGTTGTCGCTGACAATGGTGTTGTTGTCCATCGGGTCGTGGCTGAGATATACAAGACCCTCGTCGGGACGGTATATCGATATGCCGCCGTGGTCCGAGGCAATCCATATTGCGCCATTGCCATCCTCAACAATGCTATACACAGGACCAGGGAGGATGCGATTTTCGGTGCTTTCTGCCGAGAAGTGCGTGTAGAGACCTTGGGCATCGGGCATATACCACACGCCGCTATATCCCTGCGAGAGCCATACGCCGTGCTTCGAGTCGATGAACATCATACGGAAGGTGTCGTCGGAGGCGCCGACAGGGGGTGCGATAGACGAAAGGCGCACGATGCGTCCCGCCGTGTCGTACTCGTAGCGGTCGAGTCTGCCGTCACGATAGAGAAGGTATAGTTTGCGGTCGTCGCACGCAAGGTCATAAATATTTCCCGTATCAACACCATCTGCCACAAGGGTATGTTTGCGTGTTGTGGGCATCTCGAACCATAGTTCATCCTCGACAATCCACCACATAGCACCCGAGCGGTCAATGGCGAGTTTCAACACCGACAGCTCCTTCGACAGGCGATTTTCGACGCTCTTGCCCAAGCGTGGGTCGTACGCCTCGTAGCGCGAGTGCAGGTTGAGCCACAGCACGCCGTCGGCATCCTGCTGTATGTCGTCCACAGGCTCGCCCACGTAGTATCTTTCGCCGACACCTGCCACGCTGCCCATATATCGCATAAGACCGCTGCGTGTGCCGAGCCATACCACGCCGTCGGCATCCGAGAAGATGCAGTTTATCGAGGCGTTGGTCGTCACCACGTGGTCAAACATATACTCCTCCGCAGGTGCTGCTGCCGAGGCGCATAACGTATAGATGGATAGTGCGATAGCGACAAAAAATCGACGTAGGCGAAGTGTGCGCATAACGTAGTAGGTTTGTAAAAGTTGTTAAGGTTCTATAAAAATAAAAGTGGGCGAATAATCGAGCGGCACCGAAAAGCCCCCATTATTCGCCCACAGCGAAGTTATTCGCGATACTCGAAGGGTTTACCTTCCATAGCATCGAGCATAGCGTTAAGCACCGAGCTATATACAAACTCCTTGCGGTTGCGGTTTATCCAGCCGCCGCCATCAACATCCTTTGATTTGGCGTCGCCATTGTCCCACAACATAGGGCAGATGTTGTGCTCCAAGCACTGCTCTACCACGGTGTAGTGCCACCAAGCGCGAGACTCGTGCCACTCGTTGAGATAGCCCGCATCGCGCGACATTGACACACGCGACGTTGCCGCGAACTCGCCCAACAGACCTCCCACGTTGTGCTCCTTGCAGTAGTCGCCAAACTTCTTGATGTCGCGCAGCGTCTGCTCACGGGTGTAGAAGGTGTTGCTCTGCATATCCTCGGGCAGATACTTATCCCAGAGGAACATATATCGCTGGTCGCCCAACCACGTCTCGTACTTCTCCATAAGGCAGAAGGGATAGGGCGTGTAGTAGTGACATTCGAGCATCATACGACCCTCGACCGTATCTTCGGGAAGCTGCAAGCGGTGCAACAGGTCTATATTGGTGTTGAACGCCTGCACGGCGAGGTAGCGGTAGGCATTGCGACCACCCGTCTCGCGCACCGTGCGCACGAAGGTTTCGAGCAGCATATTCTGCGACTCGAACGCCTCGTCTTGATAACCGTCGCCACCGTTCTTGGTAAGCTCCGAGTCGCTAACCTCGTTCGTACCAGCAAATATCAGGCGGTAGTCGTAGTCGCGGAAGCGTATGGCTATGCGTCGCCACATTACGGCGAACTCGGCATTTAGCTGCTCACGCTCCGAGGCTTTGAGCTGGTTGAGCTTGTCGTTATCCCAATGCTCGTTAATCATAACGTACATATCGTTCTCCAAGCACCAATCGACAATCTCCTGCACACGGTCTAACCACTCCGTGCTGATGTGGTAGTCGCCATACTCGCCATCGTAGTACTGACCCCACGCGATAGGCAGGCGCACGGTCTTGAAGCCCATAGCCGCCACGGCGTCGATAATCTCCTTGGTGGTGTGAACATTGCCCCACGCATACTCGTTGCCTGGGCACTCCAACGTGTTGCCCAAGTTCCACGCCAAGCCCATATCGGCGATGATGTCAATAGCCGCAGTATCGCCCATCTCGGAGCTGTCGGCAGGGATTGATAGTTCGCCGCCGTAGAAACTGCCCTCATCAACGGGAGGCTCTACAACAACACCCGCCTGACGCACCGTAATCTTTACGTCGGTGCAGTTGGGTGCCGTTACCGTGAGCGATGTCTCGCGTGCCTCGCCCTCGTTCTGCTTGACGATGATGCGCACGCTCTTCGAGCCTTTAAGACCCGTTGTAATGTTGGCATACGCCCAGTCGGCAACCTCGTCAGAGGTTATACACCACGAGGTAGAGGTGGTGGTGATAGTTACCGCAAAACCCTCCAAGTTACCCTCGACGCCCGCCTCAATAAGCGTAGGCGAGACGCTCAATGTAGGTGCTTCGGGCTGTTGGGTAGGAGGTGTCGGCTCATCACCACACGCGCTCGCTCCCACGAGGAGTATCGCAACAAGGAGTAGGTGCGAAAGTTGGTAAATCAGATTTTTTAGTTTCATAGCGTAAAGTTACAACAATTTAAGAGAATTCCCACCCCTCGGGGCAGGAATTTTCATCTATAAAAGTAGGCGAATTTGTCGGCGATGGGCGTACCAAGTGATACTGCCCATTACCAACATCTATTCGTTAGCGGAAGCCGAAGCTTGCTTATCGCAACAAAGTTTGTTGAAAGAGGGGACCGTAGATGTGTTGCATCGCAAAAGAGAGCTCCTCGGGATAGTACCCAAGCGTACAGCCCGAGGGGCTTTTCTTTTGGGGATGCGACGCAGATGCGCCCTTATCTCAACAAATTCAACAAATTACTCTATCGTAAGCACAAACTCCAAACCTACTACACCTGCTGCGAACTCCGCACCGTCGATAACCGAAAGCGAGTAGTCATAAGGAGCAGATGTTACACCATTACCCGTGGGGCTGTAAATGTTGAAGAAGTCCCAACGCAGGTTACCCTTCTGCTCCAAGTCACCATAGTTAAGGTTCTCGGGCTTGATGGTAAGCTCTGCCGAGGTCTCATCCTCGTAGGTAGCCTTAATCGAGCGTACGCCAGCAACAGCCGTAGTAGCGTCGGGGTATGCCAACAGGTCGAAGCAGAAAATCATAGGCACGCTGATAGCAGCACCTGCCGAGGTCATATCCGTATAGAACTTATAGATACCCGGACCACTCATACCTACGTTATCGACACCCGAGTAGCCAGGCCACCAACCATCGTTGGTAAGCATCACCTGACCCTTATACGCGCCCTCGAACGATACCTCGAAGTCCACCTCGATAGTATCCGAGAAGCTGGTGCTCTCGGCAATAGCGTAGTTACCTGCCGTTAAGCCCCAAGTATTGGCAATCTCGATACGCAGGTTGCCGTTATTCTCCAAATCGCCATAGGCAATCTTGGCGGGGTCGAAGTCGATAGCAACGCCGTCGGCACGAATAGCGGTAACCTTAGCCGATGCCAAGGGGTAGTCCTGGCGCAAGCCTACCATATCGACGCAGAATACCATAACGTCGTTGGTAGCTGTGCCACCTGCCGAGAATGAGCAGGTGTATGAGCCATCGCCCGTAACGGTGATAGCCTCGCCATTGCCCGAAGGCCACCAACCCGAGTTGGTGAAATAGATAGATGTAGAGTAGCCAGCAGGCTCGGGCTCAACAACGCCACCGCCTGCACCTACGTTGGCGATGAGGTGATAACCCATATACTCCTTAATAGAGCCATCCTCGTTCAATGCCTTGGCACCTACCCACATATCCGAGATAATGCCCGCCTTGTTGGTATTAATCGCGAGGATACGGAGCTGATTGTCGGCATCCGCAGCAAACGTAGCCCAGCCTACCAAAGCGAAGGTAGGAAGACCGTTATCGAAGGTATAGATACCCTTCTGGTCGAGAGTAAACGTACCAGTAGTCTCAACGCCATCGACACCAACTGCCGTATAGCTGTTATCGGCGCTATCCAACGTGAGCGAGAAGCCCTCGTACAACGAAGCATCCAATACGCCCAACCAATCGGGATACTCAGTACCCGATGTCCAGTTATTCAGAGAAGCACCTGCGGGCGAGAACCAATCGAGAGGCAGATTCGCATCAATAGTCCACTTGATGGCGGTCTGCGAAATCTGACCTACGGTCTGCTGCCAGCCTTCGGGCAACTCGGGCTCTGCGGGCTCCGAGGGAGCAGCAGGAGTCCAATTATCGGCATACTCCTTCGAGATGAAGTTGTAAACCAACAAGCAGGGACCCTCGCTGGGGTCGTTATCGCGGATAACGCCAAGCTGCATAGCGTTCTCGGTAAGCGACAGCACACGGCAGTCGCCCCACTTGGTAACGATAGCATCGCGACCCGGGTCGTGCAACAACTCGGCATCCGAAAGCGTAAGAGTATAGTTCTCTACGTCAAGCATATAGCTACCATTGAAAGTCTCACCCGAAGCGAGATTCTCGACGATAACGTGTGCGCCATCCTTCAAGTCGAAAGTCATAGTACCGTAGTCCATAGCACCTGTCGAGCCGAACATCCACGAGCCGTTACCTGCCCAATCGGCAGCCCAGCTCCAAGAGTCGATAGTACCGTCGCCGTTGTAGTCGATAGCGGCATTGCCGTTGGTAACAACGTCGTACGTATCGTCCGTACCGTAGAAGTACAAAGGACCTACGAAGTACTTACATACGCCCTCGGCATTGATGTCGAGTACCCACGTCTTCTCGTTGCCAGGACCGCCCGAAAGGGTGTTCCAGAGCGGGTCATCGACGTATGCGAGGTTGTCGGTAGTGAGCGTAAAGGTGTAGGGCTCGCCATAGACATAACCACCGCGGGTCATAACGCCGAACTTAACGGTATAATCGCCCTTGAAGGGGATTTTGAGGGTTACCTCGTTTGCCTGTGAGCGACCCTGCGGATGCTCCCAGAGGGGTGTATAACCCGTCATAAGGTTTTTGAGGTAGATAGTATTGGGGTCTTCGGCATCCTGCTCGACGCTGAACGCTACGCCATTGACAAGCTGTTCCGCCGTAACGTCAACCTCGCCAAGCTCGTGGCTGTCAGGCGTACAAGCCGCAACCGCCATAGCCATAATCGAGACCATTATCAGTTTAATGTACTTTTTCATAGTTGATAATTGTTTTGGTTAATAACCTATCAATGACTAATTCCAGCCAGGGTTCTGCTCATATACACCACCCGATGCGATAATCTGGTTCTCGGGGATGGGGCAAAGACCCCTCTTCGAGGTGATGTTTGCAGCGTCAATGGTAACAACTTCATCAACACCGCCCGACTTAACGGTCCACTCGCCTGCAATCTTCTCGGCAGCGTAATCAACACCCTGACGGAGCAAGTCCCAATAGCGGATACCCTCGCCCATAAACTCACGGTGACGCTCCTCGATGATAGTCTCCTTAGAGTAAGCAACATCCGACAAACCAGCACGCTTACGCACCTGATTCATATACTGAGCATCCTCGGTAAGCTCCGAGAGCATAAGCAATACGTCGGCATAGCGTACAACGATGTAGTCCTGATACTGCGAAATCATAAAGTCGTGGTTACCCTCCCACTCAGACTCTGCCTGAACCTCGGGAACAGCCGTACCATCGACATTGTATGCCAGCGGTATATACTTCTTCAAGTTGTAGCCCGTATATTCTCTCCAACCAGCAAGGATAGCGTCGTCGATAATCTCGCCACGACCCTCGCCCTCGATGTCGATGATGGTAGCACTCTTACGTGCATCACCCTCCTCGAAGATTGTCAAAGCGTCGGGATTTACCGTACAAGCACCCCAGCCGCGACCATAAGGCACAGCCTTAGCGTTGGTTACATCACGCAAACCAACCATCACGAGCCACTGGTTACCTGTGTTTACGCCGTTGTAGTCGTGCGTGTGGTTGAACTTCTGAGTGAAGAGATACTCGTTTACCTCCGCCTCCGAGCAAGCACGACCTACGTATGCGTGGTTGTTGAGCTTGCCATCGCCATTGTCGGTTGCGCTGGCAGCACGCCACAGACGCTTAAAGCCGTTCTGCTCCTCGCCATCGGCGTCGGTAGTAGCCTGAACAAGACCGTAGTAGCCACCCGTAACAACCATATTAAGAGCGTCGATAGCCTCCTGCTTGGTGCAAGCCTCGTGCTCCTCGCCATAGTAGCCCGTGTAGAAGAGGTAGGCACGTGCAAGGATGGCAGCAGCAGCCTCCTTAGTTGCACGACCATCATTCTGAGCGTGCCAAGCGGCAGTAGGCTGATACTTGATGTGCTCCATAGCGAACTTCAAATCATTGAAGATAAGCTCGAAGGTCTGCTTAGGCTCTGCCTGAGGCACGATGTCCTTGGTAGGAGTGGTAAGAAGGGGTACTCGACCGAACATACGCACCAAGTCGAAGTACTCGATAGCGCGCAAGAAGCGAGCCTCAGCCTCAACGGCAGCACGAGTCTGCTCGGGGGTTGTGGTATTGAATGTCGAGCTTGCCTCCCAAGCAATGTTGTCGAGCTGCACGAGCAGTGAGTTACAGTTGAAGATAGCACGATAGTAGTGCTCCCACAAACCCTCATAGTCGTTGGTCATAGTGGGCTCGATAGACCTGTCGAAGCGGTCAAGAGCGCGGTGATTCATACCGTCGGTATGACCCGTACCACCGAAGCAGTCGTCGCTAAGAATCTCCGAAGCAACGAAGAACGAGAAGGTTATAGCAGCGTTACCACCACCCGACACGGTGCGACGATAGCCGTCGTAGCAGCCTACAAGAGCTGCCTCGGCGTCTGCCTGTGTCTTGTAATATGTCTGCGAGTCGATACTCGACATCGACTCGGTGTCAAGCGAGCAAGCCGAAAAGCCTACCACCGACAGCAGAACAACCGAAATATATTTTAATGTCTTTTTCATAATGTTGTCGATTTTAGTGCTTAGAACTTGATGTTAAGACCTACCAGATATGTGCGCGGGTGAGGATAGTAACCCAAATCTACGCCCGATACCCAGCTATCCATACCGTAACCAATCTCGGGGTCCATACCGTCATACTTGGTGAAGGTGAAGGGGTTCTGTACCGAGAAGTAGAGGCGCAACTGACCCAACCACGATACGTTGGTAAGCGTAGCGAAGTCGTAACCGAGCGTGATGTTCGAGATACGCAAGTATGAGCCGTCCTGCAAGTACAAATCCGAGAACTCCTTCCAGTTCGAAGCGGTATCCTCTACGCGAGGCATACGGTTCGACGTGCCCTCGCCTGTCCAGCGGTCAAGAGCCGCCGTGGTGAAGTTGGCGTAGGCGTTAGCGTGGTTGCGGTACGACTGCACAATCTTGTTGCCCGCAGCACCGTAAGCCGTTACGTTGAAGTCGAGACCCTTCCAGTCGAAGCCGAGCGAGAAGCCGTAGGTGAACGACGGCATACCGTTACCCAAATCGACCTTATCGTCGTCATTAATCTTACCGTCGTGGTTCTGATCTACGAAGCGAACATCACCCGGAGCAACATTACCCTGCAAGATGCCGTTGCCAGCAGCCTTCCACTCGTCAATCTCCTGCTGATTCTGGAAGATGCCGTCGGTTTCGAGACCCCACCAGTAACCAATCGAATGACCGTTCTCGGCGCGATAGAACTCCTTAGCGTTATCGAAGAGCATATTCGACTGACCGTGGATGATACCATCCGTATTGGGAATGTTACCTACGGTGTTCTTGTTGTAGGCACCATTTACACCTATATAATAATGGAAGTCTCCTGCGTTGTCGCTCCAATTCAATGCCAACTCAACACCCGTATTTAGGACATCACCACCGTTGATGTAGGGAGCCCCCGTACCTGCCGTAGCGATGATAGGTGCCTCAATCAACCAATCGCGAGTAGTCTTACGATACCAGTCGAAGGCAATGCCGAAACGGTCGCGGAACAGACGAGCGTCGAAACCGAAGTCGAGCTGCTCAGAGGTCTCCCATCTAATATCAGAGTTTGCCAAGCGCTCCTGAATAGCACCGATAACCTCTGCCGACGAGCCGAGACCCGTACCAAAGTTGTAGGTGTGGTTGTTGGTCGAGATAGGAGCTGTGTAGGCGTAGTTCGAGATATTCTTGTTACCTACCTGACCCCACGAACCGCGAATCTTGAAGAAGTCGAGCCAACGGCTATCCTTAGCCCAAGCCTCCTCGGTAAGTACCCAACCTGCCGATACCGACGGGAAGATACCCCAACGGTTGCCCTTAGCGAACTTCGACGAAGCATCGCCACGCAACGTCACGTTTACGATGTAGCGCTCCTTGTAGTTGTAACCGATACGACCAAATACCGACATTGTGCGGTCGATGTCGTTCACGTTACCCTGAGGCTTGCCCCAGTAAGAGTTGTCCGATGTACCGTTGTTAAGCCAAGCGTGCTCGAAATCCTTGAACTGCTCGACAGCAATCTTGTTGTTACCGTACATCCACTCGCCCTCGTTGGTATCCCACTCCGAGCCGACCATAGCCAAGAAGTTATGACCATCGCCAAATGTGGTCTCATAGGTTGCGGTGTTAATCCACGACATCGAGATACCGTTCGACTGCGACTGATTTACATCGGCATAGTAGTCCGACTCCAACGAAGGAGTAGTACCGTAAGAGTTCCACTTTGCGGGGAACGAGATACCGTGGCCACGTGAGCCGTAGTACGAAATACCGAATGTAGAGCGGATTGTAAGACCCTTAACGGGTGTAAGCTCGGCATAGACGTCTGCCATAACATTGGTAGATTTTGTCTCCGAGCGACCCAACATCATCGATGCGTAGGGGTTACCGTCGTTGTTATACCACGTTTTGTCGCTGAGCGACGAGTCGTTCCACTCGCCACCTTCGTCACCCCAATCGTAGAGGTTGTCGCCATAGACAGGTGCCAAAGGCGAGGTGTTGAAGGCACCACGCAGCGTGTTGTTGTACTGGTTACCCACGCCGATACCCGCCTGCGTACCATATACAAAGGTAAAGTGCTGACCTACCTTCAAGATATCCTTGTAGAGGCGGTGCTCGGTATTGGTACGGAACTTATAGCTCTCGTAGCGCGACTTCTCC
Source organism: Alistipes sp. (assembly GCA_017416915.1). Lineage (GTDB taxonomy): Bacteria > Bacteroidota > Bacteroidia > Bacteroidales > Rikenellaceae > Alistipes. The sequence goes on along the minus strand of JAFQAN010000019.1, from coordinate 39,847 downwards.
TTCGAGCCAACCAAACCCTGCTGGTCGGTATAGTTGAACGAGATAGCATAAACCGACGTCTTGCCACCACCTGTGATACCTACGGTGTGGTTCTGCGTAGGAGCTGACTTGCGGAACATCTGCTTCACCCAATCCGTATCGGCAGTGTCGTACAACGACCAATCGTGAGCAGCCTTACCCGAGTTGAGTGCCGACTCATCCATCAACACCTTGTACTGCTCGGCATTGAGCATCTGAGCATCACGATATACGGTCTGAATACCGCAGTAGCCATCGTAATATACCTGAGCTGTGCCCTCCTTACCCTGCTTGGTAGTTACCAGCACGACGCCGTTTGCTGCCTGCGAACCGTAGATAGCTGCCGAAGCTGCATCCTTCAATACGTCGATAGACTCGATGTCGGCGGGGTTAATCTTCGAGATATCGCCGGGGATACCATCGACGATGTAGAGGGGACCCGAGCTACCCGTAGTACCCAAACCACGGATAGTTACTTTGAGGCTCTCGCCGGGCTGACCCGAAGTCGAGGTAATCTGCATACCAGGGGTCTGACCCTGCAACGCGCGGATGGGGTCTGCCGTCGAGCGCTTCATAATGTCATCAGCCTTGATGTTTAGGTTTGCGCCCGTGGTCAGTTTCTTCTTCTGAACACCGTAACCCACAACCACAACCTCGTCCATCTCGGTAGAAGACTCCGCCAACGCAACGTCGATAGTGGTGCGTGAGCCAATCTCCACAACCTCCGACTCGTAACCGAGGAAGCTGTAAGTGAGTGCCGTGGTCGAAGCGGGAACGTCAATCAGGTACGAGCCGTCAGCGCCGGTCGATACACCGATTGTTGTACCCTCAACCGTTACAGATGCGCCAATAATGGCGTCACCCGTATTCTTCGAGGTTACCTTACCTCTAATCTCACGAGACTGAGCCGAAGCTCCCTCCCACGAAATCAACGATACTGCCACCAGCAGCACCGCGAGGAGTACCTTACTCAATTTGGGAAAATTTCTTTCCATAGAGATAGTTTTAAGTTAGACAATAAATTTTTTCGAATTTGTTTTTGATTTGCTTATATGTTAGGGTTTATCGTTTTTCGCTCTGTTTTTCGGTTTTTCTGAGTGGTCAAAATTTATGTTACGGTTTCTGAAAACAAAATTACAATATTAAAATATGAGTAAACGCCCTCGTTTGTTGCAGATAGGGGTATCGTTTGTTGCAAGGTGCATTTTTAGTAAATATAAACCGAAAATGGAGGTACGGGGCTATTTTATGGCTAAGAGTGCCGTGTGAGGGTAGTAGGCGTTAGACCAGATGTGGGTGCAAAGGGCAAAATAAGCGATTCATTACCCTTATTTGATACAAACGATACCCCTCATACGTATAATAATATATTATCTTTGCAATACGACCACACGCATAGCGGCTAAAACAGCTGAATTTCGGAAACAAAAATTAATACAATACCACTATGAAGAGACTTTTTACACTGCTACTTGCCGCTACCGCTATGGTAGCTTGTAGCGACGACACCGTTCAGATTACCGACAATGGTGTCATTGTCGAGGCATCTTCCGACCAGAAGGTGCGTTTGGAGGTTATCGCCGACAATATCGTGCGCGTCAGCGCCGTTGGCGAGGATATGTCGTTCTCGGAGCGCGAATCGCTCATCACCGTCGAGCAGGCTGCAACGCCCGAGTTCGATGTCGAGCACAACAGTTCGACCGTAACGCTTACCACCGATAAGCTGCGCGTCGAGGTGAATCGTCTTAGCGGCAATGTATCGTTCTTCGACAAGGAGGGTAATGCCCTGCTTAACGAGGACCGCCGCGAGTTCTCGCCTATCGAGGTTGATGGCGACAAGGGTTACACCGTACGACAGGTCTTCAACTCACCCGACGACGAGGCGTTCTATGGCTTGGGACAGCACCAGAGCGACGAGTTCAACTACAAGGGCAAGAACGAGACCCTCTACCAATACAATACCAAGGTATCGGTGCCGTTCATCGTCTCGAACAAGGGCTACGGCATCCTTTGGGATAACTACTCGCTCACGCGCTGGGGCAACCCGCTCGACTACTCGAACCTCGACGAGCTCTTCACCATCGAGGGCGGCATACGTGCCACCTACACCGACGCTCGTGGCCAGAAGGTGGAGCGCATCGAGGAGCGTCTCGACTACGCCGACTTGGATAAGGTGGAGCTATTCCCCGAGGAGTTCCGTGCCAACAACCGCTTCTACGGTTCGACAATCGTCTGGGAGGGCGACTTTACGCCGAAGACCTCGGGCAAGTACAACTTCATACTCTACTACGCAGGCTACACCAAGCTGTGGGTCGATGGCGAGGAGGTTGTCAAGGAGCATTGGCGCACAGCGTGGAATCCCAACAGCGTGAAGTTTGCGCTCGATATGACAAAGGGTAAGAGACAAAATATCCGCATCGAGTGGAAGCCCGACGGCGGCATCTCGTACATCTCGTTGAAGGCGTTGGCACCCGTCGAGGAGCGCGAGCAGCAGAAGATGTCGTGGTGGTCGGAGATGGGCGACCAAATCGACTACTACTTCATTCACGGTGGCGATGCCGACGGCGTTATCTCGGGCTACCGTACCATCACGGGTAAGAGCCCCATTATGCCTAAGTGGGCGATGGGCTTCTGGCAGAGCCGCGAGCGTTATAAGACTCAGGACGAGATTGTTGGCGCAGTACGCGACCACCGCGAGCGTGGCTTGGGACTGGACAATATCGTTATGGATTGGTCGCATTGGGTAGAGGAGTCGTGGGGCAGCCACGTCTTTGACCCCGCACGTTTCGACGACCCGAAGAAGATGATTGACGACATCCACTCGATGGATGCACGCTTTATGGTGTCGGTATGGCCCAAGTTCTACGTAACGACGGAGCACTACAAGGAGCTCGACGCCATCGGTGCTATGTATCAGCGCGCTGTGGAGGATGACATCCACGACTGGATTGGCAATGGTGGTTACGTAGGCTCGTTCTACGACGCCTACAACCCCGAGGCACGCAAGCTCTTCTGGAAGCAGATGGAGGAGCACTACCTGCCCTTGGGCGTCGATGCTTGGTGGATGGACGCCTCGGAGCCCGACATCCTGTCGAACGCCTCGATGCAGTACCGCAAGGAGCTGATGTCGCCCACCTACTTAGGCTCATCGACACGCTACTTCAACACCTACGCTCTGATGAATGCCGAGGCGATATACAACGGTCAGCGTGAGGTACTCCCCAACAAGCGCGTATTCCTTCTCACACGTTCGGGCTTTGCAGGCTTGCAGCGCTACTCTACGGCAACGTGGTCGGGCGATATAGGCACCTGCTGGGAGGATATGAAGGCTCAGATTTCGGCAGGTCTCAACTTCTCTATCTCGGGTGTTCCCTACTGGACGCAGGACGTGGGCGGATTCTCGGTGCAGAAGAAGTTTGAGACGGCAACCGAGGGTAGCGAGGCTATGGAGGAGTGGCGTGAGCTCAACGCTCGTTGGCACCAGTGGGGAGCATTTACACCCCTCTACCGCGCTCACGGTCAGTACCCCTTCCGCGAGGTTTACAACATCGCTCCCGAGCAGCACCCCGCATATCAGAGCATCGCCTACTACAACCGTCTGCGCTACGAGCTTATGCCTTATATATATACGCTCGCATCGCGCACGTGGTTTGACGATTATACCATTATGCGTCCCTTCGTGATGGACTTCGCCGAGGACAGCACAGCACTCAACATTTCGGATCAGTTTATGTTTGGCGACGCGCTAATGATATGCCCCGTATATGAGTATAAGGCACGAGAGAGAGAGGTATATCTGCCCGCCGACAACCTATGGTACGACTTCTACACCAACGCCGCAGTAGAGGGTGGTCAGCGTATCACTGCCGAGGCACCCTACCACCGCTCACCGATGTACGTTCGCGGTGGCGAGATTGTCCCGATGGGAGAGTTTGTAGAGAGCACCGCAGCGGAGCAGCGCGACCTTACGATAAATATCTACTCGGGCAAGGATGCCGCCTTCACGCTCTACGAGGATGAGGGTACTACCTACGACTACGAGACGGGCGCATACGCTCGTACGCCTATGTCGTGGAACGAGCAGGAGCGCACCTTCCGTGTCGAGACACGCGAGGGCAGCTACGAGGGTATGATTACCGAGCGAGAGCTTCTTGTACGCCTTATCTCGAAGGATGGCGTCGTGGAGCATAGCATCAGCTATAACGGCGAGGCTCAGGAGGTTAAGTTCTAACAAATACGCTTAACAGCTATGAAAGGCTACACATTAGGCATCGACCTCGGCTCCTCGTCGATAAAACTATCGCTGCTCGACATCGCTACGGGTACTGCCGCAGCCGCCGTCACGAAGCCATCCGAGGAGATGCACATCGACTCTTCGGAGGCGGGCTTCGCCGAGCAAGACCCTCAGATGTGGTGGGGATATATTGTCGAGGGCATCAAGGAGCTATCAGCGCGCTTTGACATTAGCGACATCCGCGCCATAGGCATCAGCTATCAGATGCACGGCTTGGTCTGCTTGGATAGCGCGGGTGAGCCTCTGCGCAAGGCTATTATTTGGTGCGACTCTCGCGCCGTAGAGATTGGTCGTGAGGCAAATGCGGCTCTTGGCAAGGAGTTCTGCTTGGAACACCTGCTCAACTCGCCGGGAAACTTCACCGCCTCGAAACTTGCGTGGGTGAAGCGTAACGAGCCCGCTATTTTCGAGCGCATAGCACACTTTATGCTGCCTGGCGACTATATCGCCTATCGTCTCAGTGGCACGCCGCAGACGACCTTTGGAGGTCTCTCGGAGCAGATATTGTGGGATTTCAGCGAGGAGCGTTGTGCCGACTATGTCGCCAAATACTACGATATACCCCTATCGCTCATTCCCGAGCAACACCCCGCAATAGGTATTCAGGCATACACCACCGCTGCCATAGAGCGCGAGTTGGGCATTAAGGAGCATACGCCCATATCGTATCGTGCGGGCGACCAGCCCAACAACGCCTTCTCGCTCAACGTGATGCAGACGGGCGAGATTGCCGCCACGGCAGGCACAAGTGGCGTGGTATATGGCGTAAGCAGCCTTCCTAAGGCAGACAGCGAGTCGCGCGTAAATACCTTCCTACACGTAAACCATAGTGCCGCCGACCCCCACTATGGCGTACTACTCTGCATAAACGGCACGGGCATCCTCAACTCGTGGATGCGCCGTCAGGTAGCTCCCGAACTGAGCTACGACGAGATAAACCGCATCGCTGCAACAGCACCTTGCGGCTCGGATGGTCTTACGATAGTACCCTTTGGCAACGGTGCCGAGCGCGTCTTGGGCGACCGCCTTACGGGGGCCTCGATAGAGGGTATCGACTTCAACCGCCATACGCAGGCACACCTGCTGCGCGCAGCACAAGAGGGTATAGCCTACTCGTTCAACTACGGCGTGGAGATTATGCGCACGTTGGGTATCGAGCCGCGTGTGATACGTGCTGGTAAGGCAAATATGATGCTCTCGCCGCTCTTCCGACAGACATTGGCAACACTCACGGGCGCACGTATCGAGCTCTTCGACACGGACGGAGCGTTGGGTGCAGCACGTGGAGCAGCTCTTGGCGCGGGCATATACTCTTCGCGCGAGGAGTGCTTCGGAGAGTTACGACTATTGGAGGTTGTCGAGCCGTGCGATGAGTGGCGTAAGACGCTCACGGAGGGCTACAAGCGCTGGAAAAAGATTGTCGAAAACAAGATTAACGAAAAATAATACAACTATGGCAAACAAAACCTATTTTCCCCAAATCGAGGGCGTAGCCTTCGAGGGCACAGCATCTAAGAATCCTATGGCGTTCCACTACTACGACCCCGAGCGCGTGGTGCGTGGCAAGAAGTTAAAAGATTGGTTCCGCTTCTCTATGGCGTGGTGGCATACACTCTGCGCCGAGGGTGCCGACCAGTTTGGCGGTGGCACCAAGACGTTCCCGTGGAACGAGGGTGCAACACCTATGGAGCGCGCAAAGAATAAGATGGACGCCGGCTTCGAGATTATGCAGAAGCTCGGCATCGAGTACTACTGCTTCCACGATGTGGATTTGGTCGAGGAGGCTGAGGATGTCGAGCAGTACGAGGCAAACTACCGCGAGATTGTTGCCTATGCCAAGCAGAAGCAGGAGCAGACGGGCATCAAGCTATTGTGGGGTACGGCGAATGTCTTTGGTCACAAGCGCTATATGAACGGTGCAGCCACCAACCCCGACTTCGACGCTGCGGCACGTGCTATGTTGCAGATTAAAAATTCGATTGACGCCACCATCGCTTTGGGCGGTACGAACTACGTATTTTGGGGCGGACGCGAGGGCTATATGTCGCTACTCAATACCGATATGAAGCGCGAGAAGGAGCACCTTGCAACGATGTTGCGTATGGCACGCGACTACGGTCGTAAGCAGGGCTTTACGGGTACGTTCCTTATCGAGCCTAAGCCTATGGAGCCTACCAAGCACCAGTACGACGTTGATGCAGAGACCGTTATCGGTTTCTTGCGCGCCCACGGCTTGGACAAGGACTTCAAGCTCAACATCGAGGTAAACCACGCCACACTCGCAGGACACACCTTCGAGCACGAGTTGCAGTGCGCTGCCGACGCCGATATGCTCGGCTCGATAGATGCCAACCGTGGCGACTATCAGAATGGCTGGGATACCGACCAGTTCCCCACCGACCTCAACGAGTTGGTACAGGCTATGTTGGTCATCCTGCGTGCTGGCGGCTTCGCTACGGGCGGCACCAACTTCGACGCCAAGACACGTCGCAACTCTACCGACTTGGAGGACATCTTCATCGCACACATCTCGGCAATGGATACTATGGCACGTGCGCTACTTATCGCTGCCGACTTGCTCGACAACTCGCCTATCGAGGCTATGCGTAAGGAGCGTTACGCTTCGTTCGACGAGGGCTTGGGCAAGCGCTTCGAGCAGGGCGAGCTTACGTTGGAGGAGGTTACGGATTATGCCCGCAAGTGCGGCGAGCCGAAGGCTATAAGCGGCAAGCAGGAGCTATATGAGTCGATTGTAAACCTTTATATCTAAGCAGGTTAGCTATGAACGCAACAGCAACTAAGCAGGGCAGCCGCGCCTACCTCTACTCCATAATTTTGGTGGCGGTGTTGGGTGGTCTGCTCTTCGGCTACGACACAGCAGTAATATCGGGTGCCGAGAAGGGCTTGCAGGCCTTCTTCCTCGGCGCCAAGGACTTCGAATATACGACCCTTATGCACGGCATTACCTCGTCGAGCGCACTTATAGGCTGCGTCATCGGCGGTGCTATCTCGGGCTTCTTCGCCTCGGGCATAGGACGTCGTAACTCGTTGCGTATAGCCTCGGTACTCTTCTTTCTCTCGGCTCTGGGCTCATACTACCCCGAGTTTCTATTCTTCGAGGAGGGTGTACCCTCGCGCGACCTCTTTATCGCCTTTAACCTCTACCGCATCTTGGGCGGCGTGGGCGTAGGTCTCGCCTCGGCTATATGCCCGATGTATATCGCCGAGGTCGCACCCTCGGAGATTCGCGGTCGCTTGGTGTCGTGCAACCAGTTTGCCATCATCTTCGGTATGCTGGTGGTATATTTCGTGAACTACCTCATTATGGGCGACCACCTGAACCCCACTATCGTCGATGGCGTGGTTACCGACCCTGCCGACGGTTGGATGGTGGCTACGGGCTGGCGCTATATGTTCGTCTCGGAGGCTGCTCCTGCGGCACTCTTCTGCACGTTGCTCTTCTTCGTGCCTAAGACCCCGCGCTACTTGGTGCTTACGGGCAACGATAGTGCGGCACTCAACATTTTGGAGCGTATCAACGGTACGGAGCGTGCCTCGACCATCCTCGCCGACATCAAGGCGACAACAGCCGAGAAGCGCGAGAGGCTGTTTGCTTACGGCAAGGTGGTTATCATCGTGGGCATACTGCTCTCGGTCTTCCAGCAGGCTATCGGCATCAACGCCGTGCTATACTATGCACCCCGCATCTTCGAGGGTGCAGGCGTCGAGGGTGGCGGTATGATGCAGACCGTAGTTATGGGCATCGTGAACATCGTCTTTACGGTTGTCGCCATACTTACCGTCGAGCGCTTTGGTCGTAAGCCGTTGCTTATCATCGGCTCTACGGGTATGGCTGTTGGTGCTTTTGCCGTTGCAGCGTGCGACGTTATGGGCATCACGGGTCTTGTCCCCGTACTCTCGATTATCGTCTATTCGGCATTCTTTATGATGTCGTGGGGTCCTATCTGCTGGGTGCTTATCGCCGAGATATTCCCCAATACGATACGTGGTCAGGCGGTGGCTATCGCGGTGGCGTTCCAGTGGATATTCAACTTTATCGTCTCTTCTACCTTCCCTGCGCTCTACGAGTTCAGCCCCTTTACGGCATATGGCATCTATGGCGCTATATGCGTAATTTCGGCAATCTTCGTTTGGCGTATGGTCCCCGAGACCAAGGGCAAGACGTTGGAGGATATGTCGAAACTATGGCGTAAGGAGTAGCCCGCTACCCCTTTTACAAACATTTATAGAGAACTTTTTTCAAGAGAGGTAAATTTTTCGTAAATTTGCCTCTCTTAGATTAACCTAAATTGTACGAATATGAGACTTTTTGGACGAATGACGATGGTCGTAGCACTGCTACTTACCACCGCAACACTCTCTGCACAGCTACGCTTGGCGTCGCCTATTACCGATGGTATGGTACTGCTCCAATCGAGCGAGGCAAAGCTATGGGGCGAGGCGGCAAGTGGTGCGACAATCAGCGTAACCACCTCGTGGGACAACCTTACACACACCACCAAGGCAGATAAGAGCGGCAGATGGGAGCTTAGCGTGGCAACGCCCGAGGGCGGATATACCCCCTACACCATACTTTTCAGCGACGGCAAGGAGCAGATTGCCGTTGGCGACGTGCTTATCGGCGAGATATGGCTTGCCTCGGGACAGTCGAATATGGAGATGCCCCTGCGCGGCTTCTTCAACTCACCCGTCGAGGGTGCTAATCGCGTCTTCGCCTGCCCCGCAGGTGGCGACCACGTGCGTATGTTCAACGTCAAGCTCACGCAGTCGCACAACGAGGAGCGCTATTGCGAGGGTGCGTGGTTGCGCGCCACACCCGCCGAGGTTAAGGAGATGAGCGCCACGGCATACTTCTTTGCGGCACATCTATCACGTGCGCTCGACGTGCCAGTAGGCATCCTCAACGCGGCGTATGGCGGTGCAAAGGTCGAGAGTTGGACGCCGCGCGACGTTTTGGAGGGGTACGACGATGTAAATCTCTCGCGCGAGGCCATCGACGCTATGACGACGCACTACTACCGCCCTATGGTTATGTATAACGCTATGCTATGCCCCTTGCGTGGCTATACGATACGAGGCTTTATATGGTATCAGGGATGCTCCAACGTGGGCGAGGATGGTCGCTTTGTGGAGCGTATGACAAATATGGTCGATGCGTGGCGAGAGGATTGGAACGACGATAAGGATTGCCGCCTACCCTTCTACACCGTGGAGATAGCACCCTACCGCTATAAGAGTTCGGAGCAGTATGAGTCGGCAGCATTGCTGCGTGAGGCTCAGCACGAGGCGGCACGTACCATTCCGAATAGTGCTATTGTGGTTACCAACGACCTTGTAGAGCCCTTCGAGAAGGACAACATACACCCTATGCGCAAAGAGCCCGTTGGCGAGCGCCTTGCGTGGTTGGCACTGCACCGCGACTACGGCTTTGAGCATGTCGCCTGCTACTCGCCCGAGGCAGAAGAGGCTGTGGCACTGCCCAACAGCAACGAGATTGGCGTACGACTCAGCCACGTGCCTAACGGTTTGAACCGTTGGCGCGACATCGAGGGCTTGGAGGTTGCAGGCAGCGAGGGCATCTTCTACCCCGTGACATTTGCATATTTCGAGTGGGATAGCCGTCTGCTACGCGTTCGCTCGGAGTATGTTCACGACCCACAGGTGGTGCGCTACGGCTGGGGCGACTTTAAGCCTGGCAACCTGAAAAGCTGTGAAGGTCTGCCCGTTACCCCCTTTGAGGTGCGACTGAGCAGATAGCTATGAGTAACGAGAGGGCGCGCTCAGCCCTTCTCAGTAGTTTAAGACACAGGCGTTCTCAGGCGTTCTCAGGCGTTCTCAGGCGTTCCCAGGCGTTCCCAGGCGTTCTCAGTTGTGCGAGGCGGTGCGAGGCGGTGCGAGGCAGCTTGGCGTCAGAGTGGTGCAGCAGTGTTCTATCGCAAAAGAGAGTGCCGAGGGATAGTACTAAAACGTACAGCCCACGGCACTCTACTTTTGGGGATAGGACGCTGATGCGCCGCTATCACGTCAAGCTATCACACCAAGAAAAAGGTTTATTTTACAACCAACTGGTTCTGCACCTTCATCTTCGTCTCCTTGGTAATCTCCTTGGCACCCTCCTCTACGCGAGTGATAACCTGCTCACCAGCACCGACAACCTTCAACTCTGCGGTGTTGATAGCACCATCAACCGTGGTCTTAACCTTAGCGGGGACAACCTTAGCAGCCTCAACACCCTCTTTTACAACCTCCTTACCAGTGCTTAACTGAGCCTTTGCGGGTGCTACCTGCTTAACCTCCATATCTTCGAGTGAGGGCTTTTCAGCCTTTACCTCGGGAGCAGCAACAGCCGTAGCTGTCTGAACCTCCTCAACTACCTCCTCGGTAGCCTCCTCGGTAGCCTCAACAGCCTCCTCTACAACCTGTGCATCATCCTTCTCCTCTGCCTTATCGGCGCCGCCGCATGCTACAAAACCGAACATAGCGGCCAAAATCATAAGTTTTTTCATAGCGTTTGAATTATTTGAATTGATTAATGTAAATTACTTAAATTTTCAAGATTTATTATCGTCAGTTCATAATTTATAATAGCTTAGCTACTGTATTCCTTGAATATTTCTATAATTATTAGACAAAACCTAATATTAGATAAACACTTTTTAAGGTACAACAACAAAATGACAAAATTAGTCAATGATTAAATTTCATTAACCGTCCATTCACCTGGGTTATCGAATATTTTGCCATTTTCCACCTTTAACGTTATTTCGCCTGTTTCGGGGTCCTTAACCTCAAATTCAAACTCCAAATCTATTTCGTAACCTGTGTAATGATCTTTGCTAACATACTCAATTCTTGTAAACTTCATCCAACCGAATGTGGATCTTTGAGTTCGGATACCATCCCCCCACATTCTAATTCCACTAATTGTCCAGCTATCTTCATTAGGCACAACAACTCCATCACTTGTGTTAATCTCATCAACATCACCCAAATAATATTTTACGCCCTCAATAAGTGGAATATCTCGAAGGAATAGCGAAAACCCCAAGCCTAATTCTTTTAGTTGATTATCTTTGCAGTAAATAGGAATATCGTCCCTCGAAAGTTCAAACCGAGTTCTCCCATCATAGTTATAGTTTTCCATGATCATAAATCTCATGTTTTCACCAGAAACGGGATTAAATGTAAAATCTGTATATGTTGAGATTGTTGCATTTTCAAGTTCCCATTCGTCAAAGGTTAATTCCATCTCTATAAAATACTTTGTAGGATCTATGATGCCCAGTTCTTTTAATTTATCGCACGACGTTAATACACAAGAAAAAGCGACCACCAATACTGTAATAATCTTTTTCATAACCTATCTGCTATATTTTAATAAGACAACACAATAAATCCACATTATCTCTCACGCATCCCATACTGAAAAATAGCGCGAATACAATCACAAAGCTGCGTAAAAAAGTTTTAGTTTACATATGTTATACTATGTTTTGACATAGTTGAATGGTGTTCAAGCAATTAGTTTTGTTCTCTAAAAAACTAATTTTACAACAAATATATGAATATTATCTCTTTTTTGCAAATCTTCTCTTCGGCGAGGCGCTACGTTCAACACCTTGTACTGCCGACTTTTTACCCTTTGGCGGCGCCGCATAGGGCTTCGCAGCAGGTCTTGACGATGCACTGCGCCTCTGCATATTTTGCTCCGTGGGCAGCTTACCGCCGAAGAAGTAGGCCTTCTGTCGGCGTTTATCCTCCTGCGAGCGCGCCACATATACCTCCTCGCCCGTATAGGGATTTACGCCCGTGTAGAACATCACCGACGAGAGGGTCATAGGCGTAGGCGTAAGGTCCTGCACCTGCTCCAAGGTAAAGTGCAGACGTCCAAGCACCTTATCGGCAAGAGCCTGCATATCACGCTCCTCGCAGCCTGGATGCGACGATATGAAATAGGGGATAAGCTGGTATTTAAGACCCTCACGACGGCACACCTCCGCGAAGCGCTCGTTGAGCCTCTCGAACATCGCAAACGGAGGCTTACGCATAAGTCTAAGGACGTGATTTTCGGTGTGTTCGGGTGCCACCTTCAAGCGTCCCGAGGTGTGGTATTTTACCACCGTTGCGAAGTACTCCGAGTCGTCGAAGAGGTCATAGCGTATGCCACTGCCGATGAAGGCGCGCTTAACACCCTTCGTCTCGCGTATCTTGCGGTACAGCTCCAAGAGCGGACGGTGGTCGTTATTCATATTGGGGCATAGCTTAGGATGTAGGCACGAGGGGCGGCGACATCGCTGGCACAGCTCCTCATTTTTACCGCGCATACGATACATATTTGCCGAAGGGGCGCCAATATCCGATATATAGCCCTTGAAGTCGGGCATCGCCACCACACGCTTAACCTCTTCGAGGATAGAGCGCTCCGAGCGCGAGTTGATAAACTTACCCTGATGTGCCGATATGGTGCAGAATGAGCAGCCACCAAAGCAGCCTCGATGTATGTTTATCGAGTGCTTTATCATCTCCCACGCGGGGATGTCGCCCTTGCCATTGTAGCGGGGGTGTGGCGCCCGCTCGTAGGGCAGGTCAAACGAGTGGTCAAGCTCCTCGGTAGTGAGCGTTACGTGGGGCGGCGTGATGACAACATATCCATCATCGACCGCCTCGACAAGCGTAGTGTCGCACGACATCATATTGCTCAACGTCTCCTCCTCGACAAAGTTCTTGCCGAACGCCTCGTTCGAGGCGCAACACTCCTCGAAGGAGTGAAGATGCAGCGTCGTCTCCGCCTTCAAGCGTTCGACATACTCCCTATCGGCACGGAAGCCCACCTGACGCAAGCCCCTGAGCAGCTTCATATTGAAGCCGTTGCGCATAGCACGTACCACCTCGCGGATAACCTTATCGCCCATACCATATATGAGCAGGTCGGCACCCGAGCTGACAAGCACCGAGCGGCGTAGCGAGTTGGTCCAGTAGTCGTAGTGCGTGAGGCGTCTTAGCGACGCCTCGATGCCACCCACAACGACGGGAGTGTGCGGATAGAGGCGTTTGAGGATGCGTGTGTAGGTATCCACCGCACGGTCGGGGCGGAAGCCCGCCTTGCCGCCAGGGGTATAGGCATCATTGGAGCGCAGACGCAGATTTGCCGTGTAGTGGTTCACCATAGAGTCCATAGCTCCCGCCGTAACGGCAAAGAAGAGGCGTGGCTGTCCGAACTTGCGGAAGTCGCGTAGGTCGTCGCGCCAGTTGGGCTGCGGCACTATCGCCACACGGTAGCCCTCAGCCTCCAATATTCTGCCGATAACAGCAGGACCAAAGGCGGGATGGTCTATATAGGCGTCGCCCGAGAAGATGATGACATCCAACTCGTCCCAGCCGCGCTCACGCACCTCCTTTATGGTTGTTGGCAGAAACATCTATTCTGGTTTTGCTTTTCTCTATTTTACTTAACACCAATTTATTATGCACCACTACTCGCTGCTACCCCTCCTACCGCTACTCAATCGCCTAAATACCGTCGTCGATATGTTGTGCGTCGGTGTAGGTATCCCACTTCTTCAATACGGCGCAGAAGTCCTCGGGCAGCTCCGAGTCGAACTGCACATACTTACCCGTAGTCGGATGCTCGAAGCCCAAGGCGCGGGCGTGTAGCGACTGGCGCGGTATTAGCTTGAAGCAGTTTTCGATGAACTGCTTATACTTTACAAATGTAGTACCCTTCAATATGCGGTCGCCACCGTAGCGCTCATCGTTGAAGAGCGGATGCCCCTGCCACGACATATGCACACGTATCTGGTGGGTACGCCCCGTCTCCAAGCGGCACTCCACAAGCGTAACATATCCATAGCGGCGTAGCACCTTGAAGTGCGTTACGGCGTGCTTACCCTCCGAGCCATCGGCAAAGACATACATTTGCAGGCGGTCTTTGGGGTTACGACCAATATGGCCCGTTATAGTACCCTCATCCTCGGCGATATTGCCCCATACAAGCGCCACATATCGGCGATAGATGGTGTGGTCGAAAAATTGCTTGGCAAGCGAGGCGTGAGCCTTCTCGTTCTTTGCCACGACGAGCAGTCCCGAGGTGTCCTTGTCGATGCGATGCACAAGACCTGCGCGGGCATTGCCCTCGGAGAACATAGGCAGGTTTTTGAGGTGGTACGAGAGTGCGTGTACCAATGTGCCGCTATGGTTACCCACGCCAGGGTGGACAACCATACCCGCAGCCTTGTTAATCACTATAATATCGTCATCCTCATAGACGATGTCGAGCGGTATATCTTCGGGTACAATCTCCTCCTTACGGCGCGGATAGGGCAGCACAATAGATATTTGGTCGAGGGGCTTTACCTTGTAGCTCGATTTCTGCGCCTTGCCATTTACAAGGATATTGCCTCCATCGGCAGCCGCCTGAATACGGTTGCGCGAGGTATGCTCCAAGCGCACGGTGAGAAACTTGTCGAGACGCATCATCGACTGCCCCTTATCCACCGTTACGGCAAAGTGTTCGAACAGCTCGTCGCCCTCATCGCCACCCTCCGACATTCCCGCGGCAATATCCACGTCGTCGAGGTCAATATCCCTATCGTCGATGTTATATTTAGGGTTTGTAGTCATCCTTCTTCTCCTCGGTTTTCACTATAACTCAGCATCCTCAGTCGAAGCCTCAACGGCGGGGGCCATAGATGTTGCCTCCTCCATACTCTGCACCTCTTCAACGTGCGAAGAGCTCTGGCTAAGCTCATCCGCCTCGATTTGCGCCCTTAGCTCCTCCTCGCGGCGGCGACGCTCGGCATCGAAAGACTTGGTCTTGGCGTCTGCCTGACGTGCTAACGAGTCGGCAAGAGACTGATTGCAGGTCATATATAGCGTTATACCCGCACCACGACGCGCCCCCGAGCTTGCTGGCAACGACTGCTTATACACGGTAGCCTCACGACGCGTCTTGAAGTCGGTAACGGTCTCATCATAGACAATCTTCTCGACGTTGAGACCCTTGTTCCACACCGTGCGGCGCGCCTGCGACAGACGCATACCCAGAAGGCGTGGTACGGAGGTGAGCTGGTCCTCACGGCGGTAGGTAACGTGGAGCGTTACACCTGTACCAAAGGGCATCTCGGCATTTGTTGTGGGCGTAATCTCGCGGCGTCCTATCTTCTCGCGCATAACCACGTCGGTAGATATGGCATCAACCTCATATACAAGCTTCTCGACCGTGAAGCCCGAACGCTCCAACTGGTTCAGAGCCTGCACCAATGAGAGCTGCACCACGTTAGGCACCTTCATCATACGGCGGTTGTAGGCGTTTATCGTAACGTAAATCTTTCGTCCCGACTTTACCGTTACCTCGCGCACATCCGACGTACGTGGCAGCTGGTCCATAACCGTACCGCCTGGCACATCTGAGTCGAATACCGAGTCGGCAACGACAATTTCGAGGTCGAGACGGTCGGCGATGCGACGTGCATCATCCACCGACTCGCCTACAAGGTTGGGGACAACAATAGCCTCGCCGTGGCGTGTACCCCAGCGAAGACCTAAGTAGAGGCACAGCAACAGCAACACTCCCACCAAGAAGATGAAGAACATATGGCACAAGATTGGAAAGCGGGCATATATCTTCGCAAAGCTCTCCTTTACTCGTTGCCATAGACTCGGCTTACCACCCCTATCGGGGCTGCTCGTAGGCTTATTATCGCGCGACGGTTGGCGCATAGGTTGATTATTCATAGCAGTATTCTCCTCTTTGACAATTTCCTCTTTTTCGGATTGCGGCTCCTCCGCTTGGGGTTGCGGCACGGGCTGCACAATAGGTTGCGGCGCAACAATAGGCTCGGGCGTAGGCTCCACAACGGGTGTAGGCTCAATAACAGGCTCGGGCGCAACGATAGGCTCTGACACCTCCTCAACGGGTGCGACAACAGTTGCTCGCATCGCTGTTCGCTCGACACGTCGGTAATGCGAATCGCGCTCGACAGCGACAAAGCCTGCGTTACACACTAACTCCTCCAACTCCTCGACACACATCGTAGGACGAGCATCGGCGCCCGCCATAGAGTATATCTTCGTCGAGTTATCTATCGTGCCATCAATATCGTCAGCACCGAAGGCCAATGCCATCTCGGTCGTAGGCTTGCCGTATGCCACCCAATAGGCCTTGATATGCGGGATGTTATCCAAATATATGCGGCTCATAGCGATAGTACGCAGGTCCTCCTCCACGGAACACTCGCCCACCTCCGACATACGGTTGTTGCGACTGCGGTACTTCAACGGGATGAAGGCATCGAAGCCTGGGGCGGTATCTTGCAACGTGCGCAGACGGTCTAAGTGGTCCACCCTCTGCTCAATGGTCTCAACGTGTCCGTAGAGCATCGTGCAGTTGGTCGGGATGCCCATATTGTGTGCGGCACGGTGTACCGCCAACCACTCCTCAGACGAACACTTATCGGGGCATATCTTACGGCGTAGCGTCTCGTCAAAAATCTCAGCACCTCCGCCAGGGATACACTCCATTCCCGCCTCCTTCAACCGTCTGAGACCCTCGACAACGCTGACCTCCGCCTTGCGTATCATATAGAATATCTCAACAGCCGTATATGCCTTGACCGTAACGTCGGGCAACACACTCTTCACACGACGTATCATCGCGCAGTAGGTATCCAGGTCGTGCTTGGGGTGTACGCCACCGACGATATGGACCTCGGTAATGTCGCTACCCTGCAACTCCCTCGCGCGCGCCGTGATGTCGTCGAGCGACATATTCCACGCATCGGCATCGCCCTCACGACGACGGAACGAGCAGAACTCGCAGTTGAACAGACATATATTCGTAGGTTCGAGATGCACATTACGGTTGTAATAGACCTCGTTGCCACTCGCCTTACGCTTGCGCTCGGTGGCGAGCTCGCCAAGCAGCCACAGCGGAGCATCCTGCCACAACACAACGGCCTCGGCAGGTGTTATACGTTCGTTGCGACGTACTTTTTCGATAATATCGCTGAGCAAAGACATTTCTATTTAGGTGCTTTGAGATAGACAATTATTGCGATAAAGGCAAATATTATGTTGGGTAGCCATACGCCGAGCCACGGCTCCATAGAGCCACTGATGGCAATCTGCTCGAAGACACGTCCTAACATAATATAGCTAAAACAGAGGGTTATACCCAATCCGATGTGCATACCCATACCTCCACGCACCTTGCGCGACGAGATAGCCACGCCGATAAGCGTGAGGATAAACGTCGATATAGGGTACGAGAAGCGGGCGTGGCGCTCCACCTCGATAAGATACACTTCGTCGGAGCCTTTACGACGCTGCTGCGCGAGGAAGTCGTTGAGCTCGTCGAGGGTCATCGTCTTAATGAGCGACTGCACCTCACTAAGCTCGCGGGCGTCGAGGTTGATGAGCGTATCTAAGTTGCGGTACTGCTTAAACTCCATATACCCCTCCTCGGTACGGCGCGATATGGTGTAGCGCGGTGCTGTCCAGCGTCCTGTCTCCTCGTCGAACGAGGCGCTGGCGGCATCCAGCGACTCGACCATCTGCGCCCCGTCGAAGGTCGTGAGCGCGAAGAAAGGCACTCGCTCGATATGTGGCGTATAGCCTCGCACATAGGCAAACGTATTAGGCTCTATCTGGCGATAGACGTGCTCGGGGTACATAATAACCTGATTCTTGGTCAGGTACTTACTCTGAAACTCCATACTTGCGCGCTGCGACGTGGGGATAACCCATAGGCTCAGCCACAGACTCAACCCTGCGATAAGCGTAGCACCCACAAAGTAGGGCCACATAAGGCGGCGGAAGCTCACACCACCCGACAGTATCGCCACAATCTCGGTCTGCATAGCCATCTTCGAGGTAAAGAAGATTACGGAGATAAAGGTAAACAGCGACGAGAACTGATTGACGAAGTATGGGATAAAGTTGAGATAGTAGTCGAAGACGATACCCTTCCACGGCGCTTTCAGCTCCGTAAAGTCATCTACCTTTTCGACATAGTCGAACATCACAACGATAATGACAATCATCAACAGTCCAAAGATGTACGTTCTTATGAACTTGCCGAGGATATACCTATCTATGGTACGATAACCAGGTATGCTAAATCTTAGTTTCACTTCGCTTGGTTTGTTTCTATTCGACGTTTTGTAGCTCGGTTATAGGCGGCGGGCAAGCTTTACTACCATCTGCTCCTTCCACTGCTTGAAATCGCCGTCGATGATATGTTTGCGCGCCTCGCCAACAAGCCACAGGTAGAATGCCGTATTGTGCAACGATGCAATCTGCGCAGCAAGCATCTCGCCGCACACCACCAAGTGGTGCAGATAGGCCTTCGTATATTGCTTATCGACAAATGCCACACCGTTGGGGTCGATGGGCGAGAAGTCATCCTCCCACTTTTTGTTGCGGATGTTGATGACGCCCTCCGAGGTGAAGAGCTGTCCGTTGCGACCATTTCTTGTGGGCATAACGCAGTCAAACATATCGACACCGCGGTCGATGCCCTCCAAGATGTTTACGGGAGTGCCGACACCCATCAGGTAGCGCGGACGGTCCTCGGGAAGTATGGCGTTACACACCTCAATCATAGAGTACATCACCTCCGTAGGCTCTCCTACCGCCAAGCCGCCAATAGCGTAGCCGTCGGCATTGTATTGCAACACATTACGCGCTGCCTTCTCGCGCAAATCGGCATAGCCACAGCCCTGCACAATAGGAAACAGCGCCTGATAATGACCCCACTTGGGCGCGGTCTGATGGTAGCGATTGAAGCAGCGGTCGAGCCAACGCTCGGTCAGCGCCAACGACTTTGCGGCGTAGTCGTGCGGAGCGTCTCCAGGGGGACACTCGTCGAAGGCCATCATAATATCGGCACCAATGGTACGCTCGGTGTCGATGACGCTCTCGGGCGTGAAGAGATGGCGCGAGCCGTCGATATGCGACTGGAAGTGGCACCCCTCCTCTTTGAGCTTGCGACACGCCGCCAACGAGAACACCTGAAAGCCGCCGCTATCGGTAAGCATAGGCCTATCCCACGACGAGAAGCGGTGTACGCCACCCGCCTTTTCGATAATATCCATACCAGGGCGTAGGTAGAGATGGTAGGTGTTGGCAAGAATTATCTCGGCGTGAGCCTCATTAAGGATGTCGCGATGGAAGATGCCCTTCATCGCGGCAGCCGTTCCCACGGGCATAAATATCGGGGTGTGGACCACTCCGTGGTCGGTGCGCAGCTCGCCCGCGCGAGCCTTTGTCTGCGGTGCTGTATGTTGTAGCGTAAACTCCATAGTGTATATATAACGCACAAAGGTAGTAAAAAAATTGTAAAATCACAACTTTTAACCACCCTTTCGCCCTGCGCCACAGCGAACTATCCGACAGCGCCACAACAAAGATATACGGCGGCGAGGCTTCTACACAACCGTAAAGCCTCGCCGCCGCACTGCTACACTATCAATCGCAGAGCCGATTTAGTTATTGTTTCTTAGCTGAGGGGTGCTGACAAATTTTCTCCATTCAGCATTCACTAACATATCCCACGCCAAGACAATAGACTCATTATCAATCAAATTAGACAGCTCCTCTATATTCAACATCAGACACTCAGAGTAGTACGAGCCAGAGGCATATACCGTATTTCGCTCATCTTTCGACCAACCCTTCTTACCTCGGTAAATCGTAATACGCGACCCATCAAAATTATAATAGAGCGATTTATCGTCCGTATTAAATTCTATCTCACGTAGAACACCCTCAACCTCTTTTACGACCTTTCCGTAAATACGAAGACCGCCCTTTTCATCAAATTCGCAAACCACACACTCTCCATCCTCGCACACGCCGTCGTTATTAAACTCTCCTTGCCAATATACGAACGACTTACCTGAAAACTCAAAGACATTGCTCTTTATAACATCTTGTTCACACGCGCCACATACAACTGCCACGGCTAACATCAAAGCCCAACGTACAAAAACTTTCATAATAATATTTTTAAGTTAAACGATTAATTAGCAAATCATTAAACGACAACCGCTCAACTTAAAACAAAGAAAAGAGAGCGTGGACGAACTTACTACTGAGAAGGCACGACCAAGCGCCCAAACGAACATAAGCACACCCACGCAAGCGCGGGCATTCAGTGTGCCTATTGTGTGTTCGCCGTAATAATTTGGTCGTTTTACTCAGTAACAACAATAGCCTAAATGCCTTTAACAATTACTGCATATTCTGCAATAACGCTACAAATATAACATATTTTTTACAAAGTTTCTAAAATAACTGCAATTTAATTTAATAGATAAATACCCACAAGATAAATAGAGGGCGTCAAACAACTATCCGACGCCCACGTTATACCAAAACTTAATATTTCGCACCTTTTATCTCTCTTGCTCGGCAGCAACAGCACCTCGCTTCCAATCAGCAAGATAGTCCTTTTTGTAAGCATCTAACTGCTGCTTATATTTTTCGAGGTTGGACGAAGCCAACCACGTGATATACCCACCCGTAAGGTCGGCAGCATAGAGTCCGCGAATCTCCTTCTCAACATTCTCGGCATCGTAGGCGATACCGTTGGGATCGACGTGGCGCATAACATTATATGCCTGTATCCACGTGCGGACAACGGCGGGCGTAGGGGTTACCGCCTGGCGCGACTGCACACGGCGACCCCACTGATACATAATCTCGAAGGGCGAATTCCACGGCTTGCTAATGCCGTAGTAGCCCGCCGAGAAGTGGTCGGGATAGGGCATACCGCAGATGACATCCGCCACGTTGCTTATAGCCGCCCAATATTGACCATACGCCGTGGTATAGCCTGGGTTGGCACTCTCGCCAAAGACATCTATCGAGACGTAGGCGCCCAGCTTATGTATCTCGTCGGTAGCGTAGCGCACAAAACGCTGAATAGCCTGCACCTTAGACTCGCCATAACGATTATGATAATCAACAAGCTCCTCGACACGTGTCATACGGTCGGGAAAGCGCACATAGTCGAAGTTTATCTCGTTGAAACCAAACTTCTCGACAGCCTCCTTCGCCAATGCCACGTTGAACTCCCACACGCGACGGTCGAAGCCGCTGGGCCAGTACGCCTTATTATGCTTGAATGGCTCGCTCGTGGCGCGCTCTGTAATAGCACATTGCGGGTTATCTTGCACAAAGTACGAATCCTTGAAACAGGTGATACGACCGACCACATAGAAGCCCTCCTCGTGCAGACGTTTTACGGCGTTGCGATAAAGCTCCTCGTTGTTGGGCGCACGACGGTAATTCGTAGGCGAATACTCCTCCATAGCCGAGGCCTTAAAGCCTGGTGTTTGGTTATCTTTGATGTCGATGACAAATGTATTTATTTTGCTCTGTTTTGCCAACGATATATAACTCTCAATATTTTTCAGCGCATTGCCTCCCGCATTGATATAGAGCGAGTAACAAGCCTCAGGCATAGGGTTATCCTCGAACTTCGGTTTTTCAACAGGATAGAAATCACAACCTATCGCCTCGCCACCACCAAACGAGTCCTTTACAGCCGAGTGAATGGGGTCATACTCCTCCGCCTTATAGCGTAGCAAAGCCGCCGCCTCCGTGGCGACAACATAGCGACCATAGACATAGCCCTCGACATCGCCTAAACGGACGTGATAGGTCGCCACACGACCGCTCTCGGCAAGTGCATCGTAGCCCAGCACCACAAGCTTTGCCCCCTTGTCGGCAAAGCCCGCAATCTTCGAGCTTTCCACATCGCGAAGGATGGTTGTCGGAGTACGCACCCACACCTCCTTCTCGCGCACCACATCATCGGCACTTACCGCGAGATTATCGGTTGGCACATAGCACGTTACACCCTGATAGACAACCTTCATATACTCTACGCCATCGCGCTGCTCAACACAATTTGGATAGGCGGTAATCTGCGTCGCACGCACCACCTCGGCGTGAGGCGTAACACCCTCCTCGGCGAAGGTGTAGAGGGTTACCATAGGCTCGACAGATGCGAGGTAGCGTTGCTCGGTAGCCTCGGGGTCGGGCGACGAGCAGGCGGCAACAAAAAGGAGGCTGACAGCCATCAGCACAACCGAATAGAGATTATGTTTCATAATAAGTTTGGATTTTCGTCTTATTTGCAGCACAAAGATACAAAGTTTTATCGACAAATAAGAGAATTTTCTGTTGCATATTTTATCTTTTCTTCGTATCTTTGTGCGCTATATGTATTAAATAGGAACTATGCTGTTTATCCACAATATTTTAGATTTTTACTCTTGGCAGGGCATAGCCCTCATCGCCATACTCCTCATACTCTTCTTGGTGCAGTTCTACTACTACGCCATCGCCTACCGACGCATCTATCGCTACCGACTGATGCGTACACACAAGGCATTCCGCAAAGACCCACCCATATCGGTTATCGTGGTGGCGCGCGGCGAGAACGAAGATTTCCTCTTCAAGGAGCTACCCTCACTCTTGGCACAAGACTACCCCCTCTACGAAGTGGTCGTGGTCTATGTCGGCGGCGATATGGAGTACTGCGGCGAGTTACAGATTATCGAGAACAACACCCCGCATATGCACCTGACACGTATGGGTGGCAACGAGCGCATCTACATCACCACAAAGCAGGCTCTCAACGTGGGCATCAAGCGCGCGCAGTATGAGTGCCTACTCTTTACCACGCCAGGCGCAATGCCCCGCACCGAGGAGTGGGTGGCGACGATGGCACGTGGCTTCGAGCGCGGCTCGGTGGTACTCGCTCCCGCAGTGGCGACCTTCGAGACGGCGACTACAAAGACATATTTTATGCGTCTTACGGAGCTGCACCGCGCAAGCAACGCCATGGCACTTGCCGTGCAGGGTAAGATGTATTGGGCGCCCCGCAGCAACTTCGGCTTTACGCGCTCCCTCTACGACTCTACACGAGGCTTCGACCACCTCAACTTGGACCTCGGCGAGAACGACCTATACTTGCAGTCGATAGCAACGTCGAAGAATACGGCGGTGGTGATGACACCCAACGCCATAGTAAACGAGGTGCGCAACGACGACTGGGACGAGTGGGTAGATATTATGCGCTTCAACGACTACACGAAGCTCTACTACCCCTCCTACATAGGCACCTTCCAGCGCTGGGAGCGAGGTAGCCGTATGCTCTTCCTGCTGGTGGCACTCGTGGCAATGGTCGTACTACCCCTCGAACTGAAACTATTGGCGGCACTGCTGGTGCTGCTCAGATATATCGTCGTCCTACACGTGGTAAGACGTGTGGCACGTAAACTTGGCGAACGCGGCATAGCGTGGCGCTACTGGATGTTTGACCTCGTGGGACCCCTCATCGAGCGACACATCGCCACACACCGCAGCCAAAAATGCACTACGGCGTGGAGATAGTAGATTACATCGTCGCAACCGACGCTCAGCTTGTGGCACACGCTGCCAAGGGCGATCAGCAGGCATTCGAGTACCTCTTTGCCCGCTATCGCGAGGCTATTATGCGCCTCTTTGAGCAGCGCATAGGCGACAAGGCGACGGCAAGCGACCTCTTGCAGGAGACCTTCATCAAGGTATATCTGCACCTGAGCAACTACTCCGACAGCTACACCTTCGGGCAGTGGGTATATACCATAGCGCGCAATACGCTGGTGGACCACCTACGCCGCCGTGCCGACGACGTAGCCCTCGACGAGCGCTTCTGCGCACCCGCGGCGACGACGCCGACACCCGAGGAGAGCGTGATAATAAACCAGACACGCGCACACTTCGAGGCGTCGCTCGACGAGCTTTCGGAGGAGTATCGCCAGATTATCGAGATGCGCTTCTTGGAGGAGTACTCCTACGAGGAGATTGCCGAGAAGCTCGGACGACCGCTCAACACCATAAAGACGCAGATACGTCGTGCCAAAGCCGCCGTATGCAAAATGATTGTCGATAAGGAGTAAGAGACTGAATATTTAATAACGAGGCGACAGACAAAGGGCGGCAACAAGTATAAGTGATTAGCGGCGGTATTTTAAGGGCAGCGGCGAAAACAGAAGATTAGCCACGGCACACGAAGGCGGTGGCGAAAACAGAAGATTATGAATATTGACCCGATAATACGACACTTCCCCGAGCTGACCGACCGTCAGAAGGAGCAGTATGAGGCGTTAGGGGCGCTCTACACGGAGTGGAACAGCCGCATAAACGTCATATCGCGCAAGGATATGGAGCATCTCTACACGCGCCACATACTCCACTCGTTAGCAATAGCCAAGGTGTGTCAGTTCGAGGCAGGGGCAGAGATTGTCGATATAGGGTGTGGCGGAGGCTTCCCGTCGGTGCCGTTGGCGATAATGTTTCCCGAGGCACACTTTACGGGTGTGGACTCCATAGGCAAGAAGATACGTGTTGTGGAGGGCGTGGCGGCAGGCGCCAACATCGCAAACCTAAGCGCCATAAACTGCCGTGCCGAGCAGCTCGACCGACGCTTCGACTACGTGGTATCACGTGCCGTTACCGAGATGGCGCGTTTTATGCCGTGGGCGTGGGGGTTACTGCGCAAGGGTCAGCGCGGCACACTACCCAATGGCATCCTATACCTCAAAGGCGGAGAGCTTGCCGAGGAGTTAGCAGCAACCCGTCGCCACTGGGACCTATACGACATAAGCACTATGTTTGACGACGACTTTTTTGAGACAAAACGTGTGGTTTACACCGAAAAGAGATAGTATGAGTTATAGACGATTATTAACCGCCGAGGAGCGCGCAGCACTCGAACAACGCGGCTGCATTGCTGACAACTGGGACGACGTGCAGGTTGCCCCCGAGTTCGAGGTTACGCAGCTACGCAACGTGCGCTTCGAGGGGCAGGTGTCGATAGGCGCTAAGAGCCGCATCACGGATGCCGTGATATGCAACTACGCCATCGGCGACAACTGCCTCATTGAGTCGGTAACGCGTATGGAGTGTCGCCACAGCACCCGCTTTGGCGAGGGTGTGCGCGTATCGGCAGTAAACGAAAATGGGGGTCGTGAGGTTGTGATATATCGTAACTTAACGGCACAGTGTGCCTACCTTATGGCGATGATGCGCCACAACAAGGCGGCGACCAACGCCCTCGCGGTGTTGGCAGAGGATGCTGCCGAGAGACGACGCTCGGAGCAGGGCATAGTAGCGGATAACGTGCGAATCATTGGCGTTAAGTTCCTACGCGAGGTACTTGTCGAGCAGGACGCGACAATCGAGGGCGCATCGCTCTTGGAGAATGGCACGGTAGGACGTCGTGCCACGGTGGGCGTGGATGTACGTGCCGAGGACTTCATCTTTGCCGAGGACAGCAAGGTTAAGGGTGGCGCGATTGTCGAGCGCTGCTACGTAGGCGCAAACACCATACTCTCGAACGGCTTTACGGCGGTAGATTCACTCTTCTTCGCCAACTGCCACTGCGAGAATGGCGAGGCGGCAGCGATATTTGCTGGTCCATACACCGTATCGCACCATAAGTCGTCGCTGCTCATCGCTGGCGTCTTCTCGTTCTTCAACGCGGGAAGTGGCACCAACCAGTCGAACCACCTCTTCAAGAGCGGCGCAGTACACCAGGCGATACATATGCGCGGTACGAAGTTCGGCAGCAACGCCTACGTTATGGCACCCGCCATCGAGGGTCCCTACACCGTGATTCTCGGTCGCCACACGCGACACCACGACCTGCAAGATATGCCCTACGCCTACCTCATCGAGGAGAATGGGCAGTCGTCGCTGCTGCCAGCTATGGCGCTGACGAGCTATGGCGCAGTGCGCGACACGGAGAAGTGGAAGACACGCGACAAACGCACCGAGAAGCGCGACAACATACGTTTCGAGGAGTTTAACCCCTTCCTCACTGGCAAGATGCTTCGCGGCGTAGATGCGCTGACACGTATGCGCGAGAACGACCCCGAGGCGAAGACATACACCTACAACCGCACCGTCATAAAGGCATCGATGTTGGCGCGCGGCATCAAGCTATACAACAGCGCCATAGCGGCATCACTCGGCGCTATGCTCAGCGCGGGTAGGCATACCAGCACAGCTCCGTGCGACGGCGAGTGGATAGACCTCGCAGGACAGTACCTGCCCTTAGCGATAGTGGAGCAGATACTCGACCAAGCAGCCAACAACAGCCTCACGCTCGACGACTTGCACGAGACGCTCGACAAGGCGATGGCGGAGTATGATGATATGGCGGCAACATACGCCTACTCGACACTTGCACGTCTTATGGGACACCAGCCCTCCGAGGAGGAGGTTCGAGAGACCATAACGGCAGGCGAGAACATCCTCGCTCGCATGCGCGAGACCACCGACAACGACCGTCGTCGCGACGCGGGCGAAGATATGTGGATAGGCTATGGCTACGACTTCCGCGAGGTGGACGTACGCGAGCAGGACTTCAAAAACACGCGTTAGCAGAGGCAGCAACGCTATGAATAGACACCAAGATAGATGAAACACAGCGAGATATAACGAAACACAATTAAGATAATAACTTAAAAGAACCTTAACTATGGAGAAGATTAAAGTATTGATTATCGGCAGCGGTCCTGCCGGCTTCACATCAGCAATTTACACATCGCGAGCTAACCTCTCGCCCGTACTCTACGAGGGCATCGAGCCTGGTGGTCAGCTTACCACCACCACCGAGATTGAGAACTTCCCTGGCTATCCCGAGGGCATCACAGGCACGGCAATGATGGAGGACTTGAAGAAGCAGGCTCTGCGCTTTGGTGCCGACGTACGTCGTGGCATCATCACCGACATCGACCTCTCGGAGCGCCCCTTTAAGGTTACCGTGGACCACGAGCATAAGATTGAGGCAGAGAGCGTTATCGTATGTACTGGTGCTTCGGCAAAGTATCTCGGCTTGGAGTCGGAGGCTAAGTATCGCGGTATGGGCGTGAGCGCCTGCGCTACGTGCGACGGCTTCTTCTACCGCAAGCAGGATGTTGCAGTGGTAGGTGGTGGCGACACCGCTTGCGAGGAGGCGACATACCTTGCATCAATCTGCCGTAAGGTATATTTGGTTGTTCGCAAGAACTACCTACGAGCTTCAAAGGCTATGCAGGAGCGCGTATTCAACACCCCCAACATCGAGGTACTCTTCGAGCATAACACCCGCGAGGTATTGGGCGACGAGAATGGCGTTACGGGCGCACTTCTCTACCACAGCGTAACGGGCGAGGAGCGCACCATCGACATCACGGGCTTCTTCCTCGCTATTGGTCACCACCCCAACACCGAGGTATTCAAGGGTCAGCTCGCTCTCGACGAGCAGGGCTACATCAAGGTTGAGCCTGGCACCTCGAAGACATCTGTCGAGGGCGTCTTCGCAGCTGGCGACGTCAAGGATCCGCACTACCGTCAGGCTATCACCGCAGCAGGCTCAGGCTGTATCGCTGCGCTGGACTGCGAGCGTTGGTTGTTAGCGCAGTAGTAGTTGATGGCATTCAGCGTAACCATATTAGGCAACGCTTCGGCAAAACCCACCGTAAACGCCCACCCCTCGGCACAGGTAGTAAACCTCAACGAGCAATACTACTTAGTCGATGCGGGCGAGGGGGTACAACAGCAGCTCATAAGGCGCGGCATAAATCCGCTGCGCCTTAGGGCTGTATTTATCTCGCATCTGCACGGCGACCACTGCTTCGGTCTCTTTCCACTAATATCGACACTCGGGCTTTACGGGCGCCAGGTGCCGTTGGACGTCTATGCGCCAGCACCTATGGGCGAGATATTGGAGTATCATCTGCGATACTTCGACGCGGAGCTGCCCTACAAGGTGGTGTGGCACGAGGTGAAGACCACGGAACACGCACTCATTATGGAGAACTCGACACTCGAAGTGTGGAGCATACCTCTACGACACCGCGTACCCACGGCGGGCTACCACTTCCGCGAGAAGCAGCCTGGGCTGAATGTCGATAAGTGGAAGATTGAGCGCTACGGGCTTAACCTACACCAGATTGTGGCGGCCAAGCGTGGCGAGGATATAACTCTTGATTCGGGCGAGGTAATCGCCAACAGCGAACTTACGTACTACCCCTACAAGGCTCGCTCGTATGCCTACCTGTCGGACACCAACTACTCGGCAAAGGCGGCAGAAAGGGTGCGTGGGGTCGATTTGCTGTACCATGAGACAACCTATTCGGCAGAGCTTCACAATCTTGCGCGAGAGCGCGGACACAGCTCCACGGTGGATGCCGCACGTGTAGCGCAGCTTGCCGAGGCAGGGCACCTTATCATCGGACACTTCTCTTCGCGACATAAGGATACGCAAGCACTTGTTGAGGAGTGCCGCGAGATATTCCCCAACAGCGATATAGCTCAGGAGGGAGAGACATTTACCATTGAACCACAACCCTTTACACAGCGCTAATATGACTAAGGCTGAGATACAATTTGTACGTTCGCTTGGCGACAAGCGACAGCGCGACAGCGAACATCTGTTCATCGCCGAGGGCGAGAAGCTCGTCGAAGAGATACGCTCGTCGAGCCTTGTCATACGCCGCATATACACCACCCGCCACGACGTCGTCGGAAGAGACATCGAGCATATCGACCGCACGACGATGGAGCGCATAACACAGCTTAAAACAGCCACCGACTACCTTGCCGTCGTTGAGCAGCCGCGACATAAGCTACCCGCTACGGATGGCAAAGCCCTGCGCCTCGCACTCGACGGTGTGCAGAACCCTGGTAACCTCGGCACGATAATACGTCTTGCCGACTGGTTTGGCGTCGAGGACATCATCTGCTCGGCAGAGTGTGCCGACTGCTATAACCCCAAGGTGATACAGGCGACAATGGGCGCCATTTTGCGCGTCAAGGTACACTACGTCGATGACTTGGCGGCATACCTACGCACTGCCGCTGACCAAGGCTCGCCGATATACGGCACACTGCTCGACGGCGAGAATATATACCACACGGAGCTTCTTAACCACGGCATTATCGTTATGGGCAACGAGGGACGTGGGCTGAGCGAGGCGTGCCGTAAGACGCTGAGCCACAAGCTATACATCCCACCCTACCCCGCCGACCGCCCCACCTCAGAGTCGTTGAACGTGGCAATGGCTACGGGCATTGTACTTGCCGAATTTAGAAGAGGGTAACCCCGCCACACAACGACCTCGGTAGCGCATTTACGACCGCCTACCCCTCCCCGCCTACAACCCACATATTTAGACTCACTGCACTATTTTAGCAAATAAATTGTGCTAATAGTGTGATTCATAACTTTTTTTTGTATATTTGTAGGTTGAAATAATGTTACTATGAGCAACAGATTAAAGATTGGCATCTCGGCAGGCGATACCAACGGTATCGGTTGGGAGATTATA
This sequence comes from Alistipes sp., assembly GCA_017416915.1. GTDB lineage: Bacteria > Bacteroidota > Bacteroidia > Bacteroidales > Rikenellaceae > Alistipes. The sequence goes on along the minus strand of JAFQAN010000019.1, from coordinate 10,144 downwards.
CTCAAAATATTTGCGGACAACCGCCTCACGGAGCTATGCACTCCGATTATCTACGGACAGTCGGCAGCAGCGGCCTACTACCAGAAGCGTTACCAGCAGGAGATTGAGCCTGTACGCTTCAACCACATCGACAACGCAGAGCGCGCCGCACACGGCAAGGTAAACACCATCGAGTGCGGCGAGCGCGAGGTAAAGATAACCCCTGGCAAGCCCTCGAAGGAGGGTGGCGCAGCGGCAGCAGCAGCCTTGCAGCGCGCAGCACAGGACCTACGCGATGGCACAATAGATGCCCTTGTAACCGCCCCTATCGACAAGGAGATGATACAGAGCGCCGACTTCCCATACACGGGACACACCGAGTTTTTGGCAAAGGAGCTTGACGGCGAGCCGCTGATGATGATGTGTTCGGAGCTTATGCGCGTAGGCCTCGCGACGATACACCTGCCCGTAGCAAAGGTGGCAGAGGCTCTAAGCGAAGAGCTTATCGCAAAGCGCATACGCCAGATTAACGCGTCGTTGCGTCAAGACTTCGGCATCGTGCGCCCCCGCATCGCCGTAATGGCACTCAACCCCCACGCAGGCGACGGCGGGCTTCTTGGCGAGGAGGAGCAGCAGATAATAAAGCCCGCTATCGAGCAGTGCTATGGCGAGGATATTTTGGCATTTGGACCCTTCGCGGCAGATGGTTTCTTCGCAGCAGGAGCCTACAAACAGTACGATGCGATACTTGCAATGTACCACGACCAGGGCTTAGCGCCCTTCAAGACACTCTCGCCCGACGGCGTAAACTTCACGGCATCGCTTGCGGCAGTGCGCACCTCGCCCGACCACGGCGTGGCGTACGACATCGCTGGACGAGGCGTTGCCGACCCGCAGTCGATGCGTAACGCAATATACGACGCCATCGACATTGTTCGTCGCCGTGATGCGTGGACAGAGTGGAACGAAAACCCGTTGCAGCACTTCGAGCGTGAGAAGGGTCGCGACATATCGGTAAAGGATCTGCCCGAGACAGAGCCTAACGACTAATTTAGCCCCTTATAGCCGATGTTTAGAGTGATTATAAGTGTCGTAACAAGCGCTGTACTGCTTGGACTTGCAGTGGTGAGCTGCTTAAAAGTGGAGTTAAGGGGTGCAGGGCCAACAGAGTGGCTATGGTTTAGCTTCTACGCCATTATAGGCATCATCGCACTTGTACGCCTTATAGCGCTTGCAAAGGAGATAGGTAAACCGACAAAGGAAGAGTGAAATAAATACGATGCAACTGAGTAGTAATCCGTCTCGTTATTGTGGAGCTACGAAGGCATCACAACTAATAAAAATTAAAACATTATGATTAAAGTAACCTTTCCCGATGGCTCGGTAAGAGAGTATGCCAAAGGGACAACTGCCTTTCAGGTAGCAGAGAGCATCAGCCCTCGTTTAGCTGCTGACTCACTCGCTGCCGAGGTAAACGGCGCGACGGTCGATATGACGCGCGCAATCGACAGCGACTGTACGATTAAATTCTTCAAGTGGGATGACGCCGAGGGCAAGCACGCCTTCTGGCACACATCTTCGCACCTCCTCGCGGAGGCTCTCGAAGCCCTCTACCCAGGCATTAAGTTCGGTATCGGTCCCGCCATCGACAACGGCTTCTACTACGACGTGGACTCGCCCGTAGCTATCACCGAAGCGGACCTTGCAACCATCGAGCAGAAGATGGTAGAGCTATCACGCAACAAGGAGCAGCTCGTGCGCACCGAGGTATCTAAGGCCGATGCGTTGAAGACCTTTACCGAGAAGGGCGACCAGTACAAGGTGGAGCTTATCACCGACTTGGAGGATGGCACAATATCGTTCTACACCAACGGCTCGTTCACGGACCTCTGCCGTGGTCCACATATTCCCAACACGGGATACATCAAGGCGATTAAGCTCACCTCGGTAGCGGGCGCTTACTGGCGTGGCAACGAGAAGAACAAGATGCTCACGCGTATCTATGGCGTATCGTTCCCCAAGAAGTCGATGCTCGACGAGCATCTTGCACTCTTGGAGGAGGCAAAGAAGCGCGACCACCGCAAGTTGGGCAAGGAGTTGGAGCTGTTCACCTTCTCGCAGCGCGTGGGTCAGGGTCTGCCATTGTGGTTGCCTAAGGGTGCCGACCTTCGCGACCGTCTCGAACGCTTCTTGCGCAAGATACAGAAGGAGGGTGGCTACCAGCAGGTTATCACACCCCACATCGGTAACATCGAGCTATACAAGACCTCGGGACACTTCGCAAAGTATGGCAAGGACTCGTTCCAGCCTATCAGCACTCCCATCGAGGGCGAGCAGTATCTGCTCAAACCTATGAACTGCCCCCACCACTGCGAAATATACCGCTCGAAGCCTCGCTCGTACAAGGACCTCCCTGTACGCTTAGCCGAGTTTGGCACGGTATATCGCTACGAGCAGTCGGGCGAGTTACACGGCCTGACGCGTGTACGCTCGTTCACGCAGGACGATGCTCACCTCTTCGTGCGCCCCGACCAGCTGTTGGAGGAGTTCGAGAAGGTTATCGACATTGTACTCTACATCTTCCGCACGTTGAAGTTCGATAAGTTCACGGCACAGGTATCGCTGCGCGATCCCAAGAATACCGAGAAGTATATCGGCTCGGACGAGAACTGGGAGAAGGCAGAGAGCGCCATCATCGAGGCTGCGAAGAACAAGGGTCTCTCGACTATTGTGGAGTATGGCGAGGCGGCGTTCTACGGTCCTAAGCTCGACTTTATGGTCAAGGATGCTATCGGTCGTAGCTGGCAGCTCGGCACTATTCAGGTGGACTACAACCTGCCCGAGCGCTTCGACCTTACCTATAAGGGGTCGGACGACAAGCTACACCGTCCCATTATGATTCACCGTGCGCCCTTTGGCTCTATGGAGCGCTTCGTGGCGGTATTGTTGGAGCATACGGGCGGAAAGTTCCCGTTGTGGCTCTCTCCCGACCAGGTTGTCGTACTGCCCATCTCGGAGAAGTACAACGACTACGCCGAGGAGGTGGCTCGCGAGCTGAATATCAACGACGTACGCACACAGGTTGATGACCGCAACGAGAAGATTGGTCGTAAGATTCGCGACAACGAGCTTAAACGCATCCCCTACCTGCTTATCGTAGGCGAGAAGGAGGCTGCTGAGCGCAAGGTGTCGGTACGCGCACAGGGCGAAGGCGACAAGGGTCAGATGACCATCGCCGAGTTCACAGAGTTTATGCAGGGACTCGTGGCTGCCGAGATTGAAGCAAACAAGGCATAACAAACAATTTAAGTATAACTAACAATTAACCAATTTGGCAGGACAATTTCCATTCCGACCTCGCCCACAGGTGCAGGGGAATAACCAGAACAACAATCAACAGCGCGATGCACGTGGACGCCGTCCCGTGCAGGAGAACCCGCATCGCATCAACGACGAAATCACAGCACCTCAGGTGCGTGTGGTAGGCGAAAACGTTGAGCCTAACCTCGTATTGCCCATCAAGGAGGCGATACGCCTTGCCGACGAGATGGAACTCGACCTTATCGAGATTTCGCCCAAGGCAGAGCCGCCCGTATGTCGCATTGCCGACTACCAGAAGTTTCTGTACCAGCAGAAGAAGAAGGCTAAGGAGATTAAGGCTAAGCAGGTTAAGGTCGTCATCAAGGAGATTCGTTTCGGTCCACAGACCGACGACCACGACTACAACTTCAAGCTTAAACACGCCGAGAACTTCCTCAAAGAGGGCGCTAAGGTTAAGGCATACGTCTTCTTCCGCGGCCGCTCTATCGTCTTCAAGGAGCAGGGCGAGATTTTGCTGTTGCGCTTCGCCAACGACTTGGAGGAGATTGCACGTGTGGAGCTTATGCCTAAGCTCGACGGCAAGAAGATGAATATGATTCTCGCGCCTAAGAGCAAGAAGTAAGAGCCTCCACCACTCGGAGGTAAACAGATTGAGAGCCGACCCTACACAACGTTTGGTCGGCTCTTAATCTTTTATATAGGTGTGGCGGAGGCTCCGAAATGGCGATTTTTTGGATGGCATAGTGTGGCGTAAGCCATTTTTTTGTATCTTTGTAAGTAACTATACGCATACACGTATGATGACCATCGACAGAATACTCTCGATAGATAGCGACGCCGCGTTTGAGGCTGCCGCCCTCGACCTGTTCCACTATCAAGCCGAGCGGTGCGCACCCTATCGTCGATACATCGAATTGCTCGGCATCGACAGCCACGCCGTGCAAAGCATCGAAGAGATACCCTTTATGCCTATCGAGCTATTCAAGACGGAGGATGTATATTGCTCCGACAAAGAGCCAGAGATAGTCTTCACGTCGAGTAACACGGGCAACACCACGCCCTCGCGCCACCTCGTAGCATCTCTCGACGACTATCGCCGCTGCTTCACAGCCGCCTTCGAGGAGTTTTACGGCAAGGCTGCGGGGTGGAGCATCTACGGTCTGCTCCCCTCGTACTTGGAGCGCGAGGGGTCATCGTTGGTATATATGGTCGATAGTCTCATCGCGGAGGCTGGTAGCGGCGGCTTCTACCTCAACGACTACGAGCGCCTCATCGCCGATATGAAGGCAGACCCGAAGCCAAAGATACTGCTCGGCGTGAGCTACGCGCTGTGGGACCTTGCGGAGAGGTACGCCCCGAAGCTCGACAACACGATAGTTATGGAGACGGGCGGTATGAAGGGACGCCGCAAGGAGATTTCGAAGAGCGAGCTACACAAGATTCTCTGCGACGGCTTCGGCGTGGAGCATATAGCCTCGGAGTACGGTATGGCGGAGCTTATGTCGCAGGCATACTCCTCGGGCGAGGGCATCTTCCGCACGCCGCGCTGGATGAGGGTCCTCGTGCGCGACATAAACGACCCGTTTGACCACCATCCACACGCTATGCGTGGCGGCATCGACATTATAGACTTAGGCAACCTCTCGTCGTGCGCCTTCGTACAGACGCAAGACGTAGGACGCATATACGACGACGGCAGCTTCGCCATCGAGGGGCGCATTGCCAAGAGCGATATTCGTGGTTGTAACCTTCTCGTACACGACATCCTATAATATGAAGTACAATAGCGACATACTACGACAGCTACACGTCGAGCTATACGACATCCTACGCGAGGTTGTGCGTGTGGCGGAGCTATGCGACATCCCCTACTTCATACAGGGCGGGACGGCTATGGGCGCCCACTTCTTCGAGGGGATAGTGCCGTGGGATGACGACATCGACTTAGGTATGACGCGCGAGAACTACGAGCGATTCCTACGCGAAGCACCCAAACACCTACACCCCGACTACATCTTGCAGGAGTTTACGACCGACCCCAACACGCCCTTCTACTTTACGAAGATACGCAAGCGCGGCACCCGCTTCGTAGAGAGCGAGTGGGTGGGTCTCGACATCGAGCAGGGCATATATATCGACATCTTTCCCTACGACCTCATTCCCGACAACGCCGCGAAGGAGCGACGTCAGAGGCTTAGGGTAAAATTCTGGGTAAACTGCTTCACGGCAAAGAGCGTGTGGCTATGGCGCTGGTGGGGCAAGGCAAACAATGGCGTAGTGCTTCCCAAAGGCTTTTTATCGTGCTTGGCGATACGCCTCACGTGCCTTGTGATGAGCAAGCGACGCATCTACCGCCGCCTACACCGCGAGCTTACGCGCTACAACCATACCGACGCTACGCGCTACAATATCGTGCGTATGCCCAAAGATATGATACCACGCACGGCTATCGACAACCCCGAGCGTCGTCGCTTTGGCGATATGATGGTGTGGGCGCCGAGTAGCTTGGAGCAGTACCTGCGCAACCACTACGGCGACATTAGCAAGTGGCTACCCGAGGAGAAGCAATTAAACCACGCCCCCGAGCAGCTTATGTTCTCCGAGCGACTCACATCGGCTGAGGCGCAACGCATCACCATAGTTATACCACTGTATAATAAGGAGCGGGAGGTGGAGCGCTGCCTACGCTCTGTTGTGGAGCAGAGCCTCGCGCCGCACGAGGTCATCATCGTCGATGACGGCTCTACGGATAGCTCAGCAGCCATCGTCGAGCGCTTTATCGCCGACCACCCTGAGGCAAATATGCGCCTTGTACGTCAGGACAACAGCGGCGTGAGTGCCGCACGTAACCGCGCCATAGGTGAGGCGACGACCGAGTACATAGCACTTCTCGATGCCGACGACTACTACCTTTCGGGATATATCGCCGAGATAGCACGACTTATGGAGTACTACCCCGACGTGGAGTGCTACTCGACGGCATTTAGCATAGTAAACAACAAGAGGCTAATAGCAGCCCCCACACCCACCACCGAGGGCATCATAAACCCCGCTGAGGAGGCATTGCAGGGTCGCTACCCCATCATCCCCTCCACCGCTACGCTGCGCCGCGAGGCGGTGCTACGCGCAGGCGGCTTTCCCGATGGTATGCGCATAGGCGAGGACCAATGGCTGTGGATACGTCTTATCGGGCAAGGCTCGAAGTTCTGCTTCTCGACGATGCCTCTGGTGCGCTACGCCCGCACCGCATCAAACCGCTCAGCAAAGATATATCGCCCCGAGAGGTGCGCGGAGAGCATCGCAGCACTCTACACGAAGGATGGTGACCCAACACTCAACGAGTATATCGCCCGCGTGGGCATAGGCAAGGCTATAACGCAGTCGGTACACGGCGGCACGGAGGATGCACAACGCGCCATCGAGACATTCGGTTATAGTCGCCACAACAGCCGACAGCTGCGCCGCCTAAGGGTAACGAACAGCCTACCTCGCGCCCTACGCCCGCTCTTCGACAGCCTCTACCGCTCAATGGCGTGGATGCTACGCCGCAGAGGAATGTAAAAAAAGGCTAACCCCGAAAAGGTTAGCCTAAATTGCTGAAAGTAGCTTTTGATGCCAAAAGCGGCGCGTTTTGTATCAACGCCTTGCATCAACACCTTGAAAATAAAACAACGAACTTCGCCTATACGGGTTTAATGTCGTCATCGACAGACTGATACTCCATCTCCTTCATCATTCGAATACTGCGCTTCGAGATGATAAAGCCCGTAAATGCCGCGATGACCACGACAGCTGTGATAAGTGCAAACATAAGTCTGCCTGTGGCAGCAAACCACAAGCTGCAAGGAGCGCCAAAGATGACGGCAAGCAGACAAATAACCTTTAAGAAACGTAATTGATTTATCATAATTTTTCGTTTTTATTCTCATTTAACTACCACACTATCGGTTGCTCACCGCGCGCAAGCAGGTAGTCGTTAGCCGCCGAGAAGTGCCGACAGCCAAAGAAACCCCTATATGCCGAGAGCGGCGAGGGATGCACCGCACGAAGTATAAGGTTGCGGTTGGGGTCGGCAATAGCGCCCTTACGCTGCGCATAACTACCCCACAACATATATACAACGCCCTGCTTACGCTCCGCCACGGCACGTACCACCGCGTCGGTAAACTGCTCCCAGCCACGTCCTGCGTGCGACGCCGCCTCGTGTGCGCGCACCGTGAGGACTGCGTTGAGCAGCAACACACCCTGCTCCGCCCAGCGGTCTAACTCGCCAGAGGTAGGTATAGCCGCACCCGTATCGTCGTGTACCTCGCGTAGGATATTCTGCAACGATGGCGGAAAAGGCACCCCCTCGTTTACCGAGAAGCATAACCCGTTAGCTTGACCAACACCGTGATATGGGTCCTGCCCGATGATAACCACCTTGACACTATCGAAGGGACACTTATCGAAGGCACGGAAGATGTTACGCCCCGCGGGAAAGACCTCGCCCGAGGCATACTCCTCGCGCACGAAGCGCACAAGAGCCTCGAAATAGGGCTTCGAGAACTCCTCTTGAAGGACTGCCTTCCAGTCGGCTGCAATGCGGACATCAACCATAAGCGGTATCGGAAAAATATTGTTATAATTCTGAATTGCGAAGATACAATTTTTTTTGTATTTTTGCCAATATAAAATCACAAAAAGTATGATGCTATGCGAAAATTGTATCTTTTAGCGACATTTATGGTCGTATTCGCGTTTAACGCCACAGCACAGCAACCCGTAAAAAACATAATCTTGCTTATAGGCGACGGTATGGGTTTGGCACCTGTGGCGATGATGCAGCTCGAAAACCGCTACGAGAAGACCATCTTCGACGAGGCGGATAACATAGCACTCACAAAGACATACTCTCTGGATAACCGCGTTACCGACTCTGCCGCAGCAGGCACAGCGCTTGCCACAGGGCAGAAGACCAACAACACCTACTTAGGCGTACTGCCCGACGGCACAGAGTTGGAGTCGCTATGCGCCGCGGCGTCGCGCAAAGGTATGGCAACAGGCGTGGTTGTAACAACCTACCTACAACACGCCACCCCCGCAGCCTTCTACGCTCACACCACCAACCGCCACGAATATACGCTCATATCGCGTCAGCTCGCCCAGAGCAGCTTGGATGTCGCCATAGGCGGTGGTATGGCGGAGTTCATAAAGGCGTACGGCAGCGAGGAGGCAGCCATAGAGGAGCTACACAGCAGAGGCTTTAACGTAGCGCGCACAATGGAGCAACTCGATAGCTGCACGGCAGAGCGACGCACCATAGCGCTACTTGCCGACTGGGAGGTGGGTGCCGACTCGGGCGACTATCTTGCAGAGGCCACCAAGAGGGCAATATCGCTCCTCGACCAGCGCGACAACAACAACGGCTTTGTGCTGATGGTCGAGGGGTCGCTCATCGACGGTATGGGCCACGGCAACGACGCCAAGGCTATGCAAAAAGAGATGCAGAGCTTTATGCTCGCCGTGGAGGCGGCCGTGGAGTATGCCCGCCGCACACCTGGCACACTGGTAGTCGTTACAGCCGACCACGACACGGGCGGTATGGCTATCGTAAGCAGCAACTCCGACTTCAACCTCTCGGAGCAAGGTGTGGAGTACCGCTGGACAACTGATGGACACTCGGCAGAGATGGTCCCCGTATATCTCTACGGCACGGGGGCAGAACATATCAACGGCATAGTGGAAAATTCGGAGCTTGGCTCGAAGCTCAAAGAGCTACTTTAACCCTTAAAAATGATATATTTTACCCCAAATTGGTCATTACGTCCAAATGAGTTGCAATTTTCATTTTTTATCCATAACTTTGAATTAGTTTATACCAACAAATTTTGTAGTGTAATGAAAAAGTTGAACAAACCTGCAATTCTTGTCGTTGATATGCTCAACGACTTTGTCTATGGGGCTCTCACTTGCGACCGCGCCAAAGCTATTGTTCCCGCCACAGCACGTCTGTTAGACAAGGCGCGCGAGGCAGGTGTTCCCGTAATCTTCTGCAACGACGCACACCGCGCCGGCATCGACCGTGAGCTGACCATCTGGGGCGACCACGCCATCATCGGCACACCTGGTGCGGAGGTTATCGCAGAGCTTAACCTCTCGGACAAGGACTATGTTGTACCTAAGCGCCGTTACAGTGGCTTTTTCCAGACCGAGCTTGACATCCTGCTCAAAGAGCTTGGTGTTCAGACGGTGGTGATGACGGGCTTGCACGCCCATATGTGCGTACGCCACACCTCGGCAGATGCCTTCTCGTTGGGCTACGACGTAGTTGTTGCGCGCGAGGCTACCGACTCGTTTACGGAGGAGGACTACCTCAACGGCTTGGCATACCTCAAACAGTGCTACGGCGCAGACGCTTACAGCAACGAGGAGCTGTTCGAGATGTTTTAACATTGTGGAGTGCTAATAGTGATAGGCTGACCTGCGGGTCAGCCTTTTTTTTTGTGAGAATGGGAATGGCTGAGAAAGACTGAGAAAGACTGGGAACGACTGGGAAGCGCGCCTACGAGACTGCGAGACCACAAGACCACGAGACAACGAGACCACAAGACGACGGGACGACGGGACGACGGGACTAAGAGACTGCTAAAAACCCAGGCGTTCTCAGGCGTTCTCAGGCGTTCTCAGTCATTCTCAGTTGCGCGAGGCCACTTGTCGTCAGAGTGGTGCAGATGTGGTGCCAAGTCGAAGTTTGGCTGGATGGGGGTGTACTTGGCGTACATCCCCATTCAGACGAACGAGCTTGGTGCCGCAGATGCGCCGCTATCACGACAAGAGCTTGGTGTCAGAAGGGCGCCGAGTG
>JAFQAN010000018.1 GCA_017416915.1 Alistipes sp. | reverse complement strand
GAAGGTCATCTGCTCGAGTACCAAAGGTGCATTCTCAGCGGTAAGAGTATCACCAGTGCGAATCTCCTTGAAGCCGATAGCTGCGCAAATATCACCTGCCTCAACGCGCTCCAAAGGATTCTGCTTGTTAGCGTGCATCTGGTACAGACGCGAAATACGCTCACGCTTACCACTACGTGCATTATATACGTAAGAACCAGCATCCAAAGCACCCGAATATACGCGTACGAATGCCAAACGGCCTACGAAGGGGTCGGTAGCAATCTTAAACGCCAAACCGCAGAAGGGGTCGTTTACAGAAGACTCACGCTTCTCGGTCTCGTCGGTCTTGGGGTTCACGCCCTCAACAGCGGGAACATCCAGCGGCGAGGGGAGGAATGCCATAATGTAGTCAAGGAGCTTCTGAACACCCTTGTTGTGGAACGATGAGCCACACATCATAGGCACCAACGACATATTGATAGTTGCCACGCGGATAGCTGCGATAAGCTCGTCGGGAGTGATTGAATCGGGATCCTCGAAGAACTTCTCCATCAAGGCGTCATCGGTAGCTGCAACCTCCTCGATAAGCTTAGCACGCCACTCGGCAGCCTCAGCCTTCATACTCTCAGGAATCTCTTTAAGCTCGAAGTTGTCGCGTACGGTCTTGTCGTCGTAGTAGTATATTGCATTATTATATATAAGGTCCACCAAACCCTCGAACTTATCCTCCGAGCCGATGGGCAATACTACGGGAAGAGCCGTTGCACCGAAATGCTCCTTAATCTGGGCGCACACTGCCAAGAAGTCGGCACCTGTGCGGTCCATCTTGTTTACATAGCCGATACGGGGAACGTTGTACTTGTCTGCCTGACGCCATACGGTCTCAGACTGAGGCTCAACACCACCCACAGCACAGAATGTTGCCACAGCACCATCCAATACGCGGAGTGAACGCTCTACCTCAACGGTAAAATCGACGTGTCCCGGGGTATCGATAAGGTTAATCTGATACTGATTATCCTTGTAGTTCCAAAACGCGGTAGTCGCAGCCGAGGTGATGGTGATACCACGCTCCTGCTCCTGAACCATCCAGTCCATAGTGGCTGCACCCTCGTGCGTCTCACCAATCTTATGGGTCTTACCCGTGTAGAAGAGGATACGCTCCGAAGTAGTGGTCTTACCGGCATCGATGTGAGCCATGATACCGATGTTACGAGTGTATTTAAGATCTCTTGCCATCTTGACTTCCGTGTATTAGAATCTGAAGTGTGCAAATGCCTTGTTAGCCTCTGCCATACGGTGCATCTCCTCCTTACGCTTGAAGGCAGCACCCTGCTGGTTGTAGGCATCTACTATCTCTGCTGAGAGCTTCTCTGCCATTGACTTGCCCGAACGCTTACGTGAATAAAGGACAAGGTTTTTCATGGAAATAGAAACTTTGCGCTCGGGACGAACCTCCGTGGGAACCTGGAATGTCGCACCACCGATACGCTTCGACTTAACTTCGACTTGGGGTGTGATATTCTCAAGAGCCTGTTTCCAGATCTCAAGCGGAGATTTATCAGCATCCTTCATCTTCTTGCCCACCAACTCCAACGAGTCGTAGAAAATGGTGTAAGCAATACTCTTCTTACCATCCAGCATAAGGTTGTTCACGAAACGTGTAACCTCCACGTCGTTGAACTTCGGATCCGGAAGTAGAATTCGCTTTCTTGGCTTAGCTTTTCTCATTGTTACTTGCTTGCTTTAATAAATACAATTCCTTTAATAATTACTTCTTACCTGCCTTAGGACGCTTAGCACCGTACTTCGAGCGACGCTGACGACGACCGTCAACACCTGCTGAATCGAGCGCACCACGTACGAGGTGGTAACGAACACCGGGGAGGTCCTTAACACGACCGCCACGAACCAATACGATTGAGTGCTCCTGCAAGTTGTGGCCCTCGCCTGGGATGTAGGCATTAACCTCCTTGCCATTAGTCAATCTTACACGTGCCACTTTACGCATAGCCGAGTTAGGCTTCTTGGGAGTTGTTGTGTAAACACGAGTACAAACTCCACGGCGCTGAGGACACGCTGCGAGTGCTGGTGACTTACTCTTCTCCACCAGGCTAACTCGACCGTTTCTTACTAACTGTTGAATAGTTGGCATTTCTAAAACGTTTTTGTCCTTTAATTTTTTGTTACTAATTCCAATTTCATTTACAGCGAAATTGCCCGCAAAGATACGCATAATTTTTGAAATACAATATATATAAGCACTTTTTTCGCACTGATTTACCGAAAAGTGGCGAAAAGGCGATAGTTTTTTCTTATCGTTTTTATGAAATTATAATTGCCAATTTATGATAAAATACATATCTTTTTGATTTTCTGTACTTTATGATTTTATGGTCAATTTTGAGGGTTTTGGAGTGGCGGCAAAAATTAGAGCAAAGTGATATAGAATAGTTTTGGAGTATTTGAGAAATGTCGAATGGGTGCATTTTGGGGAGAGGAATGAGGTTGTATTTAGACGGGATAACGAGACGAGGGGAGGGCGGGAGGACGAGACTGCGGGAACAGCTAAGAGGCGCGCGATTGGCTGAGAATGACTGGGAAAGACCGAGTGGCGCGCGATTGGCTGAGAAAGACTGGGAACGCCTGGGAATGACTGAGAATGACCGAGAATGACCGAGAATGACCGAGTGGCGCGCGATTGGCTGGGAAAGGCTGGGAATGACTGAGAAAGACTGGGAATGACTGGGAGGCGCGCCAATAAGACAACAGGACCACGGGACCACGGGACCACGAGACGACGAGACGGCGAGACGACGGGACGGCGAGACGACGAGACGACGGGACGGCGAGACGACGAGACCACGGGACGGCGAGACGACGAGACCACGGGACTACGAGACTACGGGACCACGGGACTACGAGACTACGAGACTACGAGACCGCGAGACTGCTGAAAAACACAGGCGTTCTCAGGCGTTCTCAGGCATTCTCAGTCGTGCGTGGCAGTGCGTGGCAGTGCGTGGCAGTGCGCGGCAGCTTGACGTCAGAGTGGTGCAGATACAACGCTCGGCGAATTTCGAGCCGATGGGCTGTACTAAGGCGTACTGCCCATTGGCGAGATAATTCGTTAGCGGAAGTAGATGCGCCGCTATCACGTCAAGGGCTTGGTGTCAGAAGGGCGCCGAGTGCTACACTCGGCAAAAATGCCGTCGATGGGTAGTACTAAGGCGTACGTCCCATTGACGGCATTTTTTGTTAGGGGACGCAATCGACCCCTTA
>JAFQAN010000042.1 GCA_017416915.1 Alistipes sp. | reverse complement strand
GAATAAAAAGTGTATTTTGTCGTTACGCTCGCCCTCAAAATCCTCATTTACGCCTAAGTAAACTGCGGTTTTTCGGGCTTCGCAAGCCTAAAACTACATCTTTTTATTCAACCTCTTAAACTATAAGGAGATGACTAATTTGCTTTTTAGTTGTCTCCTTTTTTTGTTAGTAAGCAACAAAATAGGCTACTTTGGCGTTGATATTGTCAATAAAATGTTATAAACAACTGCCGATAGAGGTTTATTTCAAAGAAATAATAAGTACCTTTGCCGCGTAAAATTGTATGGATATGAATAACAGAGATAAAGATTTTGATGAAATGCACTTGGTGCCCGAGCTCTTTGATGGCAAGCATCAGGTGATACCTATTGTTTCGGGTGGCGATGACACCATCGAGGAGGTTAAGCTTCCCGAGGTTCTTCCCATTCTTACACTTCGTAGCTCGGTAATCTTCCCTGGCTCGGTTACGCCCATTACGGTGGGTCGTGCCAAGTCTATCGCCTTGGTGCGTGCTGTGGAGGCTGCCGATGGCCTATTGGGTGCTGTGTTGCAGATAGATAGCGAGGTGGAAGACCCACAGCCCGATGATATGCACAAGATTGGTACTTCGGCACGCATCCTCAAGATTTTGGAGATGCCCAACGGCAACCTCACGGTAATTCTTGCAGGTTTGGAGAAGATCGAGGTAGGCGAATATATCACCACTCAGCCCTATTTCAAGGCGACAATCACCCCTATTCAAGACTCTACGCCCGACCCCAAGAGTGTGGAGTTTGCAGCGTTGGTGGACTCTATCAAGGAGGTGGCGTTGAGCATTATCAACATCTCGCCCTCGATGCCCAAGGAGGCAGCATTTGCTATCAAGAACCTCGATTCGAGCCGAGCTATCGTAAACTTCATCTGCTCGAATATGGACCTTACAGATGACGACCGTCAGCATCTCTTGGAGGCACCCGGCCTCTTGGCGCGTTCACGCCGTCTGTTGGAGATTTTGGTGCGTGAGCAGCAGTTGGCCGAGCTTAAGAACGACATTCAGAACAAGGTTAAGCAGGATATCGACAAGCAGCAGCGCGACTACTACCTCCAGCAGCAGATGCGCGTAATTCAGGACGAGTTGGGTGATGGCGTAGATGCCGACATCAACAATCTCCGCGAGGCGGGCAAAAAGAAGAAGTGGTCGAAGGCCACCGCCGAGCTCTTCGACAAGGAGGTGTCGAAACTCGAGAGGCTCAACCCCGCAGTTGCCGAGTACTCGGTGCAGATGAACTACCTGCAACTTATGCTCGACCTTCCTTGGGAGGAGATGACCGAAGATAGACTCGACCTTGCGCTCGTCAAGGAGCAGTTGGACAAGGACCACTTCGGCTTGGAGGAGGTCAAGGAGCGCCTGTTGGAGCACCTTGCCGTAATCAAGCTCAAGGGCGACCTTAAATCACCCATCCTCTGCCTCTACGGCCCTCCGGGAGTGGGTAAGACATCGTTGGGCAAGTCGGTAGCGGAGGCTATGGGCCGTAAGTTTGGCCGTATCTCGCTTGGTGGCTTGCACGATGAGTCGGAGATTCGTGGCCACCGCCGTACCTACATCGGTGCTATGCCTGGCCGTATCATCGAGACTATCAAGCGTTGTGGTGCCTCTAACCCTGTGATTATCCTCGACGAGATCGACAAGGTATCTCGCTCGAACCACGGCGACCCATCGAGTGCCCTTTTGGAGGTTCTCGACCCTGAGCAGAATACCACATTCCACGATAACTATCTCGATACGGAGTACGACCTCTCGAAGGTGCTGTTTATCGCTACGGCGAACAATGTAAACAACATCTCGGCAGCGTTGCGCGACCGTATGGAGATGATAAATATTCCCGGATACATCCTTGAGGACAAGGTATTTATCGCACAAAACCACTTGGTGAAGAAGCAGCGCGATGCTCACGGTGTAGCCGATGACAAGCTCTCGCTTACTGACGATGCTATTGTCTCGATTATCGAGGACTACACCCGTGAGTCGGGTGTTCGTGGCCTTGATAAGCAGATAGCGAAGATTGCCCGCAACCGTGCCAAGACCATCGCCTTTGAGGAGGAGTTCAAAACGACACTCGACAAGGGCGACTTGGAGCCTATCTTGGGCAAGCCCAAGTTCCGCAACGACCGCTACGACATCGCCGGTATGCGTGGCGTGGTTACGGGTCTTGCGTGGACCGAGGTGGGTGGCGACATCCTCTATATCGAGTCGATTCTCACCCCCGGCAAGGGCAAACTGAGCCTTACGGGTAACCTCGGCGATGTGATGAAGGAGTCGGCAACTATCGCCTACGAGTGGGTTATGGCGCATCACGAGGAGCTGGGCATCGACCGAAAGATGTTCGAGGAGAACGACATCAATATTCATGTTCCCGAGGGCGCAATACCCAAAGACGGCCCCTCGGCAGGTATTACGATGGTAACATCTATCGTCTCGACATTTACGGGCCGTGAGGTCAAGGAGCGTGTTGCGATGACTGGCGAGACCACCTTGCGTGGTCGTGTAACGGCTGTTGGTGGCATCAAGGAGAAGATTTTGGCTGCCAAGCGTGCCGGTATCACCGAGCTTATCCTTTCGGACGAGAACCGCAAAGATATCGAGGAGATTAAGGAGGAGTACCTATGTGGCCTTAAGTTCCACTATGTGCGTACCAACAACGAGGTCATAGATTTGGCACTCTGCAAATAATATTTTAGGGCTATGCGCTTGAGGGAGTTTATCGAAAAGTTAGAGGGAGAGGGCGAGCTACTGCGTATCACTGCGCCAGTCAGCACCCGCTATGAGATTACCGAGATTACCGACCGCATCTCTAAGATGGAGGGCGGTGGCAAGGCTATTCTCTTTGAGAATACAGGCACCCCCTACCCTGTGCTGATGAACTCTATGGGCTCGGATAGGCGCATGGCTATGGCTCTTGGCGTAGAGGATTTGGAGGATATCTCGCGCCGTATCGACAACCTGCTAAAGGGGGTGATGTCGCCCAAAGATAGCTTTGTCGATAAGCTCCGTATGTTGCCCCTCTTGGCCGATGTCGCCAAGTGGTTTCCTCGTAAGTCGAGTGGTAGGGGAGAGTGCCAGGAGGTAGTGTGGCGTGGCGAGGATGCCGACCTTAGCAGACTCCCTATACTCACCTCGTGGGCAGCCGATGGTGGGCCATTTATCACACTCCCTATGGTCTGCACCAAAGATCCCGAAACGGGTATTCCCAATATGGGAATGTATCGTATGCAACTCTTTGATAACCATACGACAGGTATGCACTGGCATCGCCATAAGACTGGTGCTCGCCACTACGATGGCTATAAGCGCTTAGGTAAGCGTATGCCCGTAAGTGTTGCTCTCGGTGGCGACCCCGCATATATCTACTCCGCTACGGCACCTATGCCTGACAATATGGACGAGATGCTGTTGGCAGGTATGTTGCGCCAGCGCCCCGTGAAGATGGTAAAGTGCCTGACAAACGATATTTGGGTGCCTGCCGACTGCGACTTTGTCTTGGAGGGATGGATAGACCCCTCGGAGGAGCTCGCCATAGAGGGCGCTTTTGGCGACCATACGGGCTTCTACTCGCTCACCGACCTATATCCCCGATTCCATATCGAGGCTATCACCTCGCGCCGTGATGCGGTATACCCCGCCACCATCGTAGGTGTGCCGCCTATGGAGGATGCCTATATCGCCAAGGCTACCGAGCGCATCTTCCTTGCCCCTATTCGCCTCGCCATCCAGCCTGAGGTGCGCGACCTCTATATGCCTATGGAGGGTACGGCGCACAACCTTGCCCTTGTCTCTATCGCCAAGCGCTATGAGGGTCAGGCAGCAAATGTGGCTCAGGGCTTGTGGGG
>JAFQAN010000041.1 GCA_017416915.1 Alistipes sp. | reverse complement strand
GAGCCAGGATCAAACTCTCCATTGTAAAAATTTTGAATATTAATCGTTAGCTCTAATCTCAAAGGTATTGTTTTGAAATTATCTCATAGGAGATAGATAAAACTTTAGCTGCTCAAAATCTTCAAAGAACTATATTCTAATTTTCATCAGAACTGTCATCACCAGACCGCTCATTTTTTAGAGCGGAAAAGCGGTGCAAAGGTAAGAACTATTTTTGAAACTACCAAATTTTTGGTAAACTTTTTTCAAAAAATCTTTTCTAAGAACCTTTATTGCTTATCGCCGTTTTTGAGGCGAAAGCGGGTGCAAAGATAAGTCATCTTTTTGAAACTACCAAATTTTTTGGTAAACTTTTTTCAAAAAATCTTTTCTAAGAACCTTTATTGCCTATCGCCGTTTTAGAGGCGAAAGCGGGTGCAAAGATAAGACACTTTTTTGAAACTACCAAATCTTTTGGCAACTTTTTCCAAAAAACTTCTAAGAACCTCTGTTTTGCGCTCCCAGCAAGGGTTTACCTCTCTGATTGCGGGTGCAAAGGTAGTGCTTTATTTCTATTCTCCAAACATTTTTACAATTATTTTCAAAAATTATTTAGATTTTTTAATAATATAAGAGTATACCTATATTTATATATATAATAGGGGACACAGAAATAGCCGCAACCCTACACCCATAGGGGGCTATATCCAACAAAATAGCCGTATCGCCCACATTTTTGCGCATAGCATATCGTAGTTTAGGAAAATTATTCGTATCTTTACCGAGGTGAAGATGCCATATACCCAATGAGAGAAGAGAGAAACATAGCGCCACTACTACTTGGCGCACTACTTATCGCCGGTCTTTTGCTTGACTGGTCAGCCCTCGTATTTCCTATTGACATCTTCCGCTTTCCGGTAAATATTCTCTCGATGCTCTTATGGTTGGCCGTAACGATTGAGCTTTACCTGAAGAGGGAGAAGTGGGCAGCGAGTAGATTTATGCTCTCAGGGAGCGCCACTACCCTATCGTTTGTAGCGATGGTCGGCTTAGGCGTCGTCTTCGGTATTCAGCTAACACCTGCAACGACATCCTATACCGCAATAATTGCCACACTCTTCCTAATGAGCCACCTGTTGCTCGTTACCCTGCGTGGCTGGCGCGATGTGCGAGGTATCCGTTGGCGCTTCGTCGTAAACCACCTCGGCTTGCTTATCGCCATAGGTGCTGCCTTCTGGGGAGCTCCCGACAGAGAGGAGTTGCGTGCGGTAGTCGAATATGACAAAGTTACGACCGAGGCATACGACTCTAACGGGGCAATGCGTGTACTCGACAAGGAGATGCAGTTGGAGGATTTCGAGGTCGAGTATTACGACAACGGCACTCCTGAGCGCTACGAGGCGAGGGTACGCATCGGCGAGGAGCAGGCGACAATTCGTGTTAATAAACCCTACAACATATCGCTTTCGGAGTCGGCATACTTGGTAAGCTACGACACACAATCACCCGACGAGTGCCGTTACTGCATTGTCGAGGTTGTGCGTGAGCCGTGGCGATATGCGATAGCTTCGGGCATAGTGCTTATGCTCGTTGGCGCAGTGATGATGTTCTTAGGACGAACAACACGCATAAAGAGTTAGAGTGTATGGAGCTTGGTTGGAACATATTCCCATATATCGCCCTGGTGGTTGTGGCGCTCTCGGTGGCGGGTGCGCTCCTCTCCATTTCGACAAAGGAGCACAAGGGCAAGGGTGCTATCGCACTCTCGGCACTTGGCGTGGTCGTTATGGCGTGCTTCATAGCGATGCTATGGCTAACGCTCGATAGGCCACCTCTCAGAACGATGGGCGAGACACGCCTATGGTACTCGTTCTTCCTACTCTTAGCGGGTCTTTTCACCTACATTCGTTGGCGCTATCGCTGGATAATGTCTTTTTCTACGATGCTTGCAACGGTCTTTATCATCATAAATATTGCTCGACCAGAGATACACGATGAGACGCTGATGCCGGCACTGCAGAGCGGTTGGTTTGTTCCGCATGTAGCGGTATATATGTTCTCATACGCCCTGCTCGGTTGCGCAACACTGCTCGCCGTATGGAGCATCTTCCGCCCCGACAACAGGACAGACGATGCCATCGACCGCCTGCTCTATGGCGGCATCGCCTTCTTCACAATAGGCATGCTCACAGGCTCACTATGGGCCAAGGAGGCGTGGGGTGCCTACTGGAGTTGGGACGCCAAGGAGGCGTGGGCAGCCGCAACATGGGGACTCTACCTCTTGGCGATACATCTGCCGGGAAGACTAAATAGGGCGAGGTATGGAGTAATCATCGTAGCCTTCGTGGCGTTGCAGATGTGCTGGTGGGGCGTAAACTACCTGCCATCAGCCCAAACGAGTGAGCACACATATACACAAAGCAGAGAGTAAAACCCAAAACTAATAGATATGAAAAAACTCTTATTTACACTTCTCATCGTTGCCGTAGGTGGCTTCATCGCCTACCGCGCAATGAACAATGTGCCCGACGAGGGGGAGCCTATCGAGGCACGCATCGCCGCAATCTTGGAGAATGGCGGTTGTGTAAGCTGCCACACCGCAGCACCTGAGTTGCCCTTCTATGCCGACATCCCCGTAATAGGCGATATGGTGAAGAAGGATGCTGCTGACGGCTATCGTGTATACGATATCCAGCCTCTGATGAATGCCCTCAACAGTGGCGAGACACCCAACCCTGTGGATGTCGCTAAGGTTGAGAAGGTACTCGCCGACAAGCGTATGCCTATGGCGAAGTACTACCTTGTACACTGGGGTAGCCAGACCACAAATGCTAAGCGAGATATCGCTCGCGAGTGGGCTATCGACTACCGCACAGCCTACTATGCCGATGGCCTTGAGGGTGAGCGCAGTGGCGAACCCGTGCGCCCCATCGCCGAGATTGAGAACATCGACGCACAAAAAGCAATGCTCGGCTACGCCCTCTATCACGACCCTCGCCTCTCGGTAGACAACACCGTATCGTGCGCTTCGTGCCACGACTTGGCAACAGCTGGCGTAGATAACCACCAGTATTCTGACGGCGTAAACGGCCTTAAGGGTGGCGTAAATGCACCTACCGTATACAACGCCGTTTACAACTTTGTGCAGTTCTGGGACGGTCGTGCCGCAACACTCGCTGAGCAGGCTGCCGGCCCTCCGCTCAACCCTGTGGAGATGGCATCAACATCTTTCGAGGAGATTATCGCAAAGCTCGAAGAGGATAACCTTATGGTTGCTGCCTTCAACGGCATCTACGCTGATGGCATCACCGAGAAGAACATCACAGACGCTATTCAGGAGTTTGAGCGCACGCTGACAACGCCCAACTCTGACTTCGACAAGTGGTTGCGTGGCGACAATAGCGCAATCAGCGAGGAGGCACTGCGCGGCTATGAGCTCTTCAAGAAGTACGACTGCGCAACTTGCCACGCAGGTGCAAACCTTGGTGGTGAGACCTACGAGCTTATGGGCACACGCCGTGATTACTTTGCTGACCGAGGCTTGGAGCTTACCGAGGAGGATAATGGTCGCTTCAAGGAGACTGCCGATGAGCGCGACCGCCACCGCTTCAAGGTGCCCGGCTTGCGCAACATCGCACTTACCTGGCCCTACTTCCACGACGGCACACGCATGACAATGGACGAGGCGGTCAAGGATATGGCCCGCTATCAGGTGGATGTGGAGCTTAGCGATGCTGAGACCTCGGCAATCGTAGCCTTCCTGCACACCCTCACAGGTGAATACAAGGGCGAAAAGCTCACCACGCTCAACGAGTATGGCGTGGAGCATACCCACGATGATGACCACGACCACGACCACGAATAAAAAAATAGCCCTTCGGGGCTATTTTTTTTGAGTTGTTAGTTGTTAGTTTTTAGTTGTTAGAGTTGCAGGCGTTTCGCCTGCGGGCTAAAGAGGCGCATTAATAAAGAGAGTTTAGGGAAATTAGTGAATTTAGAGAAGTTAGGGAGGCGCTACCGACATTGATCCTTAAGCTCACTACACTCCTTAAACTCATTAAATTCCCTTATAAACCTGCATCCAGTCAGCACTCAGCCAATTTCTTGTCAAAAGGGGTTAGCTGTGGCCTCGATAAAGAAATTGCCCTGGATGGGACATACTCGAGGTATTTCCCATTCAGGGCAATGATTGAGAGGTCGCAGATGACCCCTTATCACAAGAAATTAAAGCATCGCCTTAACCTCCGCCGCTACACACTTGCCATTGTAACCAAACTTCTCATCGAGTACCTTGAAGGGTGCTGAGTAGCCGAAGTGGTCGAAGCCGTGAATATAGCCGTTGTTGCCTACCAAATTAACAAGGTTGATAGAGAGACCAGAGGTCATACCGTAGCGAGGAAGGTTGCCAAGAACTGCCTCCTGATACTCCTTGGGCTGGTCGCGGAAGAGACCCTCGCTGGGGATAGATACCACGCGGGTAGCGATGCCCTCCTCTGCCAAGAGCTCAGCGCCCTCGACGAGTGTAGCAACCTCAGAGCCGGTAGCCACAAGGGTTACCTTTGCATCGGCATTCTCCAAAACCACATAGCCACCCTTCTCAGCCTGCATAGCCTCCTCACGGCGTGAACGGCCAGAGAGTGCGGGCAACGACTTGATATTCTGGCGCGAAAGGATAAGTGCCACAGGGCGTGTCTCCTCCAATGCCATCTTCCACGCTGCCACAGTCTCCTCAGAGTCGGCAGGACGAAGAACAAGCATCGAGCGCTTGCCAGAGTGGTTGTGGAGGTGCTCCATAAGGCGAATCTGTGCCTCGTGCTCAACAGGCTCGTGGGTAGGGCCATCCTCACCTACACGGAATGAGTCGTGTGTCCAGATGTAGATAACCTTCTTCTCCATAAGAGCAGAGAGGCGAACAGCGGGCTTCATATAGTCAGAGAACACGAAGAATGTACCGCAAGCAGGGATAATACCGCCATGAAGAGCCATACCATTCATTACGCACGCCATAGTGAGCTCGGCAACACCTGCCTGGAAGAAGTTACCAGAGAAGTCTCCCTTGGTAAAGGCCTTGGTCTTCTTGAGGAAACCATCGGTCTTATCTGAGTTCGAGAGGTCGGCAGACGAAACCACCATATTCTCGACATGCTCTGCAAAGTAGCCAAGCATAGTTGCCGAGGCAGCACGAGTTGCCTGGTCGGGCTTAAGCTCGATTGCCGAGTAGTCGATTTCGGGCAACTTGCCTGAGTAGAAGTTGTCCATCTTCACGGCCAATGCGGGATTCTCCTTGCGCCAAGCAGCCTCGGTCTCGGCCATCTGCTTTGCCCAAGCACGCAACTCCTCACGGCGAGCAGCATATACCTCCTTAGACTCCTCGAATACTGCGAAGGGCTCATCGGGGTTACCGCCGAGGTTCTTGATGGTGGCCGCAATGTCGGCGCCGGCAGCTGTAAGAGGCTGACCGTGTGTCGATACCTGATTCTCGAAGCTTGTGCCATCGGCCTTGCGTGCGCCATAGCCCATAATGGTCTTACCGATGATGATGGTAGGACGCTCGGTCTCGGCATTTGCAGCCTTCAGCGCAGCACGAATCTCGTCGATAGACTGGCCGTTTACGGTGATAACATTCCAGTTCCACGCACGGTACTT
This sequence comes from Alistipes sp., assembly GCA_017416915.1. Taxonomy (GTDB): domain Bacteria; phylum Bacteroidota; class Bacteroidia; order Bacteroidales; family Rikenellaceae; genus Alistipes. Next base: position 1,274 of record JAFQAN010000041.1, on the reverse strand, counting down.
CATCTCGATATCCTCGGTGTCCACCTCGTCGCACTTTGTCGAGAGCTGAACATTGTTCGAGTCGTAGTACATGATGAAGTTAGAGAGACCAAGATGACCAGCTACACGGCCGACACCCTGCGAGATCTCCTCCTGAACAGCGCCGTCAGAGATAAAGGCGTAGGTCTTGTGTGCCATCCACTCGCCAAAACGAGCCACCATAAAGCGCTCGGCAATAGCTGCACCGAGAGCCATTGCGTGGCCCTGACCGAGAGGACCAGAGGTGTTCTCCACACCACGCATAACATCGACCTCTGGGTGGCCGGGTGTTACGCTGCCCCACTGACGCAACGACTGCAAATCCTCGGTTGAGTAGTTACCTGCCAACGAGAGCACCGCATAGAGCATGGGCGACATGTGGCCGGGGTCGAGGAAGAGACGATCACGGTGAGGATAGGCCATATTCTCAGGATCGTAGCGAAGGAACTCGGCGTAGAGCACATTGATAAAGTCTGCACCACCCATCGCGCCACCTGGATGACCCGACTTAGCCTTCTCAACCATCGACGCAGCGAGAATACGAATATTATCCGCTGCACGCTGAAGTTTGTTGTTCTCCATAGTTTGAAGTAGTATTTTAATTTATGAATTAATATTTTGTTTCTCGTTCATTGGGCTACATTGAACTGCGTTCAATACATTATACAAAGGTAAGCAAAAAAGAGCAAAGAGCAAAGTTTTTAGTTATTAGTTTTTCTTTTTTAGGTCTAAGACCTTAGGACCATTAATACAATAGGAGGATTAGGATTACTAATTGGCACCAACACCTCTATCGTATCGTCTTATTGTCCTAATAGTCTTAACCCTCTTAATAAAAGCGCATACCGATAGCAGACCATAGGTCTGCAACAAGCCCATATCTTTTCAAAGGAGTGGTTTGGGGTGGGATGCAAATATAAGACTCGACCGCATCCCAATTTGCACGACGGACTCGAACTGCGTTCCGAAGAGCGAGAGCAGACCAAGGTGGGTTGATTGGGCGGAATACCGAAGGTATAGAATATTGGGTGAGTGTTAGTGCCAAGCTTGCTTGAGCGACTGACACTTACCCTATATTCATAGTTGCGTAGCAACTCGCACAATCAACCACCGCCGACAAGTCTGCCGAGCCGCCACAGTCAGTGCGAGTCCCTTTATCTGCACCTCACAAAAAAAGACGAACGACTTGAAAAGTCGCTCGTCTCGAATGAGGTGCGGATAAAGGGACTCGAACCCCCACGCCTCTCGGCATCAGA
>JAFQAN010000040.1 GCA_017416915.1 Alistipes sp. | reverse complement strand
GCGTGCCGAAAGGTAGGTTGTGAGCAGAAGATTGTCGGCAATGCCTGTTGTCATCTTTGCCAAGGTGTTTGCCGTAGCAGGAGCTATAAGCAACATATCTGCCCACTCGCCAAGCGACACATGCGAATTCCACTCGCCATTTTCGGGGTTGAAGAACTCCACAAGAATGGGGTGCTTCGAGAGGGTAGCCATCGTAAGAGGCGTGATAAACTGCTTGGCAAGAGGTGTCATAATAACTCTTACCTCAGCACCCTCCTTTACCAAAAGACGGCAAAGCATAGCCGCCTTGTATGCTGCTATGCTGCCTGTAATTCCAAGAATAATGTGTTTGCCGTTAAGCATAATCGTAGCTGTTAAGCACTGCCCCGCCCATCAGCAAGATGCCGAGGTGGGGTAGTGGCCGAAAAGATAACTACTTCTCTGAGCCGTGGCGGAAGTAAACCTCACCATCGAGGAACTCCTCGGTAGCGATGATTGCGGGCTTGGGAAGACGCTCGTAGAAGCGCGAAATCTCAATCTGCTCACGGTTCTCGAAGGTCTCCTCTACCGAGTTGTCGGTGGGCGACGAGAAGTCAGCGAGCTTGCGGTTAAGCTCGGTCTTAAGCTCCGTAGCAATCTGGTTGGCACGGCGTGCAATGATGTTGATGCTCTCGTAGATGTTGCCTGTGGGAGCATCCAAATCTACCAACTTACGAGTAATCGTGTTGCTGGGAATGTTCTTCTTAATCTCCATAGTTATATCTTGTGTTTCTTTTGCTTCTTAAAGTGTGGCCTCCGTAGAGCGGTTCTTGTCGAGGAAGTTGCGGGCATCCTTTGCCATACGCTCCATCTCTTTCGAGTGCTTCGACTCAGGGAACTCGGCGATAAACGAGTAGTAGTGGTCGAGCATTGCAAGGTAGCGGTCTACCTGCTTCGAGGCTACTGAGTTCTCCGCAAGGCGGTATGCCGACACTGTGGCGTAGTACATCATCTCCTCGGTGCGCTTCGACTCAGGGTAGCGCTTCATCACATTCTTGAATGCCACGATTGCCGACTTGTAGCGACCAATCTTGTAGTAGGTGTAGGCATTCATATAGCTCTTCTGCTCGAGGCGGTCTGTTAGGTCATCGAGCATCTCCTGAAAGCGCGGTATCTGCTCCGACTCAGGGTAGCGCGACATAAACTCCGTGATGGCGATGATCGCCTGTGTCGTTACTGCCTGATCGCGCTCAGGGCCCGGTGCCATGTAGAAGTTGCATAGCGCAAACATACCCTCGGCATTCTCGATAAAGGGGCTGCGGGCAAACTTACGGCGATACTCGTCGAGTAGCATCGATGCCTCGTCATACTTGCGATCCTTGAACTTGCAGTGGGCGTTGTAGTACGATAGAGAGTCTTCGCGCGGTGAGCCCATATAGATGTGGCGACACGCCTCGAAGAGGTCTGATGCCTGGCTCCACTTGCCGTTCTCGTAGAGCATCAACGCCTGCTCATAGGCATACTGCGGGTCGCCAGACTTGATTGCCTGATTAACCACGCTGCACGATGCCACTACTACGACGATGGCTACTGCTACGATATATCCAAAAATACGCTTCATTCCTTTCGTTTTCTTGCGCTTATGCGTATAAGCGCACAAAGTTACACAATATTTTTGAATTAACGACCAATATTGAGAAATTATTATATTCTATAATAAAGAAAAAGGAGCAGAGAGAGGAGATAGTTGTTAGTTGTTAGTTGTTAGAGTTTTTTTATGACGAGTATGACAAGTAAGACGATAAGACATTAAGAAAAAAGTGATACCCGACCTCGTAAGGTCTTAAGGTCCTAAGGTCTTAATGGTCTTAAAAAAAACAAAGCAGGCGCTCCATCGAAGCGCTGCATAGAGGTCTTGTGCCTTCTTCACTCCAAAAATAAATCCCGCAGGATAGTACTTGCGTACTGCCTACGGGATTTGGTTTGCGATGGGCTAAAGATGCCCAATTAAGTCGAAATTACTCAGCTACAACAGCAAACTTGATAGTAGCCTTAACCTCGCGGTGAAGCTTAGCAACTGCCTCATACTCACCCAAAGTCTTAACTGAGTCAACAACGATGTTCTTACGGTCAACCTCGATGCCCTTCTCCTGAAGTGCAGCAGCAAGGTCAGCAGCGGTAACAGCACCGAAAATCTTCTCCTCCTCAGCCTTAGCGGTGATAGTGAGCTTGATGTTTGCGATAGTCTCAGCCAAAGCCTGTGCGTCAGCCAAAATCTTAGCGTCCTTGTGAGCGCGCTGACGAAGGTTCTCTGCCAATACCTTCTTTGCAGAAGCGGTAGCAGCCTTAGCGAAACCCTGAGGAATCAAGTAGTTGTTGGCATAGCCAGGGCGAACATTAACGATATCGTTAGCGTAACCCAAGTTCTCTACATCTTTGATAAGAATTACTTCCATAGTCTCTCCTCCTCTTTATTATTTCATACAATCGGTTACGAAGGGAAGGATCGCAAGGTGACGAGCACGCTTTACGGCCTGAGCTACCTTCTTCTGGAACTTCTGAGAAGTACCGGTAAGACGACGGGGCAAAATCTTACCCTGCTCGTTGAGGAACTTCTTCAAGAACTCACCGTCCTTATAATCTACATACTTGATACCGAGCTTCTTAAAGCGGCAGTACTTCTTCTTCTTAACATCTACTGATACGGGGTTGAGATAGCGGATCTCAGATGCACCCTGCTGTGTGTTCTCTGCCATAGTTTACTCCTCCTGTGATTTGTTAGCAAGCTTAGCACGACGCTTCTGAGAGTACTCAACAGCGAACTTGTCCTGCTTGAAGGTTAAGAAACGAATGATACGCTCATCGCGACGATACTGAGTCTCGAGAGTGTTGATGATTGAGCCCTCACCAGTGAACTCTACAAGGAAGTAGAAACCGGTGGTCTTCTTCTGAATAGGATACGCAAGCTTCTTCAAGCCCCAGTTCTCGAAATTCACAATCTGACCGCCGTTCTCGGTGATTACGCCCTGGAATTTGTCAGCTACCTCCTGCACCTGTGCGTCAGAGAGCACGGGAGTGACAATGAAAACGGTTTCGTAATTGTTCATAATTGTTTAATTAATTAAAGTTTTGTGCATAAAGCGGTGCAAAGATAGCGATTATTTTTTATTCTGCAAATCCTCCCGCCACTTTTTTCGTGTGATTGCGCTAATTATATGCAAGTTGCAAGGCGTGTTCAAAGATGATAGCTTCCTAACACTCTATGTATCGTCTCCGATAAAACTATTGGGCTGATTTTACACCTATATATATAATAAAAGGCTGTCGCTATATAAGCAACAGCCCTAACTTTGGAGTTTTAAGGATTACTCCTCAACTGCGGGAGCCTCCTCAACTGCGGGAGCCTCCTCCGAAGCAGCCTCAGCCTCAACAGCCTCACCCTCGATAGCGAGATCCTCTGTTGCCTCCTCGGGAGCGATAGCGTTCAACGCACCCTCAACAACTGCGCTCTGCTCGGTTACAACCTCCTGTGAAGGATAAGCAGTAACAGACAAAAGGCTGAAGAATACGATGGCAGCAACCATTGCCCAAGTGAACTTCTCCAAGAAATCGGTAGTCTGACGAACACCCATAGTCTGGTTTGCTGCACCGAAGTTAGCAGCCATACCGCTCTTGGGAGCCTGAACCAACACTGCAAGAATCAAGAGGATACTTGCAATAGTAATCATGATAATGCAAAAAGTATACATACTCTGTTATAAAAATTTAATTATTATTCTACTCTTTTTGGTTTTGCTTGCGCTCTAATTGAGCAATAAGTCCCGCAAAGTAAATACTTTTTTCTGAATTTAGCAAACTTAATTTGCGATAAGTGTCTATTGCTTCGGCATAAAGGTGCTGATTTGCATATAACTCGGCCAATTCCTCGCTCACCAAATCATCGACATCCTCAATTTCGACCTTCGAAATATCATCTGCATCACCCTCTTCGGCCGTGATGCGGTAGTCGTTGCGCTTGAGGAAGCGGTCGATAATGTCGCCGGTCGAGAGACGACACATAGTCTCGACATCTATCTCTTGGCGCTTAATGGTAGCTGTGGGGTGTAGCTCGGCCAAGAGGCGCGAAAAGGCATCTGCCGTCTCGATACCTCGCTCACGCAACAGCCTAAGGCGTGCTGCCGTAAACCAAGGATAGCGCTCCACAAGCTCCTCAAGAGAGGCTATGTTGCTAAAATCTGCCATTACCAGTTGCCGGCCGCAGCCATATAAATATCGTTTACCAAGTCCTCGACAATATCCTCAATAAGCTGGTCCTGAACATCGATAAGCAGCTGCGAAGAGTCGTAGTCGGCATACGATGAAAAGGTCTTATTGCTAAACGAAAGTGTCTGGTCTACGGCATTTTGGAAGTTTACCTTTACGGTGATTGTCAGGCGGTTCTGCAAGGCGTAGTCGCCCGAAGATACAGAAGCGGTGGTTGAGGCATAGTTGGTAATCTCACCCTCGAAGGCGAAGTCGCCGCCCTCCTCGACCTGCTGGAGGCGTGTCTGGCGCGAGAACTTGTCGCGTAGGCCCTCGGTAAGGGCGTTGCTCAAGGTGGGCGCTACCATAGGCGCGTTATTCGGGAAGTATGCCACCGAGAAGGTCTGAGCCTCAGGGGGAATAGAGCCACCAGATAGGTTGTAGGTAACCTTATAGCCACAAGCTGTGGTGATAATGGCCACAGCAAGAAGCAAAATTATATTTCGTAACTTATTCATAATCGTCTATTTAATATCGTCATCAATGCCTAGCGCCTTCATCTTGCGGTAGAGCGTGCGCTCCGAGATAAATAGCTCCTTGGCGGTCTCCTTACGGCGGTAGTTGTTGTTGCGCAAGGCTCGCAAGATCTGCTCACGCTGAACATCCTCCTTTGTTATCTCGCGCTCGTCGTCATCCTCGACAACCTCGGCAAAGGAGTTCTCCTCGTATCGTGGCTGGGGTGCCGAAGGGGGCAAAAGACCCACCACATCGCGGCGCACAGGCTCAGCCTCAGGTGTCTGTACACGCGACATCGCTGCGGTCATCATACGCTTTAGCTCGTTGATGTCGTTGCGCATATCGAAGAGTATCTTGTAGAGTAGCTCGCGCTCCGACATATCGTCATACGACGAGTAGTTGCCGGTCATAGGCTGGTGGTTGCCACCCTCGTTGGGGAGGTAGCGGCGAAGAATATCTGCCGTGATATTACGGCTCTCCTCGATTGCCGAAATCTGCTCAGCTACATTCTTCAGCTGGCGGATATTGCCTCGCCAGTGGTAGCTCTCCAAAAGGGCACGCGCACCCTCGTCAAGCGTTACGGCGGGCATACGATACTGCACCGCAACATCGCTGGCAAACTTGCGGAATAGGAGGTAGATATCGCCCTTGCGCTCACGCAACGGAGGCACGGCGATAGGCACGGTGTTAAGGCGATAGTATAAATCTTCGCGGAAGCGACCCTCCGAGATAGCCTTCATAAGGTCGTTGTTCGTGGCGGCTACGACACGCACATTCGTCTTCTGCACCTTGGCAGAGCCTACGCGCATAAACTCGCCCGTCTGCAACACACGCAGTAGGCGCACCTGTGTCGAGAGAGGCAACTCGCCAACCTCGTCAAGGAAGATGGTGCCACCATCGGCCTCCTCGAAGTAGCCCTTGCGGCTATCTATTGCGCCCGTAAACGAGCCCTTCTCGTGGCCAAAAAGCTCAGAGTCGATAGTGCCCTCAGGAATAGCGCCGCAGTTCACGGCGATATATTTGTTGTGCTTGCGTGCCGAGTAGGCGTGGATAACCTGCGGAAAGAACTCCTTACCTACACCACTCTCGCCCGTAACCAGCACCGAAAGCTCGGTGGGGGCTACACGCATAGCAACCTCCAATGCGTTGTTTAGTGCCTCGGCATTGCCTATGATGCCGAAACGCTGCTTTACCGAAAAAAGCTCGTTTGTCATACCTATAAGCTGGGATTTACCAATGTTACACTATCCGAGGCCACTGTGTCGCGAGGCTCCACAAGTGCGGTGCTGTCGCGGAGCTCCACTGCCTCGGCTACGGTGGGCTCGTTGTTGCTATTTATAGTTAGGGTGTAGTTCGAGTTGAGGTATTGCCATACAAACCATACAGCAATGCCCACGATGATGGCGGCAACAAGCATAAAGAGCATATTGCGACCATTATGGCGCTGTGTCTCAGGAATCATAAAGTCCTCGTCGCGCTTCTTGTTCTTCTTCTGGTCGTACTTCAAACCACGCAAGTATGAGTCGGGCTTGGTCATCGAGATAATGTCGTCATCCTCCTCGACCTTTGCCGCGCGTCTACTTTCACGCTTTTGCTCCTTAAGCTCCTTCTGCTTCTTACGCTGAGGCGGGGCACTCTCCGCCTCACGGCGCTGGCGCACACGCTCTATCTTGCGTTGCTCATCAACGAGTGTCTCCACAGGGGGCTTGATATTTCCGCCGATAACAACCTTCTCGCGCTTCTGGCGGAAGGTGAGGGTGTTGTTGGGGCCCTGTGTAAAGTCGCCAAGACCCTCGATAGTGTAGCTCTCACCACGCGATGTGGCGTGGCGTACCTCAAAGACAAGGCGGTCGATAAGTCCGTTTGCCTCCAACTCCTTCATACCATAGGCCATAAGCAGCGAGCGTAGCACGCCATCATCATTACGCATAAGGTCGGAGAAGAGAATAGCTCCGCCCTGCGCCTTGACGATAAAGGTGCCAAGCTTAGGCACAACAAGTCGTTTGTTGTGCTTAAGGTATTCGCCGATTATGTTTGTTAAAAGCTTCACTCTTAAGTTATAAGCGTATAATCATGCAAAGATACAAATTTTTTAGAAAATATCTATGGTACAAAAGATTTTTGCTGTAAAAAGAGGACACAGAGAGAGAGTTGTTAGTTATTAGTTTTTAGTTGTTAGAGTGCAGGCGTTCCGCCTGCGGGCTAACGCCCAGGGGCAAGAGGGGCAAGAGGGGTCTAAGGGGTGGTTAGGTTAGCGAGGGCATCGCCGGTCTTACCCACCTCAAGGTTAGCACTTACACTCTATGTCGTTTCCTAAAATAGGTTGACTCGTTGCACCTTATTAACGGATAAAAGTTAGACTCTGGTTAGATAATAAAACTGATAGATGTTTACTATTCCTTGTAAAAGTTCACTATGAAGAGT
>JAFQAN010000039.1 GCA_017416915.1 Alistipes sp. | reverse complement strand
GTTGTTAGTTATTAGTTTTTAGTTTTTAGAGTTGCGCTCCGTTGGAGCGCCTGCTAAAGCAGAGGGGCACAAGTGGCACGAGGGGTACAAGGGGAGATAGAGCGTGGTTGCTAACCTTAAGGTGGGTATGGCCATCGATGCTTTTGCTCACCTTACCACCCCTCTTGCCCCTCAGACCCCTTGGGGCGTTAGCCCGCAGGCGGAACGCCTGCTCTCCGCTTACCATCTTGAGCCGCCACCGCCACCGCCGAAGCTACCTCCGCCGAAGCCGCCACCGAAGCCTCCGCCGAAACCTCCGCCGAAGCCACCGCCACCACCAAAGATGATGGGGCCTGAGCCACCATTGGGGTTGTCGCGCTTGATGGTGCGACGATGACGCGAGCCACACTTGTCGCAGACCAAAATCTGCTCGGTGGTTGTCGAAAATGGTGTGCGCTTAAGTGTTCGCTTCTCAGCAATGCGCAAGGCGTGCTTACCGCAGTTGGGACACTTAGTCTGCTGATACTCAGCATATAGGAGTGCTGCCAAAGGCAGGAGGATGATGCACAACACTAAGATTATCAGCGCTTTATCCTCGCCACCAAAGTCATCGCCCTTGGCCGTAGGCAGGTCGCCATTCGTAAGTAGCGTATCGACAGCCTCCAAGCCCGCAACCATACCAGAGGAGTAGTCGCCAAGGCGGAAGTGGGGCAACATATACTCCTGCTGTATGCGTACCGAGAGGGCATCTGTCAGCACGCCCTCGATGCCGTAGCCCGTGAAGAAGCGTATCTCGCGCTCATCTTCGACTAAGAGGATGCCGAGGCCATTATCCAGTTCCTTGTCGCCCACGCCCCAGCTCTCGAAGAGCTCAACGCCGAAGTCGAAGACCGAGCCTGAGTCGATAGCCCTAACCGCAACAATAGCCACCTCGGCGATGCCACGCTCCTTGAGCGAGCGGGCAATAGCGTCAAGGCGCTCTACGGCATCCGTAGATAGTATGCCATCGGGGTTGGTGGTGTAGCGCTCGGCATTTACGACCTGCACATTCTCGATGTCCGAGGGTCGGTAGGCGGCAACGCTTGAGGTCAAGCTGAGGAGCGCTACGGCGATGGCTGTTAATAGATACTTCATACTTTATAAACAATAAAGGGTAGAAGATATTGCACCTTCTACCCAATTAAGCTAACTTTTTATCGGTTTTGACCACCTATTTGTGGTGCTCGTCGATAACCTCTGTCAAGCGGTGGAATACCTCGTCAAAGGTGCCAAGACCATCAATCTCTGCGTACTTATCCTGCGCTGCGTAGTGGTGCGCTACGATGGCAGTCTGCTCGCGGTAGATTTCGATGCGGTTGCGGATAACATCCTCCGATGCATCATCAGCACGGCCAGAGTCCTTGCCACGAAGCAAGATGCGCTTGATGAGCTCCTCTTCGGGAACATCCATATAGACCATAACATCGACCTTAGAGTTCATCTCCTCGAGCAGGGTGTCGAAGATCTCGGCCTGAGCTGTGGTGCGGGGGAAGCCATCGAAGATACAACCCTTGTCCGAGTGGGTGCGCATATAGTCGCGTACCATCTCTACTACGATGTTGTCGGGGGCGAGCTCGCCACGCGAGATATAGCCCTCCATGCTCTTGCCAAGCTCGGTGCCACGCTTAATCTCCGAGCGGATAACCTCGCCTGTTGAGATGTGGTAGAGGTCGTAGTGCTCGGCCAAGCGGGCGGCCTGTGTGCCCTTGCCACAACCAGGGGCACCAAAAAGTATAATATTAACCATATTAGTATTACTTCATTTAGGTCAGTTTCAAAAAAATTTGAGGCAAAGTTACACTTTTTTTTGTAACTTCACAACGAAAATAGTACTTTTGTAAAAAATTTATTAACGCTATGGGAAAATCTACGGAAATAGCCTCGTTGGGCGAGTTTGGGCTTATCGACCGCCTCACTAAGGGCCTTGGTCGTCGCAACGCTTCGACGCTCACAGCGGCAGGCGACGATGCTGCAGTTATCGACCTCGGAGATAGGGTGATGCTGCTAACAACAGATATGCTCACCGAGGGTATAGACTTCGACCTCAGCTACTTCCCGCTTAAGCACCTCGGCTATAAGGCCGTAGTGCGTGGCATAAACGACATTCTTGCGATGAATGCCAAGCCCGAGCAGTTGGTAGTGTCGTTGGGTGTCTCGGCAAAGATTTCGGTCGAAGCACTCGACACGCTATACGAAGGTATGGAGTGTGCAGCCAAGGAGCTCGGCGTAGATATCGTGGGTGGCGACACCACAGCCTCGATGAATGGCCTTGTGATAAACATCTCGGCAGTGGGCTTTGCCCGTAAGGAGGATGTCGTCTATCGCGCGGGCGCACGCGAGCACGATTTAATATGTATAACCTCGAATCTCGGCGCTGCATATATGGGTCTGCACCTCTTGGAGCGCGAGAAGCGTGTACTGAAGGATATCGACAACCCAGAGCCTAAGTTCGAGGGCTATGAGTACCTCTTGGAGCGCTACCTCAAGCCCCGTGCAAGGGTCAATGTCCTCGATGCGTTGCGTGAGGAGGGTATACGCCCAACGGCGATGATTGACCTCTCGGACGGCTTGGCAAGCGACCTAAGACAGCTATGTCGCTCGTCGCAGTGTGGCGCACGCATATACCTTGAGCGCATACCTATAGCACGCCAGACCTCGGATTTGGCCGAGGAGATGCACATAGACCCCGTGATTGCGGCACTCAATGGTGGCGAGGACCAAGAACTGCTCTTCACCGTGCCGTTGGATAAGCAGGAGGCGGTGATGCGCCTTGGCTTGGTAGATGTCATAGGCCATATCACCAAGGAGGAGAGTGGCGTAATACTCGTAACGCCCGATGGCGAGGGCATAGCACTAAAGGCGCAAGCGTTTGATAGATAAGAAAAAAGAGAGCTCGAAGCTCTCTTTTTTAGTTGTTAGTTATTAGTTTTTAGAGTTGCGCTCCGGGGGAGCGCAGAGGGTTTTAGGACCTTAGGACTTTAAGACCTTAAGACCTTACGAGGTCGGGTATCACATTTTTTTCTTATCGTCTTAATGGTCCTATCGTCTTATCGTCTTAAAAACTCTAACAACTAACAACTAACAACTCTCCTTTAGCTTACTACTTCGGCGTTTACCTTGACATAGTTGTAGCCGAGGCGCTTGAGCTGGACAGCAACGCCACACTCAAACATCACCTTCGTGGTGCGGGCGAAGATGTGGAACGCCATAACGCTCTGAGCCTCAATCTGCTCCTTGCGGATAAGGCTCTGCGCCCTCTCTGCCGTGCGGCGTATCATATCCTCGACCTTGTCGGCAGCCTCCGAGCCCAAGGGGTGGCAGAGCAACACCTCGGTGATATACTCGTCCATACAGTCGAAGCCTCGCGGTGCGGTGAGCATCTTGTGCCAATCCTCGGTCGCCTTGTGGCGATTCCAATCCTTGTCCCAGAGTGTTGCGGCAGCCATACCCTCGTACATCGCCCAAGCGATAGCAACCAACGGATAACGCCCAATCTCGGGTACGGCATCTGCCATATATGAGGGTGCTGCGGCGTGCCACTTCTCGTTGAGCTCCTCAACCTCCAACAGCCTGCCCTCGAGCCACTTATCCTCGGTAAGGTGCTTGGTGAGCGTATCGCGCAACTGCTCCTCGTAGCGGTTTAATAAATCGTGTTCTTTTTCTGTCATAGACATTAGATTTTAGTTTTTAGTTATTAGTTTTTAGTTGTTGGAGGCGCTCCGAGGGAGCGCAGAGGGTTTTTCTTAGGACCGTAGGATTTTTAGGACCTTAGGACCTTAAGACCTTACGAGGTTGGGTATCATTTTTTTCTTAATGTCTTATCGTCTTATTGGTCTTATCGTCTTAAAAACTCTAAAAACTAACAACTAATAACTCTATTTCTATTTCTTTTTCTTCTTGCGTACCGACCAGCCGAAGTGGCCGATAAACTTGCCGATAGAGAAGTACTCGCCGTGAGAGTATACCAACGGCTTGGCCTTGTCTAACGAGAACTTGCCACTCTCTGAGTCTATATAGCGCTCGTCGGCAACGATATCCACAACATCGGCGATAAACATATCGTGCGAGCCAAGGGGCTTGACCTCCCTAACGCGACAACATATCGATAGTGGCGACTCGGCGATAACGGGTGTTCGGAAGCCCTCGACAGCCATAGGCGTAAGGCCCATAGCCTCCCACTTATTCTCGTTGCGTCCCGAGCGCACACCGCACCAGTCGGTGGCACGCGCAAGAGACTCGGTAGTAAGGTTGATGACAAACTCGCCAGTGCGCTCTATGATGTCGTGGCTATGGCGCTCCTTGCGTACCGAGATATAGCACATCGGAGGCTCGGTGCATAGCGTGCCTGTCCATGCCACAGTGAGCATATTATACTCCTCGGCAGTATGTCCCACCGAGACCAGCACTGCGGGTAAAGGGTATATCAGCGTGCCCGGCTTCCAGTGCTGCTTGCCCTGCTCAGGCTGCGCTGTCGTAATCCTCTTATTGTCCATCATAGCCCGTATCCTCCTTGAGATTTTCGCCATTGGCGGCAGCTACGGCAAGCTCGTCGCAGCGGTTGTTCTCCACCGTTGAGGCGTGGCCCTTGACCCACTGAAGGCGAACATTATGCTCGCGGTAGATACGCAAGAAACGCATCCAGAGGTCGGGGTTTTTCTTGCCCTTGAAGCCTGTCTTCTCCCAGCCGATAAGCCAGCGCTGGTTTACCGCCTCGACGACATATTTCGAGTCGGAGTATATCGTAACATTGCTGCCACGAAACCTTAACGCCTCCAGCGCCACGCATACGGCCATAAGCTCCATGCGGTTGTTTGTCGTAAGGCGGAAACCTTCAGATAGCTCCTTGCGGTGAGGGCCCGAGAGGAGGACTATGCCATAGCCTCCGGGACCCGGGTTGCCGAGAGCCGAGCCATCGGTGTATATCGTAATATCGTGTGCCATAACTCGCAGTACGACAATTATTTGAGTGCCTCAATCTGCTCCTTGAGCGCTGCAATCTTCTTTTCGGCATCTGCCTGCTTGGCACGCTCGTTGGCAACAACCTTCTCGGGAGCTGACGACACGAAGCGCTCGTTAGAGAGCTTCTTCATAACCGATGCAAGGAAACCCTCCAAGTACTCGAGGTCGGCGCTGAGCTTCTTAAGCTCGGCCTCCTTGTCGATAGCGCCCTCCATAGGCACGAAGTACTGCGTGGTCTTGACGATAAATGCCGATGCCGAAGCCTCCTTCTCCTCGACAGCCACGACCTCCTTGAGGTTGCCCATCTTGCGGATAACGGCCTCATACTCCTGAGGGTAGTTCTCGTCGGCGATGTAGTGCAATGCTACGGCCTCCTTCTGCGCTATGTTCTTCTGCTTGCGGATGTTGCGGAGAGCGGTGATGGTCTCAACGGCCAAAGCAAACCTATTCAGAATCTGCTCGTTGGCCTTGCGCTCGGCCTTAGGCTCCGAGGCGATGCAGATAGAGATAGGGTCGTTCTCGGTGCGCAAATCCTGCCATATCTCCTCCGTAACGAAGGGCATAAAGGGGTGCAACAGGCGCAACAGCTCATCGAAGTAGTGCTTGGTGCGTGCTATGGTCTCGGCATCGATGGGGCACTGATATGCGGGCTTGACCATCTCCAAGTACCAACCGCTGAAGTCGTCCCAGAAGAGGCGGTAAAGCTCGGTGAAGGCCTCCGAGATACGATACTGCGCCATATTGTGGTGTACACGCTCGATGCGCTCGAGCATAACCTCGTCAAACCACGAGATAGCCTCCTTGGCGTAGTCAGGTTGAGCGATAGCGTTGTCCACCTCCCACATATTTACCAGACGGTAGGCATTCCAAATCTTGTTGCAGAAGTTACGGCCCTGCTCGCAGAGTGCCTCGTCGAACATAACATCGTTACCTGCCGAGGTAGACATAAGCATTGCTACACGCATACCATCGGCGCCATACTTCGCAATAAGGTCGAGGGGGTCGGGCGAGTTGCCGAGCTGCTTCGACATCTTACGGCCGAGCTTGTCGCGCACGATACCTGTGAAGTAAACATTTGCGAAGGGCTTCTCGTTGCGCCACTCGTAGCCCGCCATAATCATTCGGGCAATCCAGAAGAAGATGATATCGGGACCCGTTACAAGGTCGTTGGTGGGGTAGTAGTACTCAATCTCGGGGTTGTTGGGGTAGCGGATACCGTCAAATACCGAGATGGGCCACAGCCACGACGAGAACCAAGTGTCGAGGACATCCTCATCCTGGCGCAAGTCGGCCATTGTGAGCGAGGCATCCTTCTCCTGAGCGAGCTTCAACGCCTCCTCGGCGGTCTCGGCTACGACATAGCCACCCTTAGGGAGGTAGTATGCGGGGATGCGCTGACCCCACCATAGCTGGCGCGAGATACACCAATCCTTGATGTTCTCCATCCAGTGGCGGTAGGTGTTCTTATACTTTGTGGGGACAAACTTGATGATATCCTCCATTACGGCCTTTGTGGCGGGCTTTGCAAGCTCCTCCATCGATAGGAACCACTGCATCGAGAGCTTAGGCTCGATAGCCACACCCGTACGCTCCGAGTAGCCCACATTGTTCGTGTAGGGCTCTACCTTCTCCATAAGGCCTGCTCGGGTGAGGTCGCCCTCGATAACCTTGCGACACTCAAAGCGGTCTACGCCGACATACATACCCACCTTATCGTTTATTGTGCCGTCGTCGTTGAAGATGTCGATAGCCTCCAAGCCGAACTTCTCGCCAAGCATATAGTCGTTTACATCGTGTGCAGGCGTAACCTTCAGAGCACCCGTACCGAACTCCAAATCGACATACTCGTCGCGGATAACGGGTATCGAGCGACCTACGAGGGGCACGATGACGCGGGCATCCTCCTTGAGGTGCTTGTAGCGCTTGTCGTTGGGGTTTACGCAGAGTGCAGTATCGCCAAGAATGGTCTCGGGGCGAGTTGTGGCAACCACGATATACTCATCGCTGCCCTCAATCTTGTAGCGCAGATAATATAGCTTGCCCTGCGACTCCTTGTAGATAACCTCCTCGTCCGAGAGTGCGGTCTTTGCCGAGGGGTCCCAGTTTACCATACGGACACCACGATAGATACGGCCCTTGCGGAAGAGGTCTACGAAGACCTTGATGACACCCGCTGTGCGTGGCTCGTCCATCGTGAAGCAGGTGCGTGCCCAGTCGCACGAAGCACCGAGCTTGCGCAGCTGCTGCAGGATGATGCCACCGTGCTTCTCCTTCCACTCCCAGGCGTGCTTTAGGAACTCCTCGCGTGTGAGTGTCGATTTGTCGATACCCTCGGCTTTGAGCTTGGCTACGACCTTGGCCTCAGTAGCGATAGAGGCGTGGTCGGTGCCGGGCACCCAGCAGGCATTCTTGCCCTGCATACGCGCACGACGCACAAGGACATCCTGCAAGGTGTTGTTGAGCATGTGGCCCATATGGAGCATACCCGTAACATTGGGGGGTGGAATAACGATACAATAGGGCTCGCGAGCATCGGGCTCCGAGTGGAAAAGGTTGTTCTCAATCCAGAAGTCGTACCACTTCTGTTCGAGGTTTTCTGAAGAATACTTGTCTGCTAACTGCATAAGTCGTTGTATATTTGTTTGTTATGATTATTCTTGACATGCTTTAGGCACTCGCCCCCGCGCGAGCGTAGGCGCAATAATCGACAAAGATACAAAAAAAAGCAAAAAAAACAAATATAGGAGGGGAGATGTTAGAGTAGGACCAGTAAGACGATAGGACGATAGGAACAATAAGACGATAGGAAAAATTTGTGATACCCGACCTCGTACGGTCCTAAGGTCTTAAGGTCCTAAGGTCCTAAAACCCTCTGGCGCTCCCCAGAGCGCCTCTAAAAACTAACAACTCCCAACTAATATCTCCCAACTATATTTGCTCTTTTCACAATTTTTTTATACCTTTGTATGTTCATATATATAGGTAAGCGGAAATTCTAACTAAAACTTTATACTATGCAGAACAATCAACCTAAGACTTCGCTCCCGGAGAACGCCTATCGTGAGCTCCGCGAGGGTGAAGAGTATCAGCCTATTATGGGTGCTCATGAGACTCCCGTAGAGGTTACTCCCTACTCTGTCATCGTGGGCCTTATTATGGCTGTGATATTCTCGGCAGCTGCGGCATACCTCGGCCTCAAGGTGGGTCAGGTCTTCGAGGCGGCTATCCCCATTGCCATCATCGCTGTGGGCCTTGGCCAGATGCGTGGCAAGAAGAATATGCTTGGCCAGAATGTCATCATCCAGTCTATCGGCGCATCGTCGGGCGTCATCGTGGCGGGTGCTATCTTCACCCTCCCCGCACTCTACATCCTTGGCCTCGATGCCAAGTTCTATCAGGTGTTCCTCTCGTCGTTGCTTGGTGGCATCCTGGGTATCGCACTGCTCATACCCTTCCGCAAGTACTTCGTAAAGCAGATGCACGGCAAGTACCCCTTCCC
>JAFQAN010000017.1 GCA_017416915.1 Alistipes sp. | reverse complement strand
GCAACCGTTCTATTTCATTACCTTGCGTTTCTTTGCTAAATTGCTATTTCCCGTATTTCCGAGATTTTCCGTGTAATGCATTTATAGTCAGTGAAAAATGCACTATTATTCCGATTTCAGTTGATTATTCCAGCGTTTTTTTGTATCTTTGCGCGATTAGTCAAACATTTGAACGCAAATAACTAAACAACATACTATGAACGTATCATTCAACTGGCTTAAACGCTACATCGACACCGACCTGTCGGCAGAGCGCATAGCCGAAATATTGACCGAGCTTGGCTTGGAGGTCGAGGAGTTTGAGAAGATTGAGACCATCAAGGGCGGCTTGAAGGGCGTGGTCGTAGGCGAGGTGCTTACCTGCGAGGATCACCCCGACTCGGACCACCTACACATCACCACCGTTGATGTTGGCGCCGAGGCCCCCTTGCAGATTGTCTGCGGCGCAGCAAACTGTCGTAAGGGGTTAAAAGTGATGTGCGCTACGGTAGGCTCGGTACTCTACCCTATTGACTCGGACGAGGAGTTCAAGATTAAGCGTAGTAA
Source organism: Alistipes sp. (assembly GCA_017416915.1). Taxonomy (GTDB): domain Bacteria; phylum Bacteroidota; class Bacteroidia; order Bacteroidales; family Rikenellaceae; genus Alistipes. The sequence goes on along the minus strand of JAFQAN010000017.1, from coordinate 30,368 downwards.
GATTCGTGGCGTGGAGTCGCTCGGTATGCTGTGTGCCGAGGATGAGTTGGGCATCGGTCGTAACCACGAGGGTATTATGGAGCTTCCTGCCGACGCTGTTGTCGGCACACCCGCCAAGGAGTATCTTCACATCGCCGACGACTACCTTATCGGTATAGGTCTTACACCCAACCGTGTGGATGCAGCATCGCACATCGGCGTAGCGCGCGACATCGCAGCATATCTTAAAGCTCGTGGCGAGGATGTCAAGGTCAAGCTTCCATCTATCGAGGCGTTCGCCATCGACGACACGTCGCGCACCATCGCCGTAGAAGTACGCAATAGCGAGGCAGCACCCCGCTATGCAGGTATCACGGTGAGCGGCTGTAAGATAGCACCGTCGCCCGAGTGGATGCAGAACGAGCTACGCGCTGCGGGCATCAACCCCAAGAACAACCTTGTAGATATTACCAACTATGTACTCTTCGAGCTAGGACAACCACTTCACGCTTTCGACGCCGACAAGATTGAGGGTGGCAAGGTCGTGGTACGCTCGGCAGAGGAGGGCGAGAAGTTCGTAACACTCGACGGCGTGGAGCGCACACTCACCGCAAACGACCTTATGATATGCTCTGCGGAGCGTCCTATGTGTATTGCAGGCGTATATGGCGGATTGGATTCGGGAATCTCGGACGAGACGGTAAACGTCTTTATCGAGAGCGCCTACTTCCACCCTGTATGGGTGCGCAAGACGGCAAAGCGTTTTGGCCTCAACACCGACGCCTCGTTCCGCTTCGAACGCGGCATAGACCCCAATATTCAGGTGTATGCGCTCAAACGCGCCGCACTGCTAATGAAGGAGCTGGCTGGTGGTCGCATTACATCCGAAATTATCGACATCAACCCCACCCCTGCCAAGCACTTCGAGTTTGACTTCTCGATGGAGCGCGCTTGCCGCCTTATCGGCAAGGAGCTATCGGAGCAGACCTTCCTTACAATCCTCGATGCGTTGGATGTAGAGATACGTGATAAGCAGGGCGATGTATTGAGAGTCGCTGTACCTCCCTACCGCGTTGATGTTCAGCGCGAGGCGGACCTTATCGAGGATGTGTTGAGGGTGTATGGCTACAACAATATCGAGGTTTCGGACCACGTGAACTCTACGTTGTCGTACGCTCCGAAGCCTGACAAGAGCCGCCTGGTAAATGTCGCTTCTGACTTCCTTACCTCAAACGGCTACACCGAAATTATGTCGAACTCGCTCTCAAAGGCTGGCTACTACGAGACATCAGCGTCATACCCCGTAGAGCGCTGCGTGAAGATTATGAACCCGCTGTCGCAGGACCTCAACGTGATGCGTCAGACGCTGTTGTTCAACGCCTTGGAGGCTGTCGAGCTGAACGTAAACCGTCGCAACCAAAACCTACGTATGTACGAGGTGGGCAACTGCTACTCCTTTAACAGCGAAAAGCTCAACGACGAGGATGCCTTAGCTAAGTACGAGGAGAGCTACCGCTTGGGTATTACCATTACTGGCTTGGCATCGCAGCCCTCGTGGAATAGCAAGGCAGAGGGGGCATCGTTCTTTACACTGCGTGGCATCGTCGAGCGTCTGTTGCGCCGCTTCGGCATCGACATCTACGCGTTGCAGTGCGAGAGCCTCGACTGCGACCTCTATGGCGACGGCATAGTGCTTCACCAGGGTCCCAAGGAGGTTGTGCGTATGGGCGTTGTTGCTGCCTCGGTACGCAAGCGCTTTGACATCAAGCAGGAGGTATATTTCGCCGAGATAGACTTCGACCAGCTTATAAAGATGACCCGCAAGCAGAAGATACAGTTCAAGGAGCTGTCGAAGTTCCCCGAGGTAAAGCGCGACTTGGCACTACTTGTCGATAAGAACGTTACATTCTCGGCACTTCGTTCAATAGCATTTGCCACGGAGAAGAAGCTACTTAAATCGGTATCGCTGTTCGACGTTTACGAGGGCGATAAGCTGCCCGAAGGCAAGAAATCGTATGCACTCAGCTTCATCTTGGAGGATAAGAATCAGACACTTACCGACAAGCAGATTGAGCGCACGATGAGCAATTTGCAGACGCAGTTGGAGCAGAAGTGTGGTGCCGAGATACGTAAATAGGCTACGGCAATAGCGATAAGCTACGGGGGCTGATCCAAAAGGGTTAGTCCCCGTTGTTTTTAAGGGTCGAGCGGATGGAAGAGTGGTGGCACGCGATTAACTGGGAATGGCTGAGAACGACTGGGAATGACTGAGAATGACTGAGAATGACTGGGACGCGCGCCAACGAGACGACGAGACGACGAGACGACGAGACAACGAGACGACGGGACTGCGGGACTGCGGGACTACGAGACCACGATAGTCCCTAAAAAACACAGTCGTGCGTGGCTGTGCGTGGCTGTGCGTGGCAGTGCGTGGCAGTGCGAGGCAGCTTGACGTCAGAGTGGTGCAGATACAACGCTCGGCGAATTTCGAGCCGATGGGCTGTACTAAGGCGTACTGCCCATTGGCGAGATAATTCGTTAGCGGCAGTAGATGCGCCGCTATCACGCCAAGAAAAACTGACAAAATGTCAGTCCATACCTCTTGGCATACCATTTGAGATGGGGTAAAAACAGAAATTATAAACAGTAAATAGATATAGGTATATGACAAACACAAAAATTGGGGTAACAACAGAGAATATATTCCCCGTAATCAAGAAGTTCTTATACTCGGACCACGAGATATTTCTGCGTGAGTTGGTATCGAACGCAGTCGATGCTACACAGAAGTTGAAGACCCTCTCGTCGAAGGGTGAGGCAGAGGGCGAACTCGGCGACCTGACAATACACGTAGCGGTGGACGAGGAGGCAAAGACGCTGACAATAACCGACCGCGGCGTGGGTATGTCGTTGGACGAGGTGGACCGCTACATCAACCAGATAGCATTCTCGGGCGCCGAGGAGTTTATGGCAAAGTACAAGGACCAGGCGATAATAGGACACTTCGGCTTGGGCTTCTACTCATCGTTTATGGTGGCAGACAGGGTAGAGATATTCTCGCAGTCGTTCCGCGACGATAAGAAGAGCATACATTGGAGCTGCAACGGCACTCCCGACGTGGAGATGGAGGAGATAGAGGAGAAGCTCGACCGTGGCACACGTATCATCCTGCACCTATCGGAGGAGTGTGTGGAGTATGCTCAGAAGGGCGAAATTGAGCGTCTGCTACGTAAGTACTGCCGCTTCTTGCCCATAGCCATAGCCTTCGGCAAGAGGCAGGAGTGGAAGGATGGCAAGTATGTCGATACCGACGAAGACAACATCATCAACGATACGACGCCGCTATGGACACGCAAGCCCACCGACATTACAGAGGAGCAGTATAAGGCATTCTATGCGGAGCTGTTCCCCACCGCCGACGAGCCGCTGTTCTACATACACCTCAACATCGACTATCCGTTCAACCTTACGGGTATTCTCTACTTCCCAAAGATACACAACAACTTCGAGGTGCAGAAAAACCGCATACAGCTCTACTCGAATCAGGTGTTCGTCACCGACGAGGTTACAGGCATCGTTCCCGAGTACCTCACGCTGCTGCACGGCGTAATCGACTCGCCCGACATACCGCTTAACGTATCGCGTAGCTACCTGCAAAGCGACTCCAACGTCAAGAAGATTTCGGGATATATCACACGTAAGGTGGCAGCGCGTCTCGAAGAGCTTTTCAGCACTATGCGTGAGGAGTACGAGAAGAAGTGGGACGACCTGAAAATATTTATACAGTATGGTATGCTCACCGACGAGAAGTTTGCAGAGAAGGCTTCGTCGTTTATGCTGTGGAAGAGCATCGAGGGCAAGTACTACACCGCCGAGGAGTACACCGCGAAGGTTAAGGATATGCAGACCGATAAGGATGGCTTTACCATTATGCTCTACACCAACGACGTAGAGAGCAAGAACAGCTTTATCGAGGCTGCCAAGGGCAAGGGTTACGACGTCTTGGAGCTTAACGGTCAGCTCGACAGCCACTACATACAGTACTACGAGTCGAAGCACGAGAAGATACGCTTTGTGCGTGTCGATAGCGACGTGGTGGATAACCTTATCCGCAAAGAGGAGCGCCTCACGATGTCGCTTACAAGCGAACAGCAGCAGATTATGCGCCCTGTCTTCGAGAGCCAGATGCCCGAGGACGAGAAGATACAGTACCACGTATCGTTCGAGGCTATGGCGGCAGATGACGCCCCCGTGGTTATCACGCAGAACGAGTTTATGCGTCGTATGAAGGAGATGGCGGCAACGAGCGGCGGCGATATGAGTCGCTTCTACGAGCAGATGCCCGATAGCTTCACAATCACCGTAAACGGCAACCACCCCATCGTCCTCGACATCTTGGGCGAGGTGGAGAAGAGCTACGGCGACAAGCTACGCACCATAGGCAAGAAGATAACGGCTGCCGAGCAGGAGGAGAGCCGCTTCGAGGAGAGCGTTAAGGGCAAGAAGGAGGAGGAGCTAAGCAGCGAGGAGCGCGAGATGCGCGAGACGTTGTCGAAGAGAGTTGTCGAGCTTCGCTCGGAGCGCGACAGCCGCCTCAAAGAGATTGGCACGGACAACCGCAAGGTACGTCAGATTATCGACCTTGCGCTACTGTCGAACGGTCTGCTCAAAGGCAAGAACCTCACGGAGTTCATCCAGCGCAGTATATCGCTTATCGAGTAGCGCAAATAGAGTGATACAATGAGTAGATGGGCTGACAAAAAAATGTCAGCCCATCTCTGTTATTACCTTTCAACATACAGTTCTCCATCGTCGCCGATACGCAGTGGCGAGTCGGGAAAGTCCAACGCCGAGAGGTTTTGAAGCTCCTTTACAACAATCTTCTCGGCATCGAGCTTAGGTCCTGTGCGCGTAGTCTGCCGCGCCGAGATAACCCGTCCACCCATAAACTCACCCTCGACATTGAGATTGACGATAAGTATGGGTGCGTAGCCGTTACGCCCCTTGATATTTACCATATAGGGGGTGCAGAAGTTACCGAGCGAGTAGGCTATAAGCTTACCATTATATAGCTCCATACCTCGTACCACGTGAGGACCGTGCCCAAAGACAAAGTCGGCACCCGCATCTATGCAACGGTGCGAGAACTCATATACATTGCCGCGATAGACGCCACCATAGTACTCGCGCGCACGAGGAACACGGTAGGCACCGCTACCCTCTGCGCCGCCGTGGTGCGTAACGATGACAAGGTCGCACTTATCGTCGTTGCGCAGCTTACCCACAAGCTCATCAACGAGTTCCAGGTCGTGAATATCGCACATATCTATAAACGGCGCAAAGGCGGCGAAGCCGTAGCGCACACCATCCTTCTCGACAATGGCGGTCTCGCAACGGTGGCGAAGACCCGCATAGGCTATGCCCGACGCTTCGAGGATGTCGAGTGTAGAGCGAACACCATCCTCGCCAAAGTCGCGCAGATGGTTATTGCCAATGGAGAGGAAGTCGAAGCCTGCATCTATAAAGTGGTTGATATATCGCTCTGGCATACGGAAGAAGTAGGCATACTTCGGGTCGCGCACCGTGCGCACCGTGCCCCCCTTATCCAAGAGCAACCCTTCGAGGTTACCAGCAGCAATATCTGCCTCTACGAGGTATTCTCGAACATCGTCAAACAGATGTACGCCATCGTGTACGGGCAGTAGAGGCGCCTCGTCGGGGTAGTTCACGCCAAGCACCATATCGCCAACACAGGCGATAGTTACAACGTGGCGACGACGACGTTCAATGGCGGCCAACGAGTCGGCAACCTCGATTTGGCGACGCATAAACATTAGCGATGAGGGGAGTTGCTCAATAACCTCCGAGCAGTAGTTTGGGTTGTCGGCAAGCTGCCTCTTAAAGCTATCCAAGCTATCGGCTTGAACACCTCGCTGCTGCGACACATACCCCGTCGAGTAGTGAGCATAGAGAACACCGCAGCTAATAACCATAGCCGCGGCGAAAAACATATAGAGGGCATATCTGCCTATACGTCTCATTTATATTTGGGTTAGTAGTTTTATAGTTTTTAAGATGGGGCGAGCTACATACTCTCCAACACCTCCATAAGCCATATCGGAGCGCGCTGTGGACGACGTGAGGTGCTATCTATAAAGCCCAACGTGGTTGAGCCATAGGCTATCTCACGACCATCCTCACCGCGAATCTCATACTTGAAGCACATTCGCGCCATAGGCAGCTCATCGACAATTGCGGTAACCGAGATAAGCTCGTCGTAGTAGGCGGGCTGCTTATAACGTACGCTGACATCGACGATGGGCATCATCACGCCACGACGCTCCATCTCCTTATAGGTAAGACCCACGGCACGAAGCCACTCGGTACGTGCCACCTCGAAAAATTTGATATAGTTGGAGTGGTGAACAATACCCATCTGGTCGGTATGGTGGTACTCCACACGGATTTTTGTTTCAAAACTCTTCATACGCTTCTCAATTATAAATTTGTATCAAAATCTCCTAACATAACTCCACAACTACCCTACCCGATATTTCGGGGTTTAGGCGCAATTGCCTATCGCATATCTCAATATCTGTTGCCGCACCATTTACCGTAGCGCGATAGCTGCCATCTGAGGGTAACAGCTTATACTCATCATCCACACTAAGAAGACCTCTCTGCACCACACCCATTACTATATAGGGGTGCTGCATCAGTCGTGCCGCACGGCTAATGTTGCCCGCCATAAGTAGCTTACGCACCTCCGTAGAGCTAATCTTTGACCCCTCGTCGCGATACTGCTCGACACGCACAACCTCGAAGCCAAGCTCACGGCTAAGCGGCACAAGTTGCTCGTAGCTACCCTCGCTACCACGACCAAAACGGTGGTTGTAACCCACAACCATACCAACCATTGATAGTTTACCGACAAGCATATCGCGAACAAAAGCCCCATAAGGCTGACTACGAAACGCCTCGTCAAAGGTGGCGACAACAACCCTATCAATGCCATACTGAGCCAAGAGGTAGGCACGCTCCTCAACCGTGGTAAGCAACCTAAGTCCCTCTGCACGACCGAGGGCTATACGCGGATGCGGCTCGAAGGTAATAACCACACTCTCGGCACAGAGCCTATGAGCCATATCGGTAAGGCTTCGTAGAAGCAGATGGTGTCCTGCGTGAACACCATCAAACGAACCCACGGTAACCACCGCGCGCTCAATAGCGACATTATCGAAACCGTAGTGCAGTTGCATAGCTAATTATTGCTCTCCTCGGCAACCTTCACGAAGTAGGCGACCTTCTCCAAGAGCGTTGTGATATCGTAGTTCTCGACGACGATGCCCTGCGGGAAGTTAAGCGGTGCAGAGGTGAAGTTAAGCACACCCTTGATACCTGCGTTGATGATGGGCAGCACCAACGATGATGCCGCCGACGTGGGCGACGAGACGATGACGATACTTATGTCAAGCTCCTCGACACGTTGTTCAAACTCGTCGATATGGTAGCACGATATATTGTCGATAGTCCTACCCACCTTATCCTCGGCGATATCAAAAGCTGCGGTGATGCGCATCTTCAAACCCTTGCTATTGAAGTACTTTGTGATAGCCTGACCGAGGTGTCCCATACCTATAATCGCCATATTGATTGGCTGTTCGCTATATAGGATGTTGTTTATGAAGTCGATAAGCACCTTCACGTCGTAGCCCTTCTTCGTATCGCTCGAAAAGCCTATGAGCATAAGGTCGCGGCGCACCTGCACTGCCGTAATGCCGTGCATACCTGCCAAAACGTGCGAGAAGATATGTGTGATGCCCTGTGCGTGACACTTGACGAGCGTACGACGGTACTCGCTCAGACGCTCAATGGTCTTTTCGGGGATGGGCGATTGTATATTACTTGCCATTTCTACTTTACTACGATTGTGAAATTACGGTTATACTGCTCCAATATCCACTCGCTATTGGAGTACATACCGTTCTCAAACTTAAAGCGATAGGTTGTTGTAAGCGGGCAGAAGGTCTCCTCGAAGATTGAGGCATCCAGACCCGTAAACATCTTACGGCAGAAGATCATTGCCGCCTCGTAGCCGCGGTATGCAAAAATCGTTGGCAGCATACGGTACGCCTTGATATACGCAGCATCGAACTGACGTATGACGTACTCGTGACGCTTGGCGTGGTGCGCAACGATGAAGGCGACGTTGTTTTTGAAGAATAGCTGACGGTCCAAGCTCGCCATACGCATCCAACGACGGTTACCCGCCACAACATAGTCGCCCACCGACAGACCGCGCTCGACGTTGTAGATGCGTGCCGACGAGAGTGTGGCAAGTATGCGATCAACGTCGGTATCCTTGTCGGCAGCTATCACAAAGAGCTTCTTTGACTGAGAACGCAGCAACGACTTATCGCTTATCAATTCGCCATTCGTGCCATCGCTATTGCGGCGATAGAGCAGTGGCTGACGGTTATAGACGAAGTTTAGGCTGCGCGACGGCAACGAGTCGGTCAGCACACGCATATCCGAGACAAAGGAGTTGTCGTTCGTTGCAGCGTATATATATACCACCTCCTCAGCCTCGGGAAATATCTGAGTGAGTTTGTCGCTCCTAAACTCTGCCGCGGGCTGCATCTGGAAGAGTACAGGACTACTCATATCCGACATATCGGCAAAGGGGGTAATTAGCGGTATATGGTTATCCTCGGCGAGGGGTAGTATGTGGCGTACCTCATCCTCATAGACAGGACCGAAGATGATGTTGGCATCGAGCAGACCATCCTCATAGGCGAGTAGCTCCTTGATACGTGGCACACTATTCTCGGTATCGAATACCGAAAGCTCGATGCTCATACCGCCCTTTTTAAGCTCCTCCATCGCCAACAACATACCGCGATAGAAGTCCACAGCATTGGGATTTACCTTGCTATTGGCATGGAAGGGCATCACAAGTGCCGCCTTTAATACATTATTGTCGCCCAAGCGCAAAAACTCAATATCGAGCGGCTGCACACTATCTCTCAGCGACTCTTCGTCGCCAAAGAGATAGGCATAGGTCTCCCTATCGACCATCGTCGTATCGACCAATGCCTGCGCCTCTTGACGTCTTATTGCATCATATAGAGCTGCATCGTAACGAGCCGTATCGGCAGGATGCAACGGTGTCGCCGCCTCGCTTTGAGGGTGCTGCGCATTGGGTCTCTGCTCCGCTACCGCCGCATCCGTCTCAGCCTCTTCGACCTTTGTGCGAACACTCATACCCGCTTTAAGGTCGGCCGACGACGAGAGGTTGTTTATCGCCATAAACTGCTCTTCGCTTAGACCAAAGCGTCGCGACAGCGAATATACCGTCTCGCCAGGTTGCACCGTATGTAGCGCCTCGTTCGAAGCACTCTTCGCCTCCCTTTTCAGACGTTTCTGCTCTCGTTTTGATAGCTCCACAACGGGAACATATATCGTCTGGTCGTAGCGTAGCGTACTTATCGTAAGCCCCTCGTTAGCAGCAAGAATATCATCGACCGTTACGTTGTATGTGCGCGCTATCGAATAGAGCGTTTGCCCCTGTTCGACGCTATGCACATAGTATCTCTTGCCATTGAGCGTTACCACCTCACCCGAAGGCTCGATAGCGTGTGCCGCCACACTGAGGGCAAGAAGCAGAGTTACAAATATTGAGCGTAGCAGTTTCATAGTGTGTACTTTTGCAGTTTGGGCGTCGTAGGACGTCCTATTTTGTATTTTTTGAGCGCAGGCGTATCTCCGTTATTACCCTCTTGGTGTATAGCGGGAAGTCGCCATCCATCATCCAAGTATAGTAGCTTGGCTCAGCGCGGAATACCTCCTCAACGCTGCGTCCACGGTACTTACCAAAGGTAAATATCTCTTCGCCGCGGTCGTTGTAACCTATGCGTCCCGCAAAGTCGGCAGTCTTGCCGTGTGTCGAGAACTCGGCAAGTGCCTCCACCGTGTCGCCTATGTCGCCGTAGCGCTCAATCTGCGCCTCCAACACCTCGTATGTTGCGATGGTATCGGCCTCGGCAGAGTGGGCATCAACGAGGTCTTTGTCGCAGTAGAAGCGGTATGCCGCCACAAGCGTACGTTGCTCCTTCTTGTGGAAGATGTTCTGCACGTCGATAAACTTTCGACGACTAAAATCGACATCTACCCCCGCTCGTAGGAACTCCTCGACGAGCATTGGCAAATCGAAGCGGTTTGAGTTAAAACCACCGAAGTCGCAGCCCTCGATAAAGGCTGCCAATGACTTGGCTATCTGACGGAACGTGGGGGCATCGCGCACATCGTCATCGGTGATGCCGTGTACGGCTGTCGCCTCGGCAGGGATTGGGCACTCGGGGTTTATGCGGCGCGTCTTCACATCCTTTGAGCCATCGACACCAACCTTGACCATCGAAATCTCGACGATGCGGTCGTTCACTATATCGACACCTGTTGTTTCGAGGTCGAAGAAGATTATCGGACGTTTAAGTTTTAAGTTCATAGCATTTCAATTTTTACAACGTCTAATGTGCGCTCTTGGTACAAGGGCGCCGATGGTATAGTGTAACCCGACACCGTGTAGTAGCGCTATCGTGCGTGGCGGCTTGCTGTCGGGCGAGGCAGCGAGACCGTGCGTGGCAGTGCGAGGCAGCTTGGCGTCAGAAGGGTTGCAGATGTGGTGCGAAATGATAGTGCCGTGGATGGGACATACTAAAACGTATTTTCCATTCGCGGCATCTGAGTTTCGTGCCGCAGATGCGCCCTTATCACGCCAAGCTAAATTTGTTGTCAGAAGCCGTAAGATGTGGTGCCAAGTCGAAGTTGGGCTGGATGGGGGTGTACTTGGGCGTACATCCCCATTCAGACGAACAAGCTTGGTGCCGCAGATTGCGGCTTATCACAACAAATTATGCGTTAATCATCATCGGCATCAACAACATCAACACATCGCCTGCGTGCTTGTCATCATATACAGGCTTGAATACACCTGCACGTGTCGAGTCTGCAAGCTCGATAAGCACGGTGGGCGTGTCGATGTTAGAGAGAATCTCTACAAGGAATGTAGATTTAAAGCCGATGGTTACAGGCTGACCGTCATAGCTGCACGAGATAGTCTCGTTTGCCGATACCGAGAAGTCGATATCCTGTGCTGCAAGGCTAATCTTGTTGCCTGCAATATCCATACGGATCAGGTTTGTTGTAGGGTTTGAACATACCGCCACTCGCTTGATGCCATTTACAAGCTCTACGCGGTCCACCAACACCTTGTTGGGGTTAGCCGTAGGTATCACAGCGTTGTAGTTGGGGTAGTTACCCTCGATAAGGCGACATACGAGCTTCAAGTTTTTGAGGTCGAAGATGACATTCTTGGCATCGAAGGTTACGTTTACTGGCTCCTCCTCCTTCAATAGCGCACCTTTAAGCAGGTTTGCGGGCTTCTTAGGAAGGATGAACGAGGCGTTGAAATCGACATCAGGACACTCTGCCATAGAGCGCACAAGCTTGTGAGCGTCTGTTGCCACGAAGGTAATCTTGCCCGTCTCGAAGTTGAAATATACACCATTCATCACAGGGCGCAACTCGTCGTCTGCCGTAGCGAAGATGGTCTTGTTGATGCCTGCGATGAGCATATCTACGTCGAGCATTATCGACTTATGCTCCGCACCCACTGCCTGCACTGCGGGGTAGCTCACGGCGCTTGCTCCTGGGATAGAGAGCGAGCCACTCGTCCACTTAATCTTAATCTCCCACGTGGTGTCGTTCACATCAAATTCGAGGGGCATCTCAGGGAACTCCTTCAACGAGTCGAGCATCAACTTTGCGGGTGCAGCGATGACGCCCTCACGCTCCATATTCTCCACTTTAAGATGGCCTACAAGCGTTGTTTCGAGGTCAGAGGTGGTTACCGTGAGTACATCGTCTCGCAGCTCCATAAGGAAGTAGTCGAGGATGGGAAGTGTGTTCTTGTTGCTGATAGCCTTGCCAGTTGTTGCAAGTAGCGACAGCAGTGCTGAGCTTGATACTGTAAATTTCATAATCTTTCGTCTATTTTTGTTACTATTTTGTTGCTTTGTTAAGTTGTCTGCTTGGTTAGAGTGTTGCCAGCTTATCGAGAGCCATCTCAATCATACGGCGCACGAAGGGTTTGTAGTCGGTGCAAGCATCCTTTGCCACACGCTGTGCGATGATGGTGCATATTGTTGCTGCGCGGTGTCCCATAAGTGCTGCAAGACCCGCCAACGCCGAGCCCTCCATCTCGAAGTTGGTGATGCGGCGGCCCTCATAACGGAACGACTCTATCTTGGCATTAAGCTCCATATCGTGCGGGGCGAGGCGCACCCAGCGACCCTGCGGAGCGTAGAAGCCTGGCGCGGCGATGGTAATACCCTCCACGGTAGAGTCGCGGAAGAGTTCTAAAAGCTCCTTATCGGCATCCACAAAGTAGGGATAGGGCAACTTCTCATACCAGCCTGTGTGCTTCATAAAGGCCTCTTCAAGACCGAGGTCGCAGACGCCGTCGCGTCCTGCGTAGTACGACAGCAGGCCATCGAAACCGAGCGACGTGCGAGAGAATATGACGCTACCCACCTCTATATCGGGCTGAATAGCACCCGACGTGCCGAGGCGCACGAGCGTAAGACGACGAAACTCCGCCTTGGTCTGACGTGTCGCAAAGTCGATGTTGGCAAGGGCATCAAGTTCCGCTACCGAGATGTCGATATTGCCGATGCCGATACCTGTGGACATAACAGTCATTCGCTTGCCCTTGTAGCTACCTGTAACGGTAAGAAATTCGCGATTCGACACCTCACACTCTTTGTTGTCGAAATACTCCGCTATCATTGCCACACGACCTGGATCACCCACCAAGATCACTATATCTGCCAACTGCTCGGGTTTCAAGTGAAGATGAAAAATCGAGCCATCCTCGTTGATAATCAGCTCAGAAGAGGGTATCGTTCTCATAAGAAGCAATAATTATTATCGTTTTTATTTTTAATATTCGCGTAAAATTAATAATTTTGTCGGTAATCACAAAATGTTTTAGCCATTTTTTAACGAAAGCAACATATAAACCAAACGTTAGCAAGATTAAAAAAAACAATATTATGACACTCATTAAATCGATTTCGGGTATCCGTGGCACCATAGGTGGTCAGCCCTCGGAGAACCTTACACCTATTGACGTGGTAAAGTTTACCACCGCCTACTGCCGTCTTATCAAAGATAAGAACCCTGGCAAGCGCATCACCATTGTTGTTGGTCGCGACGCTCGTCTGTCGGGCAGTATGGTAGCCAGCCTTGTAGAGGGTACGCTCCTCGGCTCGGGCGTCGATGTCATCGACGTAGGTCTCTGCACAACACCAGGAACGGAGATGGCGGTTATCACACACAAGGCCGATGGCGGCATCATCATCACCGCATCGCACAACCCCCGTCAGTGGAACGCCTTGAAGCTGCTCAACGAGCGCGGCGAGTTCTTAGATGACGCCGAGGGTAAGCAGGTATTAGCGATGGCGGATGACACAGACTACGCCTTCCCCGACATCGACAACATAGGACACGTACTTCTGCGCGAGGATTTCAACAAGAGGCATATTGAGCAGGTATTGGCACTCGGCTTAGTGGACAAGGAGGCTGTTCGTCGTCGCAAGTTTAAGGTAGTGGTAGATGCCGTAAACTCGGTAGGCGGCGTAGTAATACCTCAGCTACTTAGAGAGTTAGGCTGCGAAGTGGTAGAGCTTAACTGTGAGCCTACGGGCGAGTTTAAGCACAACCCCGAGCCACTACCCGAGAATCTCACCGAGATTTCGGAGGTCATCCGCAAGGAGGGTGCAGACCTCGGCGTTGTTGTCGATCCCGATGTCGATCGTTTGGCTTTCGTGATGGAGAATGGCGAGATGTTTGTTGAGGAATATACGCTCGTTGCCGTTGCCGACTACGTGTTGCGACACACGAAGGGTAATACCGTGTCAAACCTATCATCTTCACGCGCCCTTAGCGATGTTACTTCGCGCTACGAGGGTTGCTCGTATGCGGCAGCTGCCGTAGGCGAGGTGAACGTCGTAAAGAAGATGAAGGATACGGGCGCCGTAATCGGTGGCGAGGGCAATGGCGGAGTAATCTATCCCGAGTTGCACTACGGCCGTGATGCACTGGTGGGTGTTGCTCTGTTTTTGACCTATTTTGCAGGTCTTGATATGACGATGAGCGAGCTGCGCAAGACATACCCTGCGTACTTTGCATCGAAGAACAAGATTCAGCTTACGCCCGAGATTGACGTGGATAAGATTTTGTGCGAGATAAAGAGCAGATACTCAAACGAAAGAGTCAATGATATTGACGGCGTAAAGATTGACTTCGAAGAGAATTGGGTACACCTTCGCAAGTCGAACACCGAGCCTATCATCCGCGTCTATACCGAGGCTAAGTCGATGGATGAGGCGGATGCCTTAGCGAAGCGTTTTATTTCCGAAATAGAACAAATTTGCAAGGCTTAAAAAGGCAATTATTTACAACCTAAAACATACTATTATGAAACTTGCAAACGACTACATTGCTCAGAACAAGGAGCGCTTCTTGGAGGAGCTTTTCGACCTCCTGCGTATCCCCTCAATCAGCGCACAGCCATCGCTACACAAGCAGGATATGGTACGTTGCGCCGAGTGGCTTGCAGCCGCTTTGGTAAAGGCTGGCGCCGACCGCGCCGACGTAATGCCTACGGAGGGTAACCCCGTGGTATATGCCGAGAAGATTATCGACCCGAAGGCTAAGACCGTATTGGTATATGGCCACTACGACGTAATGCCCGAAGACCCTATTGACGAGTGGCGTACCAACCCCTTTGAGCCAGAGATTAAGGATGGTAGAATATGGTGCCGTGGCGCCGACGACGACAAGGGACAGCTCTATATGCACGCCAAGGCCTTCGAGGCGATGGTTGCTACCGACACGCTTCCCTGCAACGTGAAGTTTATGTTGGAGGGCGAAGAGGAGATTGGCTCGCCGAGCCTCTACAAGTTCTGCGCCGACAATAAGAAGCTGCTCAAAGCAGACATCATCCTCGTATCGGATACCTCGATGATTGGTCTCGACACCCCCACCATTACGGCAGGTTTGCGTGGTCTTACGTATATGCAGGTGGAGGTTACAGGTCCCGACAAGGATTTGCACTCGGGTCTATTTGGTGGTGCTGTTGCCAACCCCGCCAACGTCTTGGCGCGTATGGTTGCATCGCTTACCGATGACTACGGTCGCATAACCATTCCAGGCTTCTATGACGACGTACGCATACTCTCGGATGCCGAGCGTAAGGCTCTGAACAAAGCCCCCTTCTCGTTGGACGAGTACAAGAAGGCTCTCGACCTCGGCGATGTAGCGGGCGAGATTGACTATACCACTATGGAGCGCACGGGCATACGTCCTTCGCTCGACGTGAACGGCATTTGGAGTGGTTACACGGGCGAGGGTACAAAGACCGTCATCCCATCTAAGGCATACGCCAAGATTTCGATGCGCCTTGTTCCCAATCAGGACTTTAAGAAGATTGCCAAGCTCTTCGAGAAGCACTTCCGCCGCCTTGCACCCAAGAGCGTTAAGGTTGATGTTAAGTTCCTGCACGGTGGCGCACCCTACGTATCGCCTACCGATATGCCCGCATATCAGGCTGCCGAGCGCGCCGTGGAGACCACCTTCGGTGTTAAGCCACTACCCTTCTACTCGGGCGGCTCGATACCCATCATCTCGGGCTTCGAGAACATCCTCGGCATCAAGTCTATATTGTTGGGCTTCGGTCTGTCGAAGGATGCTATCCACTCTCCCAACGAGAGCTACGGTCTCGACCAGTTCTACAAGGGAATGGAGACTATCCCCTACTTCTACAAGTACTTCGCCGAGAAGTAGGCTACATCCGCATAAAACAGAAGCCCCGCAGAGTTCTGCGGGGCTTCTGTTTTAATGGCGCATAGGCGGACGTCCAAAGCCGCCCATACCAGGCTTAATATCCATACCCTCGTACTTCGAAATGTCCTTAGTGGCGTTCTTGCCGAAGTAACGCAGGTTGTAGGTAAACTGCACCGTGAAGTAACGTCCTACAACGCTGTTCCACGAGTTCTGCGTATAGCCACTACCTACCGTACGGGCAAATGCTGTGTTCTGATTGAGTAGGTCGTTCACGCCGATAAGCACCTCGCCAAGCTGATTCTTAAAGAGCTTCTTACCGAGATAGACGTTGCAGATGAGGTAGTCCTCGTTGTAGTCGTTCGTGAAGCCTACATACTGGTTGTAGTTCACGGCAGCCGTTATAGAGAAGCCCTTCCAGAATACCCATTTAAGGTTTGCCGAGGCGGTATGGTTGAAGTATTGGTTCTTACCGCCGTTAGCAGCCAACGACTGCTTGGCATCGTTGAACGTACCGTTCCACTGGATGGTGAAGTCGATATTTTCGGATATGTTGCTACCGAGCGTGAACATCGCGTCGTAGCCCATATTGCTGGTCATATTGGTCTCGCCGTTGATAAGCGACGGTGTACGTGTCCAGTTTACGCCCGCCATAAGGTTAAGGTTGCACTTGATGGGCGAAATAGGGAAGCCGTAGCTAAGGTGTGAGCGCAACGAGCGGTAGCCATCAAGGTTGGCATAGGTCATATATTGCAAGGGGTTGTACGCCACCTCGTCGATAGTCATCTCGCCCGGGTTGAAGTCCACCGACTGACCGATATAGTCCTGCGTGAACTGCGCCATAAACATCAACATAAAGGTACGTCCCTTCTCGATATTCGAGCGTACGTAGTGAGCGCGGATGTTGTGGCTGTATGCGGGTCGCAGGTCGGGGTTACCCTTTGTGATAAACTGTGCGTTCGACACATCGTAAATATCCTGCAAGTTGCGCACATCGGGATTCTCGGTCCACGACGACACAAACATACGCAACGTATTCTGCGCATTGAAGGCGAAGTTACCCATCACGAAGTAGGTAACGTTGTCGAACTTACGCTTAATCTCTTTACCATCGACCATACCGTTGAGCGACGAGCACTGATAGAAGACGTTAGCAACTATATTGTTCTTTTTCTTGGCATAGCGATAGCCAGGACCGACCTTATGCTCGAAATATTGGCTCGACGTCAGCTTCGAGAGCGACGCATCGGGTGTAAGACCCGTAATGTCGAAGTCCGAGAGGGTGAGATAAGCGAGCTTATCTATCTGCTGGTCGTTGTACTCGAAGCGATACTGCGCGCTGAGCTGCGACGACTTCGAGATAGGCTCGGTATAGGTAAAGTTGGCACGTGTAACGAAGTCCTTGACGGGAGCAAACGACTTAACACAGCGCAAATCGGGGTAATAGATACCCTGCTCGGGGTCGTAGAGCGTCGATAGCGTCGAGTAGCTGTCGGTCTCGGCAGTGGGCGTCACGCGGTAGCGCACGTTGCCATCAACGGTGATGGTACGTCCAGGCTTGCCGAGCTTCACGCGATACTGCAAGAACTCCGAAATGCGGAACGCCTTAGACTCGCCCGTAGAGTAGTCCTTCATAATGTTGTAGCCGCTCTCGCCATACTGCACACCCTCCGAGAAGCTGTACGGGTTGTTACCCTGAAAGCTGAAATTCGTACGCGACATTATCGACATATTCCTATTAATCGCCCAGTCGAGACGCAAGTTCAGACGGTGGTTCATATTCAGAGTATTCGAGTAGCCGCTCTGCACCAAGGTATCGGCAGGCGAAGGAGCCGTGTACCACTTCTCCAAGACGCTTCTATTCTTGGTGCGCGTGCTGTTAAAGAAGTACGAGCCGTTGAGTTTCAGCTTGTCGTTCTCGCCCCACGAATCGGAGTACTGCACACCAATCGAGCCTACACGTGCCACGCCACTCTGTGGACGCACCATATACTGACCGACGCCACGACCGCGACCGCCGCCCATACCGCCACCGCCGCCAGTAACGCCAAGGATGTCCTCAAACGAGAAGTTCTGCTGATTGACATTGTTCCAAAGACCGATAATTGACAGTCGGCTCGACTCGTGGAAGTAGTTTACATTACCTCCTGCGTTGTACTTTACTTTCTGAGTAACCTCGTCTCTCTTAGGCTGATAGCCCACGCCTGCATAGAGCTTACCAAAGACTCCCTGACGCATATTCGCCTGGGTAACGATGTTGATAGCCTTGTAGCCCTCGCCATCGTCCATACCCGAGAACTCGGCATTATCCGAGAGCTTGTTGAAGACCTCAACGCGATCGACCGCCTGTGCGGGCAGCGAGTTGAGTGCCGTAGATACATCCTCGGCGAAGAACTCCTTGCCATCGACAAAAATCTTCTTTACCTGCTCGCCCTGCGCCTCAACCGTACCGTTGGTGATGGTGATACCTGGCATCTTCTTTAATAGCCCCTCAACATCGGCATCCGCAGCCACCTTAAACGCCGCAGCGTTGTATGCCACCGTATCGCCATTTTGCGATGTGCGCAGCGCCTGCACCTCCTTAACTACCGCCTCGATAGCTACCGCCTCGGGGGCAAGCTCCACCGTACCAAGGTCGGTTACGCCCTTTACCGTTACGGTCTGCTTCGCTGTCGCATAGCCAATAAACGAGATAGATACCTCGTAGCTACCTGCCGACAACGAGCCTATTGACACAGCGCCACCAGCACCCGTTGTAGTGTGCTTACGCACGTTAGGATTCTTTACCGATACCACCTCGACGATAGCTCCAATCACGCCATCCTTAGTCTCTTTGTCGATTACCTTAGCTGTTACCTTGCCCGACTGCGCCACCACAGCACCCGCCGTTAGCAACAACACAAGCGTCATTAAGAGTCGTTTCATTACCTTATATTATATTTACTATTTTACGTTTGAGTACCTTGTCTGCTTTTCGCGTTGCGAAAATAATACTTTTTATCTTACATCACACCTCTACGTCGGTGAAACGACAAAAAATGGGTGTCAGCCGACCAACACCACTCCAATAGTGAGCCGACAGAAGATAGGAGGTAGCAGATTAGCTACTACCTCCTACCCATCGAGTTATTATTTGCGACCATTGGGACGACCGTTGTGGTTACCATTGGGACGACCGTAGGGGTTACCACTGGAACGACCATCGGGGCGAAATTCAGGGTGAAATTCGGGGTGATGACCAGGACGGCCTTTGGGGTTAAACCTATCGGCGCACACAGGGCAACCCTTCATCGGCTTACCGTAGCCGTAGCCCTTGCCATAAGGCTTGTGGTGATGCTTGCCGCAACCCCTCTTCGGGGGCTTCGAGTACCTATCGCAGACGCCACAATAGGGTTTACCGTGCATCGAGTAACAACCATCCCTGTTGAGACCAATATCGACCTTTACCTTCACGGGAGCGCATCCCTTTTGGGGTCTTCTCTGCTCTGCCTGAGCCTCGCCCAACGCCATCACCGACAGCGCAACGAGCAAAAACATCATCTTTTTCATAACTACAAAATTTTAGGGTTGTACTATTTATATTAAGGAAAGAGAGTGTTTTACAATGCAGTAAATCTCTTTTCTTAGTACAAAGGTACAACCCATTTTTGGCGCTACACACCGACCTCTCGGCGAAACGGCACTACGCGGGGTCGAAGCGACTATACGGTGCGGTGAGCCGACTGCAACCACTGCTTAAACTCGGGAACTCGCGCCTTGGATATGATGATACGCTCGGGTGTTTCGAGCGTTAGGTTGAGCGCTAAGCGGCTACCAAACCATACGGCAATATCCTTCACAGCACGGCGCGAGACGATAAACTGTCGGTTGGCACGGAAAAACTCTTCGGTGGTTAGCTGCTGCGATAGTGCTTCAAGGGTCTTATCCACGGGGTAGCTCTCGCCCGTGAGCGTGGTAAGTGTTACGCGCTCGGCAAAGGTGTAGAAGAATGCCACATCTGCCATTGCCACGGGTATAATCTTATCTTTGTAGCGCACCAACAACGTGTTAAGGCTCTCGGCAGCCGCCACCTCGCGCACCTTGCGCTCTGCGGCACTACGCTCCGCAGTAGTGAGTCGCTCCAACTTATCCAACGCGCGGCGCAGCTCCTCCTCCTTGAAGGGTTTGAGTAGGTAGTCGATGCTATTTACCTTGAACGCCTGCAAGGCGTACTCGTCATAGGCTGTGGTAAAGATGATAGGGATGTTAATATCGACACTGTCGAAGATGCGGAACGAGTCGCCATCGGCGAGGTGAATATCCATAAATACCACATCCGCCTCAACACTATTGGAGAAGTATGCCACAGCCTCCTCCACCGACTCTAAGGTATCGACAACCACGGTCTCAGGGTCTATATTTTGCAACATACTGCGAAGATTTACGGCAGCTGCCGTCTCATCCTCAACTATTATCACTCGTCTCATTGATTACTATTTTTCGGGGTTAGCTAATGGCAGTCGCACCGTGAAGGTCTCCTCCGTGTCGATAATCTCTATCTGCTCGCCCGCGATAATCTGCCAGCGGCTTTTTAGATTCTCCAAGCCTATGCCTGTCGAAGGCTCCGACGAGAGCTTAGGATGCTTGGGGTTTTCGATTTCGAGTACTCCATCTTTGGTACGGATGGTTACGTGCAGCGGATTTTTCGTTGTTATGCTATTGTGTTTCACCGCATTGCCTATAAGCGGCTGCAACGACAAGGCTGGCAGACGATAGCTGTTGTAGCGAGCGTCAATATCGAAGTCGAAGAAGAGCTTGTCGGCATAGCGTATCTTAAAGAGGTAGGCATAGGCCTCGGCAAACTCTATCTCCTCTTTGAGCGTTGTGGTACTGCTCTGCCCGTTTTGGATGATGTAGCGGAAGGTATAGGAGAGCTGGTCGATATACTCCAACGCCCGCTTATCATCCTTCTCGCGCACGAGCATCGCCAACGAGTTGAGCGAGTTGAAGAAGAAGTGCGGGTTAATCTGTCCCACGAGCATATTGTAGCGTGTCGAAAGGTTCTCGGTTTTGAGCTTCTCGTTCTCCAACTCTATCTGCTGATGCCTATGCATAAGGCGGTAGATGTGCGCATAGAGCATCGTTACAACAAGCATAAACACCGCCTTGGTAATTACCACTAAGTAGGTGTTGTTGTGAGGCTCGGCTTGGAAGAAGAATACGATGCGCATCGTCCCCTCGTGGAACGACATTACGGGGGCAAAATAGACGCCTACACAGGTGATAACAATGGCAAAAAGTGTGAGACGTAACTGCGACCATCGCGTACGCCTACCACTGCGTGGTGTGTATGTAAGCACCTCTATTAGAAGGAATGAAAATAGCGCGTAGTAGGCTATCTGCCATATAAACTCGACGGTACGGCTCGGGCGGTCGTATAGTGCCTCGACGTCGAAAGATTCGCCATTTCGCTCTACGATGTTATCCAGACGAGGATGTGCCTTTTGGAGTTGCTCCTCGCTAAACGTGTCACCCCATACGCCGTGCGTAGTGAAGCGTAGGTGGTCGCCCTCTTGGAGCTTCATCGAGCGCACCTGCCACGACGACACATAGACGCTGTCGTGCTGCTCGCAGTCGCAGATGATGTAGCCGTAGAGGTCATCGGCGATGTGGAGTACACCCGTGTTGTGGGTCTCGTTCTCATCGTGCATCGTACGTCTATCGAGACCATTCTCGGTGATTATGGGCAATAGCAGATACGAAAAGTTGATGACGAGGCTCAATACTACGGCGATGAGGATGTGTAGTATTAGGTTGTTTTTTAGTCGCTTCATTGCATTTTATTTTAGGGAGATTAGCGAATTTCGAGTCGATGGGCTGTACTTAGACGTACTGCCTATTGACGAGATAATTCGTTAGCGGCAGTAGATGCACCCTTATCACGCCAAGCTAAATTTGTTGTCAGAAGGGCGTCAGATACAACGCTCGGCGAATTTCGAGGCGATGGGCTGTACTTAGACGTACTGCCCATTGACGAGATAATTCGTTAGCGGCAGTAGATGACCCCTTATCACAACAAATTACAAATTCTCGGAATACCACGAGGCGTAAGTACAATAATCTCGTGCTGTGCGCTTGATAATCTCCTCGCGCTGCTCGGGGGTTACATCCTTAACCTTCTTGGCAGGTACGCCTGCATATACCGAGAAGGGTTCAAGCTTCTGGCGAGACAGCACCAGAGCATTTGCCGCCACGATGCAACCTGTACCCACTACGGCATTGTCGAGAATCGTTGAGCCCATACCTATAAGGCAGTCATCCTCGATGATAGCTCCGTGTATGATGGCGTTGTGTCCTACCGACACGTAGTTGCCGATGTGGGTCTGCGACGGATTTTTCGAGCCATCGTAGAGGGTGTGTATCACCGCGCCATCCTGAATATTGGTGTTGTTGCCGATGCGTATCGAATTAACGTCGCCGCGCAACACCGCATTGTACCATATCGAGCAGTTTTCGCCAATCTTGACATCGCCAATGATTGTTGCGTTCTCTGCCAAAAACGTGTTCTCGCCAATCTCTGGATCGTGACCACGTACCTTTCTTACAAGTGCCATATCTTATCTGTTTTATCGTTTATTTCCCTCTATTTTGTCCCTACTCCAAGTGCTTCGCCTCCTGCCAATAGCCCTCCATCTCATCGAGAGTGAGGTCGTGGAGTGTTACACCCCTCTCTACGGCTCGCTGCTCCATATGGTTAAAGCGACGAATAAACTTCTTGTTGGTGCGCTCCAATGCCGCCTCGGGGTCCACGCCATAGAGACGACAGGCGTTGATTAGCGCGAAGAAGAGGTCGCCCATCTCGTCGGTGAGCCTCTCCTTATCGTCGGCACGCAACTCTACATCCACCTCTTTCAGCTCCTCGCGCACCTTATCCCACACATCCTCTCTGCGCTCCCAGTCGAAGCCCGTGGCTGCCGCCTTTTCGCCGACACGGAACGCCTTGACCATAGCAGGGAGCGAGACGGGGACACCGCCGAGCGTACCGCTCTTACGCTTCTTCTTGCGCAGTTTCAGAGCCTCCCAATTCTGTTTCACCTCCTCGGGGGTGTCGGCGTGAATGTCGCCATAGACGTGCGGATGTCGATATATCAGCTTATCGCACACGCCATTCGCCACATCCGTATAGTCGAAAGCGCCCACCTCATCGCCCAGCTTCGAGTAGAAGACAACGTGCAGCAGCAGGTCGCCAAGCTCCTCCTTGATGCCCTCCATATTCTTGTCGGTGATAGCATCTGCAAGCTCGTATGTCTCCTCGATAGTGTTGTTGCGCAGCGTGTCGAATGTCTGCTCACGGTCCCACGGACACTCTCTGCGCAGCGTGTCCATAACATCTAAAAGTCGTGCGGTAGCCCTCTCCGCGTCGTTTCTATTCATAAGTTTAGTCGTTTAGTTTCTCCTACGTCGTATCTTGCGCCACGGCAGTCGTAGCACCCCGAAGAATGCCTCGCCAAAGATGCCACTCGACATCTTCGACGTTCCCGCCTCACGGTCGATAAATATTATAGAGTGTTCGGCAATACGGAAGCCGAGCTTCCACGCCGTATATTTAAGTTCAATCTGAAAGCCGTAGCCGTTCATCTTCACGGCGTCGAGGTCGATAGCCTCCAACACCTCGCGGCGGTATCCCACAAAGCCTGCCGTAGCGTCGCACACGGGCATACGTGTAACGAAGCGCACATACTTCGAGGCAAAGTAGGAGATCAAAAGACGCCCCATAGGCCAATTTACCACGTTCACACCCCGCGAGTAGCGTGAGCCTATTGCCACATCACGACTATCGAGCAAGGCATCAAGGGCGGCGAGGTCATCGGGGTTATGCGAGAAGTCGCAGTCCATCTCGAAGAGGCGGTCGTAGCCCTCTGCCAGAGCGTAGCGAAAGCCCGCTATATAGGCAGTACCCAAGCCGAGCTTACCACTGCGCTCGATAAGGTGCAGTCGGTCGCCATAGGTTGTCTGCGCCTCACGTACAAGCTGTGCCGTGCCATCAGGCGAGCCGTCATCGACAATAAGCAGGTCGAACGATGGCTGCAACGACATCACCTTATCAATCATAGGCACGATATTCTCGCACTCGTTGTATGTGGGTATAATAACTAATCGTCTCATCACATCATACTGTTAAACTTACGCCAACCACATAGGTAGCGCACCACTATCGAGAAGCGGTAAATATGTTTTACGTCGGCGCGGCGCACCACCTCACGGCGTGCCATAGCGAGTCGCCTGTGCCAGCCGATAAATGTAGCCCACGCGCGCACCACTGCCCACGCACGGTGTGGATGTAGCGTCAAAAGATGCGCCAAAGCCTCCGCCATATCGGTAAAGGGTCGCACTATGGCAACCACACAACGCTGCACGGGCGACGAACACTTGAAGAGCATCGCGAGGTTGTTGCGATGGTTCAGATATATTTTGAACGACGATGCAGGGAGTGTACCACCGCCAAGATGATATACCGTAGCACTCGGCACCGAGAGTATGCGGTAGCCAGCAAGCTGCATACGCCATTGCAGGTCGATTTCCTCCATATGGGCAAAGAACGTCTCGTCGAAGGCGCCCACCTCAAAGAAGCAGTCGCGGCGGCAACATAGCGCGGCACCACTACCCCAAAAGACCTCTTTCGGAGTGTCGTACTGCCCCTCGTCGCGCTCCACCTTCGAGAGTATGCGACCGCGGCAGAAGGGGTAACCCAAGTAGTCGATATAGCCTCCCGCAGCACCTGCATACTCAAACTCGTCGCGGCGCTCCACGGAGCGTAGCTTAGGGGCTACGGCAGCTATGCTGGGGTCGCTATCGAGGGTCTCGACTAATGGTTGCCACCACCCCGCCGTAACCTCGACATCGGAGTTTAGAAGCAGCACATAACGGCTATCTACCTCGCTAAGGGCGCGGTTGTAGCCACCCGCAAAGCCATAGTTTCTATCGAGCGCAATAACTCTCAACTCGGGGTAGTTGAGCCTCAGCCACACCAACGAGTCATCCGTCGAGTGGTTATCGGCAATGACCACCTCGGCATCCCCCGAAGTGTTAGCAACAACACTCCCAAGAAAGCGCTCCAAATGGTGTCGCCCATTGTAGTTGAGTATTACGACGCTAAGTTTTGCCATCTCTCCTACTCACGTTTTTGCTTCCAGCGTCTATGCGACCATAGCCACAGTTCGGGACACTCACGTATGGTCTGCTCCAAGCAACGAGCATATCGCTCGGTAATCTCGTGTTCGGCAACCTCCTCGTTGCCATCGTAGATAAGCTCTAAATGCAACTCATACTCGCCACGACGACGACGTTTCAGCCATAGGTAATATACGGGCAGGGAGAAACGTCGCGCAAGCTGCTCGGCGCCGTCTGCAAAGATTGTATCCTGATTGAGGAAGGTTATCCAGTGCGGGTCCTTGACGCGATATTGGTTTTGGTCGGCGATAAGACCGATATTCATAGGGTTACCTTCGCGGTTACGGATAAAGTAGCGCATAACCTCGTTGCGCGGCACAAGGGCGACATTCTCGCCCATACGAATACGCTTGAACAACTCGTCAAAGACCGAACTTTCGAGCGAGTGATACACGCCCACAGCCACATGTCCCTTATCGTGCAGACCTATTATCGACATATACTCCCACGCGCCGTAGTGTCCCGCAAGTGAGACACAGTTGCGTCCCGCTATCTCCGAAGCATAGCGCTCCGCCTCGGGGAAGGTGAGTAGTTTTAGGCGACGCTTCGACGACAAGCCCGTGAGGCTCAGCGTATTTATCATCTGCTCGGCGAGGTTGCGCGAAAAGCGCGACGCTATCTGTTTTAGCTCCTTCTCGCTACGCTCGGGGAACGAGTTGCGAAGGTTCTCCATCACCACCTTGCGGCGATAGCGCATAAGATGGTGCATAATGAAGTATATAATCTCCTCCAAAACGTAGTAGCGTACCCAACGCGGCATTATCGCCACACCGCGACACAGGCCATAGAGCAACGAGACGCAACAACGTTGCATCAGGGTTAGATTATATCTGCTATTGTCTGCCGCCATACTACTCCTCGGTTTGGGTATCTACATCCTCGTCGTCGCGCTCCGCCTTGGGGTCGTAGCCCGCCACAACAATCACAAACTCGCCCTTAGGCTCGTGGCTACGGAAGTGTTCCAACACCTCCGCAATGGTGCCACGCACCGTCTGCTCGAAGCGCTTGGTAATCTCTCTTACCACCGCCACACGTCGCTCCGCACCCATCGTCTCAGCAAGCTGCTCTAAGCACTTAACAACACGGTAGGGCGACTCGTAAAGCACCAGCGTACGTGGCTCTGTTGCCAACTCCGCAAGACGCTTCATACGCCCCTTCTTCTGCGGCAGAAAGCCCTCGAAGCAGAACCTATCGCACGGAAAGCCACTCTGTACCACGGCGGGGATAAGCGCCGTTGCACCTGGCAGTGTCTCCACGTCGATACCCTCCTCGACGCACTTGCGCACAAGCAGGAAGCCTGGGTCGGAGATACCAGGAGTTCCAGCATCCGACACTAACGCTACGTCGCGCCCCTGGGCTATACTCTCAGCAACGCGACCTACCGTGGCGTGTTCGTTGAACTTATGGTGCGAGTGCATCGGCTTCTCGATGCCCAAGTGTCGCAACAGATGCGATGTGGTGCGTGTATCCTCAGCAAGGATGAAGTCCACCTCACGAAGCACATTTATCGCTCGTAGGGTAATATCTTCGAGGTTGCCGATGGGTGTAGGCACGATATATAGTTTTGCCATTACTCTCTCTTTATAGGTTTAACGTCATTCTATTCGGGTTATTGTTCGTCGGGGTGGACTACGCCAACTTTCTCTCGATAAGCGACACGAGGAGCTTTGCACCCTCCGAGTCGGGATTCCAAGCGAAGTTCTCTATAATGTATATCATACACTCGTCAAGGTCATCAAACTCGTTGAGCGTGTCGATTGTATCCTCGTAACGCGCCGCATCGCCATCGAAGAGGTCTCGTATCATCAAGAATTTGTCGTTTAAGCCTATCGCCTTGCGCAGGTCGCTGATACGATTCATCGGCTGCGTGGGCTGCGTATCGTCCGCCATCTTGTCTGCCAAGGTGGTAACGCCACCGCCAAGCACATCGCCTAAACGAGTAGGCGCACTCTGCGGTGCGGGTTGCGGCGCAGGCTTGGGCGTAGGTTGCGGCGCAGGCTTGGGCGTAGGCTGCGGCGCAGGGGTGGATGCTGGTTGGGGCGACGGTTTAGGCTCTACCTTAGCCTGAGGCTCAACAGCGGGCGCTACGGGGGCATTATAGAGCGAGATAATCTTGCGTTTAGACTTTGTGCGCACTGGAATATCGTCGATGTCGAACAACCCACCACCAATGGCTACCGTCTGCGGCTCAGAAATAGGCTTGGGCGTAGGCTCAGGCGTAGGCTCGGGTGTAGGCTCTAAAACATCCTCTTCAACGAGTTCTTGGATAACCTCGGTCTCCACGACAGCCTCTACAATCGGCCTCTTTGGCTCCTCAACCATAATTGGCTCGGGTGCTACCTCAATAACCTCCTCGGGTGTAGGCTCGGCTGCTACCTCAATAACCTTCTCGGGTGCAGGCTCTGCAACGGGCTTGGGGGCATAGTCCTCCTCGGTAAGACCGAGCAGCGCGTCAATATCAATAGCCTCCTCTATCTCGTTTACTGCGGGAGCTGTTGCCGCAATGGTTGCACCGACACTCTCGGCAAGGGTGGCGTCGCCCTCTGCGTGTAGCAACTCCTCGTATAGTCGGCGCAGCTCTTCAAGAGCCAAGTCGCGCTCAATAGCGGGCGCACTACCCCTCTTTTGCCAGCCATCCGCCATACGGCTTAGACGCGACAATATGTCGTTAATATTTTTCAGGTCCATAGACAAAAGTATATATATCGTACCAAAGGTACGAAAAAAATATCAAACATACGAAACTTACGACCAAAAAAAAGCGACCTAATCAACCACGTCCGACATCACCCCCAAAAAAATAGCCCGACCCGAAGGTCGAGCTATATCATAGAACTTTCAGCAAGCACTACTGCGCATAACGGAAGTGGGCCTCGTGTACGAAATAATGGTGAGCCGTAGAAGAGAAGTCGCCCTCATCAGAATCAATACTGATATAGGGAGCAGAGGGGCTTATCGTAAAGGCTGTCAGCCATTCACCGCTTCCGTAAATAGTACCTCCAATATCTGAGTTAGAGCTACAAGTATATGTTACAGACGATGTGTTGCTGGTGGTAGTATTAGCAACAGCTCCAACATATCCCGTACGGGTTTTCGAGCCTCCCCAATACAAGAAATAAGCACTTCTATGGATAGACGCCTGAACATTGATATTTGACGGCATATAGAATTTAGGAGAGACTATAAATCCAGACTCATTGACACCGAGACGCTTAACCTGTAATACAAGAGTTGATGTTCGGGCCACACCCGTTCTGCTTGTCATATTAAGAGTTCCATTAGCAGTCCAACCATCTGCTGCATACTGACTCAACGAGCCATCTTCAAAATCATAGTTAAAGGGCAGACCCGTAAGCCATACAGTGTTTGTAGAATAGACCTTCTTGCCGTTTACCTTGATATACGCCTTTATAGCGGTCTTATTGCCCAACGTCTTGTCGTAAGAGGGCGATACCGAGCTATTCATCACGAAGGTATTGTTCGCCTTATTCCACGTTACCTGACCCGCTGAGTAGGTGTAATCTACACCATCAATCTCGTAGCCGAGGTCCTCGATAACGGCATCCTGAACATTTGCATACGAAGAGTCGCACGACTCGCCATTGACGCCCGTAGAGAAGTATATCAGGGTGGGGTCGGTAAACTTATTGGCATTCGCTCCGTTGCCGTCTGCCAAGTAGTAGCTATACGAACTCTTTGCACCAAGCGTAACCGAGGGTGTAGTCCACTCAAAATCGACACGGGTGGTAGTACCCTTAGTGAAGGTCTTAGCCGAATAGGCCTTGGTACATACGTTGCCATTGGCATCCGTAAGACGTACAACATAGTTGGGCATATCCAGGTCGGCAGGCAACGAGATGAAGAAGCCCGATGCCGAGGGTGCATTGACCTCAATGACACTACCCGTAGCGGTGTGTGCCACCTCGTCGGTAGCGATATTGTAGCTATATGAGGTAGCAAACGAGCTACCATCCAACGCATAGAACTCCGCCTTTGATATTGCACTTACGCCACTTACCGAGACACGGAGCAACGCATTGGCAGGCGAGAACGACATACTCAGGTCGGCAGCCGACACGCCCTCAGCCTTGCCTACAAGCAGTGCCGAGGCGCTGGCAGCACCACCATACTGCTCTGCGTAGTTGAGCGTAACAACGCTACCCGAGAGCGAGTAGCTACCCGTGCGACCATATACGGCGTAGTAGTTATCGACCTCAGCCTTAGACTCTCCCTCGCCCACAAAACGGACGCTCTTACCAGCACTCTCGGCGTAGAGTGTTGCCGAAGCACCAGCCTCCGACGAGAGCTTAACGGCGTCGCCCGCGAGCCAGCTAACCTCGGTAAACTTGTCGCCCGAGATTGTTACACGGGTGTCGTCAGCGATGTTTGCCATCAGCGTAAACTTATCCTTTGCCTCGACATTTATCGACGGCATATTGTCGCCCTCAACCGAGCAACCTACAAGTGCAGCTGCCGCTGCAACCAAAATATAAAATCGTTTCATTGTCATCGGTTTTAGAGTTAGTCGAGCAGTGTGCCTTCGCCACCATCACCATAATCCATTGAGTCGCCATCCTGTATCGACATCTCATAGCCCGACTCGATAACGACATTAAGCAACTCCATCTCGGGAGCAAAATAGCTTGGTTTATTCATAAAACATATCTTTATTTTCTTCACAATAGTGGCTAAACCACTTTTTCACGATGCAAAAATAATTTTTTTTTCGCAAGTAAAATGGGAATTTGGCACAAATTCAATAAACGCCCTCTTTTTCAACACAAACGGTATATTTTGCCAAAATTGTGGCTGCCTCAGCTTTGGCTAAATGTCGCTTTTTTTGTCAAAATAGAGGTTTGCGCTTTGTAGATAGTTTTTTTTTGGGGGGGGTACGCGGTCGGGCGCGGTTGAGAAGAGCTGAGGCGCGCGATTGGCTGAGGCGCGCGATTGGCTGGGAAAGACTGAGAACGCCTGAGAATGACTGAGAATGACTGAGAATGACTGGGTGGCGCGCCAACGAGACCGCGAGACGACGAGACTGCGAGAACACTTAAAAACCCAGGCGTTCCCAGGCGTTCTCAGCTGTGCGTGGCTGCGCGTGGCATCTTGGCGTCAGAGTGGTGCAGCAGTGTCGCCGATAAAGAGATTGGGCTGGATGGATAGTACTGAGCGTACATTCCATTCAGCCCAATGATTGAGGCGGCGCTGATGCGCCGCTATCACGACAAGGGCTTGGTGTCAGAAGGGCGCCGAGTGCTACACTCGGCAAAAAT
>JAFQAN010000016.1 GCA_017416915.1 Alistipes sp. | reverse complement strand
CCTACAAAACGAATAAGCAACACAGAAAGCCCACGCAGGATGATATATAAGCACACACTGAGCCAATGTCAGTGGTGGATATATACACCTATCGTGGACATCTGATTGCTAATCTTCGTTTTGTGTAAAACCGCCAAGTTTCGATGTTGAAGATTACGACAATAAATGTCTCATTATATGTATTGGCTTAACGCTTAAAGTCGTAAGCCGTAACAAAGATAATCAAAATTTTCTCAAATGCAGAATATGGTGTAAAAATAGAGTTGCTATGACGCGGCAGGGCAGTCTATAATACATCCGTACAAGGGGCAATATCCCCATAAATAAATATAGGAATGACTAAGCGGGCAAGGTTATTCTAAAAAGCTCATTAAGCCTCTTAATGAATTTCAGCCACAACACAACAAGGCCACCAATAACACATTGAAGTGGTATTAGAGAGCCTTATATGTCATATTTCGTATCTCTAAGGTAATATCCATATAGGACCGTTTGCCGTCGATATAGTCGGCATAGAGCATCTCCGCCTCACGTCCTCGGAGTATCTTACACTTTCCGCAAGACTCGCAATCCGACAGACACCGCCACGCCTCTCGCACATAGGCACGTCGCTCGTCCGATGTAGAATTGTCTATACTCGGCGCACTCATACCCCACTACCCTTTTAGCCAAGTGTGCTTGGCAACACTATAAATAGGCACAAACGGGATAATCAGCGGTGTACGCTTGATATATGCCTGAAATTCAGGGTCGTTACCATAAGTCTGAGTTTGGCGAAGCTCCAAGCGACGCGCACCACTAAACATCACATAGACGATACCAATATATCCAAGCGTAGCGATGACCCACTGCCAAACAGTGCAGCAAGCACCAAAGCAGATGACATAGCTACCAGTCCACATAAGCACCTCGCCGAAGTAGTTGGGGCAGCGCACAACACGATACAGACCCGTATCGACAAATCGGTGAGCATTGACACGCTTAGCGGCGCTCTTCTGGGCATCTGCCACCATCTCGATAACGACACCCAATGCAGCGATGACGGCACCCGCCCACGCCCAGCACTCGCACACAGCAGCGCCCCTGGCAAGGTTAAAGAGGTAGAACGTAGCAGGACTTATCTGACCGACGTAGAGCAGAGCGCAAGAGGTCCAAATCATAAACATCACAAAGAGGGGCTTCTTTGTGGTATTCTCGGGCTGATACAGTATCTTCTTATACGATGCCGAGCGGCGCTCTCTAAGCAGCAGATACATCGCCAGACGTATGCCATAGATGAAAAGTACGCCACAGAGTATTGCTACGGGGAGTGTCAAAACATCCCAAAATATAACAGCCGTAGCGACCGACAATGCCGATATAGAGAAGCCGTAGCCGATGCTAAAAAAGTAGATAAAGTAGAGCCAGCCCACAGCCGACACGGCGAACGACAGGCCCAAAAGTATCAATAGGTAGTCCATCACGTAAAATTTAGTTAAACCATTATCTCATCTCACATCAATAACACAAGCAGTGCCACAGGTATCTCACCATTGAGCGTATATAGAATATCGCTCGAATATGTCGAGTTTCCTGCAAATATGTGGCGACGCTCAAACGTACATACAATATCCGAGCTATACGTCGAACGTCCCGCATATAGGTACTTACCATCAAACGTCAGGAGCGTATCGCTCGTATAGCGAGAGTTGCCCTCGTAGATATAGCGACCATCAAACGTAAGTAGAATATCGCTCGAATATGTAGAGTTGCCCCGATAGACTCGCTGCCCGTCAAACGTATATATTATATCGGATGAGTAGGTTGAGTTACCCCTATATAGATACTTCCCATCGAACGTGTATAATATATTAGAGGTATATGTTGAGCCACCTCGATACATATGCGACTGCGCCTCTACATAGAAAGGCGCAAACAGCAACACCAGTAGCAGAAGTCGTCTCATAGGCAGAAGCTCTACTCGGCACAGTAGCGATACTCTCCGTTGGTAATCTTTTCAAGGGTAAAGCAATCGTATGCGATAGTGTAACCTCCATAGGGCGGCAGTCCTTCACAATATGTGGTCTCCTCCCACAAAAAAGCCAATCTATCGTCGTGCTGCCAAATCATTGTAGAGTATGCCGAATTGAGGGTTGTAACCTGATATACCCCCTCCCAATTTGAGGCAATTGCACTCGGCGACGCATAGTCGGTATCGTACTCCAACGACTTATAGTAAATACCAACACTCTTACGACCAGGGCCGAGAGGCACCGACTGCAAAAGCAAATCGACCTTGGCGTCGTCGGCAACTCGTCTTGCAGGGATAATCAACACTTCGCCATTAGTAGAGTTTTCGCGAGCTTCGACACCATTGTTCGAGCTTCCAGAGAAAGCTGCACTACCCCAAGTTCCCGTAGCTGCAACAGCATCTTCAAATCGGTATATATTGAAGTATCTACCTCCATTCCAACGCGAGCTTAGAAGTATCGAGCCATCGGGCAGCTCCTCCACCTTTGGCTCGTCGCAATTTCCTGAAATGGGAGCCTTGCTAACACCGCCAAGCACCTCCCAAGATAGTCCAAAATCATCGGAGTACAGCACGAAGTTCTTAGGCGTATTGCTTCTATCACGCATAATAACGGCACAATAGAGGCGATAGTAGTCAGCTATTTTAGTCGTGCGGCTCTGCATAATGCGTCCAGAGGCTACGAACATTGCATTAACGGGTCCAAACGAGCAGTTATCAAATTTTGAGTATATGCTCTCCGCAATATCGACAGGTGCGCCCCATGTCAAGCCCCCATCTTCGCTATAAAAACGTGCTATACACTGATGACGCTGACGAGTGCCAGCCTGATACGAGACATTTCCTGCGCAGCTCATCAGCAGCACACGAGGACTCAGCCTATCTGCCACGATACACGGATCGCCATAGCCGACATTCATAAAATCGGGCGATGATGCACCCTGTCCCTCAATAATAGGGGTAATTGCATCCCACGTAACACCGTTATCCTGGCTACGACGGATATGCAAATCTATACGTCCATTATTTATGACACCTATATCTGCCCCACTATGGCGATAATCAGCCGCAGCGAGAATAGTGCCATCATTAGTTACAGCAACCGCGGGGATACGATATGGAATATCCGAGTTGTTTAGCAGCGGAAACAGATCGTAACGGCGCGACAGCTCACTCTGCACAACAAGCAACTTTGCCTCCGAGCCACCACAACTAAGCGTTATTGTTGCTTGGCGAGGCAGGCGACTATCATTTGCCGACACCTGAAACTTTACCACCGAGGCAATTACCTCCAACTCCGACACCCACTCGGCATCACACTTCGCAGAGGGGGTTGTAGAGTCGTCTCGATTTTCGATAGTAAAATATGCCACCACGGGGGCAGCCTCTCCCCCAATACTCAATGTTTCGCCACACTCAAAAGTGATGGTTGGAGTAGGTATTTGGTCATCTGTTTTGGGGTCTTTCTCGCAGCCAACAAGCGTTGCAACACCCATAAATAGACATACAAACAAACTTAATATATTTTTCATCACTCACTATTTTTCAATTACTTACGACAAGTGTAATAGGCTCCTGCCTGACAAGTCGGCATAAGCACAATGTCATTCACGTTCATATGCGCAGGCAGCGACAACATCCAATGTATAGCCTCGGCAATATCCTCGCCCTGCAAGGCTTCAACACCCCTATACACGCACGCAGCACGCTCCTTGTCGCCGTGGAAGCGCACCTCCGAGAACTCGGTCTCGACCATACCAGGACGCACCTCGCCAACCTTGATGCCAGCACTCAACAAATCGGCTCGCATAGCCTGCGAAATTGCGTGCACGGCGTGCTTTGAAGCACAATACACAGCGCCGTTCTCGTATGGCTCAGTGCCAGCAATAGAGCCTATATTGATGATGTGTCCACCCTTGCCCGCAGCAACCATTGCACGGCTGATAATGCGCGTAACATAGAGCAAGCCCTTGACATTAGTATCAATCATCGCATCCCAATCTGCCGTATCGCCACAATCGATATGCTCCAAGCCCGCTGCAAGCCCAGCGTTATTTACCAAAATATCGACACGTCCCAGAGGCTCTAAGTTCTCGATACACTCCTTCTCGGAACGAACATCAAAATTGAGTACTTGACACTCTGCCCCTCGCGCCTCGATCTCAGCTTTAAGGGCTTCGAGACGATCGAGGCGACGCCCCGTGATAATAATTTCGGTATCTGCTGCGGCAAGGCGCAATGCAGTGGCACGTCCAATACCAGAAGTCGCACCAGTTATAAGAATACGCTTTTTCATTATTAGGTAGTTTTAGCTCAGTTTTAGCAAATATATACAAAGGTATAAAAAATTGTTAAACAACGTAGCCTCATAGAGAAATTATTGCACAATTTTTGTTACAGCTGGACTTAATCGGCAAAAATATATCCACGAATATTGTCAAAAGTTTCAAATACTATGAATCTGCAACACCTCAATAGCAATTAGAAATATAATCAAATTATATGTCAAAATAGGAAATATAAAAATTACCCTACCTCTATTAATTTTCATTCTGTTATAGATAAATTTTCATCTTTTTAAGAACTAAAACTCTGCCATATTTTACTATAATTATAAAGTTCAATATAACCTTAGAAAAATTACCATACGAAATTTAGTGTAAACTTTCTTGGTCGTTTACTTTTTTTTTACTACCTTTGCCTTTCGAAATCAAAAACCACATAAATTTGGTTTCGGGATTACGACAAAGCACTCGGATCGAGCAGCTTTTCGCACGTCGGAAAGAGCCGACTTAATCCCAACTACTGCGCCATTGGAGCAACATACGTTCCGATAGCGAGGGAATAGAGAGTATGCACATCAGCGAAGTATCACTATCCGAGAGTCCAAAACATTGGTACGCCGTAAAGGTCTTCTACAACAGAACACTCAAAATAGAGGCGTTGCTCAAAACTCAGAGTATCGAGAGTTATATTCCGATGAAGAGCGTGGAGCAAATCGTAAACGGCAGAAAGATTAGACGTCGTAAGCCAGCCATAGCATCGCTGATGTTTGTACGCTGCACTGCGCAGCAAGCCACCGAGCTACAACCGACGCTCAACAATCAGGCGATGCTCTACACCAACCGCGGTGAGAAGCATCCTGCGATAATACCCGATGAGCAGATGCAGCGTTTCATCAGCATCACATCGGTTGATGACTTAGGGATGGAGTACTTAGGAGATGTATCATCAGAGTGGACAACAGGTTGCCGCGTAAGGGTTATTGACGGCATCTTCAAAGGAGCTGAGGGATACATCAAGCGCATAAAGGGTAACCATCGACTCGTAGTAGCCATTGAGGGCATAGTTGCCGTGGCGACATCGTACATTCCTGAATGTTTTTTAGAAAAGATTGAATAGGGAGCAACCCGCACAAATACTCAAAACAGACTCACTATGATAAGATTGCTTGAAAAGCTACATTTGGATCAGTATTTCAGTGCAAAACTGATACTAATAATAGACCTCGTTGTATCGACGGTGGCTTCGGCTTGTGCATTGATATTCATACATCTTCTTGTATCGCCAATCACACACATCCCACATATCCTATCGCTATGGTTGGGCGGCGCACTACTCTTCTCGCTGATTTGGTTCTACGTCTTCAAAACCTATCAGTCAGTCATCCGCCACTCGACACTGCGCGAAATAGGCAAATTTACGTTGGCGGTAATTGGCAAGGAGCTATCATTGCTTGTCGGCATCTGGGCGTGGCAACCAACGGGCATAGAGGATGTGCATCTTATCGCCCTTCTGATTTTCGACGGCATAATATCGCTCTGCGCCTTGATACTTGTCAGAGTGATGATGCTCGTCGTGTATGACCTAATCAAAAAGCGAATAAAGAGCCATAAGCGTCGCCAACGTCTGCTCATATACGGCACAGGAGACAAGTCGGTGGCACAGATTACACGTCTGCAAAATTCGACACACTATATCATCGCGGGATTTCTAACTTATGGCCCACGAATGAAGAATCACACAATCTCAAACCACAAGGTATATTACTTCGAGAGTCAAGATAACTTGGCATATATCAAAGAGTTGTGCGACATCGACGGTGTGCTGTTCTCAACAGACGGCGAAGCTAAGACCGAGCAGGAGCGACTGATTAAATATTGCTTGGAGATGGATTTGAAGGTGCTTATCGCACCCCCTATCGACGAGGTTGTCGGCGGCAAGATTATGAAGCAGACCATCCGTGAGATAAAGATTGAGGACCTTCTCGGACGCCCCGAAATAAAGATTTCGATGCACGAGATTATCGAGAACTTCCGCGATAAGACGATAATGGTTACGGGTGCAGCAGGCTCTATCGGCTCGGAGTTATGTCGTCAGTTAGCAACATTCGGCATCAAACATCTTGTAATGTTCGACAATGCTGAGACTCCGATGCACAATATACGCCTCGAACTCGAAGAGCGCTTCCCCGAGCTGAGCTTCACGCCCATTATCGGCGATGTGCGTCAAAGAGCGCGTCTCGACTTTGCGTTTCGCACCTATCGCCCGCAGATTGTATTCCACTCGGCGGCATATAAGCACGTTCCCCTTA
The DNA here is from genome assembly GCA_017416915.1 of Alistipes sp. Taxonomy (GTDB): domain Bacteria; phylum Bacteroidota; class Bacteroidia; order Bacteroidales; family Rikenellaceae; genus Alistipes. Next base: position 86,019 of record JAFQAN010000016.1, on the reverse strand, counting down.
TGGAAGAGAACCCTTGCGAAGGTGTATATGTCAATGTTACAGGGTCGCGAAATGTCGCAGACAAGTGTATCGAGTATGACGTTGAGAAGATGGTTATGATTTCGACCGACAAGGCTGTAAACCCAACTAATATAATGGGTTGCACCAAGCGCCTTGCCGAGATTTACGTACAGTCTCTCGGTCTGGCCATAGAGAAGGGCGAGGTGAAGGGCAAGACAAAGTTTGTTACCACGCGCTTTGGCAATGTACTTGGCTCGAACGGCTCGGTAATACCGCGCTTCCGCGAGCAGATTGCTAAGGGCGGTCCTGTAACAGTAACCCACCCCGACATCACACGCTTCTTTATGACTATCCCCGAGGCTTGCCGCCTGGTGATGGAGGCTGCAACGCTCTCTACGGGCAACCAGATTTTCGTCTTCGATATGGGCGAGTCGGTGAAGATTGCGGACTTAGCAAAGCGCATGATTAAGTTGGCGGGTCTGACACTTGGCGAGGACATTGACATCGAATACACGGGCTTGCGCCCTGGCGAAAAGCTCTACGAGGAGGTACTTTCAAATACAGAGAATACTATGCCGACGACACACGAGCGCATTCGCATTGCTAAGATTAGAGAGTATGACTATGCGGATGCAGTCAAGGTTGCAGACGACCTCGAAGAGTATGCCAATCGTGTGATTATCCCCGACATGGTGCGCCTCATGAAGCAGACCGTCCCCGAGTTCATATCGAAGAACTCGCAGTTTGAGGCATTGGATGTAGAACTACGCAACAAATAGCAGAGAATAACGCTGTTTACTAACTTATAGAACTTCACTTATTATGAAAATTGCAGTCGCAGGCACAGGCTACGTAGGATTGAGCATCGCTACCCTACTTGCCCAGCACAACGAGGTGGTTGCAGTTGATGTGATACCCGAAAAGGTAGATCTTATCAACAGCAAGAAATCGCCTATCCAGGATGACTGCATCGATAAGTACTTTACCGAGCGAAATCTCGACTTGTGCGCCACACTTGATGCTGAGGCGGCATACCGCAACGCAGAGCTGATAATCGTGGCTGTTCCAACCAACTACGACCCTCATAAAAACTACTTTGACACACACCATATCGAGGAGACAATAGATAAGATTTTGGAGGTAAACAGCCACGCAACTATTGTTATCAAATCAACCGTTCCTGTGGGCTATTGCGAGAGTTTGTATGCAAAGTATAACGAGGGCGTTGATAATCTTAAACTGCTCTTCTCTCCCGAATTTTTACGAGAGAGTTCGGCTTTTCACGATTGTCTTTATCCGTCCCGCATAATCGTCGGCTACCCGAAGTCTCGCCCAGACCTCAAAGCGCAGGCGGAGATATTTGTGAGTTTAATGCAGCAGGGGGCAGTTAAAGAGGCTATTCCCATCCGCTATATGAGCCTTTCAGAGGCTGAGGCAGTCAAGCTTTTCGCAAATACCTACCTTGCTCTGCGCGTAAGCTACTTCAACGAGCTGGATACATACGCCGAGATGAAGGGACTCGACTCACAAGCAATTATTGAGGGCGTAGGTCTCGACCCACGCATCGGCACACACTACAACAACCCGTCGTTCGGCTATGGCGGTTATTGCCTACCGAAGGATGCCAAACAGCTCTTGGCGAACTATGCCGATGTTCCGCAAAATATGATGACGGCTATTGTGGAGAGCAACCGTACCCGCAAAGACTATATCGCTGACCAAGTGCTACATAAGGCTGGCTACTATGTAGGGTCGAGCATGTGGGATGCCAATAAAGAGCGAGAGGTTACGGTGGGCGTATATCGCCTCACGATGAAATCCAACTCGGATAACTTCCGCCAGTCATCAATTCAGGGGGTTATGAAACGCATCAAGGCGAAGGGGGCAAAGATAATCATCTACGAACCCACGTTGGAGGACGGCACATCGTTCTTTGGCTCGGTGGTAGTCAATGACATTAAGAAATTCAAAGCTGATAGTCAAGCGATTATCGCCAACCGCTACGATGCGATATTGGACGACGTCGCCGACAAGGTATATACACGAGATATTTTCAGAAGAGATTAAAAAGTATTCAAAGTGCAATTATCCAACATAACATATCGATTAAAACAAAGTCGCCTATTCCAGGACTCGTTTTGGGCATTGGTAGGCAGCGCCGCAGGCAAGGGACTGTCGCTTATAGCTGGAATTGCGGTAGCCCGTTTTTTGGGTAGTGAAGTTTATGGAGAATACGGTACCATCAAGAATACATTGATGATGATTGCGATGTTCTCATCATTAGGATTGGGCTACTCCGCTACAAAATTTATTGCGGAAAGCAGGACTACCAATGATCATAAACGCATTGTGGACACACATAAAATCGCTACTATTATTACATTTGTGATGAGTGGTTTTATTGCTCTGTTACTCATTATTGGTGCAAAACAGGTTGCGATTTGGTTAGAAGCGCCGCATCTTACAAGTGCGCTTCGTCTATCTGCTATTGCTGTAATATTCAATGCGGTAAATACTACTCAAACAGGAGAGCTATCAGGCTTTGGCGCATATAAGGAGTTAGCCAGAAATAACACAATCGCAGGCATCTTTACTTTTGTGGCGAGCGTAGTATTGACATACCTCTTCTATTTTAACGGAGCTATAATTGCATTGATTGTCTCGCTTATTTTCAATGCCGTTCTAAACAAAATTACCATCAATAAATGTATAACCGACAAAAATAAGTACGGCAAGATTAATCGAGAGTATGTTAAAGAGGTTGTAAAGTTCTCTATTCCTATCGCACTCCAAGAGAGTTTATATTCAATCACACATTGGGGCAATCTCTTAATATTAGTAAAACTCTCAGATTATACAGAAGTTGGGCTATCATCTGCGGCGAGTCAATGGATGGCTGTCATCTTATTTATTCCTGGCGCACTACGAAATGTTGCGCTAACACATCTATCTGCAAGCAATAAAGATAATGATCGTAACAAAAGTGTGCTAAAAAAGTTGCTGGCAATCAATTTTGTCTCAACATTTATACCGTTCATAGTAATCTTGGCATTATCAGGATGGATTACGTCATGGTACGGCGAGAGTTTTAGCGGATTGCAAGCGGTGCTAAACGTTTGTGTATTTACAGCAGTAATAAATAGTCTTACAAATGTTCTCACGCAAGAATTTATGGCGCATGGCAAGAACTGGTTCTTACTGTACTCCCGCTTAATAAGAGATATTGGAATTCTTGTAACACTATATTTTGCCATTATACATTTTGGTCACGGAGCTTTAACTGGCGCCATTGTAACGCTATTATGGCAAATTGGATATTTATTTAGTCTATTAATTACTCTCAAAAGAAATGAGCTTAATTAAACATACCAGATTCCTGCTATTAATAACATTAATTGCTTTAATAATTTTCGGTTATCACCCTATGTACTTCAATAATGAGGGCGAGTATACTGGAAATGGAACAATGTCTTACGTCTTAATTACATTAACAGCCATTGTCATATTATCAATCGTAGACATATGGCAATCATGGAAATACTCTGAAATAAAGGTTTATACTTTATCATTAGTTGCGATTGGAATTGTAATATTGGGACTATACGCATTTGGTTTTATAAAAAGTCTAATGGAAATTAGGACATTAACAATTCCTTTAATTGCATTAATAATTGGGGCGTCATCAGAATATTCTCACAAACAAATCTTGCTCATATGCTGTACATACATAATTATGTCGATATACGTTGGTTTAATGCAAATTTACACGAATATTGGCGGATTTGAAATTTTGGATACATATCTCACGAATGCAAAAAATTCATTCGGACCCATTCTATGTATTGCTGGAGTTATGTCTCTTCTTGTGGCATTAACAACACACATTCCTAATACACTTAGGATATTACTAGCACTATGTTCAATAGTAATATTTGTGGAAATATTGACTATTAGAGCTAGATTTGCATCAATTACATACATATCAATATCTAGCTTTGTTATTTTCAAATATTTGAAGCAATCTAATAAAAATATATCATTAGTCAGGTATATTATTGCAATTGCAATTATTTGTTGCATTGTTTATTATCTTTCAGATTACTTCATTGATAGTTTTACAAGAAATAGAGAAGACGACATCACTTCTGGTCGAGGAGAAGTAATTGTTGATAGTATAGATATTTTCACCATCAGTCCCTTGTGGGGCAATTTAACACTTAACAGAGATATTGGTTGGGTACACAATTACTTTTTCCTTAAATTATCATCATACGGCATTATAGGCTCGTTGCCATGGATGTTCTTATATCTTTATTTGGCCGTTTCAATAATTAAGGGGCTTTTTAATGCAAATTTATTATCCCCTTATCATTACGGATGGGCAATCATTTTAGTATCCTTTATTACGAGTTTAGCAGAACCCACCTATCCTTATGGACCTGGAACGACCAATTTTATACCATTCTTATTATTTGGTGTAGCTCTTAGTAACAAAATTAAATAAACGAAACATGAATACTAAAAAACTTTTTATTTGCTCTTTAATTTTCAAATTACTGCCCACAACACATTGCCATAAATTTAAGGCAAAACTGCTTAGATGGGCAGGAGCTAAAGTGGGCAAAAATGTGGAGATATTTTCTTCTGCGAAAATATACGGAACAATGAATTTGATTATAGGAGATGGTTGTTTTATTGGCCACGATGCTTTAATTTTCGGGGCAGGAGGTAGCACAATAAGCATTGGGGATTATGCAAAATTAGGGAGTCGTACCATCGTGGTTACTGGCACACATCGCTTTTCGCCAGATGGAAATTGTATAGAAAAAGAGGGGACATTTAAGGATGTTGCCATTGGTAACGGAGCCGTAGTATCCACTGGCTCGATTGTTCTACCAGGAATTACAATAGGGACTATGGCACACGTAGCGGCAGGAAGCGTTGTTACCAAAAATGTTGAACCATATATTCGCGTTGCGGGAAATCCTGCTCGTCCAATTAGAAATATGCTTACCAATGAAAAAATCAGTAGATAAGATTATCATTACTAATCTGCCATCTTTTTATAAGATTAATCTATACAACGAAATTAATAAACAATGTAAGCTTTTAGTAATATATACTTGGGATCATTCTCATGGTAGAAATGAAGATTTCTATAATGGAGCGATGCAATTTGAGCATATACATCTAAAAGATAGGGGATTCAAACGCATCATTCAGATATCCAAAATCCTGATATCAACTAAATATAGAGAACTCATTCTCAGCGGTTGGGATTCGATACCGCTATGGGTCGGGGCATTTATTTCAGCTAAAAGAAAAAATGCCGTCGTCGTTGAATCGAGCTATTTAGAATCGACAACAAGCGGCCTTAAAGGGTTTATCAAACGTATTTTCATATCTCGTATTTCAAAAGTATATGCATCTGGCAAAAGTCAAAAAGAGTTAGTAGATAGGCTGGGATATAAGGGAGATACTATTATCACCAAAGGTGTTGGTATATTCAACTATATTAAGCAGCCCGCTTACATTGAACGAGGCCAAGTAACAAAGTTTATTTACGTAGGCAGACTTACCGCTGTTAAAAATCTCCACTTCCTAATTAATGTCTTTAATTCGTTGCCTAACTGCACTTTGACAATTGTTGGTTTTGGAGAATTAGAGAGTGAGTTAAAGAGTATAGCCTCAAACAATATTGTTTTTACGGGAGCTATTCCAAACAAGGATTTGCCTGCTATCTATCAAAATCACGACGTATTTGTACTTCCTTCTTACTCGGAAGTATGGGGAGTAGTTGTCGAAGAGGCACTGAATAATGGTATTCCAGTCATAGTGAGCGATAGAGTTGGATGCGCGGATGAAATTATAAAGGAGGGACTCAATGGACTTGTCTTCAAAAATAACGACGAAGATAGTTTACGTAATTGTGTAAAATCAATCCAAGAGATCGAATTATACAATAAAATGAGAGAATACATATCTACGCTCGATTTCGAAGAGATTGAGAATGCCCAAGTTCAATGCTATATTTAACTTTATTTTATGCCAACTCTTCTTCAAATAAACTCGACCGCTAATTGGGGATCTACGGGCAAGATTGCAGAACAGATAGGCGAACTTGCCATGCAGCAGGGCTGGGAGAGTTATATTGCCTACGGTAGAGACGTAAATACGAGCAGATCTAAGCTAATAAAAATAGGCTCAAAACTGAGTATTTATTGGCACGTAATGGAGTCTCGATTACTCGATAACCACGGTTTAGCATCGCGTTGTGCTACTCGGAAGTTTATAAAGCAGATTAAGCAGATTAAGCCTGATATCATCCATCTACACAACATCCACGGGTATTATCTTAACTACAAGATTTTATTCAATTATCTCAACAAAACAGATATTCCTATCGTTTGGACTCTTCACGACTGCTGGACATTCACTGGACATTGTGCGCATTTCATTTCAGTCGATTGCTACAAATGGAAAACAGGGTGTAAAAAATGTCAATATGGTTCGGTTTATCCTTCTGCTTTAACAGATTTTTCTGAACGTAACTTTCAATTGAAAAAACGCCTATTTTCAAAGAAAAAAAACACTAATATTGTTACATGCTCTAATTGGCTACATGATTTTGTAAGCGTATCGCATCTCTGCAATGGCAGATCTATGGTAATTCACAACGGCATAGACATAAACGTCTTTTCTCCAAAAGAGAGGGAAGAAGCAAATATCACTCGTATTATCGCAATATCAAATAAGGGCCTATCAGACATCTGTAAACTGCGCGAATTATTAGACAATAATAGCTACGAAATAACTGTTGTAGGTATAAAACAAGAAGAGATCGACAGATTACCTACGGGAATTATAGGGCTACCTCGCACCAACTCTGCTGACGAGTTGGCAAACCTGTATAGCCAAGCAGACGTGTTCATTAACCCGACATACGCTGACACATTCCCGACAACAAATCTTGAAGCAATGGCCTGTGGAACACCTGTAATCACCTATCGAACGGGAGGCAGCCCTGAGTCAATAACACCCGAAACGGGTTTTGTTGTTGAACAGGGCGACATCAATGGACTTGTAAAAGCTATTGAGCAAATACGCTCCAATGGCAAGCAGTACTACTCTGCCGCTTGTCGCAAGCACGCCGAAGAGAACTTTGATAAGGATAAGTGTTTTGCGAAATACATAGAACTCTACAACGAGATACTCAGTAAAAGATAATCAACTCTATGATTCTCCTGCAAATCAATACTACGGCGAATTGGGGTTCGACAGGTAAAATTGCCGAGCAGATTGGCGAACGTATATTAGATCGCGGAGGAAAGAGCTATTTGGCATACGGTTACTACGTAAATCCATCGCGCTCCGTATTGCTGAGACTCGGCTCAAAGTTGAGCCTTAAATGGCATCGACGCATTGCCCGTTGGTTTGACCGCCACGGTCTTCTATCGCGCTGCGCTACCCGTAAGCTCATTAAGCAGATTAAGCAGATTAAGCCCGATATCATCCATCTACACAACATTCACGGCGACTTCATCAACTACCCTATTTTGTTTGAGTATTTGCAAAGCGTAGATACTCCCGTAGTATGGACGTTGCACGACTGCTGGACATTCACGGGAAGATGCGCACACTACATAAAAAGCGGGTGCGACAAGTGGAAGAGCGGATGCTACGACTGTAAATACAAAAAAAGCTACCCCAAGACATACATCGACCGCTCGGCACAGAACTATGCGCTAAAACGCAAATACTTCACCTCGTTGGGCGACAGATTGGTAATAGTTCCTGTATCAGAGTGGTTAGCAGAGGAGGCCCATCAATCGTTCTTCGCAAATAGCCGAATACACCGAATTTACAACGGTATCGACATAGCAACGTTTGTCCCTTGTAGAGAGTCTGGAATAAGGTCCCAACTTGGCATTGACCCTAAACAGCGCATCGTATTAGGTGTAGCCTCAGCGTGGAGCGCCGACAAGGGCATCTTCGACTTCTACAAACTACGCGAGCAACTCGACCAGAGCTACACAATAGTCTTGGTCGGTCTTAACGAGAAGACTATTGCAGAGCTGCCCGAGGGTATTGTGGGCATACCGCGCACCAACTCTGTCGCTGAATTAGCGGAGCTTTACAGCGAAGCTAACGTTTTTGTCAATCCCACATACGCTGACACCTTCCCAACGACCAATCTCGAAGCGATGGCTTGTGGCACACCTGTAATAACCTACCGCACAGGCGGTAGTCCCGAGCCAATAACGCCATACACGGGCATTGTGGTTGAGCGAGCAGGCGACGTCAAGGGTCTAAGAGACGCGATAGTGGATATTTGCGACAAAGGCAAAGCTCACTACGCCGAAGAGTGTCGCAAGCGCGTCGTGGAGAACTTCGACAAGCGAACGTGTTTCGACAAATACATTGAATTATACGACGAAATATTAACAAACAAAAACAGATAGATATGTCATTATTTACAGGAAAGACACTCCTTATCACAGGAGGTACAGGCTCATTTGGCAATGCAGTACTTAATAGATTTCTACGCACCGACATCGGCGAGATTCGCGTATTCTCGCGCGATGAGAAGAAACAGGATGATATGCGTCATGAGTTTCAAGCAAAGATGCCCGATGTGGCCGAGAAGATTAAGTTCTACATTGGCGATGTCCGCGATTTGCAGTCGGTAAAGAACGCTATGCACGGCGTAGATTACATCTTCCACGCAGCGGCATTGAAGCAGGTACCATCATGCGAGTTCTTCCCCATCGAGGCCGTCAAGACCAACGTCATAGGCACTGAGAATGTCCTCACCGCAGCTATCGAGGAGGGCGTCAAGACTGTAATTTGTCTCTCAACAGATAAGGCTGCATACCCCGTAAACGCCATGGGTACATCGAAGGCGATGATGGAGAAGGTTATCGTGGCAAAGAGCCGCACCATATCTCCCGACAAGACGAAGATTTGTTGCACTCGCTACGGCAATGTTATGTGTTCACGTGGCTCGGTCATCCCATTGTGGATTGACCAGATTCGCAACGGCAACCCTATCACTCTGACCGACCCTCGTATGACACGTTTCATCATGTCGTTGGAGGAGGCTGTTGATTTGGTACTCTTCGCCTTTGAACACGGTACAAGTGGCGATATTCTCGTGCAGAAGGCTCCCGCTTGCACCATTAAGACCCAGGCAGAGGCTGTGTGCGAACTCTTTGGCGGCAACAAGGAGGATATCAAGGTTATCGGCATCCGCCACGGCGAGAAGATGTATGAGACACTGCTTACTAACGAGGAGTGTGCCAACGCTATCGACATGGGCAACTTCTACCGCGTCCCCAGCGACAAGCGCGGTCTAAACTACGACAAGTATTTCAGCGAGGGCGATGCACAGCGTAACACACTTACCGAGTTCAACTCAAACAATACCGAGCTACTGAGCGTCGAGCAGGTTAAGGAGAAGATGCTCACGCTGACATATATTCAGGAGGAATTGGCAAAGAGATAACAACATGAATATTCTCGTTACAGGCGCAAAGGGTTTTGTTGGTAAAAACCTTGTAGCACAGTTACGCACCATTGCCGAGGGCAAAAACAAGAGTTATGGCGAGATAAATATCGGAGAGATATATGAGTACGACATTGACTCTACGCCTGAACAATTAGACGACTACTGCCGCAAGGCGGACTTCGTATTCAACCTCGCAGGCGTGAACCGCCCTCAAAACCCCGAGGAGTTTATGCAGGGTAATTTTGGCTTCGCCTCTACCCTACTCGACACCCTTAAAAAGCACGGCAATAACTGTCCCGTGATGCTCTCGTCGTCAATACAGGCGACACTTGTAGGTCGATATGCCGACGGCGACTACGGCAAGAGTAAGAAGGCGGGCGAGGAGCTATTCTTCGAGTATGGTGCTAATAGCGGCGCAAAGGTGTTAGTATATCGCTTTCCCAATCTCTTTGGCAAGTGGTGCCGCCCGAACTATAACTCGGCAGTTGCTACATTCTGCAACAACATCGCTAACGACTTGCCAATCACCGTTAATGACCGTTCGACACAGCTCGAACTGCTCTATATCGACGACCTTGTAGATGAGATGGTTGCAGCACTCAAAGGCGAGGAGCATCACTGCGAGTTCGACGGCGTAGATACCGTATTGCGTGAGGATGGCCGCTACTGTGCCGCACCTATCACGCATAAGGTTACACTTGGCGAAATTGTCGATTTGTTGGAGCTTTTCAACAAGCAACCATCAACGCTCGTTGTCCCCGAGATACCCAACGGCTCGTTTGCCAAGAAGCTATACTCTACTTACTTGTCGTATCTTCCCAAGGAAAAGACATCGTTTAAGTTGAAGATGAACATCGACGCTCGCGGCAGCTTCACAGAGTTGCTACGTAGCGAGAAGTGTGGTCAGGTTAGCGTAAACATCTCTAAACCTGGCATCACAAAGGGTGAACATTGGCACAACACCAAGTGGGAGTTCTTTATCGTTGTAAGCGGACACGGTCTTATTCAGGAGCGCAAGATTGGCTCGGACGAGATTATCGAATTTGAGGTTTCGGGCGAAAATATCGAGGCTATACATATGCTTCCAGGCTATACACATAACATCATCAACCTATCCGATACCGAGGATTTGGTTACCGTAATGTGGGCAAATGAGTCATTCGACCCCGCACACCCCGACACATTCTTCGAGAAGGTAGATAATCGATGATTGCGACCGAGGCGATAGCTACACGACGAAATGGCGTCTGGGACCTGCTGAAATGCGTTGCGATATTTTGCGTAATATCGGGACACTGCTTTCAGCATACGGGCTACGGCAGTGCCTACCTGAATATTCCGATATTCAAGGTCGTTACGATGTTCGAGATGCCGCTCTTTATCTTTCTGAGTGGCTGCGCATCGTATAAGTCGTTTAGTCGAACCTCACCACGAGAACTCGCATTGAAGCGCATACGAGGCATCGTAATACCGATGGTCATTTTTGCCACAATAAAGTTCATCATCAACGGCATAATATACCATCAAGGGGCAATGAGCCTTGGCGGCGTAGTCCACGATTGGCTTATCGAGATAGCCTACGGTTATTGGTTTATATGGGTGCTGCTGTATTGTATATTCTTATCATACGCAGCATTGAAGATTGGCGGCAACTACGGCTTGCTGATAGCCTATATCGCAGTTATGCTTATACCGCGCAGCTTGCCACTACCACACCTAACCTCGTTCCAGGCTATGCTACCCTTCTTTATCGGAGGTATGCTGTTTAGCCAGTATCGAGTATCGGAGTGGATAGCAAAGCATAAGGTAGCGATTTGCGGAGTCTGCCTCGTAACAGTTGTAGGATGCTACGTAACGTATAGAGCAGGTGGCGTATTTTACTTTTTCAAGTATTTGCCTACCGACGCATATATAAAGTATTACGCACATATGCTCGTAGCGGGAACAGTAACAATCATCCCTCTGTACTTAGTAGCTGAGGGTGTTGTTAGACGCTTTGGCTCGTCGGCACTTATCAGTTCGGGGATACAAATCGGGCAGCTGACGCTCGGCATATACCTTACACAAGATCTATTTGTGGAGGTGGCACAAAAGTATGAGATCAACATCTCGCAGCCGATACTACAACTACTATTGAGTATCGTGGTGTTTACGGCGAGCTTGGCAATAGTAAAAGTTATATCAAAATCGCGCAACCTATCGCGAGTAATGCTTGGAAAGGCATAGATTTGAAACAATAAAAATTAGATATAGATATGGAACTGAAACAGGATTTTTCAGATGTATCGTTTAAGGACGATGGTCGTCTTAAACTGCTTATCATCGTGGGTACACGCCCCGAGATTATCCGCCTCGCAGCGGTTATTAATAAGTGTCGTAAGTACTTCGACTGCCTGCTGGCGCACACAGGACAGAACTACGATTACAACCTCAATGGCGTATTCTTCCGCGATTTGAAGCTCGACAACCCCGATGTATATCTTGATGCCGTTGGCGACGACCTCGGCGCAACAATGGGCAACATCATCAACGCCTCGTATAAACTTATGGTGGCGGTAAAGCCCGACGCAGTATTGGTACTCGGCGACACAAACTCGTGCCTCTCGGTTATAGGCGCTAAGCGTCTTCACATCCCTATCTTCCATATGGAGGCAGGCAATCGCTGCTTCGACGAGTGCCTCCCCGAGGAGACAAACCGCCGCATTGTAGATATTATCTCGGACGTGAACCTCTGCTACTCGGAACACGCACGCCGCTACCTCAATGCTTCGGGTGTGGCTAAGGAGCGCACATACGTTACTGGCTCGCCTATGGCTGAGGTGCTACACAACAACCTCGCCGACATAGAGGCATCAGACATCCACGCGCGCTTGGGCTTGGAAAAGGGTCGCTACATCCTGCTCTCGGCACACCGCGAGGAGAATATCGACACCGAGAAGAACTTCACATCGCTGTTTACGGCAATTAACAAGATGGCGGAGAAATATGGTATGCCAATACTCTACTCTTGCCACCCCCGCAGCCGTAACCGTTTAACGGCGAGTGGTTTTGAGTTGGACAAGCGCGTTATCCAGCACGAGCCACTCGGTTTTCACGACTATAACTGCTTACAGATGAACGCCTATGCAGTTGTCAGCGACAGTGGTACTTTACCTGAGGAGAGTTCATTCTTCACAAGTGTAGGACACTCGTTCCCAGCGGTGTGCATCCGCACCTCTACGGAGCGCCCCGAGGCATTGGATAAGGGATGTTTCGTTCTGGCGGGCATTGACGAGAAGTCGCTGTTGCAGGCGGTAGATACGGCAGTTGAGATGGTCAAGGAGGGGGACAATGGCATCCCTGTACCCAACTATACGGACGAGAATGTATCGACGAAGGTTGTGAAGTTGATTCAGTCGTACACTGGCGTCGTAAACAAGATGGTCTGGCGAAAGTTCTAAAACCAAACTCTATGAATGTCCTTTTCTTAACAATGTCCTCAGGGCTACGCAATATTGAAACAAGCGGAATATATACCGACCTTGTTCGCAAGTTCATAGAGGAGGGGCATAGTGTATATATTATTGCCCCCAACGAGAGACGATCAAAGCGAAAAACAGAACTGACTAAGGGAAACGGCTTCAACTTTCTTGGCGTCCGCACACTTAACCTTACGAAGACAAATGTTATAGAGAAGGGTATAGGACAGGTTTTGATGGAGTATCAGTTTACAAGAGCGCTCAAAAAGTATTGGGGCAAAGTTAGTTTTGATTTGATACTCTACTCTACCCCACCTATTACCTTTACAAAGGTAATTCAATATGCCAAGAAGCAAAATCCGCAGGCCCTGACATATTTGCTACTAAAAGATATATTCCCGCAAAATGCCATTGATATTGGGATGTTATCAAAAACAGGAGTTAAGGGCATATTATACAAGTCATTCCGCAGGAAAGAGAAGCTACTGTACCGTATATCTGACTACATTGGCTGTATGAGCCCCGCAAATGTAGAATACGTTATCAAGCACAACAGGGAGGTCGATCCCAGCATAGTAGAGGTCGCCCCAAACTCATACGATATACCATCTAAGGAGAAGATTAATAACACATCCGATATACGAGCAAAATATAACTTACCGCAGGATAGACCTATCTTCATATATGGGGGCAACATGGGCAAGCCTCAGGGTATTCCATTCCTTATCGAGTGTATGAAGGCGGTAGCAGAGCGTAACGACTGCCACTTTGTAATTATCGGCAACGGCACAGAATACTCAAAGTTGCGCACGTGGTATGACGAGGCAAAACCCTCAGCGGTCTCACTATTCAAAGCGTTACCCAAGACAGACTATGATATGTTAGCTTCATCGTGTGATGTTGGACTCATTTTCTTGGACTATCGCTTTACAATACCTAACTATCCAAGTCGTCTTCTGCCCTACATAATGGAACACAAGTCTATTATTGCGGCAACTGACCCCAATTGTGATACAGGATCAATCGCCGAGAAGAACGGTTATGGGTATTGGTGTCCCAGCAACTCTGTTGAGCGATTTGTAGAGGCAGTTGATAGGATGTTACAGTCCGATATTAAGCAGATGGGCGATAATGGTTATAACTTCTTTATTAACAACTATACGACCAATCATACATATAACACGATTATCAAACATTGTAAACACTAACCCGTATGTATAAGCACTTTTTCAAGCGTTTTTTTGATTTTTGGATATCGCTCACGGCGTTGCTTGTGCTGTCTCCGATATTGATAATAATCACCATTTGGCTAATGATTGCCAATAAGGGAGCAGGAGCGTTCTTCACCCAGGAGCGTCCTGGTAAAGATGCCAAGATATTTAAGGTCATCAAATTCAAGTCGATGACCGACGAGCGCGATGCCGAGGGGAAGTTGCTTCCTAATGAAAAACGATTAACCAAGGTCGGCAAATTTATTAGAAATTATTCGATTGATGAGCTTCCACAGCTAATCAATGTATTGAAGGGAGATATGTCGTTAATCGGTCCTCGTCCACTAATGATTAGATACTTAGAGTTATATTCACCAGAGCAAGCTCGTCGTCACGAAGTTCGTCCTGGTGTTACAGGTTGGGCGCAGGTTAATGGCAGAAACACTATTACATGGACAGAAAAGTTTAAGTTGGATGTATGGTACGTCGATAACATTTCAATTATCTTAGATATTAAGATTATATTCTTAACTGTCAAAAACGTTATTTCACGCAAGGATATCAATTCGTCATCTGATAAAGTTGGCTCAGTTGGATTTAACGGACACAATTAATTAGCCTATGAAAAAGATAATGGTACTCGCTGGGGGCAATGACCAAATCGCTCTTATAAAATCTTTGCGAGAGAAGTATGAGAATGTAGAGATTATATTAATTGACTACGCCGAGAATCCTGTTGCAAAGCCTTATGCAGACAGACATCTTCAAATCAGCACGATGGATCAGGATGCTGTTTTAGAATCGACAAGGGAGGAAAATGCTGATATGATTATAATCACGTGTGGAGATCAGCCACTGCCCATTATGGCATACGTTGCAGAGAAGCTCAATTTACCGTGTTACCTTTCATACAATCAAGCCCTCAACCTAACAAATAAAGAGCGAATGAAGGATATTATGGTAAAAAATAATATCCCGACAGCCAAGCATTGCGTAATTAAGGATGACAACTATGACGATATAGCATCATTAAAATTCCCCTTGATTGTTAAGCCTGCGGATTGTAATGGTTCAAAGGGCGTGAGGCGAGTAGAGACCATTGAAGAATGTATTAAATATATTCAACAAGCACAACAATTTAGCCGCACGCATACAGCGATAGTCGAAGAATTTAAAGAGGGTATTGAAATTAGTGTTGATGCTTTTATTAATGATGGAAAAGCTACTATACTAATGATGAGCCAACTAAATAAATACAAGGTAAACGATGCTACGATGGTTATATACCAAAGTATAATTCCGCCCTCTCTAAATATCGGTGTATATGAGCAAATAGAGTCTATTGCAAACAAGATTGCTCAGGCATATAATCTCACATATTCTCCATTATTGATACAGTTAATTGTGAATGGCGACGACATAGCTGTTATTGAGTTCTCAGCAAGAATTGGAGGTGGTGCAAAATATAAGACTATCCATGAATATACTGGCTTCAACATATTAAATGCGAATATTGATGCAATGGTTAATAAAAAAGTATCCATGGATATTCAATGCGAGGCTAAATGTATGTCTAGATGCCACTTATACACAATAGGTGGAGTGTTCGACAAAATAGTCGGAACAGACAAACTTATATCAGAAAACATTATCGACAGCTTCACGCAAACGGTATCATCAGGAACTGAGGTACTACATCCTCAAGGTAGTAGCAATCGAGTTGGATCCATATTAATAAAAGCTAATACTCCGCAAGAACTCCATGACAAGATTCAATATGCGATAAGCAATATTAAAGTTTTGGATGCAACTGGCAATGACATATTTTTACGATCAATGTATGAACAATAATTTCTTTGTGGCATCTTCACTTGCCAACGATCCACACACGGAAGGCATGCATAATGCTGCCAAAATAGCAAAATTAGTAGGTGTAAATTCATTAATAGTAAAACCCTCTAATACTTACGACGATCTATTCGATGCGATAAAGAAATATCAACCAAAGTACATTGGTTTGAGCTATCGCTTAACGCCTAAGATTGGTTTTGAGCAGTTACAAAATGTGCTACATAAGTTTGTTGAAACTGGACTACTTAAAACTGATGACGACATCAAGATTTCGTTTGCAGGACTTCCAGAAACAATCAAGATAATTAAGGAGAACTTACATCTACTACCATTTCCTATTGAATTGTGCGAGCCTTATCCCGAGGTAATGGATAGAGTTGTAGAGACACTCGACTTTTTTGATGTTAAAGAGAAGAGAAACATTATTGAATCTCTCCGCGAAGAAATAGCACCCAAGGGTATAGAAATTCTTAATCAATTAGCTGACGAAGTTATAGCCAATGATGAGTACAAGAATGAACCTCCTCTTAGAATACCCTCTATTGATGCGACTAATAATTTTATGTCGCGCATCAAAGAGTCGGATATTCCTGTATTAAGAAGCCACTATGGCGTCCCAGCACAAGATATTGAGCCAACCGTAGAGGGTATTAGAATGCTCTCTGAAGCCAGAGTTATTGATGAGATTTCATTAGGATCATCTGACCTATCTCAGCGTTTTTATGGACACCCAGAAATGTTTGAGAACAGGAAGAATGACGGTGGCGTTCCATACAAGACAAAAGATGATCTTAGGAGATTATATATGGCTTCAAGATGTGGAAATTTTCCAGCGATGAAACCATATTGCCATGTGGTTGGCATTGTACCATTCATACACGAATGTCTTGAAATCGGGCTATTAAGAGGAGCGCATCAGGCCATCCCACTATTTTGGTTTAATGAGTTAGATGGCAGAGGTCCTCACAATGTTAGAGAATCTATACACGAACACTTTGAAGCAGTTCGCACATTGGCATCATTAGGGATACCTGTTGAAATGAATGATCCCAACCAATGGAGTTCTCGTTTGGCACACGATACGCTTATCGCAACCAGTTACGCACTAATCAGCGCAGTTATGACGATGTGCGGGGTACAAAACATGGTACTCCAAATGCAGTTCAACAAACCTAAGGAAACGGGCGATTACGCAGACTTAGCAAAGATGTCAGCAGGTCTTGATATGGCTCGTAAAATGTCAAACGGCAGAACTAATCCTGCGAATATCGTTATTGAAGCTCGCACAGGAATCGAGTCATTGAGTCCAGATATGAATAAGGCGAAATGGCAACTCGGTCGCTCTACTCTTATGCAGATGATGATGAACCCCAATATTCTACATGTTGTTAGTTACTGCGAGGCGAACCACGCAGCCACTGCTGAGGATATTATTGACAGCTCTAAATTAGTTAGACGTGCCGTCAGAATATTTAGGAAATATCAAGCTGAGATTATGAAAGAGATGAACAACCCCATTATCGTTGAGCGTCGAAAATATCTCATCGAAGAGTGTTCGTATCTTCTCGCGGAAATTGCCAAATTGAATCCTATATACACGGAGCATACAACTATTGAGCAGCTTACCAAATACGTAGCAGACGCAAACACTCTTTCGACAGCTATTGAGCGCAAAATTATTAGCGCGCCAGGCATCATTAATACTAAATATAAGGGTGATTTTATAACATCACCGACTAAATATGGAATGATTAACCTTGTCGATGACCACATCAACAAGAACATTATATCTGAGAAAGATAGATTAGTAATTAAATAACACGTAGATACTATGATTAAGAGAATTTTTCGAGAGTTAAAAGCTTCTTGGCTATCATTGAGTTTAATTCCTAAACCGTACAATAAATACAAACTATTTCGATATATTGATATGATATATTGCATTGTAAAGTACGGTGCTTTATCAGATGATTACATTTCGTTAAAATTCTTTGAAAAATCAAGCAAAGAAAGAGCCGAGTATGTAACATCAGGTAATAAAAGACTATTTTATAAAGCATTTTATGATGACGATGCCCGCAAGACATTGGCACATAAGAACCTTTTTAGTGAGCGATTCAAGGATTTTGTTACAAGAGATTGGATATACACTGCAAACTCTTCTATTGAGGATATTCGTAAATTCATTGAATCTCACGACGAAGTTGTAATTAAGCCAACTAACTCAACTTGGGGAATAGGAATATCTGTAATTAATTCTACAATGGCAGACAAATTTATAGACAAGTATAAAGCGGCTGCTGGCAAAGAACAATATATGATTGAGGAGAAATTGATTAACCACCCAGATATTGCAAAACTTAACCCAGCTTCTTTACAGACGCTTAGAGTAGAGACTTGTATAGATCAAAATGGAGAATTTCATCTCTTAAATGTTTTGCTAATGATTGGCACTAAGAAAATTATTGTTAGCAATTGCCATAGTGGAGGTGTTATGTGCCACGTTGATATGACGACGGGAAAGATTGATAAAGAGGGCTACAATCCAAAAGGGTATTGGCTTGCATCTCATCCTGAAACAGGCATAAATTTTGTTGGATACAAAGTTCCAATGATTCAAGAACTAGAATCTTACATTAGAAGGGTAAGTCAAGTTATGCCAAACGCCAGATATGTAGGTTGGGATGTTGCAATAACTCCAAAAGGGTTTGAATTAATTGAAGGTAATTTCTGCCCAGGTCAGTGTACGCAGACTTGCGATGGAATACCTAAATATGAGATATTGAAGTCTTATATATAATATTAAGGAGGACGTACAGTATGGAGTACAAAGTGCTACCTAATCAGCTAAAAATTCCTATGATTGGGATGGGAACATACCCACTTAAAGGGCGACATCTTATTGATGCCCTAAAATTTGCAGGTTCAGCTGGATACGAGTTATACGATACAGCACATATGTATGGGAACGAAGGGGATATTGGATTTGCAATTCAGAATAACATTTTGGATAGGAACAAAATATTAATTACATCCAAGATATGTGCTACGCAATATTTAGGACATCGTCGCTACTTGCATCTTGATAAACAGTCCGTCAGTCGCGCATATAAAAATTCATGCAAATTATTAGGAGTGGATTCTATTGACATTTTCTTACTTCACTCACCTTTTAAATACAATACGAAAGCTTATCAAGAACTTATATCTCTATACGACAAAGGGAAAGTAAAAGCAATTGGCGTATCAAACTTTAACCAAGAGCAACTTGACACATTGTATAAGGAGGTTGGGGGCATCCCTATGATAAACCAAATAGAGATACACCCATACAATACAATGGAAGATATAATACAATACTGCAACGATAGAGGAATAGTGGTTGAGGCATATTCTCCATTTGGAAGAGGTAATATCTTACCTGAAATTATGAATAACGAAACTCTAATTCAATTTGCACAACAGCATAACAAGAGTGTTGGTCAAATTATACTTCGTTGGCTTGTACAACAAGACATTATCACCGTGGTTAGATCAAGTAATCCAAAAAGAATTCAAGAAAATTTAGAGATATTTGATTTTTCTCTGACAGACGAACAAATGAAGTATATTTCATCTTTGAATCAGAATAAAGGCTACGGTAAACATTTTCAATAAATTAAGATGAAGATTGCTGTATTAGGAGATATATCATTTAATGATATATATAATTCATTGTACGAGTCTGGATTAAGACCATTTGATAAGGTTGGGGAATTTCTCCAAAACAACGAATATATAGTTGGCAATCTAGAGTCACTATGTGAAGGCCTCGGTGAAAATTTATCTAAATATACCAGGGTCAAAACAAAACAAAGCACTCTGAATTACCTTAAACACATCGGTGTAAATATAGTAGAACTCGCTCATAACCACGCATATGACACATTGAAGGAGGGATTCGAAAACACCATATCGTTTCTAAATAATAATAATATTCGCCATATCGGTGCAGCAACAAACATTGAAGATGCGCAAAAGCCTTTAATAATCGAGAATAATGATTCTTCTATTTGTATATTGAATTTTGTACATAAAGATACAAATCCTACCATTCCCAATGGCGCGGAAGTATATGTAAATATTTTTGATTATCAAAGAGTCAAAAAAGAGATACAAGAATATAAACGAAAATATGATATCGTTATTGTTCTACTACATTGGGGAGGTCGCACAGAGGGTGGAAGTCTTCCAGATTTCTACCAACCATCATTAGCTCATCAGATAATTGATGATGGCGCAGATATCATAATCGGAACACATAGTCATGCCATTCAGCCATATGAAGTATATAAAGACAAATATATATTCTATGGATTAGGGAATTTTTGCTTTTCAAGAATTGGTTATAAAACGCCCAATAAGAATGCTAAAATGTTTTGGATGTGCCAATCTCTGATACCCATCATATCCATAGAACATAAACAAATCACTAGTATTGAAGTTTATCAAACTGATATCAATAAAGATGGCAGTGTGGTATTTGGACAGTGCCATAAACATAGAGCATCTAAACTATTTTATTTCATATTCAGCAATCGTAAAATATGGAATATATATTGGTTCTCTTTTAGACACATTCGTCCTATTATAGAGTTCATTATTACAGACACAATGACATTACGGCAGAAATTCAAAAAAATTGGACACAAGTTAGGTCTAACAAAAAATATATAACATATAAAATGACAATCGGCATTTACGGTATCAGCTCTCAAAGTGGATTAGCATATTTTGCAGACTTTATTAGTAGAGGTTATAAGGTTATTGGATATGCCCGAGGCTCTAAAAATGGCAACGAGAGTGTAGAAGCGATAAATAAATTAGGGGGAGTTGTTTTAGAACGACCTCAAAACTCAAATCACGAGCCAAGCAGATTTGTTGCTCTTGGGGACTCTATTGTAACAACAGACGTAACAACACTTGTCAGTCAGGCAGATGTAATCATTGTAGCTTTACCCTCAATATATCAAGAGTCGGCTGCAAGAGATATGGCTACGGTTGATAGTTTGGGAATTAAACGCCCCCCTATTATTCTGTCGCCATCACGTACAATAGCTTCACCATATTTATGGAAGATTCTGGGAGAACATTATCCAATAGTTTGCTTTTCGACATGTCCCTATTCGTGCAAAAGACCAAGTCCAACGACATCTGTTATTAAGCGTCGTAAACGAACTTGGGTCTGTTCTTTGGAAGGCACATTTACACAAGATAGTGTAAGGTCTATTAAAACTCTGTTCCCACAGGCAGCGGTAACACATATACCTGCACTAACATCACTAAATAATATTGGAGCTGTTTTTCATTGTGCCACCTATCTACTAAATATTGATGGCATTAGGAAAGCGGAAGATGAAAATAGACAATTCTCATTCTATGTTGAGGGTATAGCTCAACGAAAGGATGTTGGCAAGGTATTGGAGGAAATTGATCAAGTCCGTCTTCAAATTGCCAATAAGCTCGGGATGAGTGTATTCGGCTTAAAGAGTGCGCCACGTGAAGATATATGGCGAAAACTCACGAATGGGTTACGTGCATTAGAGGCAGAACACGAAGATGATATTGAAATCCTTAGAAAGATTCGTCGAACCTTTACTGAATATCTCAATAATTCAGTGTTATCCGCACAACACTGGTTAGATATTACATATGGTGTTGTACGAATTGAAGGAGAATCTTTATCAGATACTATTGGTCGCACGCCTACATATCAAAGTAATTCGGTTCCTCAATTAAGATATATCGAAGAGGATATACCCACTGGATTAGTACCATTAGAGTCATTAGCAAAGTATTTAGATATAAATTGTGATGTTATCACTGAAACAATAGATTTGTATATCAAGTTATTTGACAATGACATCAGAAAGGTTGGACGCAATCTTGAAGGATTTAATATGAACGACATACTATCATATCTTAAAAATGGAGTTTACTAATTATGGCACAAAATAGAATCTACCTCTGCTTGGCACATATGTCGGGCGAGGAACAAAAGTTTATACAAGAGGCATTTGACACTAACTGGGTAGTACCCCTTGGTCCTAATGTGAACGGCTTTGAGGCAGACCTCGAAAAGTTCGTCGGCGAAGATAAGAAAGTTGTTGCTCTCTCGGCTGGTACAGCCGCCGTTCATCTCGCCCTTATTGCGTGTGGCGTTGGAGCTGGCGATGAGGTATTATGTCAGTCTTTCACATTCTGCGCCTCGGCAAATCCTATCACATACCTCGGAGCAACACCCATATTCATCGACTCGGAAGAGGAGACTTGGAATATGGACCCTGTACTCCTGGAAAAGGCAATCATCGACCGCATCGAAAAAACTGGCAAGAAGCCAAAGGCTATTGTTCCTGTCTATCTCTACGGTATGCCAGCAAAAATTGATGAGATTATGGCAATAAGCCGCAAATACGACATTCCTGTCATTGAGGATGCTGCCGAGGGCTTCGGATCTAAATATGATGGCAAGGTATGTGGCACATTTGGCAAGTACGGCGTACTCTCGTTCAACGGCAACAAGATGATTACCACCTCGGGAGGTGGCGCGCTCATCTGCGAAGACAACGCCGCTAAGAACGAGATTATGTTCTACGCTACACAAGCTCGCGAGGCGTACCCATACTATCAGCACGAACACATAGGCTACAACTACCGCATGTCCAATATATGCGCAGGTATCGGTCGTGGACAGATGACCGTAGCCGCTGATCACATCGCACACCACAAGCACCTTTGCGATGTATATAGAGAGCTTTTAGCTGATGTCGAGGGTATTACGTTACACGAAAACCCATCTGAGAGATACGATAGTAACTACTGGCTAAACACTATCGTTATCGACCCCAATTTGAAGGTTATAGGTCAGGAGCATGCATACGATACTGCCGTGCAGGGTGCTGTTGGTGGTGCAGGAAGCGTTGTTCACGCCGCGTCATCACTACATACCGACTGCGAGCCTAACGCCAATGTTGAGGCACTGCGCATTGCTCTCGACAAGGCTGGCATTGAGGCACGTCCTCTGTGGAAACCTATGCATAAACAGCCTGTTTTTGCAAATGCACCCGCCTACACCAATGGAGTAAGTGAGAGGCTCTTCGAACAAGGTATGTGTCTTCCCAGCGGTCCGTGTGTAAGCGATGATGATGCACGTTATATTGTCGAGCAGATCAAGGCTAACATTGTACGATAGTGAGAAGTAACGATACGGCGAAAATACTGATAAACATCATCTTTGTTGCACTGACAAAGAGTACCGAGCGTTGGCAACCCGTCGAGCGCATCGACTGGACCGACATCTTCAAACTTGCTGCTAAGCAGGGCGTTATCGCTATCGCGTGGGAGGGTATCGAACAACTTGCCAATGAAGGTCTGCTCTGCACCGAGCAACTACCTGAACGCACGGTGAAATTGCAATGGGCACTCAGCATCGACAATATCGTCAAGCGCTATCGTCGCCAAGAGGCTCTTATTAGCAAGCTCGCTGCATTTTACAAGAGCCACGATATTCGTATGATGCTACTCAAAGGCTATGGCATAAGCCTCCTATACCCTACTCCTGAGCATCGCGAGTGCGGCGACATTGACATCTGGCTATATGGCGAGCAGGAGCGGGCGGACAGATTATTACGCGAAGAGAAAGGCATTAAGATTGACGAGGATGTGCATCATCACACCACCTTCGTAATCAACGGCATCCTCATCGAGAACCACTACGACTTCATCAATATCCACGCCCACACGTCGAGCAAGCATATCGAGCGCGAGCTAAAACGCCTTGCCAACGAGGACAAGGGCGAGGTTGTCGAGGTAGGTAGCTCGGCGGTATATCTTCCATCGCCCAACCTCAATGCCCTCTTTTTGTTGCGCCACGCCGCATCGCACTTCGCCTCTACGGAGCTAAACTTCCGCCAGGTTATCGACTGGGCGCTATTTGTCAAGCGCTACCACGCTGAGGTTGATTGGGTGTGGCTCAGCAACTACGCCCGCGAGATGAATATGCACAAGTTCCTCGACTCGCTCAACGCCATATCTATCGACCATTTCGGGTTGGCGAAGGAGTATGTCCCCGACTTTGAACGCAACGCGGCTCTCGAAGAGCGCGTCTTGGGCGACATCATATCACCCGAGTTCTCGGAGAAGGCGCCAAAGGGCAACATCCTAAAACGCCTTGTATTCAAGTTTCGCCGTTGGTGGGCAAACCGCTGGAAGCACCGCTTGGTGCATCGTGAAGGACTTTTCCACACGTTTATTGTGCAGGTATATAGCCACCTCTTAAAGCCAAAGACACTAAGGTAGAATAACTAAAATTATTACGATATGGATTTTATTATTATTTTGTTATACATCGCAAGCATCGTTTTAAGCATACTTCTCATTGTCAAATTTTGGACCTTATGCAGCAATGTAGAGGCAATATTGGAGAAGATTAATGGCAATAAGGAGTCAAAGATGGATAAGCTCCTATATCTATCTGCCACAAAGTCTCCAACATTTGACAAGGAACTTCAAGATATGATATATAGCGACTTTATGGCGGTAGCGCGCTTGGTAGATTATCCCGAAAACAAGTCAGAGAAATATGCCAATAAATACGATATATGGGTTAAACGTTGCGAGTACTATGGTTGGTCGTTTCCCGAGGTATTTACCAAACTGAACAGCTACGACCTATTTGCAAAGCAGTTCTATTTTATGGCTAACGAAGATATTATGTAAATATTTAGCTATTGTAGCAAAAAGGCGTTGCGATATTCTCGCAACGCTTTTTTGTTTATATCTGCCCATAACTCCAAATCATTGAGGAAAGATTTGCTATTCGGGCTAAATATTCGTACCTTTGTTTTGCAAATCATTGTTCCTATGGTCGATTGTATCGCAATACGAAATACCCTATTGTCGAATGTCAAATATCTGCGGACACTCGACCAGATATGGGTGGATGAGGATACCATCGCCGTAGGTAACAATACCGTTACAGCACGATGCCGTGTGATGGGTCGCGAGGGTCGCTATCTGGTAAAGTGCTACTTCCGCCCCAAGCGTAATACCGCCTACATTTATGGCTCGGCATATATGCGCAAGGAGTTGGGCGTATATACTATGGCTGGGCGCATCGAGTATATCGACATCGTCCTGACGCCGTGGGTAGAGGGTCAGCCGCTCGACACATACATAGGCAACCCCACATCCGACTATAAGGCACTAAGCCAAGCTTTCGACCGTTTAGCTTG
The DNA here is from genome assembly GCA_017416915.1 of Alistipes sp. Classification (GTDB taxonomy): domain Bacteria; phylum Bacteroidota; class Bacteroidia; order Bacteroidales; family Rikenellaceae; genus Alistipes. The sequence continues at coordinate 60,719 of JAFQAN010000016.1, read as the reverse complement.
CCGCACATTGGCGGCTGACGGTGCGCACGGCGACATAAAGCCCGAAAACATCATAGTACGTCCCGACGGAGAAATGGAGCTAATCGACTTCGACGGCGCGTGGGACTTGGAGCTAAACAATCAGCCCGCCGAGGAGCTTGGCACCGAGGAGTATCGCCATCCGCGCCGCACTCCTCACTACAACTCGAAGCTTATCGACGACTTCCCAATAGCCATAATATCTACGGCTCTTGCCGCCCTCGCTCACGACCGCGAGACGATGGAGCGTTATATACGCGAAGATAAGACACTTTTCGAGCCTAAGGATGTGATTACCAAGAGCGACAAAGCTATGGAGCATGCCCTACGCATCTTTGAGGAGCGTGGCGATGCTGCACACTACCGCATAGCCTACTCCGTGAGGTCGCACTACCTCGGCATCTTCGAGCTTAAAGAGTATTTGGAGTACGCTCTGCGCCCCGCCGCAGACAGCGTGTCGTCTGATGTCGAGTTGGACCACCACTACCACCTATGGGGCTACCGTCGTGGCTACGAGTGGGTCATTCCGCCGCTCTACGATATGGGCTTTGAGCCACGCAATGGTGTATGCCGCGTTAAGCTTGGCGAGCGTCTTATCGCCATACCTATCAGGGACGAGGAGTAACTAATCCCACTGTATAACCTCTTTTACACTCTCGGCAAAGAGGTCGCTATCGGGGTCGAAACGCTTGTTGCACACAGGACACCGAAAGGGAGAATGTTCATCTTGCTGCTCGCCACAATCACGGCACATACAGAAGAAGCCGACGCCCGCCTGATGGTCAAACGACGTTCCACAGTCGCACTGCATCTTATAAATCACACCCATAACAAAACATTTTTAGGTTATACATTAAACATTTCGTGCAAAAGTATTGCTACCGTTTGACAACCTGTGTCAAAGTTGCAATATTTTTTGGCATTTTGGCCTCTATTTCAGAAAAAGTGCGTACCTTTACAATATAAAACCGATGTACTATGGATCAACCAAAGGTAGAGCGTCTGTTGCGTCTGATGAAGCTGATGACGGGACATATCAACTATACTGTCGAGGAGCTTGCCGAGCGTCTCGACACCTCGTACCGCTCGATATATCGCTACATAGAGACATTTAAGGATGCAGGCTTTGTGGTGCATAAGCTCCCTGGCGGCGTCTATAAGCTTGGCAAGGAGAGCCAACATTTTCAGGACATATCGCAGCTCATACACTTTACCGACGAGGAGGCACATATTGTAAATCAGCTTATTGCAGGCTTGGATGATACCAATATGCTCAAACAGAATCTACGTAAGAAGCTCACGTCGGTATATAACTGTACGTCGATGGCAAGCAGCATAGTAAAGGGCAAAAACGCGGAGAATATAAACCGCATCATCGAGGCTATCGACCAGCGCCGCCAGGTGGTGCTGCGCAACTACGCCTCTGCGCGCACGGGCTGCCGCAACCGCATCGTCGAGCCGTTTGGCTTTACGACCAACTATGTGCAGATGTGGTGCTACGAGCCTGAGAGCGGTATGAACAAGCTCTTCAACACATCGCGCGTAGGCTCGGTCGATATTCTCGACAGCGAGTGGCAACATAAGGCAGACCACCAAGAGGGACATATCGACATCTTCCGTACTACGGGCTTTGAGCTTCACCGCGTACAGCTCGAACTCGGCATACTTGCGCACAATCTGCTTATCGAGGAGTACCCTCTCGCCGAGCGCGACCTACGACAGACGGATGCTTCGCACTGGCTGCTCGACACGGAGGTATGCAACTATTTGGGCATTGGGCGCTTCTACTTGGGACTTGCCGACGACATCCGCATTATCGACTCGGAGGACTTCCGCAGCTATATCCGCCAACGCCTAAGCTCTATATCGGAGATATAAAATATGGCAATTATTTTGCAGTTTTGAAAATTAGCTATATCTTTGCAACAGCGAATGGGGGTTTAGCTCAGTTGGTTAGAGCGCTTGCATGGCATGCAAGAGGTCGTGAGTTCGAATCTCATATCCTCCACAACAAAAAGGCATCTTATGGATGCCTTTTGTTGTATATGAGATTTGCACGAACGAACTCTTATTTCCTCCTTTCCCAAAGGAGGACAGGAGGAATGTAAATATTATATGCTCCGCGGTAACGCGGGTTCGAATCTCATATCCTCCACAAACAACAGAGACGCCCGCAGGGTGTCTCTTGTTGTTTTGGTGTATGAGATTTGCACGAACGAACTCTTATTTCCTCCTTTCCCGACATATCACTCTAATTGACACACATATTATTTATAGGATATTTTGTATTCTCGCCGAACAATGTCCCCGAAGAGTGTTGTTCGTTTCGGAAATTCTTTTTAATTTTGTAGTGCTATTGCATAAATAGCAGACATATTGAAAGTGTTTTCGATATCCTATAATGGAAATGTGGAAGTTTTCAGAACTAAAGGAGAAACGAATGACACTCATTTCTTGTATAGTTATGTGTGACTATGCACTTTTCTGTGCATACCCCATACTATCCAAGTGTGGGGCATTGTATCGTTTGTTTTAGTTCGGGTCATTCCACAACCTCCATTATAATAGACGAAATCAACTCCACACTTTTCTTTTTATATATAACCCACCGTATAGGAGTTGTATGGTAATAAAGTTTGAAACAATTTTAACTTCAAATTTATATTACTATGAAAAAACTACTAACACTTTTTGCGCTTATTGGTTTGTTTGCAACGGCGTGCGAGGAGGAAGGCGTAAACGAGCCAACCAACACCCCGACTGAAACACCCGATGATGGCAACGACGAGAAGCCCGACGACGGCAACGACGACACAGAGAAGCCCGTATTCGAAATCAATGGCGATGGCAACTACATTGTAGAGGCAGTTGGTGGCACAGTCGCTGTTAAAGTAACTACCAACCTCGAATATGATGTAGTTATTGATAAAGAGGCTCAATCGTGGTTGAGCGTCGCTGATACGCGTGCCGTACGCGAGGAGACATTGATATTTACCGTTGCCGAGAACGAGTCATTTGACGAGCGGAGCGCAACGGTTGAGTTGAAAGGCGCTGATGGCAAGGTGTTACAAAGCGTAAGTTTCAAACAGAAAGGTGTAGAGAAGGTTTTTGACACGGACAGCGAGGGTAATTACATTGTAGAGGCTGATGGGGGTACAGTTGCTGTTAAAGTAACTACCAACCTCGAATACGACGTTATTATACCTAACGAAGCATTAGCTTGGATAAGCTTAGCAGATACTCGCGCGGTGAGAGAGGAGACATTGACTTTGAATGTAGCTAAAAATGAAGGCAGCGAAGAACGTAGCGCAACTGTAAATCTTTGTGCAAAAGGCGGTGATATACTACAGTGCTTTAATATTAGCCAAAAGGCGCAACCTGTTATAGACTTTGCTGACCCTATTGTTAAACAGGTGTGTATAGAGCGATATGATAGCAACGATGATGGTGAACTATCGTATAAGGAGGCAGCACAAGTTAAGGTTATCGAAGGCAACTACCCGGAATCGTTCTTTGGTGATTATGCTCATGCGGTAAAATCCTTTGATGAACTACAATATTTTGTTAATCTAACGTCGATTGGAAATTCTGCATTCAGTGGTTGTACCTCGCTAACAAGTATAACCATTCCCGATAGTGTTACTTTGATTGGAGGTTCTGCATTCTATGGTTGCACAGGCGAATTAATTGTTAATTGTAATATACCATCTGCAACATGGTACGACGAAGGAGCATTCTATGGAGCAGATTTTACAAAGGTTACTATTGGAGATAGTGTTACTTTGATTGGAGATTATGCATTCTCTGATTGCACCTCGCTGACAAGTATAACCATCCCCGATAGCGTTACTGAGATTGGGGAATATGCATTCCGTTATTGCGACTCGCTGACAAGTATAACTATTCCCGATAGCGTTACTACGATTGGAAGTTGGGTATTCTATGGCTGCACCTCGCTGACAAGTGTAACTATTGGCAATGGCGTTACTAAGATTGGAGATTTTGCATTCTATGAGTGCCGCTCGCTAACAAGTATAACTATTCCCGATAGCGTTACTGAGATTGGGGAACATGCATTCTCTGGTTGCACCTCGCTGACAAGCATGACTATCCCCGAAAGCGTTACTTCGATTGGACAGTCTGCATTCTCTGGTTGCACCTCGCTGACAAGCATGACTATCCCCGAAAGCGTTACTTCGATTGGAAGTCATGCATTCTCTGGTTGCACAGGGGAGCTAATTGTTAATTGTAATATACCATCTGCAACATCCCTCGACAAAGGAAAATTCATTGGAGCAGATTTTACAAAGGTTACTATTGGCGACAGCGTTACTAAGATTGGAAGTTATGCATTCTATAATTGCAACTCGCTGACAAGTGTAACCATTGGCAATGGCGTTACTACGATTGAAGAGATGGCATTCTATAATTGCGACTCGCTGACGAGTATAACTATTGGCAATAGCGTTACTAAGATTGGAAGTTATGCATTCCGTTATTGCGACTCGCTGACAAGTGTAACCATTGGCAATGGCGTTACTTCGATTGGAGGTTCTGCATTCAGTGATTGCACCTCGCTGACAAGTGTAACTATTGGTGAAAGCGTTACTACGATTGATTCTTCTGCATTCTATGATTGCTCCTCACTGAGAAGTATTACCATTCCAGATAGCGTTACTTCGATTGGAAGTTATGCATTCTGTGGTTGCACCGCGCTGACAAGCGTAACTATTGGCAGTGGCGTTACTAAGATTGGAGAAAATGCATTCTATCGTTGCTACTGGCTGCAGACGGTCTATTGCAAACCCACAACTCCACCAACTGGTTTTCGTATTGATACAAATGCAACATCTGTTAGAATATATGTGCCTATGGAGTCTGTCAGCGCGTATAAGTCGGCAAGTTATTGGCGCGACTATTCCGATAAAATATTTGGGTATAACTTTTAAGGCAGATATTTTTGTATTAAATTAATTTAGAAATTATTTTAGGAGTATCTATAATTTGTTAAAAAGACGTAATACGGATATTAATTATATAACATTCTTAAATTATGGATAATAGCGTATTTTCAATATTTGGGGGCAAGTATTTCAATCAGAATTTAATTTGCCTTATTATATCCTATATAGGAGTATTTTATGCGTGCAAGAATGGGCTATGTTGTCTTGCTATGATATGTTGGTTCCTATTCATAGTGTCAGTATTATCAATTTGTATATCATTAGGTTTTTACACATATGAATATAGTGTAAAGAAAGTGCAAAAAGCGAAGAGTCATAAATTAAGAAATGAACTCGCTGCAAAAATAGCACACGATCCGAATAAATTTACAACAAGTAAAGATGATAAAATTATTCTTCCTAAGGATATTATGGGTTGGTAACACTAACACCATAGTTATTTCTACATAAGTAGCGGTGTTTTTTAATCATACACCTCTCAGACCCATATATAACACACAAGCCGCCCACTCGGACGGCTTGTTGTGTTTATATGGCAAGTATTACTTATACTCTACCAACGACTTACCTGTCATCTCGGCGGGCTGCTTCAAGCCCATAAGGTCGAGTACCGTGGGGGCAACATCTGCCAAGATACCATCCTTAACACGTGCTACCCTATCCGACACAACCACGATAGGTACGGGGTTGAGCGAGTGAGCCGTATTGGGTGTACCGTCGGGGTTGATAGCGTTATCGGCGTTACCGTGGTCAGCAATCTGAACAACCTCGTAGCCGTTAGCCTTAGCAGCCTCGACAACATCCTTAACGCACTCATCAACAGCCTTAACAGCCTTTTCGATAGCCTCATACACGCCCGTATGACCTACCATATCGCCATTTGCGAAGTTCAGGCAGATGAAGTCGTACTTCTGCTCGCCAAGAGCCTCTACCAACTTATCCTTAACCTCGTATGCCGACATCTCGGGCTGCAAATCATAGGTTGCGACCTTAGGCGATGCCACCAAGATACGATCCTCCTCGGCAAACTTATCCTCGCGGCCGCCATTGAGGAAGAAGGTTACGTGAGCATACTTCTCGGTCTCGGCGATACGCAGCTGCTTCAAGCCCTGCTCGGCGATATACTCGCCAATGGTATTAGGCACGTTCTCCTTATCGAAGAGGATGTGCAGACCCTCGAACTTAGCGTCGTAGGGGGTCATACAGCAGTAGTACAGAGGCATAGTGTGCATACCCTCCTCGGGCATATCCTGCTGCGTAAGTACGATAGTAAGCTCCTTAGCGCGGTCGTTTCGGTAATTGAAGAAGATAACCAAGTCGTTGGGCTTGATAGTGCCGATAGCCTTACCCTCGCTATCAACGTGGACGATAGGCTTAACAAACTCGTCGGTAACACCCTCGTCGTACGACTTCTGCATAGCGGCAACCATATCGGTAGCAGCCTCGCCAACGCCATCGACAAGCTGATCGTAAGCAATCTTCACACGCTCCCAGCGCTTGTCGCGGTCCATAGCGTAGTAACGACCGATAATCGAGGCAATCTGACCCTTAGACGTTGCCATATGCTGCTCCAAAGCCTCGATAAAGCCCTTACCGCTGCGAGGGTCGGTATCGCGACCATCCATAAAGCAGTGAACAAAGGTGTTGTCGATGCCATAGTGAGCCGATATGTCGCACAACTTGAAGAGGTGGTCGAGCGACGAGTGAACACCGCCATCCGACACAAGACCCATAAAGTGTACGTTCACACCGTTAGCCTTAGCATACTCAAATGCCTTGACAACCTCCTCGTTACCGAGTATCGAGTTATCGGCACAAGCGCGATTAATCTTAACAAGGTCCTGATAGACGACACGTCCCGCGCCGATATTGAGGTGTCCAACCTCCGAGTTACCCATCTGTCCGTTGGGCAAACCCACGTTCTCGCCGTCGGTCTTCAACTCGGCATGGGGATATGCCTTAGTCATAGCGTTGATATACTCGGGGTTGGTCGAGTAGATGGCATCCGACTTAGAGTGGTCGCCATTGCCCCAACCGTCCAAAATCATCAATAAAACTTTCTGACTCATAATATCTTACTCTTTTTTAATTCAACTTCTCCATAATCAACTCGACAGCCTTGTCGATAGCAGCCTGCAAGCCGTCGATATTCTTACCACCTGCCGTAGCATAGTGCTTCTGACCACCGCCACCACCGTTGATAAGCTTCGCAGCCTCACGAACAACAGCACCTGCATCAACGCCACAAGCAACGATGTCGTCCGAGAGCATAATGTTAAGCGTAGGCTTATTGTCGTGAACGTTACCGATAACCATCACCAAGCGCTCGACACGCTGACGCAAAGTAAATGCCAAATCCTTAACCATCTCCGACTGGTACTTCGCCGTGTGCGAGATGAGTACTACGCCGTTACGCATCGGCGTCGAAGCGAGACGGTCGGCGAGTTCCGCAACCTTCTCTTTACGCATCTGCTCAACCTCGCGGCTCAGAGAGTCGTTATTTTCGAGCATCTTCTCGATAGCCTGCACCAGTTTGGGGTTGTGTACGAGTTGTTCGATTGACGAAATCATATCTTGTGCAGAGTATATCATATTCTCGGCAATCTCGCCCGTAACAGCCTCGATACGGCGAACACCCGCCGAGATAGCGCTCTCGCTGATAATCTTGAACATACCGATAGTACCCGTGGCCGAGGTGTGAGTACCACCACAAAGCTCTGTCGAAGGACCGAAGTTCACGATACGCACCTTGTCTCCATACTTCTCGCCAAAGAGCATAATAGCGCCAGCCGCCTCAGCCTCAGCCATAGTAGCCTCGCGGTTCTCGACAAGAGGATAGTTGGCACGAACGAGCCTATTTACAAGGCGCTCCACCTCACGCAACTCCTCGGCAGTAACCTTCTGAAAGTGCGAGAAGTCGAAACGCAGACCCATAGGACCAACCATCGAACCCTTCTGCTCAACGTGAGTACCAAGCACCGTGCGCAGAGCGTAATCTACGAGGTGGGTGGCCGTATGGTTGTTGGCGGCGCGCTGACGAGCCTCGGCATCAACCACTGCGCGGAACTGAGCCTCAGGATTCTCGGGAAGCTGCTTGGCAACGTGGATAATAAGACCATTCTCCTTCTCGGTAGCGATAATCTCTATCTTCTCGTTAGCACTCTCGATGTAGCCTGTATCGCCAACCTGACCGCCCGAGTTACCATAGAACGGCGTGTGGTCGAATACCAACTGATAAGTTACCGTATTCTTGCTCTTAACACGGCGATAGCGCGCGATACGGACATCCGAGGTAAGGGTGTCGTAACCTACAAACGTACTCTCGGTGATGGGCAGCAGCTCCTGCCAATCGTCTATATCCTGCGAAGCGGCATTTCGTGAGCGCTCCTTCTGCACCTGCAACTCCTTCTCGAACTCCTCAATATCGACCTCTACACCCTGCTCCTTGGCGATAAGCTCGGTAAGGTCGATAGGGAAGCCGTAGGTATCGTAAAGCACAAAGGCATCCTTACCCGAAATCTTGCCGTTAGCCGACTTGCGGATGACGCCATCGAGCAGGTTGATACCCGTAGCAAGGGTACGGAGGAACGATGCCTCCTCCTCCTCAATAACGCGCTCAATAAGGGTCTGCTGAGCTACCAACTCGGGGAACTGGTGTCCCATCTGCTTCGTCAGACCATCGACCAGCTTGCAGATGAACGGCTCGGTAAAGCCGAGGTAGGTGTAGCCATAGCGTACAGCACGGCGCAAGATACGGCGGATGACATATCCCGCCTTGGCATTAGCGGGAAGCTGACCGTCGGCGATAGAGAACGATATAGCGCGGAGGTGGTCAGCAATAACACGCATAGCCACGTCGCACTTTTCGTCCTTGCCATACTCCTTGCCCGAGAGAGCCGCAATACGTGCAATCGTAGGCTGGAATACGTCGGTATCGTAGTTAGACTTCTTGCCCTGCAAAATCATACAGAGGCGCTCGAAGCCCATACCCGTATCAACATTCTTTGCAGGCAACGCCTCCAACGAGCCGTTAACCTTGCGGTTGAACTGCATAAACACAAGGTTCCAAATCTCGATAACCTGAGGATGACCCATATTTACCATATCACGACCAGGTGTCTTTGCCACCTCGTCGGCATCGCGCAAGTCGAAATGTATCTCGCTACAAGGGCCACAAGGGCCTGTCTCGCCCATCTCCCAAAAGTTATCGTGCTTATTGCCACGGATGATATGGTCCTCGGGCAGGAACTGCTTCCAATAGTCGTAAGCCTCCTGATCGAAGGCCACGCCATCCTCCTCGCTACCCTCAAAGACGGTAGCATACATACGGCTCTTATCGAGCTTATATACCTCCGTAAGAAGCTCCCACGCCCACTCGATAGCCTCCTTCTTGAAGTAGTCGCCATACGACCAGTTGCCGAGCATCTCGAACATTGTGTGGTGATAGGTATCGTGACCTACCTCCTCCAAGTCATTGTGCTTACCCGACACACGCAGACACTTCTGCGTATCGGCAACACGCGGATATTTGCGGGGAGCATTGCCCAAAAATATATCCTTAAACTGGTTCATACCTGCATTGGTAAACATCAACGTCGGGTCGTTCTTAACAACCATCGGTGCCGAAGGCACAATTTGATGCTGCTTGCTCTGGAAGAAATCCAAAAACGCTTGTCTAACTTGATTTGAATCCATATCTAAATAATTAATTTTACTCCTATATTTATTACGCGGTTGCAAAATTACACATTTTACTGTAAATTTGTAGCGTTAAATTGATTTTTTAATAAATTTATTTACAATTGATGGGCATAACGCCAAAAATAGAGGGTGCAACAACAGATCACTCGACTAAGCGATGGTCGAGAGGTACTCGCATATTGACCAAGATTGTCATTGCCCTCATCATTGCCCTCGTCGGAAATATGGTCGTCGGCATCTGGCACGACACACCCAAGATGGCAAAGATACGACGCGAAAACCGAGCTATCGAAAAGGAGTATCAAATTCTGCAAGAGCGTATCGCTTTGGCAGAGAACACCATTGCCGACATCAAGCACCGCGACCACTACGTCTATCGTCCACTGCTCGGTGTCGATACTATCGCAATGCCGCAGATATACTCCGACTACAACGATTCGAAGTACGCAGCACTGCAAAACGACACATACAGCGAACTGATGACCGATACGTGGCGACAGATGGACCGCCTTACTCGCAACATCTACTACGCGTCAGTTTCGCTCGACACCACGCAGCAGATGGCAGAGAACAAGGAGGAATTCTCGACAGTCATCCCCGCAATATGGCCTATCGACCGCACAAAGCTGCGCCACGTAAGTAGCCTCTACGGTATGCGTATGCACCCCACATTGGGCATCTGGCGTAAGCACGAGGGTATCGACCTCACAGCGCCGATAGGTACTGCTGTATATGCCTCGGGCAACGGCGTCATATCACAGTCTCAGTGGCGAAACGGCTACGGAGAGCTAATCGAGGTAAACCACGGCTTCGGCTACAAAAGCCGCTATGCACACCTCTCGAAACGCTACGTGCAGGTGGGCGACAGTGTAACACGCGGTCAGGTTATCGGCGAAGTGGGCAATACGGGCGTATCATCGGGTCCGCATCTACACTACGAGGTGCGCTACCGCGACAACACCGTAAACCCGATACACTACTTCAACAAAGATATGTCCGAGGAGGCATACATCGACCTAATGAATCAACTTGAAAAATCGACCGAGAAATAGCGATGGCTCACAACGATAACATATCAGCTCCAAAGAGGCTAAAACAGCGCATCATACCACACCTACTCAAAGGCTTGGTATGGGTCGGTATGATTGTGGCTTGGCACATAATTCTAACATTGACGGTCGATATGCCACGTGAGCGAGAGCTGCGCCACTCGACAGACCAGCTGCGCGAGCAATACGACATATTATCAGAGCGTTACGACTCTCTATCTCTTGTAATGGATAATGTAGTTGCTCGCGACGAAAATGTCTTCCGCAAACTCTTCGAGTCGAATCCCTACGACCTCTCTTCGGACTACTCGAACAGCCGATATGAGCTACTCAAAGAGTTGGTATCGACCAATAATTATGAGCTATCTCAGCAGCTCACATCACGCCGCAAGAGGGCAGAGGATATAGCACAGACAATGCAGCGTTCGAGCGACGACCTTAGCTATACGATGTTGGCAAACGACGTACAGCTCGACTATATACCCTCGATACAACCCGTGAACAATCGACAACTGACGCTTCTTGCTGCTGGCAAAAAGCCTCTCATCAACCCATTCCACCGCACAATGCGCGAACACCACGGCGTCGATTACCTTGTACCCGAGGGTACAGCCGTATTTGCCACTGCCGACGGTAGGATAAAGTCGCTGTCGGAGAAGAACTCTTCGCACGGCAAGGCCGTAATAATAGACCACGGCAACGGTTACGAGACATCGTATAGCCACCTACTCGACATACGAGTTAAGGTTGGCGATGTGGTAAAGCGTGGCGACATTATAGCAATGTCGGGCAACTCTGGTCTATCGTTTGCACCACACCTACACTACGAAGTTATCTTCAACGATATGCGCGTTGATCCGATACACTACTTCTTTATGGAGCTGAATCCCGAGGAGTATCACCGCATAAAAAACATTGCGCTATCAAGCATGCAATCATTCGATTAACATGGCTCAGTTAAAGCTAATTATACTCGACTTCGACGGCACTTTGGCAGACACTCGACAAGCCAACGCTGCCGCCTACATCAAGACTCTATCCGAGGTAGGAATTACGCTTAGCGAAGAGGAGTATCTATCAAAATATTTCGGCGTTCGTTGTATGGAGTTTATGCGTATGCTCGGCTTCGAGGACCCCGAGACAATATCGCGTCTTCGCCGCCGAAAGATTGAGTTATACCCCAACTACTTCGACTCTGTAAGGCTGAATACACCGCTTTGGGAGTGGTGTCAGGCACAGCGCAAGGGTGGAGTAAAGGTATGGATAGTATCGACAGGGCATCGAGATAACATCGCCAACGTCATTCGACACTTGAACTTAAACGAGGGTATTGACGGCATCCTTACGGGCGACGACGTAACCACAGCAAAGCCCGACCCCGAGTGCTTCCTTCGAGCTATGCAGATAGAGAATGTAACGCCCGCCGAGACCATCATTTTCGAGGACTCGGAGGTAGGCATTGAGGCAGCCCGACGTAGCGGGGCGCTCTTTTCTGTTGTAAAAATCGGCTAATTGGTCTATATACCGCTAATTTATTCGTCAAATACTTGGTTAATTCGTTTTTATTTCATAACTTAGTGGTTTGAAAGCGAGATTTGCTTTTTAATAGATTAAAACCTATTAACAATCGTATAGTATGAGACACCTTATAGCCACCCTTTTTGCCGTTATGAGCATCGCGCACGTATGCGCACAAAATGTTCCGACTATCGAGGCTTCGACGCCTATCGCCGACAGCAACCCAATTAAGCAGTGGACTACGAGTTTCAGCGCCATTGATGTCGATGCTCCCATCAAGCTAAAACTCATCAAGATTGGCAAGGACGACGCCCCCTACATCATCTACGATACCAAGGGCGTTTACACCTCGAAGTTTACGGCAGAGACCGACAAGAACGGTGTGCTTAAAATTCGTGAGCGCAACGACCTCAAACGCGAGAGCATAACCGAGGTAGAGGTCTATTTCAACGAACTGGGCGACATCGCCATATCTAAGGCGGATACCTCGGTGGAGGGGACGCTATCATCACCCCTCTTGGACATACGAATTTCGAGCGACGCAAAGTTTGTGGCAAACATCGACGTTATGGACCTGATGATAGACATCACTGGAAAGTGTCGTGTTGTACTGAGCGGCAAGGCGCTCTATCAGACGGCAGAGATTGCGAGTGCTGAGTACGACGCCTTTGATTTGGAGAGTATGTCCACGGTGGTTACATCGGCACACAATGCCATCGTAAAGGTCAATGCTTCGCAGCGTTTGGAGGCTAAGACGGCCACAGGTGGCAAGATATATTACAACACCTATCCCGAGATTTTACGCCGTGAAATTCCCGTATTTGGAGGAGAGATTACAATGACCAAGTAAATTGTTGCGTATGTCTTTTCAAAGAGAGTTGGCAGCCGACCTACTATCGCGCTACTCTAACGACCTATCGTCATTGGCCATAATGTTCCCATCGCTTAGAGCAAGGGTATTTTTCAACGATGCGCTTACCTCTTTGGTCGATAGCCCCACATGGCAACCTACGTGGACCTCTATCAATGAGCTAATGGAGACAATATCGGGCATTGATTGCGGCGAGCGAATAGTGCTTCTTAGCGAGCTTTTCAAGATATATAAAAAGTACCACCCCTCGGAGGAGTTTGATAAATTCTACTTTTGGGGCGATATGCTCATCTCGGACTTCGACCTTATCGACAAATATATGGTCGATGCCAACCGCATCCTACGCAACATCAACGACCTCAAAGAGTTGGAGGCAGACCTAAGCTACCTTGACGAGTCGCACATAGGCTGCATACGTTCGTTTTGGGCAAGCGTAACCGACAAAGAGACTCTCACCAAGCACAAAGAGGCGTTTTTGAAGATATGGCGCACACTACCCGCCATCTACACCGAGTATCGCCAACGACTCGAAACGCTCGGAATAGGCTATCCTGGGTTGGTCTATCGTGTGGCTGCCGAGCGCATCAAGCGCGGCGAAGAGATAGAGCTTATCGACAAGCACTTTATCGTGGCGGGCTTCAACGCCCTCTCCGAGAGTGAGCGAATACTCTTCGATTATCTAAAACGCAGCAGCAAGGGTGCCGACTTCTACTGGGACTACGACAACTACTACGTAGCCAACAGCGAACACGAGGCGGGGCTATTTCTGCGCAAAAACTTACAGGCTTACGCCGACCACGACGCAATATCGCACAACAACTTCTACGGCAAGACTAAGAGATTTAAGTCGGTAGGCTGCGTATCGAACATTGCTCAGTGCAAGTATGTAGCCGAGATACTACGTAAGCTTCCCGCCGAGGAGCGAGACAAGCGCACGGCAATTGTGCTGACCGACGAGAGCCTGCTCATACCACTACTGCACTCCATCCCCGAGGAGATTAAGCAGGTAAACGTAACGATGGGCTACCCTATCAAGACAACGTTAGCATATACGTTTATCGAGCGCATCATCGACCTGCATACACATAGTCATAGGCGCGACACGGAGGATATATTCTATCACGTCGATGTTACGGGCATACTATCACACCCCTACATCGTCGATAGCTGCAAAGAGGTAGCCAACAAGCTATTAGAGCGTGTTCTACGCGACCGCATACCATCTATCGAGGGTTCCTCGCTGGCAAAAAACGAGATTCTCGGCTCGATATTTACCGTAGCCGACGATTGGCAGACACTATCGTTGCAGCTACAACGAACACTGTCGCTATTGTCCGACTCCGACGTGGGCAAAGACCCGTTACAGAGCGAGTTTATACGCATCGTCCTCGAAGAGGTTACAAAGACTACACGTTCGCTTGCTAAGTGCAATATTAAGACCTCGAATAAGGTATTCATATCGCTGCTACGCAAGCACCTGCAAACGATAACCATACCCTACGAGGGAGAGCCTTTGAAAGGTATTCAGATAATGGGTATCTTGGAGACGCGAAACATCGACTTCAAGAATGTTATCATCCTCTCAATGACCGACGCCACGTTCCCTGGCGACCGCAGCTCGCAGTCATCGTTTATCCCCTACAACCTACGCGCAGGTTACGAGCTACCCACACCCGAGCAGCACGAAGCGATGTACGCCTACTACTTCTATCGCCTTGTGCAGCGTTCCGAGAGTGTTACGATGCTCTACTGTTCAAAGGCCGACGAGAAGAGTACGGGCGAGTGTAGTCGCTACATCTACCAACTCGACTACGAGTCGAAATATCCCGTCGAGAAGTACTCCGTGGGTGTCGATTTAAGCCTTAATGAGAACCCGCCAATAGAGATAAAAAAGGGCGAATATGAGCGTAAGATGCTCGAACGTTACCTTGACGAGGCGGCGTTCAATGCAGACGACAAGAGGTCGATGCTCTCGCCCACATCGCTATTTCGATATGTTGAGTGTCCTATGAAGTTCTACTTCGCATCTATTGCCCACCTAAGTAGCACAAACGACATCAACGATACGATAGACGCTCTTACGTTCGGTCTGATTCTGCACGAGACGATGGAGGAGCTATATGTCAAGAACAAGGTCGTAGGTAGCCAACATCCACAACGTATAATTGAGACACTGCGCAAACGTAGCACCGTCGAGGAGGCGGTAAACCGAAACATCTGCAAGGTAATATACAAGACCGACAAGGATCGTTCGCCAGAGTTCTCGGGCGACACGCTACTCGTACGCGACATCATCGTCAAGTACATCCTTAACGGCATAATGCGGTATGACGTAGAAAAAGAGGGGTATAGCATCCACTGTTTGGAGAATGACGTAAAGTGTCGCTACCCTATCGCAAATGGTCGCAAGGTAAATATCGCAGGACGTGCCGACCGCATCGACCTGCTTGCGGACGGCACACGACAAATCATCGACTACAAGAGCGGCAATACGCCACACCTTGTATTCAACGGCATAAACAACCTATTCAAAGGCGACAGCCAGGAGCGTGTATCAAACATATTTCAGACGATGCTCTATGCCGACATAGTTCATCGCACGAGCAACTGCGACACGTTGCCCTCGTTGTACTTTGCCTCACAGATGCTTACCGACGGCTACTCGCCGAAGCTCATCAACAAGCTAAACAACAGCCACTTGGAGCGTTTTAGCGAGTGTAAAGAGGAGTTCGAGAGCGAGTTAGAGGCGTGTCTCGATGAGCTATTCGACTACGACACGCCGTTCAGACAGGTCGATGAAGATAAGAAGATTTGTAACCTATGTGATTATAATAAGATATGCAGACGCAAAAGCGAGCAATAATACTCAGTGCAAGTGCTGGTTCGGGTAAGACCTACCAGCTTGCATACAAATACATCAAGGATGTTATTGCGCGCCCAGAGCTGTATCGCGCAATACTCGCCGTAACCTTTACGAACAAGGCTACCGAGGAGATGAAGAGCCGAATACTCAAAGATATTCACGCTCTGGCATCAGGCGATAAGAGCAGCTACCTCGAACAGCTGCAAACAGAGCTTGGTTACAGCGAAGAGCTCATACGTCAGCGAGCGATGCTTGCCCGCAAGAATATTCTACACGACTACTCTCGATTTAGCGTACTTACCATCGACCGCTTCTACCAGCGCATAATACGAGCCTTTCTCAAAGAGCTGGATATCGATATGGACTACAACATCGAGCTAAACCCCGACACACTGCTGGGACGAGGTGCCGATGCCCTTATCGAACGCATAGCCGAGAACGAGGAGCTAAAAAAGTGGCTATTGGAGTTTGCCCAAGAGCGACTCGACGAAGGCACAAGATGGGATATGCGTGGCGACTTGCAGGCCTTAGGCAAGGAGCTATTCAAGGGTCGAAGCATCGACGAGATGAAGCAAGACAAGAGCAAGCTGTTGAGCAAAGTTACCGAGATTGTTCAGCGTAGCGATAGCGCAAAAGAGACAATAAAGGAGTGCGCAGAGCAGTGTACGAAGATTATCGAGCAGTACAACTTGCAGCCAAGTGCGTTTAAGGGAGGCTCACGCAGTTTCGTATTTGCACTACTTAGATATGCCGACGGCGAGCTAAAAGCCCCAAGCGACACTTTGCGCAAAGCCGCCAAGGATGCCACAGCGTGGTATGTTGCCTCTGCCGATGCTACGGTAAAGGGTGCAGCACAACAGATGCAGCCCTATGCACAGCGCCTGTGCGAGACCTACGACAGCAACATAGCTACCATAAACACTGCGAAGATGCTTAAAAGCAACTATCGCAGCTATGCCCTTCTTGCCGACCTCCACGAGGAGGTGGTGGCAATATGTAACGCCGAGAATACCAAGCTCCTGGGCGACACAAAACACCTACTATCGGGCTTCGTGAACGATAGCAACGCTCCATTCATCTACGAGAAGGTGGGTAACCGCTACGAACACTATATGATTGACGAGTTCCAAGATACCGCCACGCGTGAGTGGAACAATATGTTGCCTCTGCTAAAAAATGCTATGGCATCGAACGAGGACACATCGGTACTTATCGTGGGCGACGTCAAGCAGTCGATATACCGTTGGCGAGGCGGCGACTGGCGACTGCTCAAAGATATTGCATACCGCGACCTGGGCAGGGAGGACACACAGATAGAGAGCCTAACGCACAACTACCGAAGCCTCGAAAGTGTGGTTAAGTTCAACAATATGCTCATCAAAGAGGTTGTGGAGCGCGAGAACGAGTTTCTCAACAGCACAATAGACACGGCACTATCAAACAACGAGATAAACCAAGCAATTCACGACGAGCTTAAAGACGTTATTCGGTTAGCATACGACGGGCACAAACAGAAAGTAGGCAAGAAGAGCGAGTTTACGGGCTATGCCGAGGTGTGCGTACACAACAGCACGACGCCCCCCTTTATAGAGGTTATCGAGGACGCTATTGCCCGAGGCTACCGTTACAGCGACATCCTTATCTTGGCACGTAGTGGTCGTGATGGTCGCAAGATTGCCGACGAGCTTTTCCGCTACAAGCGCGAGAAGTTCACGTCGCAAGGCGAGGTAGGCTTCAACATCCTCACTCTGGACTCGCTGACAATCGAGGGCAACGACATCACGGAGTTTATCATCTCGGTTTTGAGACTGTGTATCAACCCCGCAAACGACATCGAGCGAGGCATCTATAACCGTTATCTTGGATATAGCTTCGACCACACGTTCGACAACGACGAGCAGAGCTTCCTACGTCAGGTATCGCACCTATCGCCCGTGGAGGCATTCGAGAGCATCGTTACACGCTTCCACCTGAACGAGCGTACCGACTGCATAGCCTACCTACAAGCTATGCACGAGCAGGTTATCGCCTTCTCGTCGTCGCGCATCGCCGACATACCCAACTACCTCAGCTGGTGGGATGATCGCGGACACGAAGCCAACCTCACAGTCGAGATGAGCGACAACACTATCGAGATTACCACCATACACAAGGCAAAGGGCTTGGAGCGACCATTAGTCATCGTCCCCTACTGCAAGTGGAAGGCTATATCGCGGGGCAAAACACCCAGCATTGTTTGGGCAACAGCCGACAATAGCGAAAAGGAGATTGCCGAGATTGGAGACTTCCCCGTGGCTTTTGGCAGCTCGATGAAGGAGTCAGCATTTAAGCACGACTACTACCGCGAATACGTTATGAGCCACGTCGATATGATAAATATGCTCTATGTCGCCGTAACACGTGCCTCACAGGAGTTATACCTCTTCACACCGCCACCACCCAAGAACCCTGAGGGCATTAGCGATGTATATCAACTCGTTGCCAACGCCGCGAAGGTAGTATGTGGCGAGGGGATAACCACCACCACGTCAGAGAACGAGACTAAGACAACGTACTGCTTCGGCAAAAAGCTCGAACATCATACCATCGACCAAAAGAAGAGGAGCAAAGAGAGGGTCAAGGAGGTCATCCTCGACACATATAGCTCGTTCACGCCCGAGACTGCGATATACTACCCACGCAGACGCTACATCGACGAGGAGCTTTACAAGAGTACAGCGGCACGCTACAAAGGCATCAAGCTACACAGCATCTTCGAGCGCGCCACCACCCTTGAAGACCTCTACGCCGCCATCAGGCGCTTGGAGAAGGGGTGCATCGTGGATAGTGTGGAGGCAGACAACATCCGCCGCCAAATCGAGGAGGCAATGGCAGATAGCCGTGTAGCAGAGTGGTTTAGCAACAAGTGGTCGGACGTAAAACGCGAGTCGGAGATTATCCACAACGGCGAGTTACGCCGCCCCGACAGGGTGATGATTGACCAGAGGCGTGTGATTGTCGTGGACTACAAATTCGGGGAGGTCATCGATAAGGAGCATACCGAGCAGGTAAAGGCATATATGGAGCTTATGCAAAGGATGGAGAGCTACGACACCATAGAGGGCTACGTATGGTATGTGTCGTTGGGCGAGATTCTAACTGTAAAGCTGTAATTCTATTGTTGTTAAAGATTGATTTTGTATCTTTGCGCTATGAAAAGTTCGTTTTGGAAGATTATACCGCCAACATTCCGCCGCAGAGCGATATGGGTCGCACTGACAATCTTTGTGCGTGCGCTACTCAACTTTGTGGGTTTGGCAATGCTTGTTCCGATACTTATTCTCATCCTCGACAGTGAGAATATAGCATCGAACAGCTATCTTAGCGACATCTACAACACGCTATCGTTCAACAGCTACGAGCAGTTTGTCGTCGTCGTTTGTCTCGCCGTGGTGGGCATAATAATCCTCAAAAACGTCCTTGTATTGCTACTCTACCGCTCGGAGCGCAACTTCATCTATTCGCTCTATAAGTATCTCTCCGAGCGTCTCTACATCGACTATCACCATCGCGGCTTGGGTTTCGTCAAGCGTAGCAACTCCGCTATACTCACCCGCAATGTCAATGTGGTCAGCCTAATGTTTGTAGCGGGGGTACTAAAACCCGTGGCGTCGATAGCCTCGGAGGTGCTTTTGCTGCTGCTCATATATGGGTCGCTCTTGTGGTACTCGCCCCTTGCAGCGCTTCTCGCCTTGGCAGTATTCATCCCAGCTATCGCCCTATTCTACGTCGTCGTACGCCGTAAGCTCAGCGACATAGGTAAGCGCGAGAACGAGGCACAACGCACCAAGAGCCGCATCGTAGCGGAGACATTTCGAGGTTATGCCGATGTTGAGATAAGTGGCGCTTTTCCGCAGATGTTCAAGCGTTTCGAAGAGGCAATGAACGAGACAGTGAGCCTCCGCAAGAAGAACGCGACAATAGGTATGTTACCACAGATGTTTACCGAGGTGGGACTCGCCGTAGGTATGACAACGCTACTGTTCATCTGCATAAGCGGCAATATGGAGAATATGCGACTGCTATTTGGTATCTTTGCCGTGGCGGCACTGCGTCTAATACCATCCATACGCAGCATAATGTCGGGATGGAGCGCAATACGCTACAATGCCTACTCGGTGGATATCCTCGCCGAGAGCGGCACAGATGAGAGCTATCCTGCGGTGGAGCAGTGCGACGAGCGCTTCACGTTCAGCGATACAATAGAGCTACGCGACCTCTGCTTCCAGTTTGACGACGCCACCACGCCAACCTTCAACTCGCTATCGCTCAACATCCATAAGGGCGAGTGCGTGGGCATACGCGGCACATCGGGCGTAGGCAAGACTACCCTCTTCAACCTCATCTTGGGTCTATACCGTCCTACGGCAGGCGGCATATACATCGACGGCGAGAAGCTGACCGACAAGAACATACGCAAGTGGCAAAACAGCATCGGCTACGTCTCGCAAAACGTCTTTATCGCCGATATGACCCTTGCTGAGAATATCGCCCTCGGCTGCGATGCCGACACCATAGACCTCGACCGTGTGCAGCGTGTAATCGAGCTTGCGGACCTACGAGAGTTTGTTGCCTCGCTGCCCGATGGTCTTAACTCGCGCATAGGCGAGCAGGGGAGCCGTCTTTCGGGGGGTCAGCGCCAGCGCATAGGCATCGCCCGCGCCCTATATAAGAGTGCCGACGTGCTATTCTTCGACGAGGCGACATCGTCGCTTGATGGACGCACCGAGGAGAATATCAACACCGCCATAAAGCGTCTTTCGGAGGAGGATAAGACACTAACTATTGTCATCATAGCACACCGCGAAAGCTCTTTGGAGTATTGCAACAGAGTAATAACACTTGAATAATATGAGATACTACGACTATATAATCGCAGAGATACGTCTCCGCTCCGACATCGACATTGCCGCAGCAGGGATACGTGGCTTTAAGCCCTTCGAGGTAGAGTACGACAGCGAGGCTACAATAGACTGCTCCTTTACAGCAAACGAGGAGCTTAGCCGCGACGAATTTGTTATCGAGCGCCACCTATCGGACTTCTACGCCGCCGAGACACAGGCGGAGTGCCAATTGTGGAAGACCACGACGGGCTACCTCTATGCCGTAAAGCGCCGCGACAACGAGCGCGAGATGCTCTACCACATAGATCTCGCGACGCACCATATCGTCGGCAACAGCGTATGCCACGACACGCTCGACATCTCGCAGATGCGCTTCGCTATGTGGGTGATGTTTGGCGTGGTACTCAGCGAGAAGCAGGCAATCGCCATACACTCCTCGACAATCGAGAAGCGAGGACGCTGCATCCTCTTTCTCGGCGAGTCAGGCACGGGCAAGAGTACGCACACGCGTCTATGGCGAGAGAATATCGAGGATGCACACCTACTCAACGACGACTCGCCCATAATACGCTTCAAAGATGGCGAGGCACGTGTATATGGCTCGCCGTGGAGTGGCAAGACACCCTGCTACCGCAACCTGTCGTACCCCATTGCGGGCTTCTGCCGTCTTAGCCAAGCGCCACACAACGCTATACGTAAGCTACCTACGATAGCCGCTATCGGAGCATTGTTGCCCTCGTGTCCGCCCGCCTTTGCACACGACGACTACCTCCAAGACCTTATATGTAGCACCCTCGGCGAGATACTTAGACGTGTGCCTACCTACCACTTGGAGTGCCTGCCTAACAAGGAGGCTGCCGAGCTGTCGTACTCAACAATCTTAGGCAATGAATAACCTTATAATAGACAATATCGAACAGCTTGTAGAGCGTGGCGAGAGCTTCGAGATGGTGGTTACGGGGTATAGTATGCTACCACTCTTGGGCTATGGCCGCGACCGCATCGTACTACACCGCACCACCGATACGGAGGATATTATGCACCGCGCAGCAATGTTTCGTATGGCAGATAGACGCATCATCGTACATCGCGTCATTCGCATCAAAGATGATATGGTTACATTGCAGGGCGACGGCAACATCCAGCAGAGGGAGCAGTGTCGCCGTAGCGAGATTATCGGCGTGGTAGATAGCGTGATACGCCAAAACGGCAGACGCGTTAGCTGCACATCGCGCTGGTGGCGCATAAGGGAGCGTATGTGGCTTGGGCAACCTCGCATCGTACGCCGTTACGCCTTAGCACTGATGCGCCGCTGGCTAAACTACAAACGAGGTATAAAGAGATAACAACGAAAAGATTATGGATATAAGAATAGGACACGGCTACGACGTACACGCCCTCGCCGACGGACTACGCTTGGTGTTGTGTGGCGTCGAGGTTGAACACTCTAAGGGTTGCGTTGCTCACTCCGACGGCGACGTTGCCATACACGCCATCTGCGACGCCCTACTCGGCGCGTTGGCACTTGGCGATATAGGCAAGCTCTTTCCCGATACCGACGAGCGATACAGAGGTATCGACTCAACAAAACTCCTCAAGGAGGTTACTGATATTGTACGCGCAAAGGGCTTCACGATAAGCAACATTGACTGCACTATCGCTATGCAGCGTCCTAAGCTACGCCCCCATATCGACACTATGCGTCAGCGCCTATCGGAGGTGGTGGGCATCGCCACAGAGCGCATATCGGTAAAGGCAACCACAACAGAACGTCTCGGCTTCGAGGGGCGCGAAGAGGGCGTATCTGCCACGGCAGTAGCACTGCTCATCGCCACAGAGTAACACATCGAAGAGGCGCTGAGAAAAAGATGCACAGCAAATCTTACAAAAGATTTTGCAGAATTAAATAAATATTGTAAATTTGCGGCGTCATTAAGACACGCGGTTGCTCGGATGGTGGAATAGGTAGACACGCCGGACTTAAAATCCTGTGGGCAGTAATGCCCGTACCGGTTCGACCCCGGTTCCGAGTACAGAAAGAGAGGAGCATTAACCCCTCTCTTTTTTGTTTTGTTCGCTGGCGGCATCTCCCATATCAGCAGCTATCGTCGTTGCGATATTGAGCGTAGTTACCAACTTGGCGTGAAAGCGGCATAGGTACTCCGCCACCGCTCCGAGGCTACTCTACGCAACGATCGCACTTCTCTGCCAACATCTCGTCTGCGAGGCGCTCCAACGCGGGTATATCCGAAGGTTTGAGGCGTGATACAATCGTTACAACATCCTCGATGACCGACACATCCTTAAAGCGGTCGATAATATTACGCATAGCACGTCCTGCCGACGGCGCCCACGAGCCATTCTCGATGATACCTATGCGGCGCTTGCAGTAGCCCTTGATGGCGAGGTGGTACAAGAAGTCGTGCATAGGAGGAAATACATCCGAGTCGTACGACGCAGCTGCAACAACCAACTTACCATAGCGGAAGGCATCCTCCACCGCCTCAGCCATATCATCACGCGAGAGGTCTGCGACGGTTACCTTGACAGCACCCTTAGCGCGCAAAATATCGGCAAAGCGGCGTGCCACCTCCGCAGTATTGCCGTGGATTGAGGCATACGCCACGAAGACACCCTCACTCTCGATGTCGTAGCGACTCCACGTGTCGTATAGACCGATGTAGTAGTCCAAGTTCTCCGTTAGAATAGGTCCGTGCAGAGGGCAGATGATAGCGATGTCGAGCGCAGCAGCCTTTTTCAGGAGCGTCTGCACAGGACCGCCATACTTACCGCAGATGTTGAAGTAGTAGCGACGAGCCTCACACGCCCACTCCTCATCGTGCGACAGCGCACCAAACTTGCCGAAGCCGTCAGCCGAGAAGAGGACCTTATCCTTGTCGTCGTAGGTAACCATAACCTCGGGCCAGTGGACCATAGGCGCCATCACGAAGTGGAGCGTACGACCACCCAACGAGAGCGTACCACCCTCCTTTACAGCGATTGTGCGACCTTCGAAATCGACGTCATAGAAGAACTGCGGCAACATCCTCACGGCGCGCTCAGATGCCACAACCTGCATAGCGGGATAGCGAGCCATAACACGGTCGATAGTACCTGCGTGGTCAGGCTCCAAGTGCTGAACAACGAGGTAGTCGGGCTTGCGACCCTCCAACGCACGGTCGAGGTTATCGAGCCACTCATCGCTCTTACGGCTATCTACGGTATCCATAATCGCCACCTTATCGTCGAGGATAAGGTATGAGTTATACGACACACCATTAGGCACAACGTACTGACTCTCAAAGAGGTCTATATCCAGGTCATCAACACCGATATACTTTATTTTGTCGGTTACGTTAGTAATCATTGTATTTGAAGTTTTAAGTAATTATTAGTTATAGGGCAAATATCGTAAAAAATCATCGAAAAATCAAAATTTTTGCATACTTTTTTATACCTTTGCCATACATATTTACCACTATGACACGACACATTACGACAATACTCACCGCCATACTGCTTATCGGCTGTGGCAAAAGTGGCGACACGCACAACGAACGAACGCTATACGTAACCATAACACCTCTACGAGGCATCGTGAACGAGCTAACGTGCAACGACTTCGATGTACGGGTACTTGTTCCCGAGGGTGCTTCGCCCGAAAGCTTCGAGCCATCGGCACGTCAGCTCACCGAGCTTAACGACGCACGTTTGGTCTTCGAGACGGGACTCATCAACTTCGAGCAGAGCCTCACAAAGAGTGTCGCCAAGGAGCGTATCGTAAACCTCAGCCACGGCATAGAGCTTATCGAGGGCAGCTGCTCACACCACCATCACCACCACGCCCACGGCATAGACCCCCATATATGGACGTCGCCAAGATGTTTGAAGCAGATAACACTCAACATCCGCGATGCGGTACTCGAAGCATACCCCGACTCGCTGAAATATAGCGTTGCCGCCGACCGCATAATAGAGCGTCTCGACTCATTAGACCACTTCTGCAAGGAGTATATCGACCTCGCGGGCGTAGATGCTATGATGATATACCACCCCGCCTACACCTACTTTGCGCACGACTACGGCATTGAGCAGATAGCCATCGAACACGACGGCAAAGAGCCTACGCCCAAGCAGCTGACAACGCTGAGTGAGCGCGCCGCAAGCCTAAATATCAGCGCAATACTCATACAGCCGCAATACAACGCCGACAAGGTGCGCCCCATTGCTGAGCAGATAGAGGTCGAGATTATCACTACCAACCCACTCGCGGAGGATATTGAGGGCGAGATACGCCGCATAACCGAGATAATATGCAGAGACAATGAGTAGAGCGATAGTAACACTGCGCGACGTCGGCGTACGCTACGATAGCACCGTAGCCTTGGAACACGCCGACTTGGAACTCTTCACAGACGACTTCGTAGGCATCATAGGTCCCAACGGCGGCGGTAAGAGTACACTTATCAAGGCGATACTCGGCTTGCTGCCTTATAGTGGCACGATAGAGCTATCCAAGGAGCTTTACCGCGGCACACAGCCCCACATAGGCTACCTGCCACAGATAGCCTCGTTCGACAAAGAGTTTCCCATATCGGTACGCGAGGTTGTGATGTCGGGGCTACAAGGGCGACACGGCATATTTCGTCGCTACACTCGCGAAGAGCGACGTCTTACCGACCAAACACTCGAACAGGCAGCCTTAACGGAGCTTGCACGACGTCCCATAGGCGAGCTATCGGGAGGTCAGCTACAACGTGTTATGCTCTGCCGCGCGATAATATCGCAACCAAAGCTCCTGATATTGGACGAGCCTGCCAACTTCGTGGATAACCGCTTCGAGAACGAGTTATACAACCTGCTACACCACCTCGCCGAACGTATGGCAATAGTGATGGTATCGCACGACATAGGCACAATATCGAGCGTCGTGAAGAGCATCGTATGTGTGAACAGACACGTACATCGCCACGACTCGAACATCATCACCGAGGAGCAACTACGCAACTACGACTGCCCCATACAGATTATTACCCACGGCAACGTGCCACACACCGTCCTCGGCAAACACCACGACTGCCCACACTGCAAAAAATAGTGGGTGCGGAGCGAGAAGAGCGCAAGGGGTGAGGAGTGAGGACGAAACGAGAGAAGCAACAAACTAAAAAAGATATAAACAGAAGAGCGAGTCCCAGATATGAGACCCGCTCTTGATTTTTACTTCACTCTAAGTCGTCGTCCGATACTCAGTGTCGTAGTAGATTTAATGCCATTGAGCGAACATATACGCGACACGGTGGTATGATACTTCACTGCAATAGCACTCAGCGTATCTCCCGACCGCACAGTATGGTACTGCACCGCAGCAGCAGCCTTACGCTCTGCCTCCTCCTGCTTGGCAACCTCCTCCTCATCGTCGAAGTTTTGGTCAAACTTGGAGTATATGCTGAAATGGCGACGTCTGAGCAGTAGTTCCGAGCGACGCAACTCGCCCGAGGTAAAGTCTATTATACGCTCGGGGTCGAAGGTTTGACCACAGTAGCGCACCTCGAAGTGCAGGTGCGGTCCCGTACTACGTCCCGTGCTGCCGCCTGCGCCAATCTGCTGACCCGCCACAACCCAGTCGCCAGCCTCGACATCGCGCGACGAGAGGTGGGCATAGTAGGTCTCCAAGCCGTTGTTGTGGCGTATGATAACGAGGTTACCGTAACCACTCGACGAATATTGCGAGTAGCGCACCTTGCCATCGAAGACAGCATATATTGGCTCACCAGTCTTTAACGGCAAATCGACGCCCTGATGCGCACGACCACGACGAGGTCCATAGCGCGAACTCATATTGCCCTTATAGGGGTAGTGGTAGCTCTCCAACGAATCGACAAGCTGTATCACCGTACTCTCGGGTAGCGACTCCACAGCAACACCATAGTAGGGGTTTGTCGTGGTGGTATTCCAATGGTCATCGAAGACCTTGCTGTCGCGCTTATACTCCTCCGAGAGGACATAGCGCCACGTATTATTGTTAAATAGTATGATGCTCAGCGCAGGGTTACCCGTAGGCAGCGTGTCGATAACGCTCTCCTTGCCTAACGTAGGCACAGGCTTAACGGGGATGGGCGGCGCCACCTTAGGCTCAACACGCAGGCTATCAGCGGGCGTAACAAGGCTATCTACGCCACGCCCAACTGCAAGGCTATCGACACCACGCTCAACCGCGAGGCTATCGGCGCCCGCAGGCACTACTGCCAACGTATCGCGCTGCTGGGCGTGTGCCACGTAGCAGCCAAGCATAACTAAAAGTGCTAACAGCGTCCTCTTCATAGGTCTATCTATTGTTTGTTATTCTCCTCGTTAAGCATATCGGCAGCCAGCTCCATCTGTGCGTAGAACTCCTCGCCAAAGGCGCGTATAATAGGCTCACGTAGCGCCTTATAGGCGGGTACACCGAGCCTCTTACCACACTCACGAGCGCCACTACATACCGACCAACGGTGGTAGTTAAGCCCTGCCGAGCCATTGCGGAAGCGGGTAACACGAATGGGATAGAGGTGGCACGAGATAGGCTTCATAAATGCGCACTTACCCTCACGGTAGGCACGTTCAATGGCGCAGTAGGTAACACCAGCCTCCTCGAAGGCGTAGGCACACGCAGCACCATCGACCAAAGGCGTGGTATAGTCGCCATCGACATCCACAACCATAAAGCCCTGCTCTTCGACAGCACGACGCCCCTCGTCGGTCATATAGGGGGCATAGCTCTCCCACTCCTGCTCCAAAATATCCACCTCGTCGATGTCGAGCGGAGCGCCCGAGTCGCCCTCTACACAGCAGATACCCTTACACTTTGCAAGGTCGCACACGAACATCTCGCGAAGCAGGTCGAGCGACACAATCTTATCGTCAATCTCTATCATCCTACACTAAAATCAAGGGTTGTATATATCCTTGTAGCGGAACGCTAAAATCTCATATACCATATCGTGGAGCTGCTGAGCCTCGGTATGATTCTCGTCGAGCGACATAGCGCGCTTAAAGTCATTGATAGCCTTACCCCACTCATTGTGGCGGTAGTAGCACTTGCCACGCTCAACGTAGAGGTCTGCCGTGGCATTACCCTCGTCGATAAGCGACGTGAGGCGCACGATACGGCTATCGAGCGTCCACAGACGACTCTTCGCGATGTAATCTGCCACGCGAGGCGACACATTGGAGCTAATATCCTCGCCTCGCTCTACACTCTCGCGGATGGCGGTCGAAGAAATATCGACGTAGGGAGCATCCTCCAACAGCGTGATGCGGTCGGCGAACTTCTTTACCTCGTAGCCCTTGCGCGGATATACATATATCTTATACTCGTTGAGGATGCGCTCATACTCCTTCCACTCGTCGAAACGCTCCCATATATCGCTGCCCGTGATTATCGAAAACTCCATATCGTCGCCATTGTTCTCGCGCAGGTAGTCGAGCGTACGGATGGTGTACGATGGCTTCTCCAAGACGAACTCCACCACCGAGGGCTTTATTCGCTCGGGGTAGCGCGAATCGCTCGTTGCCAGCTCCGCCATCTCGTAACGCATCATCTCGGGGGTCTGCAAATAGTCCGCCTTAAAGGGGTTTTGGGGCGATATGACCAGAGCCACCTCATCGGCGAGGTCTCTATCGAGAGCATACTCGGCTAAGGCAATATGACCGTTGTGAATAGGGTCAAACGAGCCGAAATAGAGCAACATACGTTTTTTCATAAGCCACTATTTTAAGAAGTTTTCGATGATTGATGCAGCCTCCTCGACAGCTACCGCAAGGTCGTCGTTGATGACCGTATAGTCGAACTGCGACGACTTTGACAGCTCAAACTCTGCCTTGTCGATACGCTTGCGAATGACCTCCTCGGCATCGGTGCCACGACCACGCAGACGGCGCTCCAACTCCTCGACAGAGGGCGGCATAATGAATATTGAGCAGGCGTCATCCTTAAAGAGCGATTTTAGGTTGATACCGCCCATAACATCGACATCGAAGACGATGATATTACCCTTGCTCCATATACGCTCCATCTCGCTACGCAGTGTTCCATAGCAGGTGCCAGCATATACCTCCTCCCACTCGACAAACTCATCACGCTCGACACGTGCGCGGAACTCCTCGTGCGTTAGAAAGTAGTAATCTACGCCATTCTGCTCCTGACCGCGCGGCTGGCGCGAGGTTGCCGATATTGAGAACTCGAAGCGCGGAAAACGCTTCAACAACTCGCGGACGATAGTTGTCTTGCCCGAGCCACTCGGCGCTGAAAATATCACTAACTTGCCCATAAACACCTACCTATAATATATTAAGCACCTGCTCCTTAATCTTCTCCAACTCATCCTTCATCTTAACCACCAAACGCTGCATCGACGCCTCATTCGACTTCGACCCCATAGTGTTAATCTCGCGACCAAGCTCCTGCGCGATAAAGCCGAGCTTACGTCCTGGCGCCTCCTCCTCGGCTGCCACCTCACGGAAGTAGCGGCAGTGGTTATCCAAGCGCACCTTCTCCTCGGTGATGTCGAGCTTCTCGATATAGAATATCATCTCCTGCTCCAAACGGTTGTTATCCACCTCCAAGGCGAGCTTGTTGAAGCTCTCGCGGATGCGGTTTTTGATGGTATCGACACGCGCAGCCTCGAACGGCTCTACATCTTTGCGGTACTGCTCGATAAGGTCGATGCGCTTCATAAGGTCGGCGATAAGTATTGCTCCCTCCTGACAACGGAACTTATCGAGCGCCTCGGCAGCTATGCGCGTAGCCTCCACAATGGCGTTAATCTCCTCGGCAGACACCTCGCGCTCCTCGGCGGTAATGACATCGGGCATACGTAACACCGACTGCAAGAGCGCCGTTTCGTCGCACTGCACACCCGTCTCGGCACATACTCTACGTAGCTCCTCGGCATACGCTCTAAATGCCACGCTATTGATGTGTGCCGACGTCTCTGCCACAACACTCTCCACCGCCACGAAGCAATCTACCTTGCCTCGTTGCAGTTGCTGCGTTACAATATTGCGCACCTCGGCCTCTGCGGCACGATACCTACCTGGAAGCTTTATGCTCAGGTCGAGCTGCTTAGAGTTGAGCGAACGTAGTTCGACACGAAATTTCTTATCTCCAACTGCGACCTCGCCTTTACCGAAGCCTGTCATTGACTTTATCATATACTCAGTTTTTGTTCGGGTACATATACATTAACTGACAAAGATACAAATTTTTTCGCAAAATGAGCGTAATAGGCGACGAAAACAGACAAAAAGCGAGCGAGAGAGCAACGGCAAGTGTTGCTGTTGTTGCAAAACCCTGTGTTTCTATTTGCAACAACACTTACCACACATCACAAAAAAATACCGCCAACGAACACTCTTCAAAGAGTCTCCATTGACGGCATTTGTTCACGGCGAGCAGTCGCCCACAAGCCGAGTGCTACTCTGCGACGAGGATACGACCGCAGTACTCGCAGACAATCAGCTTCTTGCCCTGACGTATATCAACCTGGCGCTGGGGAGGTATGCGATTGAAGCAGCCGCCACAAGCATCACGCGTAACGGTAACAACAGCCAAGCCATTGTGAACATTCTTACGAATGCGGTTGTATGCCGTAAGCAGACGCTCGTCGATAGGCATCTTAGCCTTCTCAGCCTCGGCAGTAAGCTCCGCCACCTGCTGTGCGGTCTCCGCCTCGATAGACTCCAACTCCTCCTTCTTAGCCTTGTAGTCGATTGTGCGCTCCTCAACAAGCTCGTTGGTTTGGTCGATAAGAGCCTTCTTGGTCTTCATCGTAGCAGCATACTCCTTCAATCGCTTCTCGGCAAGCTCAATCTCCAACTCCTGATACTCAATCTCCTTGGTAATAGCGTCGAACTCGCGGTTGTTGCGCACGTTGTTCTGCTGCTCCTTGTAGTTGGTAATCATAATCTTCGCCTGATCAACCTCTCTCTTACGCTGACGAGTAAGGGAGTTCAGCTCCTCGATTTCGGCGTTGATGTTCGTGATGCGGGTGTTCAATCCTGCAAGCTCATCTTCGAGGTCCTGCACCTCCAAGGGAAGCTCGCCCTTTACCTTGTTAATCTCGTCGATTTGAGAGTCGATTTTCTGCAACTGGTAGAGTGCCATAATCTTCTCCTGCATCGAGTAATCAACGTCGTGTGTCTTCTTCTGTGCCATATATGTTATACAATTTTAGATATTTCCGACTAAATAGTGTATCGGGTTACGCGAGCATACACTCTTGCGAACCGCAAAGGTACACATTTTTTTTGATATTATATCAAATAAAAGACGAATTGCGCAAAATTCGCTCTCAAAATGCCCTATATCGGCAATAACCATACGTCCATCGCCCCTCATAAAGTCGTTATATTTGAGGTCGGCAGTGATGTAGAGGTCGGCATCGGCAGCCAGCGCCTCGTCGATAAGTGAGCCACCCGAGCCAGTGCATATCGCCACACGGCGCACCATCATATCCTGAGAGGGCAGGTCTCCATAGCGCACTGCACCCACCGAAAAGATGGTCTGAATACGCGACAAGAGCGACATAACACCCTCTGCGCGAGGCAAAACGCCCACAACACCAAAGCCCGTCGTAGGGTCGTCGCGGCGAGGCTGCAACACGCGCATAGCATCGAGACCTATCATCGAGCCTACGTGATAGCTCATACCCTCGGGCGCACTGTCGAGGTTGGTGTGGCAAGCGTAGAGGGCTATACCCTTACGAATAGCGCGCTCGACACATCGCTCGACATAGTTCGACGAGTTAAATCGTTTCAGCGGGTGGAAGATTATCGGGTGGTGCGTGATGATAATGTCGCAGCCCTCGCGCTCCGCCTCATCCAAGACCTCCTCGGTAACATCCACCGCCAAGAGCGCACTATGCACCTCGTCATCGAGGCGTCCGACGATAAGTCCCGAGTTGTCGTACGACTCCTGCAACGATAGTGGAGCAAAACTTTCGATAACTTCGGCTATCTCTCTAATCTTCATCGTTGTATGGTTTAGAATAACGACTGCTCATAGAAGGGGAAAAGCTCCTTCACCTCCTCGCCCTTGCGCTGGCGACCACGGCGACGTGTTGCAGGCTGCGAAGCCACCTCCGTAGGCGCCTGCTCCGTGGGTGTCTGCTCTACGGGCGCACTCTTGCGAGGACGTCCACGACGACGTGCCACGGGCTGCTCGGCAGGCTCTACAACTGCATCTTCAACCTCCGCCTCAGGCGTTGTGGCAGCCTCGACAACAGCAGACTTTGCCTCGGCCTCGACATCCGAGATAAGCTCCGACACCGCCTCGATAGGCGCTTCATACTCTGCCGCCGACGTATCGCCTAACGACTCACGCACCTCGACAAGCATAGCGCGGATGTTGTGCAGACGGTCCAAAATCGAGACATCGCGCTTAACGCTGCCGCCACGCCTCTTCATAGTCTTGTTCGCCCCTTCGAGCGTCATTCCCTTCTCCTTGACAAGGTGGTAGATAAGTTTCAAGTTTTCGACATCGGAGGGCGTAAACATACGGTTGCCCTTCTTGTTTTTGTGAGGCTTGATGCAGTCGAACTTCGACTCCCAATAGCGGATGAGCGATGCATTAACATCGAACATCTCGGTAACCTCACCCATCGAATAGAGTAGTTTTGCCATCTTGTATATCTGTTTTTCGGTTATTGTTTCAATATTCTTAGCTCCTTGGGGTACATATTGTTACATCGCGCGCCTATGCGCTTAACAAAGCCTATGGCAAGTCCACCATAACGCACCACATTTATTCCCTCCTCGAACAGCGACGCCTCGACATCGCCACGTCTGAGATACTCCACAGCATCCTCCGCAGAGATTTCCGACGAGGGGAGAGCATCAACATTCAGCCCCACATACAGCGCCAACGGATGTTCGGGGCGCAGTCGGCGCTTAAAGAGCTGTCCCATAGCCACTCCCGAGTATATCACCGATAGCGACTCGGCAAGTGCCACAACATCCTCATATATGGCGCGCTCGAAGCAGTATATCGTATCGCCAATGGCAGCAAACATCTTGCTCTCGGGCGTATCCACCCACCTCTGCACCTCGCCCAAATCGGACTTCGCTACGGGTGTAAAAATCTTGCGTCGAACCTTTGGTTTAGAGCGTCTTATCGCCCCTTCTGCCTTACGCGCGATAGCCACGAAGAAGCCCTCGCCACGAGCGCGATGCGGGTAGAAGTGGAAGCATTGGAACGCCCCTATTCGCGACACGGCGATACCCCACTGCTCGTCTGTCTCAATATCCGACATCGGCACAAGCTCGTCGCCATAGCTCTCCACGAGCCACCTGACGACGCCCTCATCCTCGCGCGTATTAAAGGTGCAGGTGCTATACATCAGCACACCCCCAGGGCGCAACGCTCGCCACGCCTCCGCCAGTATCTCCTTTTGGCGCGCAGCACACACATCCACCGCCCCAGCGCTCCACTCCTCGCGAGCCTCCTCCATCTTACGAAACATACCCTCGCCCGAGCAGGGAGCATCGACAGCGACGACGTCAAACCACTCCCCGAACTCGCCGATATGACTCGGCTCGTTGCAGGTAACGACGACATTGCCCATACCCCAGCGCTGCACATTATCCGCCAGCGCCAAGGCGCGGTTACGGCTGATGTCGTTGGCAACAACCAAGCCCTCACGACCCACCAGCGTAGAGTATATCGTGGTCTTACCGCCAGGGGCAGCACACATATCCAGCACACGACACCCCTCCAACGCCACACCCTCCATCAGGTGTGCCATAAATTGCGACGATGCCTCCTGAACATAGTAGGCTCCCGCGTGCATAAGCGGGTCGAGCGTAAACTGCGGACGTCTATCCAGGTATCGCCCCCACCGACACCACCCCACAGCCTCGCCCTCGAAGCAGAGGGCGGGTTTTAGCGGGTTGCATCGTACCGCAACCGTAGGCTCGTCATCGAGAGCATCGAACAGGCGCTCCGCCTCGACATCGCCCAACGTGCGGCGCATATCCGCAACGAACTCTTCGGGTAGTGGGATACGCATACGCTCCTACTTTTTACAAATTTGCTCTATCTCGGCGCAGATACGCTCTACAACCTCGGGGTTAGAGACGAAGTCATCAACATCCTTATCAACGACTAACACCCTACCCTCGTAGATGTTCTCTATCCAGTGGTTATACTTGTCGTTTAGGCGCATCAGATACTCCTCGTCGATGTTCTGCTCGTAGTCTCTACCGCGCATACGTATCTGCGATATAAGCGTAGGCACACTGGCTTTGAGGTATATCAGCACATCGGGCTTAGGGATGATATTCGACTGTATATCAAATATCTTCATATAGGTCCCGAAGTCGCGACTCGCCATAAAGCCCATACGGTGGAGGTTATCGGCAAAGATGTGCGCATCCTCGTATATGGTGCGGTCCTGCACGACATTCTCCGAGCCGTCGGCAAGCATATCGAGCGTCTGCTGGATACGGCTGCCGAGAAACCATAGTTGGAACTGGAACGACCAGCGGCTCATATCCTCATAAAAGTCGCTGATGTAGGGGTTTGCCAAATCTTCGTAGTAGGCTTTGGCATTGTAGCGTTTGGTAAGTATCTCGGTAAGCGTGGTCTTACCACTACCGATGTTACCCGCAATAGCTATATACATATTCAATCAATATTTTATTTCGTTCGTCTCCTGTTAGTAGTTTTCTTTTACGTCGCGCTTGCTTTTTCTCAGTCGTTCTCAGTCGGACAGCAGCAAGCCAAATTTGTTGTCAGAAGGGTGTCAGATACAACGCTCGGCGAATTTCGAGGCGATGGGCTGTACTTAGACGTACTGCCCATTGACGAGATAATTCGTTAGCGGCAGTAGATGACCCCTTATCACAACAAAGAACCAAAGAACCAAAGAGCCAAATTTGTTGTCAGAAGGGCGTCAGATGTGGTGCTATCCCGAAAGCTGACTGGATGGGGGGGGTGTACTTGGCGTACATCCCCATTCAGGCAGATGAGGGTAGTGCCGCAGATGACCCCTTATCACAACAAATTTAGTTGAAGAACTCCGCAACACGCATAACCGAGTCGGGCATCGTGAACACGACTATACGGTCGTAGGCGTTTATCTGCGTGTCGTCCACCGCTATAAACACCCTGTCGCCACGTACAACACCGCCAACAACGGCATCATCGGGAAGACCGAGGTCGCGTATGCGCGACTTCGTTGCGGGCGAGTTGGGCTTGACGATAAACTCCATAACCTCCGCCTGGCTGCCCGTAAGGCACTTGATAGCCTGCACGTCGGTAGTCATCGTGAAGCGGAAGATGTTGGAGGCCGTAACGAGCTTCTTGTTGATGATGGTATCGACACCGATGCTCTCCGCCAACGATATATAGTTGATGTTCTCCACCTCGGCAATTACACGCTTTACGCCCATACGCTTCGCCAACATTGCCGCAAGGATGTTTGTCTCGCTACGTCCCGTAACCGCCACAAAGGCATCCATACCCGCAAGGTCCTCCTCCATCATCGCCTCGGTATCGCGACCATCCTCGTTGATGATAAGCGTACGGTCGAGTATCTCGGCAAGGTGATACGCCTTATCGGCATTGTAATCGACAAGCTTGATGTTTACCTCATCTTGCAACTCATTGGCGATACGCACACCGATACGCGAGCCACCGAGAATCATCATATTGCGTATTGCCTCCTCCCTGCGTCCCGATAGTTCGACAACCTTCGAGATGTTATTGCTGCGCGTAATCACATATACCATATCCTCCTCCTCGTAGCGGTCATCGGCCGAGGGGATGATGGTGCGAGAGCCACGTACGATAGCCACCGTGCGGTACTCCAAGTCCTCGTCGTAATAGTCGCCATCAATAACCGCACGACCCAGCAGGGGAGAGGTAAGCTCCAAGCGGAATGCCACCAACGACAGCTTACCACCCGCAAACTCGACATACTCGGTCGAAGAGGTATGGCCCAGAAGGTTGATAACCTCACGTGCGGCGATTTGCTCGGGATAGAATAGGTAATCCACGCCCATATCGATAAAGACCTCCTTGCTATTGGGTTCGAGATACTCGTTACTATCGACACGTGCGATGGCCTTGCGCGCACCGAGCTGTTTTGCCATTACCGCCGAGAGGATATTGTCGTTCTCTACCGAGCGCACAGCGATAAAGAGGTCGCATTTGCGCGCCCCCGCCTTGCGTAACACCGAGAACTGCGTAGTATCGCCCTCCACCGTAACGACATCCATAAGATTACCCACCTCGACCAACGCCTTAGGATCGACATCGGCAACCGTAATATCGTGTCCGTTACCACTAAGCATCTTGGCAAGGTGCGTACCCATATCTCCTGCACCAGCAATAACTATCTTCATACTTTAATCAAGTGAATATAAGTCAATTATATACAGCAGTCATCTAACGAACGACTACAATATTTGCATTTTAACACGCAAATATATAAATTTGCATCGGAAAAACCATAATAAAAACAGAGTTTTTAGCATTTAACTCAAAAAAAAGATATGTCATCAATCTTAGTAACCATCATCGTTGCCATTGCCGTAGTGGGATTTTTTGTCCTCGCAATGTCGCTAACATACATCTTTAAGGGACACCACATCGAGTCCGAAATATCGACAAACCCCAATATGCAGAAGATGGGAATTAAGTGCGCCGTGCAGGAGACCCGCGAGGATATGGGTCTCAACGATTGCGATAGCGACAACATCTGCTCGGGCAACTGCGCAGGATGCGATATTGACCACAGCGAGAGCAAGAAAACCAAGACTCAAAATAGCCCAGAAGAGGATGAGTAACGAGAATAACAACACGTGGCTATGCCGCAACTGCAATAGCCTAATATCTAATGATATAGACAAGTGTCCGCGATGCGATGCAGAGCGTCCCGAGGCACTTAGCGCAGCCGAGCAAATGGAGCAAAACGAGCTGAGCGAAACGACAATCGTAGAGGAAAATTACACCAATGCCGTACAGCCCGCAAAGTCGAAGTACAATTTCCGCGAAAGCGTGCTTACGTTTGCTGCCGACACGATGCTTGTATTGGGTCTATTCTGCACCTTTGGCGCGCTGATAAGCCCAATGTTTATCGCCGACGTCGAGAACATCAAGCTAATGTCGATATGTGCCGCGGTGCTACTTTTCGCCTTTTCGATGGTGCAGTGGGCGCTACTGCGCTCGGTAGCCGACATATCGCGACGTCTCAGAGAACGCGACGAAGAGACCAACGAGTAGTAACACCCCCGACAAAATAACAATTCCGTTGTAGCAGTGCCGCAACGGAATTATTTTTTCGCTAATTGTTACTCTATCGAAATATGCTTCGCCTCGGGGAGCTTGTCAGAGCCATCCTTTTTGGGCAATTTGATACACAACACGCCGTGCTTCATCTTTGCCGATATTTTGTCGCGGTCGATGCTATCGGGCAGATTAAACACCTGACGGAACGACGTATATGAGAACTCGCGACGCAGGTAGTGTCGCTTCTCATCTTCACTCTGCTTCTCGCCCTTTTCGTCCTGCTTGTCGGCATCCCACTTCTCATCCTTTTCGAGGCTTACGACAAGCTGATTATCGGGCGTAAGGTCAATCTTCAAGTCATCCTTCGACATTCCTGGGGCGGCAATCTCCACCTTGTACTTCTTGTCGCACTCAACAATATTGACCTGCGGCGTAGTAGCACGTTTAAGAAACATATCAGACCATTGGTCCGCAAAGAAATCGCCAAAGAGCGAGGGTACACGATTGTACTTTTTAACAGGCATCATAACACAAAAATTTAGTTAAACATCACCCCAACAAGAGCAAGATACGTACCGCAACGCCTCAAAAAAGAGATAAAATATATAAAAGGGTGCGAAAAATATGGAAAACGTTTTGCAGTTCGGAAAATAGTGCGTATATTTGCGCGCTTAAAAACCCCAAAGGGTTGAGCGTATTAATTATTAACCAATAAATTTTTATAGCAAATGGCTGTTAAAATTCGTTTGGCACGTCACGGTAAGAAGGGTTATGCTTTCTACCACATCGTTGCCGCAGATAGCAGAGCGCCACGTGATGGTAAGTTCATCGAGAAGTTGGGTACCTACAACCCCAACACGAATCCTGCTACAATCGATTTGAAGTTCGACCGAGCTTT
Source organism: Alistipes sp. (assembly GCA_017416915.1). Classification (GTDB taxonomy): domain Bacteria; phylum Bacteroidota; class Bacteroidia; order Bacteroidales; family Rikenellaceae; genus Alistipes. Next base: position 22,684 of record JAFQAN010000016.1, on the reverse strand, counting down.
GGATTGGTTACTTAAAGGCGCACAACCTACGGATACTTGTCGAGCAATTCTCTCGTACAAGGGCGTAATGTATAAGAAGCACCTCTTGGGTGGTGTTGCTAAGGGTGCGTTCACCGAGACTGAGGCTGAGGCACGTTTCAACAAGTGGACCTCTGAGAAGCAGGCTAAGATTGATGCTAAGAGCAACAAGCTCGCATCTGACGCCAACGCTGCAAAGAAGGCACAGCTTGCTGCCGAGACCAAGATTAAGGAGGAGCGCGCTACGGCTATCGCCGAGAAGAAGGCTGCCGCTGCTGCTGAGGCTGCCGAGGAGGCTGCCGAGGAGGCAACTGAGGCTCCCGCAGAGGAGAACGCTGAGGCTTAATCCTTAGAGTGGTGCTATGATTGCCGTGGGACGCATAGGTCGCCTATTTGGCACCGATGGCGGAGTGATGGTAACGCTCTACGCCTCGTTCCCCGACAATTATCAAAATGAGGAACCGCTGTTCGTCGTAATTGACGAGCTTGCGGTTCCTCTGTTTTGTAACTCGTTTGAGCGTCGAGGACAGACAGGCGCGATAGTCCACTTCGACGACATAGACACCCCGCGTCGCGCCGAGGAGTTCTTGGTGGGTCGCGAGATATTCATAGAGGAGGTGGACGACGAGGAGGATGACGAATTTTATATGGAGGACCTTATCGGCTTTGATATTACGGCAGGCAACCTTCGTGGCAAACTTACCGACTACTACGACAGCGAAGCAAACCCGCTCTTCGAGATTGTCATCGACGACAAGGAGCATCTAATCCCCGCCGCCGAGGAGTTTATAGCACATATCGACTTCGACAAGCGCACGATAAAATTTGTGCTTCCCGAGGGTCTGTTGGAGCTATAAACGGAAGCAAGCATCCGCCTTACGGATGAAAAGTTATCGGTCAGGGGTTCAACCTAACCGATTTTTTTATACCTTTGTATAAAATATATATAGTATATGGACGAACTTATCACAAACTATCGCAGAGAAGATTGCTATAACGACGAGCGTATCGCCGAACTTATGGTACACTACCGCGAGATATTACGCCTCCTTGGCGAAGACCCCGAGCGCGAAGGTCTCATAAAGACCCCCGAACGTGTGGCTAAGGCTATGTCGTTTATCACAAAGGGGTACTCACAAGACCCTATCGCCATCTTGCAGTCGGCAATGTTTAAGGAGGAGTATCAGCAGATGGTGTTGGTCAAGGACATAGAGCTATTCTCTGTGTGTGAACACCACATGCTGCCCTTCATCGGCAAGGCTCATGTCGCCTACATCCCCAATGGCTATATTACGGGACTCTCTAAAATTGCCCGCGTTGTAGAGTGCTTCGCCCGCCGCTTACAGGTGCAGGAGCGACTAACGGTGCAAATTCGCGATAGCATACAGCAGGCGCTAAACCCCGTGGGCGTCGCCGTAGTCATCGAGGCAAGCCATACGTGTATGCAGATGCGTGGCGTTGAGAAGCAACGTTCGCTTACCACCACATCGGCATTTACGGGCATATTCCTCTCGGACCCCCGCACTCGCGACGAGTTTATGCAGCTAATTAAGTAATATCACTTAACCGACTACTACTATGCGTGTTGTCGTAGGCCTTTCGGGCGGCGTAGATTCATCTGTGGCGGCGTACCTACTCAAAGAGCAAGGACACGACGTCATCGGACTCTTTATGCGCAATTGGCACGACACGATAGGCACGCTCGAAGGCGACTGCCAGTGGTACGACGACCAAGTCTTTGCTGAGCTTGTCGCCAAGCGTCTCGACATAGAGTTTCACTATGTAGATTTATCGGAGCAGTATCGCAAGCGCGTTGTGGACTATATGTTCAAGGAGTACGAACTCGGCAGAACACCCAACCCCGACGTGCTGTGCAACCGCGAGATTAAGTTCGACGTATTCCTCGAAGAGGCGCTCAAACTCGGTGCCGAGCGAGTAGCTACGGGACACTACTGCCGTCGCGAGGAGTGGATTGATAGTGAAGGCGTTACACACTACAAACTGTTAGCGGGTAGCGACCCCAATAAGGACCAAAGCTACTTTCTGTGCCAGCTTTCACAAAAGCAGCTATCGTATGCGATGTTTCCCATTGGCGATATGCTTAAACCCGACGTGAGACACATCGCCTTAGAGCAGCGCTTAGCCACTGCCAAGCGTAAAGATTCGCAGGGCATCTGCTTTGTCGGCAAGGTCGATTTGCCCGTATTTCTACAACAGAAACTCGCTGCCAAGAGTGGCAACGTACACGAGATACTACCCTCCTCTCCGCGCTTCGTACGCAGCGAAGATGCAGACATAGAGTCTCTTGCAGAGCCATACCGTCTTACCGTACGCGACGGCAAGAAGATAGGCACTCACAACGGCGCACACTTCTACACCATAGGTCAGCGCAAAGGTTTAGGCATAGGTGGTCGCAAGGAGTCGTTATTTGTGCTTGCCACCGACGTAGTCGAAAATGTGGTGTATGTCGGCGAGGGCGACAACCACCCAGGATTATACCGCAAAGCACTACACATACTCCCCGACGAGATACATTGGATAGACCCCGCCGAACGTATGAGTGTTGGCGATAGCCGCCGCTATATGGTGCGCATACGCTACCGCCAGCCATTGCAGCGGGCGGAGCTACGTATGACCAACAAGGGTATGTATATACTCTTCGATGAGCCACAGCGCGGCATTACCGCGGGGCAGTTTGCGGCGTGGTACGACGGCGAGACACTATGTGGCAGTGGAACAATCAGCAAATAGGCCAACAATGAGAGGGATAACTATCGTAATATTGAGCATCATTGCATCACTTTTCAGCACGACACCCCTCTTAGCACAGCGCCACACCTCGTTCGGATACTACGACGTCGATAAGTTCTACGACACCAAACCCTCTACATTCTACGACGATAGAGCATATACACCCGAAGGGCGCTACTGTTGGGACGAGGAGCGATACAGACGAAAGGTTGAAAATATCGCTTCGGTTATCGACACTATGCACCTTGCCGCAATAGTCCTCTATGGCGTAGAGAATGAGGAGGTTGTGCGCGACATCGTATTCGCATCAAAGCTCGAATATGGCTATCTTCACCGCACCCTTTCGACCGACGACGGCTTAGACTTTGCACTACTCTATGCGGGCGACAGGCTCTTCATCGAGGAGGTAGAGAGCGGCTTCGACTACCTCAGCATAAAGTGCGAGTTCGACCACAAGCCCACGCTCATACTCTTAGTGCGCAATTCGGATGCTGCAAACACCGTTTTACGGGAGAACTTACGCCAGAAGAGCAACCGTCGCATAATTATTGCAGGGCGTACTTCGAGGGTAAACAGCTACGATTTTTGTCTGCGAGATGCCTGCCACAAGGCAGAGCATCGCGGTCGTGGCAACAGCGTATATAAGGAGAAGTGGCAGATGAGCGATAGAATACTTACGGATAGTAGCCAATTGGCTGATGCCGAAGTATTTATTCGCGACTACCTCATCGACATTTCAGGTGCGCCGCGAGCCACTTTTTCCTATCGCAGATACGTAGGTGGCTACTCCTCAAAACTACCTATTTACATATTTCTCGACTAATCGACGCACGAAGACTTGATTTTTTAGAAAAAAAAACGTACTTTTGTAGGCTATTATAAAGCTATTACTGAGCTTTTAGCAGATAAAGCAGAAAATATTATTGATTTTTTAACTATAAAACGTAAACGATTATGGCAGATGTAAAACGTGTCTATACCTTTGGCAACAAAGAGGCTGAGGGTAATGGCAAGATGCGAGAGTTGCTTGGCGGTAAGGGTGCCAACCTCGCCGAGATGAACCTAATCGGTATTCCCGTACCTCCGGGCTTTACCATTACCACCGATGTATGTACCGAGTATTATGCTCAGGGCAAGGAGAAGGTTATCGAGTTGCTGCGTCCCGAGGTGGAGGCTGCGATGAAGAACATCGAGAGCCTCACTGGCCGCAAGTTTGGCGACCACAACCTTCCTCTATTGGTATCGGTACGTTCGGGCGCTCGTGCATCAATGCCTGGTATGATGGACACTATCCTCAACCTCGGTATGAATGACGAGGCTGTGGAGGCCGTATCAAAGCTCTCGGGTAACCCCCGTTTTGCTTGGGACTCATACCGTCGTTTCGTGCAGATGTACGGCGACGTTGTTCTCGATATGAAGCCCATATCGAAGGAGGATCACGACCCCTTCGAGGTGCTTATCGAGGCTCAGAAGCAGAAGCGCGGCGTTAAGGCAGATACAGACCTTACTACCGACGACTTGAAGGAGCTTGTAGCAAACTTCAAGAAGGCTATCAAGGAGCAGACAGGCAAGGAGTTCCCCACCAACCCCTGGGATCAGCTCTGGGGCGCTATCTGCGCAGTGTTCGGCTCTTGGATGAACGAGCGCGCCATCCTCTACCGTAAGCTCAACAACATCCCCGAGGAGTGGGGAACAGCCGTTTCGGTACAGGCGATGGTATTCGGTAATATGGGCGACAACTCAGCTACTGGTGTTGCCTTCTCGCGTGATGCCGCAACTGGCGAGAATATCTTCAACGGCGAGTACCTCATCAACGCTCAGGGCGAGGATGTGGTAGCAGGTATCCGTACTCCCCAGCAGATTACCATCGAGGGTTCGAAGCGCTGGGCTGCTGCTCAGAACATCTCTGAGGAGGAGCGTAAGACGAAGTACCCCTCATTGGAGGAGGTTATGCCTGAGGTATATGCCGAGCTTAACGGCATCCAGCACCACTTGGAGGAGTACTTTACCGATATGCAGGATATTGAGTTTACCATCCAGGACGGTAAGTTGTGGATGTTGCAGTGCCGCAACGGTAAGCGTACGGGCGCTGCAATGGTAAAGATTGCTATGGATATGCTCCGCGAGGGTCTTATCGACGAGAAGACCGCAGTATTGCGTTGTGAGCCTGCGAAGCTCGACGAGCTTTTGCACCCCGTATTCGACAAGGCTGCTATCAAGAACGCGAAGGTCATCGTTAAGGGTCTTCCCGCATCTCCTGGTGCAGCTACGGGTCCCGTAGTATTCTTCGCCGACGACGCCGAGAAGCACCTCGCAGCTACTGGCAAAAAGGCTATCTTGGTACGTATCGAGACATCGCCCGAGGACTTGAAGGGTATGTTGGATGCTGCTGGTATCCTTACTGCACGTGGTGGTATGACCTCACACGCTGCCGTTGTGGCTCGTGGTATGGGTAAGTGCTGCGTATCGGGTGCAGGCGAGTTGGAGATTGACTATAAGGCTCGCACTATCAAGGTTAATGGCTACACCATCAAGGAGGGCGATTGGATTTCGCTCAACGGCTCTACTGGCGAGGTTTACCTCGGCGAGGTAGCTACGCAGGAGGCTAAGCTTGATGGCGACTTCGGCAAATTGATGGAGCTTGCTACTAAGTACTCGGTACTCAACGTACGTGCTAACGCTGATACTCCTCGCGACGCACAGCAGGCATTTGCCTTTGGCGCACAGGGTATCGGTCTTTGCCGTACCGAGCATATGTTCTTCGAGGGCGACCGTATCAAGGCTATCCGCGAGATGATTCTTTCGGATGACGAGGCTGGTCGTCGTGTGGCGTTGGCTAAGTTGCTTCCTATGCAGCGTGGCGACTTCGAGGGTCTGTTCAAGGTTATGAACGGCTACCCCGTTATTGTACGTCTGTTGGATCCACCTTTGCACGAGTTCGCTCCCAACACCGAGAAGGACCAGAAGGAGATGGCAGAGGCTATGGGCATCCCCTTCGAGAAGGTTGTCGCTAAGGTAGAGGCACTGCACGAGGTCAATCCGATGCTCGGTCATCGTGGTTGCCGCTTGGGTAACACCTATCCCGAGATTACCGAGATGCAGGCACGTGCTATCATCGAGGCTGCGATGAACGTCAAGGCATCAGGCACTCCTGTTAAGGTAGAGATTATGGTTCCGCTGGTAGGTAACCACAAGGAGCTTCGCTACCAGAAGAACATCATCGACAAGACTGCTGAGGCTGTATTTGCAGAGCGCAACGACCGCATCGACTACCTCGTAGGCACTATGATTGAGGTTCCCCGCGCGGCTGTTACCGCTAACCAGATTGCCGAGGTTGCAGAGTTCTTCTCGTTCGGTACCAATGACCTTACGCAGATGACTCTCGGCTTCTCGCGTGATGATATTGCGAAGTTCTTGCCCATCTACTTGGAGAAGAACATCCTCAAAAACGACCCGTTCAAGATTTTGGACCGCAACGGCGTAGGTCAGCTTATCCGTGAGGCAGTCTTCAAGGGTCGCACCACTCGTCCCGACTTGAAGTGCGGTATCTGTGGTGAGCATGGCGGCGAGCCTTCATCGGTAGAGTTCTGCCACCACGCAGGTTTGAACTACGTAAGCTGTTCGCCTTTCCGTGTGCCTATCGCACGTTTGGCAGCCGCTCACGCAGCACTCAACGTGAAATAGTCTTTCACAGCATAGACGACGAAGAGGGTTACCAGCGAGTGGTAACCCTCTTCTATTTTGTGTAAATGGTGTAAAAAACCGTCAATATCGCAACTCACAGCGTCGATATTTAGCAATAAGCCTCGATATATTACAAAAAAGCGTCTGCCGAGGCAAAATAATTACAACTTTTTGATACACCCTTCAAGAATTATTCGTATATTTGTATAAAATTATGGGGTGCCATATAGAGGTGCGCTTGTTTGGTTGTGCAATAAATCTCCTCGCGCGTATGTATAAGGCGCGTGATGCGGACATACGCACACAATATTATTTTAGGATAGGATAACATAATTTACTTAAATAAACTACAAACTTCACTACAATGGACAACGTAAACGTACGGCAGCTGCAAGATGTGGTAATCCGTTTCTCGGGCGACTCGGGCGACGGTATGCAGCTCACCGGTACACTATTTTCGGACACATCGGCATTGCTCGGTAACGGCATCTCGACATTCCCCGACTACCCCGCCGAGATTCGCGCACCGCAGGGTACTGTGGCAGGTGTTTCGGGTTTTCAGGTACACGTAGGCGCATCGCGCGTGGATAACCCTGGCGACTACTGCGACGTATTGGTTGCTATGAACCCCGCAGCCCTAATTGCCAACCGCAAGTGGTTGAAGCCCACAGCAACAGTCATCATCGATGGCGACACAATGACCGAGGATAACATCAAAAAGGCGGGCTTCAAGACCCTCGACCCCATCAAGGAGTTGGACTTGGAGGGCTTTAATGTGATTATCCCCGACATTACCACTATGACCAAGGAGGCCTTGAAGGATCTTGGTATGGACAACAAGGCGATGGTTAAGTGCAAGAATATGTTTGCCTTGGGTATGTGCTTCTGGATGTATAACCGCCCCGATGACTATGCCCGCAGATTCCTTGACTCTAAGTTCGCGAAGAAGAACCCCGTCGTTGCCGAGGCTAACAAACTCGTAATTGAGGCAGGTTACAACTTCGCAGCAAATACACATCAGATTGCCAACAACTACTTTATCGCTCCCGCACAGCTCGAAGAGGGCGTATATCGCTCAATCAACGGTAACACCGCTACGGCATGGGGCTTCTGCGCAGCATCCGAGAAGTCGGGTCTTCCGCTCTTCTGCGGCTCATACCCTATCACTCCCGCAACGGTAATTCTCGAAGAGCTTGCTAAGCGTAAGGACTTGGGCGTTAAGACCGTACAGGCAGAGGACGAGATTGCAGGTATCTGTACCTCGATTGGTGCTGCCTATGCGGGTAACTTCGCCGTTACCACCACATCGGGTCCTGGTATCTCGCTCAAAAGCGAGGCTATGGGCTTGGCTGTGATGGCAGAGCTTCCTATCGTTGTTGTCGATGTTCAGCGCGGCGGTCCTTCGACAGGTCTTCCTACAAAGACCGAGCAGAGCGACCTCAACCAGGCACTCTACGGCCGTAACGGCGAGTGTCCAATGGTCGTAATTGCAGCATCATCGCCCAGCGACTGCTTCCACTACGCATTTATGGCAGGTAAGATTGCTATGGAGCATATGACCCCCGTAATTCTTCTTTCGGATGGCTTTATCGCAAACGGCTCAGAGCCTTGGCGCATCCCCGAGATGAAGGACTACCCCGCTATCGTACCTCCTATTGTTGAGCCTCGCGAGGGTGAAGAGTTCTTGCCCTACGCTCGTAACGAGAAGCTCGCCCGCGGCTGGGCATTCCCTGGCAAGGCTGGCTTGCAGCACCGCATCGGTGGCTTGGAGAAGGACCACCTAAGAGGCACCATCTCGCACGACCCGAAAAACCATCAGGAGATGGTAACCACACGTAAGCAGAAGGTAGAGAAGGTTGCCGACTACCTCCCCGAGTTGGATGTATATGGCGCCGAGAGTGGCGACGTACTTGTTATCGGCTGGGGTGGTACTCGCGGACACCTGCACAGCACCGTTAAGCAGCTCCTCGACGAGGGCAAGTCGGTAGCTCACCTCCACTTCAACTATATCTACCCCTTGCAGAAGGGCGTCGAGGATATTTTGAAGCGTTACAAGCGCATCATCGTATGCGAGCTTAACGAGGGACAGTTTGCCAACTACCTGCGCCAGCAGTTCCAGAAGTACGAGTTCGAGTCGTTCGGCAAGACTGAGGGTCAGCCCTTCACGGTTGTAGAGCTTCGCGAGCGCATCGAGAAAATGTTTTAATACACACCACTTAAAGATTTAGCAATTATGGCAGATTTCAAATATACACCCGCCGATTTCAAGAGCGATCAACAGGTAAAGTGGTGTCCCGGTTGCGGCGACCACGCTATACTTAATGCCGTGCAGCGCGCTATGCCCGAGGTGGCAGACGCCTTGGATAAGCCCCACAACAAGTTTACATTCGTATCGGGTATCGGCTGCTCGTCGCGCTTCATCTACTATATGAAGACCTTTGGCTTCCACACCATTCACGGTCGTGCGAACGCCATTGCTACTGGTATCAAGACAGCTAACCCCGACCTCTCGGTATGGGTATGCACGGGCGATGGCGACTCGTTGGCTATCGGTGGTAACCACTTCATCCACGCCATTCGTCGTAACATCGACCTTAACGTGATACTGTTCAACAACGAGATATATGGTCTGACTAAGGGTCAGTACTCGCCTACTACGAAGTTGGGCAAGATTACCAAGACCTCGCCCTTCGGTACGGTAGAGAAGCCATTTACCCCAGGTGAGCTGGTCATTGGCGCCAAGGGTACGTTCTTTGCGCGCACCATCGACCAGGAGGTTGTCTTGACGAAGGATTGTCTGGTTGCAGCCGCTAAGCATAAGGGTATGGCTGTTACCGAGGCATTGGTAAACTGTATGATTTTCAACGACAAGACCCACGCAATGTTTGCTGGCGACAAGGCTACTCGCGAGGAGCATACCATCGTACTGAAACACGGTGAGAAGATGCTCTTTGGCAAGGACAAGAACAAGGGTTTGGTATTTGAGAATATGCGCTTAAAGCCCGTTACTATTGGCGAGGATGGCTACACCATCGACGACATTTTGGTACACGATGCTAAGACCGCAGATACTACGCTACACTCTATGCTTGCAGCAATGAAGTACCCCGAGTACCCCGTTGCTGTCGGTGTCATCCGCGATGTTGATGACGAGAACGTCTATGATCAGCGCGTACAGCAGCAGGTAGAGGAGGTTAAGGCTACCGCGAAGATTAAGTGTGTTGATGATTTGTTGCGTTCGGGTCAGACTTGGGAGATTCGCTAATACTCTCAAAATGCACCATTCGAGACGAGTTGCTTCACGGCAGCTCGTCTTTTGTTTTTGAGATTATCCCGCCATTCGCTTTTGCTGTCGTAAAATTTTGCTGTTAGGCGTAAATTTACTACATTTGCAATATGAAGCTATCGCAACACATATACCTACTGCTCACGCTCGCGGCTACCTCTCTTGGCTACGCCTGCTCGACGGACGATGCCATCTTGGAGGAGATAGACCACGCCGAGAGCATTGCCGAGAGCGCGCCCGAGGAGGCTCTGCGTATTATGCAGGGCATCAATCGCGACGATATACACGGCAAAATGGACTTCGCGCGCTACGCCTTGGTATATTGCGAGGCTGCCTACTACAACCGCATAGTGAGCGACAATGATAGCCTCGCAGCACCTATGGCGAGGTACTACACGGAGAGCGACAACCACGCCGAGCGCGCCCGCGCACTCTACCAGCACGCCTTAGTTATGCAGGCTGCGGGCAAGATGCCCGAGGCTATGCACTCACTACTTCTTGCCGAGGAGTCGTGCCACAAGATTAACAACCCTCGCTTGGAGGGTCTTGTTCACCGCACAAAGGCATCGATTTATAGCGACGGCTACCTCTTCCGCAACGCCTACGAGTCGCACAACGAGAGTTACGACTGCTTCAAGAGAGCCAACCTCACAGAGCATTGCGCATACGCGATGTTGGATATGGGTTGCGCATTGATAAACTCTCGCCACTACCAGAAGGCTGAGCCGCTGCTTATCGAAGTGCGCGACTACGCCATAGAGCAGCAGAATAAATGGCTATTGTGCGAGGTGCTACACAACCTTGCCGAGCTATACACACAGGTCGAGGATTACGACAAGTGCGAGGCAACAATATCGCTATTCGACACGCAGGAGTGCCTACTAAATGGCAAGGCATTCTATTACAGCGTCAAGGCTATATGTGCCGCCAATCGCCACGATGAGAAAGAGGCGTACGAAAATATCGCTATCGCGCGCAGCTATGACGAGTTTTCCGAGCGTGTTGAGTATGCAAGTTACGCCGTATATCGCGCCTTCGACGACACCCAAAACGCCCTATCGCTCCACGAGATAAACAAGCACCGACAAGATAGCACCGTGCTTCGTGCCTTGGAGCAGCCTATTCTCAATGTGCAGGTAGAGCTGTTGCAGAAAAACTTGGATAGTGAACGCCGCGAACGCTCGCTCATCCGTCAGCGTAACATTATGATATATGTGGGCATCGCCATCCTTGTAGTAGTTGCTATATTATATATATGGTATCGTATGCGCCGCAAAAATCGCGATATAGCACAGTACGTAGAGACCATCAAGGAGTTGCAGTTGGCAAATCGTAATCTTCCCGACGAGATGAACGCCTCGATTGGCGCACTCTACCGCGACCGTTTCAGCGAGTTGAATGAGCTGTGCGACATCTACTACGACCACAGTGGCTCGTCGCGACAAAAGACGCTGGTCTATGATAAGCTGAGCCAGACTATCACGTCAATAAAGAATGATAGGGAGCGACTTGACAATATGGAGGAGGCTGTAAACCGCTACCGCCACAACCTTATGGCGCAGCTCCGTGAGCAGATGCCAAAGCTCAGCGAACGCGATATGCGTATCGCTCTGTATAGTTTTGCGGGCTTCTCAAACCGTGCCATCGCCCTCTTCATCGACAGCGACCCAATAACGGTATCGAAGATGAAGTACAACCTCAAACAGAAAATCAAGAGGGCAGAGACCGATAGCCAAGAGATGTTATGCGCAGCTCTATCAGAAAAGTAACTATCACACTTTCAAAGAGTTATATCTACCACTGCGCAGTGTTACCATAACACACTGATTATCAAGAGGTTGAAAAATTGGCATTTTTACAATTTGCAACACACTAACAATCAGCATTTTAGACTACGCACCGCTGAAAAATTTTTAAGCAAAAAAGTTGCTAAAAACTCTTTTTGCTACTAACTTTGCAAAGGCGAAGAGCTAAAAATTTTCGCAAACCGATATGAACAGAGCAATCTACATATTTATAGCATCTCTACTAAGCGCACTATTTTTCACCTCGTGCATTATGATGGATGCAGCGGCTCCACCAGCAGATGGCACACCACCACTTAAACGGCTACCTGAGCGAATAAAGCGTCCAAACCGCACAATACCTATCTTCAAACCCGACAAAGGCAAGGGCGAGAAGCCATATCCGCGTCCTCTCGCGGAGCAGCCACAGGGCATAGCCGTTGAGCTTGCTGAGGAGCGCATTGTTATCAACTTCGACAATGCCACAGAGTGGGTATCGGCTACAATTGAGAATACGGCAAGCGGCGATATGTGGAGTGCCGAAACAGAGAATGGAGCCAAGAGTTTAGAGTTAGCCTTTGAGCCACTAAGCGGCACGTACACTCTGCTAATTAGCACCGCCGAGGGCGACTATTACGGTTACTTCGAGTTGGAGTAAACAGCCATTTGGAGGCGTTTAACGATAGGTAGTTATTGGGCACTTGCCTAATAGCTACCTTTTAGTTTACATCTAACGACAATCGCTTCCGAGGGGACGGTTTGTTGTATTAGCGGAGTGGTTTGTATTATATCGAAAAGTTTAGCCGAGAGAGAGACTAATTTTTTATAAAAATTAAGTATCTTTGTAGTCGAGGAAATTTTCCCTTTGACGAGTGCAACAAACAATCAATAAATAACACTATGAAAACTATCAAACTTTTAGCTATGTCTGCATTACTTTCAGTAATCGGTCTTTCGGCTACCGCTCAGGAGCGTAAGCCAGCAATAGCGCCCGACAAGAAGATTGAGCGCGAGGTGGAGAAGATTCTCTCGAAGATGACACTTGAAGAGAAGGTCGGTCAGATGGCAGAGATCGGTATCGATATGTTGGGCAACAGCATAAGCGGCGTTGCCGACGACAAGGCTTTTGTACTCAAAGAGGATGTACTCGACCAGCTTGCGGCAAAGTACAAGTTCGGCTCGGTACTCAATGCCCCAGGCAAGGCTCTTACCGCCGAACAGTGGAACGAGGTTATTGAGAAAATCAACGCTGCGTCGATAAAGCACACGGGTCTTCCCACGCTCTACGGCATCGACGCCATTCACGGCGCCACCTACACTTGGGCATCGCCCCTCTTCCCGCAGGAGGTAAACGGAGCAGCATCGTTCAACCGTGCTTTGGTGCGCAATATGGCAGAGATGACGGCATACGAGGTGCGCGCAAGTAACATTCCGTGGACCTACTCGCCCACCATCGACCTCGGTCGTAAGTCGTCGTGGTCGCGCGTATGGGAGAGCTTCTCGGAGGATGCATACCTCTCTGCCGAGATGGCACGCGAGATGGTACTCGGCTATCAGGGCGAAGACCCCAACCATATCGACAAGTATCACATAGCATCGTGTCCCAAGCACTATATGGCATACGGTATGACCAACTCGGGTCAGGATCGTACCCCCGCCTATGTATCTATTTCGGAGCTTCGTGAGAAGCACTTTGCACCCTTTAAGGCAGCTATCGAGGCTGGTGCGCTCTCGATTATGGTAAACTCGGCATCGGTAAATGGTGTTCCCACACACGCCGACTATGAGTTGCTTACCGTATGGCTCAAAGAGGGCTTACAGTGGGACGGAATGATTGTTACCGACTGGTCGGATATTGTAAACCTCTACACGCGTGAGAAGATTGCTACCGACTACAAGGATGCTATCCGCATCTCGATTAATGCAGGTGTCGATATGTCAATGATTCCCTACGACGTGGACTTCTGTCCTCTGCTTATCGAGCTTGTTAAGGAGGGTAAGGTGTCGGAGGAGCGAATAAACGACGCTGCCCGCCGCGTTATTCGTATGAAGTTGCGTTTGGGGCTTATCGACACGCCCAACACCTACCTCAAAGACTATCCCAAGTTCCAAGGCGAGGATATTCGCAAGGCTTGCTACGAGGCTGCTGCCGAGTCTATTACGTTGCTCAAAAACGAGAACAACATACTGCCTCTTGCCCCCGACAGCAAGATTTTTGTGGCAGGTCCTAACGCTGACCGTATGCGTCCGTTGTGCGGCGGTTGGAGCTACTCTTGGCAGGGCGACATCGTCGATAAGGTACTGCCCGACGGTGTAACGTTGCTCGACGCTATCAAGGCTATCGGTGGCGACAACGTAACCTACTACGCAGGTGTTGAGTATAAGGATGGCGGCACCTATGCAGACGAGTGCAACATCGACATCGAGGGTGCAGTGAAGGCTTCGGAGGGTTCTGATGTTATAGTTCTCTGCCTCGGCGAGAACTCATACTGCGAGACCCCTGGCAACCTTAACGAGATGGAGATTTCGCCCAACCAGCAGGCACTCGCCAAGGCTCTCATCGCTACGGGCAAGCCCGTGGTATTGCTTCTCAACGAGGGTCGCGGTCGTATCATATCGTCGTTCGTAGATGACGTTAAGGGTGTGCTTCACACCTACCTTCCTGGCACGGAGGGCGCAGCTGCCGTAGCAGACATTCTCTATGGCAAGGTAAACCCCTCGGGTAAACTCCCCTACACCTACCAGAAGTACTCTAACGCTATGACCACCTACGACCACAAGGTATCGGAGAGCGTTGGCACTATGGAGGGTGCATACGACTACAACGCCGTTGTCTCAGCACAGTGGGCATTTGGCTACGGTTTGTCATACACCACCTTCGCATACAGCAACCTTCGTGTTGTCGAGGGCGAGGAGTTCAAGGCAGGCGACAAGATTCGTATTGCGGTAGATATTAAGAACACGGGCGACCGCGCAGGTAAAGAGAGCGTACTGCTCTTCATCAACGACGATGTAGCATCAATCGTTCCCGACGCACGCCGTCTGCGCGACTTCACGAAGATTGAGCTTCAAGCAGGCGAGAGCCGTACCGTAGAGTTCGAACTCGACGCCGAGGAGTTGGCAATGGTAGGTCGTGATGGTAAGTGGCACCTCGAAGAGGGTACGTTCACTATCCAGTGTGGTGAGCATACTGCTAAGCTGCGTTGCACCGAGACAACCGATTTCGGCTACAATATCTAATGACACGATAGTCAATGAAACGACTGTTTTTAATCATATTAGCCGCCTTAGCGGTAGGTTGTAGCAGCGAGGAGGAGAGTTTGCGCACGGTCGAAGATTTTAACTTCGACTGGCACTTCACCCTCGGCGACGATGCCGCCTACGCTACTGCGGAGTATGACCATAGCGCGTGGCGTGAGCTACGTCTGCCACACGATTGGAGCATCGAGGGAGAGTTCAGTATCGACAACCCCTCGACGCCTGGTGGCGGAGCATTGCCTGGCGGCATAGGCTGGTATCGCAAGAGTTTTACGGTGGAGGACTACACCGACAAGCGCGTATTCATCGAGTTTGACGGCGTATTTATGAATAGCTCAGTCTATGTCAATGGCAACGAGGTAGGACATCGCCCCTACGGCTACTCGTCGTTCTCGTACGACATAACGCCCTACCTTAACAAGGCGGGCGAGGAGAATATCGTTGCCGTGCGTTGCGACAACTCCGAGCAGCCCAACTCGCGTTGGTATGCTGGCTGCGGCATATATCGCAATGTACGCCTTGTGGTCAGCCCCGACATCCACGTAGCCTACTCGGGAACATATATAACAACGCCCGAGGTTAGCAACAAGTCGGCAGTGGCAAACGTCGTTGTAACAATCGAGAACGACAGCGACCGAGACCGCAACATCACGCTGACAAACACCATCATCAACGCCAATGACAAGCAGGTGCGCAAGACCTCGAAGGAGTGCCACGTGGCTGCTAACAGTTCGCTCGACGTTGAGATGCAGATGCAGATACCGTCGCCCAAGATGTGGGATATAGACCACCCCTATCTCTACGATATGGTTACCACCATCGAGGAGGGCAACGTCATATTAGACAAGTACATCACCCCCTTTGGCATCCGCACCATAGAGTTCAACGCGAAGACAGGTTTTTGGCTCAATGGCCGCAATGTCAAGCTATTGGGAGTATGTATGCACCACGATTTGGGCGCTCTTGGCTCTGCTGTGCATACCCGCGCCTTGGAGCGTCAGCTCGAAATTCTGCGTTCGTTTGGCGTGAATGCCATTCGCACCTCACACAATCCACCCGCCCCCGAGTTCCTCGATTTATGCGACCGTATGGGCTTTCTCGTAATGGACGAGGCGTTCGATATGTGGCGACGTGCCAAGACCGAGTTCGACTACTCGCGCTACTTCGACGAGTGGCACCAAAAAGACCTTATCGACTTCATCAAGCGAGACAGAAATCACCCATCGATTATTATGTGGTCAATCGGCAACGAGATTTTGGAGCAGTGGGATGCCGAGAATCAGACGTTAGACAACCTGCCTGCCGAGCAGCGCAACCTACTGATGAACTTCCTCTCGAAGAGCGAAGAAGGCGATGTTACCGACTCGGAGATGAACCCCAACGTACTGCTTACGCGCCACTTAGTCTCTATTGTCAAGGAGTACGACCCCACTCGCCCCGTTACGGCGGGATGCAACGAGACACGCCCGATAAACAACCTTCTGCGTTCGGGAGCACTCGACATCGTGGGCTTCAACTACCACGAGACCGACTATGACAATGTCCGCGAGTGGTACCCCGACAAGCCTTTTATCGGCTCGGAGACCGCATCTTCGATAAATAGCCGAGGTTTCTACCTCCATCCGTCGAGTGAGATACAGGTCCATCCCGAGCGTTGGGATATAACCTACGACACCGAGCACCACCAATGCTCGGCATACGACAACTCACGTACGCCGTGGGGCGCTCTGCACGAGACAGCGTGGATAGCCGTGCGCGACCGCGACTACTGTGCGGGAACATTTGTCTGGACAGGCTTCGACTACCTCGGAGAGCCTACGCCCTACTCGTGGCCATCACGCTCGTCATACTTCGGCATCGTCGATTTGTGTGGTTTCCCGAAGGATTGCTACTATATGTATCGTGCCGAGTGGACCGATGAGCCTACCCTACACCTCTTCCCGCACTGGAATTGGCAGACAGGCGACAAGATTGACATCTGGGCATACTACAACACTGCCGACGAGGTGGAACTCTTGGTTAATGGTCGCTCGATGGGACGCAGCAAGAAGAGCGCAGAGCGCCTACACGCCATCTGGGAGGGCGTTGAGTTCGAGGCGGGAGAGATTACTGCTATCGGCTACAAGGAGGGCAAGGAGGTACTGCGCCACACTCGCAAGACCGCGGGCGAGGCTGCGAAGTTGAGCCTTACGGCAGACCGCACGACAATAGCTGCCGATGGCTACGACCTCTCGTACATCACCATTGACTGCACCGATAGCGAGGGGAACTTTATGCCTACGGCGATGAATCAGCTCTACTTCGAGCTATCGGGCGCAGGCGAGCTTGTAGGAGTCGATAACGGCAATGCCGCAGGTGGCGAGTCCCTCAAAGGCAAACAGATGAAGCTGTTCAACGGCAAGGCGTTGGCCATCGTACGCTCGTTGCGTGGCACCGCGGGCAAGATAACCCTCACGGTAAGCGGCGACGGCGTAGAGTCAAATGCGATAACTATCGAGAGCCGATAAATCAGGACCCTGCCAACAACTTGACAATTGGGCTGGCTTCATCGGTCAGCCCATCTTGTCTAACAAATGGCACAATAGATGCCACATAACAGATTATGGAGCCTTATAAGATAGATTGCACCACGCCCATCGAGGCGGATATGCTTGGCGAGGTACGCGCAGGCTTTCCCTCGCCCGCAGACGAGGAGCCTCGCGAGAAGCTTGACCTATTGCGTCTGCTGGTGCGCCACCCCGCCTCGACATTCTTCTTTCGCATCGGCGGTACGTCGATGGTAGATGCCGAGATGGACGAGGGCGACATCATCATCGTAGATCGCAGTATAGAGCCATATAACGGCTGCTCGGCGGTGTGCTTTATCGACGGCGAGTTCACCGTAAAGCGCGTCGAAAAGCACGATGACCATATTATGCTTGTCGCCGCCAACCCCAAGTTCAAGCCACTGAGGATTACGCGCGACAACGAGTTTGCTATCTGGGGTGTCGTTACATACGTCATTAAACGAGCTTAACACTCTCTATTATAGATGTTTGCCCTTGCCGACTGCAACAACTTTTTCGTCTCGTGCGAACGGGTGTTCCGCCCCGACTTGGAGGGACGCCCAGTCATCGTGCTGTCGAATAACGACGGCTGTGCCATTGCGCGCTCCAACGAGGCTAAGGCATTGGGTATCAAGATGGGCGACCCCTATTTCAAGATTGCAGGCATCGTCAAGCGCCACGACGTAGCCGTCTTCTCAGGGAATATGACCCTTTACGCCGACTTCTCGCGCCGTGTGCGCTCGGTACTGCGCGACCACGCACCACAGGTCGAGGTATATTCCATTGACGAGGCATTTTTAGACCTGCGCGGTATGCAGGAGTGTGATTTCGACCACTTCGCCAAACACCTCTCGGCAGAGTGCCGTCGCCTAACGGGGATACCCGTATCAGTGGGCGTTGCTCCGACAAAGACCCTCGCGAAGATTACCTCGAAGCTATGCAAGCAGTACCCGAAGCTTCGTGGAGGATGCTATATGCACCGTGCAGAGGATGTAGAAAAGGTGTTGCGCAAGTTTGCTATCGAAGATGTGTGGGGCATAGGTCGTCGCCACGCCCCTCGACTTCGAGAGGCAGGCATAATCAGCGCCTACGACTTCACGCAACTGAGCGAAGAGCGTGTACGTGCCAAGATGGGCATTACGGGAGTGCGCACGTGGCGTGAGCTGCGTGGCATACCCTCCATTGAGTTTGAACACAGCATCGAGGCGAAGCAGTCGATATGCGTATCACGTAGCTTCTCCTCAGAGATATACAACCGCGAAGAGCTTATGGAGCAGGTGGCAAAGTTCGCCGCGATGACCGCCGAGAAGCTCCGCGACCAAAAGAGCCTCTGCCGACAGCTGAGCGTCTTTGCCGCGACAAACCGTTTTCATAGCGACGAAACACAGCAATATGGGAATATAATAACGCCTTTTACGGAGCCAACGAATAGCACTCTGCATCTTGTTCGCGCTGCCCGCGAGGCGGCAAACGACATCTTCATTTCGGGTAATGGCTATAAGCGCGCGGGCGTTATTGCAAGCCATATATCGCCCATCGAGGCTACTATGCGACCGATGTTCAACGCCGAAGAACACTCTCAGCACGAACGCCTTATGCGCACTGTGGACGCCATTAATCGCTCGGAGGGCGATGCAAAGGTTGTCGTAGCATCGCAAGGTATGCTTGGCGTAAAGTCGTATAGCGACCACCGCTCACCGCGCTATACTACGCACTGGGACGAGCTTCCCATCGCGAAGGTCAAATAATCCGACCTATGGAGTTATAAGGCCTATACTTAGTACTGCCTTTTGCTCCCATACTACTGAAATTTCGGACTAAGCCTTTTTTTGCGAGCTTGCTCGTAGGGGGCCATACCGCAACGCACTCAACGACCATAGGTCGGCTATCGCCAACTATAATCAACAAAAAAAGAGAGTAACTCTCGTTCCTCTCTTCGTGTACCCAGAGCCGGGGTCGAACCGGCACAGGGGTGAACCTACTGGTGTTTGAGACCAGCGCGTCTACCGATTCCGCCATCTGGGCATCAGATTTCTCTGAAATGGTGTGCAAATATACACACTTTTTTCTTACCACCAAAATTTTTGGCGTTATTTTTTTATTTATCTCACTTTTACTATCGGATTCGGTCGAGGGAGCGCACTAAAATCTCATCCTTGAAGATGGCTCTGCCTGCCAAGTAGGTAAGCACTATCGACACAAGAGGCATAGGCGCTGCCCAGCCAAACTGCTTATGCATAATCTCTACGCCGTCGAAGGCCTTATCAACAGACAACCAATAGTAGATGCCTATAAACACCAAAGCTCCAAGCAACAACACCACCTCTGCTCCACACAAGCGCACCTGCAACTGTCGGCGCTTAAACAGAAAAATCGTTACAAGCGGCAACACCGTGCTAACAACAAGCAAGATGCCCATCCATAAGGTACTCTGCGACTGATTGCCGCCCGCAAGTGAAAATGCCGAAAGCGTAAAGGTGGTCTCGCCAACGGTAAAGGTGGCAATAGGCGCAAAGAGCGTTACTGACATAAGCGCAACTACCGCCAAAAGATACAAAGTCTGAATTCGCTGAATCATATTATTCGTTTTTTACAATTTTACATTTACAACGACTACCCCACTCTACTCATCTATACGTCTATCCACAAGGTAGCTATTTCTATCCGTCGAGCGTCTATTTATAAGCTCGCCAAGGAAGCCCGCCAAGAAGAGCTGCACGCCAAGCACAATAGCAAGCAACGCAAGGTAGAAGAGCGGCTGATCGGTAACACCGCGCCACGCAAGTCCGTGAGCCTGAGAGTAGAGTTTATCGGCAATAACCCATATTGTCGTAGCGCCACCAACAAGGAACATCAGCGTACCAAGCCCGCCAAACAGATACATCGGCGAACGCCCAAAGTGCGACATAAAGGTAACGGAGATAAGGTCCAAGTAGCCCTTCAACATACGCTCCAAGCCAAATTTCGACCTTCCATACTTACGTTCGTGGTGTTCAACAACCTTCTCGCCGATACGCTTAAAGCCCGCGTGCTTAGCCAAGATGGGGATATAGCGGTGCATCTCGCCATACACCTCGATAGACTTAACCACCTTGCGCCGATATGCCTTCAAGCCGCAGTTGAAGTCGTGCAGCTTGATGCCTGACATCAAGCGCGCTGTAAAGTTGAAGAACTTACTCGGTATGCGTTTGCCAGCAGGGTCGTAGCGCTTGCGTTTCCAGCCCGAAACAAGGTCGTAGCCCTCATCGAGAATCATACGTCGCATAGCTGGAATCTCATCAGGCGAGTCCTGCAAGTCGGCATCCATAGTAAACACCACCTCTCCGCGCGCCATCTCAAAGCCGCAGTACAGGGCTGCCGACTTACCGTAGTTGCGCGAGAAGCTGATACCACGTATCGCTGCATACTTGGTTTTAAGCCGTTCGACAACGCTCCACGACTCATCCGTAGAGCCATCGTCAATCATTATTATCTCGTAAGAGAGGTCGTTCTCGGTAGCCACCCTATCTATCCAAGCGACAAGCTCTGGGAGCGACTCTGCCTCATTATAGAGGGGGACAACAACCGATATATCCAATTTCTGTTGCATAATGACTACTGGTTGATAGTATTGTTTGACTGCGGATATTGGGGCTGACGACGTGTAATAGCCGCAATGATAAGACCCACCACAAGACCTGTAAACATATAGATTTGAAGCGACGTAAGCAGGTTATCGAACATCGAAGGTGCCTCACCGCGACGCAACATATCCTTAATATCCTCGAACATCTCCATATAGTCCGACGGCAACTGCACACCACTATTAGCGATAATGGCATAATACTCGTCGATGAGCGATATATAGCCCTCGACATACGCCTCGTAGCCAACTATCGAGACAAAGATATGGTACATAACGCCGACAACGACACCTGCCAACATCGACACCATAAGCGCATAGCTCAACCCCGAGCCATACGAGAAGCCCTCGTCATCGGGTGCCGATAGTGCGCGGCGCTTAGTAAAGCGGTAGAGCAGCCAAATAAAAATCACGACCGACGCCAACCACTCCACAACAAAGAGTCCGCCGACGCCCACTCTATCACTAAGAAAGAGTTCGTAGGTCTCGAAGATACGCGACAGACCCATAATCAGGCCCAACAAAGCACCATATTTGAGGGCATCATACCAAAAATTGTTCTGCATAGCCTATTTAATCTTCATATTGTTTAACGCTCTGTGATACTCCGCCGCGTTGCGCTCGTGCTCGGCGTGTGTACGCGCGAAGTTGTGTCTGCCATCCATCTCCGAACGGGCGCAGAAGTAGTAATAGTCGTGCTGCTCGTAGTTAAGCACCGCCTCGATAGCCGCCATATCGGGCATAGCGATAGGCGTAGGAGGCAAGCCGAGGTGCTTATAGGTATTGTATGGCGAGTCCACCTCCAAATGGCGGTACAATATACGTTTGAGCGTAGGGTCGCCAACCGCATACTTTACCGTAGGGTCAGCCTGTAACGGCATACCTTTACGCAGACGGTTCATATATACGCCAGCCACACGCGGCATCTCATCCTGAGCGTTGGTCTCCTCGTGAACTATCGACGCAAGGGTCATCACCTCGTATGGCGTAAGAGAGATGGCTTCAAGACGCTCACGGTTGCTATCCCTCGACCAGAACCTATCCGACTCATCTTTAAGGCGCAACACCAACTCCTCGGCAGTGATATTGGGAAACACCTCGTAGGTATTAGGCAGAAACATCGAGAACATCGCCTCGGGGCTTTTATAGCCCATACGCTCAACCATCTCGTCGCTACGTAGCAACTTTACCATCTCCGCAGAGTCAATGTCGAGTTGCTGTGATATGCGGCCCGCCAACGCCTCGGGGGTACGCGCATTATTGATTATAAGGCGCACGGTAGCATTGCTGCCAAATTTAAGCATACGCGCAATGTCGATAACCGTCATACCCTCCTCGAAGGTGTAACGTCCAGCCTTAAACGACTTTTCGAGGTTGATACGCTTGGCATAGAGGTCAAACGCCATATCGTTACTAATATGCTGCTTGACCCTCTCAACGACAGTGGCGTAGCTGTCATCACTACCGACATCGAGCGTAAAGCTATTTTCCACCGCCGAGCCGTAGAACATACGATAGACAGCAAATAGTGCAACTACCACAACAACAGCGACAAGCGCGACGGCATATACAATTTTCTTACGCATTATTCACTTTTTTTTTTGCAAAGATACATTTTTTTTGTACTTTTGTGCCCGGGTAAGTCTTATACGACCAGCTCCTACAGAACTCCCCCAGGCGAGGAATCGAGCAAGGGTATGTGGTTGTAGCGGTGCGATATAAGTAGCTTACCCTT
>JAFQAN010000015.1 GCA_017416915.1 Alistipes sp. | reverse complement strand
CTCAGCGGGAATACCCTCGCCACCGAGGTCGCCACCCCAAGCACCGTCCTTAACGAACTTGAACTCAGAAGCGGTTGTAAGCTCGAAGCCATAGGCAACGAAGTAACCCTCAATAACATACATAGTAGTACCCGATGCGGGGTTCCAACCATTGTGAGTACCTACCAACGACCAGATAGAAGCCTCCAAATCGGGCTCGGGTTTCTCGTTCGCCTTAGCCGCCTGCTTTACAGCAACGCTCTTGGTAAGTGCGCCGTAGGTAAGAGTGATGGTAGCCTCACGAGCCTCCTCGGTCTCGTTAGCCTCAACGAAGTAGGTAACCTTGTCGGCTACGGTAACGTCGGTAATCCACGCGGCGTCAGCCTCAGCGGTAAGCTTAGTACCCTCAATAGGGTTAGTGAGCTTATATTCGATAGTACCCTCGCCACCCTTGGCGTCAAACTCCACGGCGGCCTCCGAAATCAACTCTAACTTAGCATCCTGATTGGGTTGAGGTTGAGGTTCAGGCTCGGGGTCGCATGCCACGAGCGCAAAGGCGCAAAATGCAAACATTGTAAATAGTCTTCTCATAACTGCAAAAATTAAGTTTGAAATGTTTTATCACTACAAAGATAGAAAATCATTATTAATCGAGCAATAAAAAGATAAAAAAATATATTTTAGGCGTAAATTCTGCAAAGTGAAGAGGGCGACAGAGCGCAGAAAATGGCTGAGAATGGCTGAGAACGACTGGGAGGCGCGCCCGTCCAATATTGCGAGACCACGAGACCACGACCGCAAAAATCACGCGGGCATCGCCCGCAATATCCCGCAATATCCCGTAGTCTCGTAGTCACGAGGCTCCTTAAAAAACCAAGCCTTTCTCAGTTATTCTCAGGCGTTCCCAGACGTTCCCAGCCATTCTCAGCCGTCAGTGCGTTCGTTCGCCCGTTCGGTTGTTCGCTCCCGCCCTTTTCCGCCCTTTCTACGCCCCTTGTCGCACCAATTTTTTGCAAAATAAAAAATTTTGTACTACCTTTGCAACGATATAGTGGGTTGTTGTCGGTCTGAGAATATCTTGATTGAGCTTAAAAGACCGAGACAAACAACTAACCTACAATTGTTTAACTAATAGGAAATGCTCTATGGACGATGGCTATCATTCCAAAAATAACTGCCGTGTCGTATCTCAATACGATACCGTTCGTCTATGGCTTGAAGCACGCAGATAACCTGCGAGCCGACCTCCTATTAGCACCTCCCGCCGACTGCGCAAAAAACTATATCGAGCATAAGGCTGACATCGCCCTATTGCCCTCGGCAGTCGTACCTCAGCTTAAAGATACCAACATAATCACGGACTACTGCATCGGCGCAGTGGGTGCTGTACGCACCGTAACGGTGATGTCGAACAGCCCCATAAAGAGCGTCAAGCGTATATGGCTCGATGCCCACTCGCGCACCTCGGTACAGCTTGTAGGCTACCTCGCGGCGCACAAGTGGCACATAGCCCCCGAGTGGTTGCACCTCGCCGACTACGCCATTGTCGATAAACCCGCAGAGGGCGACGCCTTCCTGCTTATAGGCGACAAGGTCTTTGGCTACGAGGGACGCTTCGCCTACACCTACGACCTCGCCATAGAGTGGCGCGAGGCGACATCACTGCCCTTCGCCTTTGCCGTGTGGGTGGCGCGCAAAGGGGTACCCTACGAGGTAACCGATGCGCTACAACACGCCCTAACCTTCGGCGTAGAGCATATATGGGAGGCGGTGGTAGAGTCCAACTATATGGGTAACGACAACGGTATCACGGCATACGACTACCTCACGCGCAACATCGACTTCATACTCGACGACGAGAAGCACCGCGCACTCAAAAAGTTCTGGGACGCAGGACTCAAAGTAACGCCCCGATCCTATTAAAGAAGCCGTCTGACGCTCTGTCAAGCGACTTCTTACCTCCGATAATGTGGTGCAGCAGATGTACCACCCCATTAAGCCCCCAAGGGGTAAAGTTGAATAGTAAAGAATAAAACTTTTGGAGGAGATATGATTACCATCTATCTGAAACAGTACAACAAGATTATCCGCAATGCCGATCCCGACCTCTTCGAGGAGTTGGGCTTCGACGATATTCTCTGGATTGACCTCTTGGAGCCATCAATCAAGGAGCAGAAGGCTGTCGAGAACTTTATGGAGCTGAGCTTGCAGACACGCCAGCAGGTCGAGGAGATTGAATCGACGTCGAAGTATTCGGAGACCGAGAATGCTATAATCTCTAACTCTAACTTCTTCGTGCCACAGGGCGAGAGCTTCTCGGTGGAGCCAGTGTCGTTCATCATATCGAACGAGGGTGTGCTGGTGTCGATGCGTCAGGCAGAGTTTCGTACCTTCCGCGAGGCAGAGAAGCGCTTGCAGATGAACTATCGTAGCTACTCGACGGGTTACCACATACTCATATCGCTCTTGGAGGTGCGTATCGACTACGATGCCGACCTCGTGGAGATGGTAGGCAAGCAGGTAGCAACCATAAGCAAGGATATAAGCGGTGGCTCGAAGATTGACAAGGAGGTATTGTACCGCATCAACGCCTTGCAGGAGAATACTATGTTGCTTAGAGAGAACATCTTTGATAGACAACGTGTGCTATCCAACATCCTGCGCTCGGAGCGCTTCCCGAACGATATTTATCCGCGCTTGCAGCTGATGATTAAGGACGTGAACTCGCTTATCAACCACGCCGATTTCAGCTTCCAGCGTCTGGACTATATTCAGGATGCGGCGCTCGGCCTTATAAACATCGAGCAGAACGAGATAGTCAAGATATTCTCGGTGGCAGCGGTAATCTTTATGCCTGCGACGTTGGTGGCAAGTATGTACGGTATGAACTTTAAGTTTATGCCCGAGCTGAATTGGGAGTATGGCTACATATGGGCTATTGCGCTGATGCTGATAGTGTCGGGTGCGACGTACTGGTTTTTCAAGTTTAAGAAGTGGCTGTAAGCGACAAACTTCGCCGCGCGTAGTATAAATGTGTGGTATGGGGAGATTTATTTTTGAGAAATAGTTGCGCAAAAGAAAAAAAGTGTTACCTTTGCACCCGAATTAAATATTGCAATAATTTAATTATAACAAAAAGACGAAAATGAAAAAGGGTATTCATCCGGAGAATTATCGTTTAGTGGCATTCAAGGATATGTCGAATGACCACGTGTTTTTGTGCAGGTCCGCCGTTTCGACAAAGGAGACCATCGAGGTGAACGGCGAAACCTATCCCGTGTATAAGATGGAAATCTCTAACACATCTCACCCCTTCTATACAGGTAAGATGAAGTTGGTTGACACCGCTGGTCGTGTGGATAAGTTTATGAGCCGCTACGCAAAACGCTACGATAAGAAGAACAAGTAGTAGCTTGTTACTCCCAAACTGAGAGGCTAACCCAAAAGGTTGCCTCTCTGTTTTTTAGCTTGGTGTGATAAGGGGTCGATTGCGTCCCCTAACAAAAAATGCCGTCAATGGGACGTACGCCTTAGTACTACCCATCGACGGCATTTTTGCCGAGTGTAGCACTCGGCGCCCTTCTGACAC
>JAFQAN010000014.1 GCA_017416915.1 Alistipes sp. | reverse complement strand
CTCTTTATAGGGCTTGGTGTGATAGCGGCGCATCAGCGCCGCCTCAATCATTGGGCTGAATGGAATGTACGCTCAGTACTATCCATCCAGCCCAATCTCTTTATCGGCGGTACTGCTGCACCACTCTGACGCCAAGCTGCCTCGCACAGCTGAGAATGCCTGAGAACGACTGAGAACGGCTGTGTTTTTCAGGGATCTCGTAGTCTCGTTGTCCCGTAGTCCCGTAGTCTCGCGGTATCGTGGTCCCGTGGTCTCGTAGTCTCGCCGTAGTTGAAGAGCGCGCCACCCAGTCCTTCTCAGTCCTTCTCAGCCAATCGCGCGCCATCAGTCGCCGCCCTGTCGTATCTGCTGCTCTTAGCCACCCCTATAAACAATATGTCCCGATGCAAACGCATCAGGACATATTGTCAAACTCTCTGATAATTAGTAGTTTTTTACGCCCACACCAGCAAGATAGTATTGGCTGATGTTATACTTGCCATCGGTGTCCAGAACTACGGCGATGATAATAGTGCCGCCCCACGCATTGTCGTAGGGTAGCATATAGTCAAAGGCGTACTCTACACCCTCCTCGACGAGCTTCACAGAACCCTTAGGACTCATCGGGTCATCCGCAAAGGCAGCTTTAACCTTACTCTCAATATCGCTCACAAAGTTATCGCCACAGCGTAGTAGCCATATCTTAGCTACGTTGTCGCTATTTGCCGTAACCGAGATGGTTGCATTTACGTTATCAATTGCGTTTTCGGTCTCTGTTACGCTCATCACCACTTCGCCCGTGCCGTCTAACGAGAACTTGTTTGTTACAATCTGCTCCTCGATGGTGGTGTAGTACTCCGTGTCGTAGCCTGCAAGCTCTGCCACGCACACCATCTTACCAGCTTCGCCCTCGGCGTCCACTGCCACAGCATAGATGTAGTAGTTGTCGCCTGGGTGGTAGATGTTTACCGTGCATACCGCCCTCTGGTCCGTTACGTCGAACTCCTCGCGGTAGTTCTGGTACTCCGAAGCACCCATAATATACTCCAAGTTATCGGCGTATGCTGCGTGGTCGGTGGTAGGTGCAGCGTAGAGGCGCACCTTGCGTGCGTTGTCGTCGGTGGTGAGCGTCACGCTAAGCTGTTCGTGCGAGGTCTGCTTAGCGATGCTTGCGGCGGTAATCGTCGCGCTGCCTGTGAGCGTCGATGTTGTCGTAGTAAAGCTCTCGTATGCCACATCTCCAATCTTACCATCTTTGATAGCTATGGCGTATGCCATATACTTGGTGTTGAGGTCTAAAAGGTTGCTCAGCACGGCGTTGATAGGCTCGGTGTAGCTCTCGGGTACGGCATTTACCATATCTAAGATAGAGGCCTTAATCTCCGAGTCGCTCATCGCATCGAACGAGTAGCTATTCTCCGCCGAGGTGAGGCTATACGGCATATAGCCATAAAGCACCTTGCACTGCTCGGCTGCGGTAAGCTTTATCGCTGCTGAGGTCTCGGTAACCTCGGTAAGCTCCAACGTAAGAGCCACGTTGCCCTCAATCACTGGCTCGGGGATGAGCTGCTCGACGCTATACACCTCGTAGTAGCCATCCTCGCCCTCGGCATATACGGCGATGGTATATTTCACGCCTGGGATAAGTATGACGCCGCTATTTTCGTCGCTATCTGCCATACCATTCTTGGCGAGTGTCTGCTCGGTGAATGTCGCCGAAGAGGTTGCGCTGTTGAAGATGACGAAGGGGTAGGTCGAGTCGGGGTTGAGCGATGCCTGCGCCTGCTCCACGAAGCGCTCCTTAGAGTAGGCGTCGCTATGCACAGCACCTGCAACGTAGCGTACGCAATCCTCGTGCTTGGTAATCACAGCATCCATCGTAAATGCCGTTACGTTCTTCATTTCGATTGTGGCGAAGGGTATCTCGCGCGGTGAGCGATAGTAGAGTGTGAGGCTCTCAGTCTCGCCTTCGCCCTTCTCATTCTCGGCATAGAAGTCGATGTTGTACTCCTTGTCGTACTCGACAGTAAACTCGATGCTACGCTCCTCGGCACCCTCGTAGTCGCCTTTAAGGTCGCTACCCTCGATGCTCCAACCCCATTTTACAGTGTTCTCGGATGGTGTTACGTCGATAGTTACCACCATTGTCTGCTCCTCGAACGAGGGCTTACCGATGCTGAGTGTTGCGCCGTTTGTGACGGTGCCGTCGGGGAAGAGTATGCGCTCGGTAGCCACATCGCTACGTCCTGCGCCATTCTCGGCGTATGCCGAGAGGGTATATTCAACGTCATACTCAACGTCGAACTCGACGCGAGCGCCCGAGGCGCTGCTGTGTTTGGTGTACTCCTTGTTCTCGCCGCTCTTCTCGACCTTCCAGTACCAGCTTGTGGCATCTGTCGATGGTACAATCATAGCACTCGCGCTCATCGTCTTGTCATCCAACTTAACGTCGCTAATGCCAATGGTGGGGCGTTGCTCGGTTGGCTTTGGCTCTTTCTCACAGCTCACCACGCCAATAACTATCAACGCAGCAAGCATAATCCATTGTAACTTTTTCATATAACCTAATATTTATTAATATTTTGTTTCGTTTGTTGCACTCGGCAGCCTACATCTCGCGGGCGTCGCTTACCACCTCCTCGGGGATACGCTCGATACGCTCGAAGCACAGCTCCTCGTTGCCGTCGGCACGTCGCCACAGCATACTATCGCCTGGGGCGTATGCCACCACCTCGTACTCGTCGTTCCAGTCGCCTAAGCCGTAGTCGTATGTGCCAGAGAGGATGTAACGGTCGTAGTCGTCCCTCTCGATAGCGAAGCTGCCCGTCGCAAGACGAGCATACATCGTCGCAAGGTTGTCGTAAAAGGCGAAGCGCTGCTCCTTGCGGTCGAACTCGACGTAGCAGAACGTACCCTCGGCAAGGGGCTTATCGTTCCACGCTGTTAGCTGCCACGCTCCGTCAAGCATCGAGTAGGTGATTGCCATAGGTTTTGTCTGTGGCTCGCTGTCGCTCTGCTTGTCGCATCCCACTATCGCTATAAGTGCGATAAGTGTTAGTGTAACTCTTAAAAGTCTCATATTTAGTTAGTTTTCGTCTCGTTGTTTTGTCGTTTCGTCTCGTTGTTTTGTTGTTTCGTTTCGTTCAGCACTATTTACGCTCTGCGGGGCGCAGTGTTATGCGTATCATCCTCTCGGCGGGTGTTGCCGCTATGCCCTCGACGACGATGAACGTCTCCACGGGGTCGGTTAGTGGCGTTGCCGTGAGGTAGCTTATCACGATGTCGCCCTCCTCGCTGCCCTGCAATACCTCGGGCGTGGTGCTGAACGTAAGCCCCTTGGTTGTCGAGTGCGCGCTAAGACGAACTGCCCCCGACGTGGGGTTTGCTATGGCGATACGTTCTGAGCGTCGCTTGTTCGGCGTGATGTTGTCTAATACCACCTCGCGGCGGCTTATGCGCAGTGCGCCCATACTCTTTTTAAGGTGCGCCCACCTGTCGCTGCTCTCTATCGTTGCCACCACTCTAAGGCGTAGGCTCGGGCGTGTGTCCTCCTCGGAGCTATATACCAATATGTCGTACTTCACATCGCCCCCGCGTCCCGTGCTATTCAGCGCAAGGCTTAGCGTCGTGCTTTGGTCGGGTGCTAACACACTCTTATCGACACTCGCCCAGAGACATCCACAGGTACTCTCCACGCGCGTTATCGCCACCCTCTTAGCGGTGATGTTGCGTAGCGAACACGTTGCCGAGGTCGTCGCTCCCGCCTCGATAGTGCCTAAATCAATCGTGTGGCTCTCGACGGCAAAGACCTCGTTCATCGTTGGCGTGAGCCGTGCCGCCATCATCGAGTCTATCTGTTGGCGTGTGGGCAGTGTGCGCTGCTGAGCGTGGCTGCTTGTAAGGGCAACCAACACTAAGACAACGGTTATTACTCCTCGCCACAACATCCTATAACCAGCCGTTGTTATTCTCGGCGCCACGACGTACGCTGACAGTTATGCTATACTGCTTTTCCGAGCTGCTGAGGCGTAGTGTCGTCTGCCCCTCGCTGAGGGCCTCCACGCGGAGGATGTTGCCATTTACCGAAGCCTTTGCTATCGCCTCGTTGGCTACCGTAACGCTCTCTACCTCGTCGTCGATATATTCCGAGCAGTCGAGAGTCGCTGTCTGCTCGGGTGCTATGTAGAGGTTTGGAAGACGCATATCGCGACCACTGCCATCTATCGCCTTTAACAGCGCGCCTGCATCTATTGCCCTGCCCATCTTGCCACGGTACTCTGCAAGATTCATCTTCACGGGCGTAGCACCTGCCGAGGTGTGGTTCATATAGAAGGTCTTTTCGCCTACGAAGTATTCGTCGATGTCGCGTGCCGACGTTACCATCAGCTCGCGGAACTCCTCGGCGGTGAAGTGGCGCTTCTGCTGCTTGGCATACGCAAGACCAAGTGCCGCAACACCCGAGACGTGGGGACACGCCATCGAGGTACCCTCGTAGTAGCCATACCCTGCCACACCGTCCAGAACGAGTGTCGAGAAGATGCTTCCCTGCTGGCATAGAACGCCATTTTCGTCCCACGCCTCGTCCGCCTCGCCCAGAGTGCCGTAGTACTCCATATCGCCACCTGGCGCCGATAGTGCTACCTCCTCGCCGTAGTTGGTGTACGACGCGGGGGTGTAGTCGGCTGCGAGTGCTGCTACCGAGATACACTTCGAGTAGGCGGCAGGGAAGGATGATTGTGCTGCATACTCATTACCCGAGGCAAAGATGGCAAGGCCGCCGTCGATGACGCCATTTGCCGAGCCTGCGTTGTGTATAAAGTAGTCCAGCGCCTCCTTCTCCAATGGGTAGGTCATAGCCCACTCCTGCTCGGTGGCAGGACCGGGCGTGTAGCCCATTATAAGGTTTGCCTTAGCGGAGTTGTAGCCCCACGAACACTGCAAAATGACGGCTCCATTGTCGGCGGCATACTTCATTGCACGTGCCTCCAACGCTAACGAGCTGGCGTACTGACCATCGAAAAGCTGACACGTCATAATCTTCACGCCGCCCTTGCCGTTGTTGCCACCAGCAATGCCTGCTACGCCTATTGCGTTGTTGTTCACCGCAGCGATAGTGCCAGCAACGTGTGTGCCGTGTCCCGTGCTGCCTACCGATGTCCACGACGTGATACCCGTGTTACGTGCGAAGTTGTAGCCGTAGCGGTCATCAACATAGCCGTTGCCGTCGGCATCCTTGCCTGCGTGCAGCGTCTCCGCCTCGTTTACCCAGATGTTTGCCGCAAGGTCGGGATGGCTCCACATCACCGCCTCGTCCATCACCGCTACGATAATATCCTCGTCGCCCGTGCATAGCTCCCACGCCTCCTCGCAGCCAGCATCGCAGCCAGCAACGACGTTTGCCCACGGCTTGGCAAAGGGGTAGTCGCCGTGGTTTATATAGCACCACTGACGGTACATCTCGGGGTCGTTAAAGGGCATAGGGTAGTCGCCCTCGGCACGTGTTGTGGCGCGACTGTCAAGCTCCGCACAACTGATGAAGTGGGGCTTGGCGTCGGCATTATAAGAGCGATATATCGGGCGGTTGCACTGCAACTTTTCCACCTCGCCGAGCTTCGATAGACGCTCTGCGGCGAGTGCTAAATCTTCGCCCTCATCGAAGCGCACCAAGTACCATAGGTGCAGCCCTGCCTCGCGTGTACGCTCCTCGTGGCGTTCATCAACGGGGAAGATACGCTCGAAGTGGTAGGCTCCAAGGGTCTCCAACACCTCGTCCGTAGAGGGTATGCCCGAGCGTGTGGCTATGCCTCCCGAGCGGGTCATCGTACTGTCGAGAATAGACTCCATCTCCGCCGAAAACTTGATTATAAGCTCTCCGACGTTGGCGTCCTCCGCGATGATGACACTTGGCGCCTGGGGCGCAGAGATTACATCGTCGGTTATCTCATCTTTGGTGCAGCCTGCAAGGAGCATAACTCCCGCAAGACCAATTATATACTTTTTCATATCTTAGGCTACTCTGTTTCGTCGTTAAATTCGTATCTGCCACGGTAGAGCGGGTAGCGCTCGAAGTACTCCTCGAACGAGGTAGGCACATTGCTGAAACCTACGTTGCGACCCTCGCTGTCGATGCCCGCCTCCTGTTGCTGGTAGAGAAGTATCACGGGACTCCACTCCATAAGTCGGGGGTGGTAGAGCAACCAGTCGGGCAGCTTGCCGCTGAGGAAGTTGAGGTTGAGGCGCAGGTTACGCATATTGGGCAATATACGAGGTAGGTTGTTCTCTACCGCCCAGCGCAGCGTGTCGCCGTGGTCGCGCACATCCTCTGCGGTGTAGGCACGTACCCCATCTTCGCCCACCGTGAAGTCGGGAAGCTCTCCCTCGATATAGTTGTACGATAGGGCAAGCTCTTCGAGTGCCTCCCAACGTAGAAGACGCTCTATGTCGTCGTCTTGTTGTAGGTTGGAACGCAGACCTATGCCCTCCTCGCTGTCGGTAGCCTTGCGTAGGTCGCTAAATGCCTTACGTCTATTGCTCGACAGGTTTAGCGAGCGTAGCTTCGGGAAGTTCTCCTCGGTAAGCACCTCGGGAATAGAGTTGAGGTTGTTTGAGTTGAGGTCGAGTGTTTCGAGCGTATCGCCGAGCTTTACGAAGTTTGCGGGCAGCTTGCTGATGCCGTATGCCGCCACACGCAGAGCCTTCAAATACTCCAACTCGCACACCTCCTCGCCCATCTCGATAGATTTGAGCATAGTATTTACGTTGCCGAAGAGCGATAGTGTTTCGAGGTATTTGAGGTAGCGTATCTCCTGCGGTATGCCCTCCTCGGTGCGGAAGTAGCTGAGGTCTAAGTCGCGGACACGACCTACCGCCTCGCTCGACGGCAAGTCCTTATCTGTTGCCTCCCATAGACGTACGCAGTCCCAGCGGTGCATACCCTCGGTCGAAGATATGCCGTTGTCGCTCCAACACTCCAACCTCTCGTAGATAATCATTATCGCCAACGAGTCGCCCTCGCGATTATCCTCGATGCGGGGTGCTGCCTGCTGGCGTATGGTTATTGTGGCCGATGGCGTCTGGTCGCCACCCTTTGCCGTGAGGTGTAGCTTGGCTACGCGCTCCTCGGGCTGCGAGTTCATCTTCCAGTTGAAGCGCAGACGTGTGGTGCGTGGACGTGCGCCACGGTCGAGCGTCAGCGTGTACTCATCCACCGATAGCCACTCCTGGTCGCCATCATACTCCGTGGCGATGTCGAAGGGGACATTTGCCGTAATCTCGGTCTCGAACCAGCGGTCGTCGCGACGTGCCGATGATGCTATCTCGCGCAGTGTGGTGTCTGGCACGATGCTACGTGCGTATCCCGACTGGCTTACGGCAACCTGTTGTAGAAGCTCGCCGCCCGAGGAGAAGCGTATGTCCGTAAGGCGTGTGTCATTCACCAACGTAGAGTCAATCTTTACGATGCACTCCACCTCGCCACGACCGTTTGCTGGCGATATCATCACCCACGGTGCCGCGGCAACCGCCGTCCACTCCTTCGACGAGCGTATGGCGATGCGGTACTCGCCGCCAGCAGCCTCCGCCTCGATGCTCTGGGCATCTATCGAGAAGCCCTCGATGGAGGTGTTGTCATCCTTGCAGCTTAGCGCTGTAAGCACGAGCAGTAGAGTCGTTGTAAGGTATAATATGTTGTGTCTCATAGTGTTGTTATTTGCAGTTTAGTCCAAGTCGAGGGCGTCGCAGCCACGAATATCCTGTGTCGAGTCGTATATAAGCTCGTAGTAGCCCAACTCGATGTAGGGACATACGGCGCTGAGGTCAATCGATATGTTGGGGTTGTCCTTAATCTCGAAGAGCAGGATGTAGGGCGAGATAGTATCCACAATCTCGCGTAGGTCGTTCGAGCCGATGTAGAATGCCGTAAGGCGAGGACAGGTATAGAGACCTGTGGGCCACTCACGCAGGGTGCGGTTGCCCTCGTCGTCGCGCTGCTGGCGTATGCTCATCACCGTAAGATGGTCTATGGTCAGCGGCGCGTAGGGGAACTCCTTAAAGGCGTTGCTCGATAGGTCTAAGCCGTAGAGATAGGGCATATTCGACACGCTGAAATCGTCGTACGGCAGCTCCGTGAGGCGGTTGAAGCTGAGGTCTATCGTTCTAAGAGACTCGCTATTCTTGCCCGTGAGCGCCCCTTTGGCGATGTGGCGTATGCCGTTGCCGCTGAGCATCAGTGTCTCGACCATCGACCCCGACTGCATAATCTCGGCGGGAAGCTCCGCGAAGCGGTTGTTCGAGAGGTTGAACGTCGCGGCGTTGATGCCACGCCACGCCGTGCCATTTTCGAGGCGGTCGATGCGGTTGTTCGAGAAGTTTGCCGACACCATAGTATATACCGAACGGGCGGTAAAGATGTCGGGAAGCACGCTCAGTGAGTTGTTACGTGCCGAAAACTCCTCCATCTGGCTGAGACCGCAGAAGTAGCCGTCATCGGCGGCGTGTATCTCTGTAATGTGGTTGAAGTCGTAGTATAGCTTCGCGGGGGTTATCAGCTTGCCAAAGGGGTGTATGCGCTCCAAGCGGTTGTTGGTGCAGTCCAGAAGACCGAGCTTCGACATACGGCTTAGGTAGTCGTACGAGGGCGTCTCGCGCAGGTTGTTGTAACCCAAGTAGAGAATCTGCAACGTAGCACCCATAGGGCTGTCGATGATAGCCTCCCAGTCCGCTTTGAGCTGTTCGCCGCTGATGCTCTTGTTTGCCGAGAGGTTGAGCGACTGCACTGCGGGCAGGGCGCCGAGAAACTCCATAGGCAGGCGTGTGAGCTTCGAGCAGTTGTATATCTCGACGTCGGTGAGCTGCGTGAAGTTTGACCACTGCCACTCGTCGCGCTCGTCGTAGAACTCCGACTCTTCATCGACATCGACAAAGAAGCTATCGGCGGTGATGGGGCTGTTGGCGATGAAGAACTGCTCCAACTGCGTAAGGCGCATCATAGCGCGCGATATGCCGCGAATGTCGTTGGTGAGGTTGCCAAACGCCATATCTTTAAGCTCTATGCGTGAGGCGATGATGGGTCGCTGCTCTGCGTCGCGGTTAATCACCGTTTTAAGCTCGTCGGAAAGCTCCTCGCGGGCATCACAACGCACAAACTTCTCGTAGTAGTCAGTAGCGCTGAGGCGCGCAGAAGCCTTCGCTTGAACCATTGTTGCGCCGCTGTCGAAGCCGCCGAGCATCTCGTTGTGGTTGCCTAAGTAGAGTACGCGCAGCTCCGTGAGCTGTCCTATGGCGTCGGGGACGATGCCACGTGCGCCAAAACCCGATATGTTGAGCGATACCACGCGGCCGTCGCCATCGAGCGTTACGCCAGGCTGCTCACCCCACATATCTATATCCTTGTTGAAGTCCCAATTCGTGCCTTTGGCGTACTCCTCGCCGTGGAACGTCCAATTCTCGCCATCCAGAGCGAGCCATATCTCGCGCAGGGCGATATAATCTTTGATATGCTCGGCAGTAAGTGCAAGGCGTATGGGCAGCTCTACGTTGCGTGTGGTAGTGTTGTCCTCAACCTTAAACTCTACGCCAAGGTCATCCACGACGGTTTCGAGACGTGTTTTGCCGCGCTTATCGGAGTAGGTCGTATAGCCCGTTACGGTGTAGTCGCCCGCCTCAATCCACAACAACGTGTCGCATACGGCATACGACTCCAAGGCGTTGCGGTCTGCATATAGGCTCTCGTCCGCCGAGCCATCCGTGAAGCGCTCCTCGTACTTTACGGTCAAACGCTCGAAGGTCGTCGTCTGCTGTGTGAAGCGGTTGCGGACGCTGATGTCGATTGTCTGTATCGCATCGAAGCGGTAGCAGCCCTCGTCGGCACGTGTGAACTCCTTTGTGAGGCAGAAGCTCACCTTGCCGCGCTTTACGGTCTTTACCTCGATAGGCTTAACCACCAAGCCGCCCTCCTCGACGAGAAAGTCGCCACGACCATCGCCCGAGAGAAGCTCCTCATCGAGGTTGTTGTAGAGGTAGAAGCCGATGACCTCGTAGCGTCCCGTCATAAGGCGTAGCTTCTCGCTCTGCATACCCCACGCAGCGTTCTCCGTGTTGTAAGCACTGAGAGGCAGCGTCTGACGTATCGTTGAGCCGTCGTGCTGCATAACGACGGTAAGTTTATAGGCGTCCGACAGGTATTCCAACTCATCGCCAGCACGTGTCGAGAAGGTCGAGGCAGCGTTGCTGTCCGCCTTAATCAGCTTAAACTGCACGTAGCCATACTCGGCGACGTTGTCGTCGGCGTCGCGCTCACACGCGAGCAGTGGCAGCGATACTGCTAACAGCACCGCGTACCAAAGTTTTATTAAGAGTCTATTCATCATAGCTTAGCTTTTCGGTTATAGGGTAGGAGGTGTTACCACAAGGAGCTTCTTAGCCTCGCCGTCGAGCTTGAAGAGAATGTAAACCTCCTCGTCGAAGCCCTCCTCAGGACCTATCAGGCGTACCGCCATACGTTCATCCTTGTTCTCCTCGGTGGCATACTCGCCATCGCTCTGCAAGAGGCGCTCGCCGCGGTAGTATAGCTCGACCGTGGCACGTCCCTCGGTGAAGGTGTCGGTTGTCCACGACTCGATGCGCGGGTCGATGATGATGCCTGGGGTCTTGCCGTCAATAGGCTTGGGGAATGGGCAGGTGTAGGCCTCCGTTACGCCATACTTGCTCTTTACCGCGTCGTTGTCGTATGCAAGGCATAGTATCTCGTAGATTGTTAGCGAGTGATAGACGTAGAAGCCCTCGTAGGGGTCGCGCTCCTCGAACGATAGCTGCGTGAACTCCACGACGAGATACTTCAAAAATTCGTGCTTGAATACCTCGATGCCCACACCCGAGGCGTAGTCCAACTCGAAGATGCTGCCCTTGATGTCCGCCTTTACCTCGTCGTATATCGCCACAGGTAGCGCCATAACAGCACCCGAGCGCTGTTGTTCCGAGCTGTCAATCGTAAGCCTGCCCGTTGCCTTGTCGAAGTGCATCCACTCGGCGTCGGTGGTGTAGTAGGGTAGTCCGCAGTCGTTCTTCTGCTCGAAGAAGAGTACCTCGTAGCGGTCGTTATCCGCAGCGATAGTAAACTCCAAGGCGTCATTATAGGTGGTGTACTCGCCCGTGGCGTCATCCATAAGTCGGAAGCTGTCGCCCGCGAGCGATACCTCCCAGCCGAAATTCTTGGTCGTAGGACCGTAGATGCCTATCTTGTTGCCACCCATACCGTTGTATATCACGGGAATAGTAAATGTCGTCTTGCCTGTCTCGTCCGAGAATGTTATGCTGTGTCCTGCCTCTGCGGTGAAGGCGTAACGCTCACGTGTGCCGTCTGCAACGATGCACGCACCGCTTGTTACGCGCTCGTTGGCGCCACCCGTAACGGCGCCACCCTCAATCTCTACGCACTCCGAGTAGGCGGTGGCAGCAAAGCGGAAGTTTGCCTCCACGCTGAACTCAACGTACTCGCCATAGCCCAGCTCGATACACTCCGTTGGCTCTCCCTCGGCGTTGTAGATACGTAGTGTGTGCTGCTCGGCATTGCGTACCACTGTGGCTACAACCGACTCCTTGTCGCCGAGCCTCATCGTCAGC
Source organism: Alistipes sp. (assembly GCA_017416915.1). GTDB lineage: Bacteria > Bacteroidota > Bacteroidia > Bacteroidales > Rikenellaceae > Alistipes. The sequence continues at coordinate 11,619 of JAFQAN010000014.1, read as the reverse complement.
GTCGCCGTGGTCGCCACATCCTTGATGCCCTCCGAGGTGATGTTGAGCATCACGTTATGCTTGCCCGCGCTGCCCGACATATCCTGCACGATGCCTGTTGGGGTGTAGAACATACACCATATAGCATCCGAGCGCAGCTGCCACGCACCATCGACTGTGAAGCTGAGCGATGGCGTGTCGCCAGCGCTGCACTCGATGGTCTGTGCCTCGGGGAAGGCGATGTTGTTTGTCGGCGTCTTGTCGTCGCACGATGTGGTGGTCAGTGTGAGGCAGAGAGCTGCCGCCATAACCGAAATCTTTGATAGTAGATTTTTCATATATTGTGTCGTTTTATTCGTTGCTTGTAAGTGTGATACCATCAACCGTGATACCCGCGAATGTTATACCCGTGAACGTGATACCCGAGAACGTGATACCCGTGAATGCAAGTCTAAAAACCTTCGCGGAGGATGCGCTCGGCTTCGTCGTCAGATACCCACTCGAAGATGTTTACGTAGGTGCCTACCGTACCCACCTCCTCGACATATAGTGTGGCATACTGTACGAGGAATGTCTCGCAGGGGCTGTAATACGAGGTGTATCCCAGCGGATGCTCCATCAGCAGTTTGCCATTGCCGTATATCGTGCCGAACGCCTCGCCCGTAGTACCCACCTGCTGTGGCTCCATCTCCACGGTGGGGTTGAGGCGGTCGTCGGTGAGTAGGCGTAGGCGTATGTCGTGCCCCTCGTAGAACATATCGCGGACGATGATGACGTTCTCGTCCTCCGTGTCGCGCTCGGTACGTACCAAACGTGAGTCGGTGGACATATACTGCATCAGCCACGTAGAGGTTATCTTGCAGTAGCCCGTGAAGGCGTCGAGGTTTATGGGGCAGCACTTGTGCAGATGTACCTCCGCGTCGATGCCGTAGAGGTCCCACTCCTGCTCCTTGTCGATGACCAGGCGCAATGCTACGCCCAGCGAGTCGGTAAGCTCGATAGCCTCAGGGTTGCAGCGCATACGTACCGCTGTGGTAAGCTCGCCCGCCTTGATAGTCAGCGTGTTCGACTCCAAGAGGTAGTGTACGCCGTCGATGGCGTTGCTGCGCGATGCCACCACCTCCACGCCTATACGGCGGTCGTGGTCTGCTGTACGTGTTGCCGAGATGGGTATCTCGAACCACTCCTCATTGTCGAGTACGCCGAGGTCGTAGCTCTCCTTAGAGAAGAGGATGTAGTCGGGACCTTCGTATGTGGGGCGCTCAGCATCGCAGCCCACAATCAAAAGTGTGGCAAGGGCGACAGACGCCGCACAGCCCATAAGTCGTTTCATATACATCGTGTTCATCATTTTCCGTATTAAAGGTTGCTGTCGTTAGGCTCGATAGTCGCGCCAGGCGACTCCAACTCGTGTTGTGGTATGGGCCATACGAAGAACGGGTTATCTGCCTCGATTTTCAACGAGCTGCCGTTCTCCAACGACTCGCTCTGTGGTGTGCGCTCAAAGCCCTTGTGCCAGCGTTTGAGGTCCATCAGTCGGAAGCCCTCCATATATAGCTCCTTGATGCGCTCCTGCTCGATAATCTCCATCGCGTTATCGGCGCTGAGCGATACTCCACCGCCATAGGTCGTGTAGCGCGCCTCGCGCAGCGTGGCGATGTCGTTCGATGCCAAGGCGTAGTCCGCCCTGTCGCCTAAGACGTATGCTTCGGCACGTATGAGGTACTGCTCGGCAAGACGCAGAGGCTTGGGCATCGAGGTATGTAGTATCTGCGAGTTGAAGAACGACATATTGCCAAAATACTTGACCAGAAGGGGCCACGCCAAGCCGTGGCTGTGTCCTGTGGTGTAGGTGTAGAAGTAGTTGCCGTAGCGCAGGTCGTTCGTATCGTAGAGACCCAATACCCACTCGGCAGGCACGTAGTCGGGCTTCATTGAGCTGTAATCGTAGTTGAAGAAAACCTGTCCTAAGGCGCCGCCATACGAGTTAATCGTGAAGCCCACCTTCCAGATAATCTCCGTCGCCTCGTCGTACTGCCACATATAGCTAAAATAGCTCATCCCCGAGCTATACTCTGCCGATGCCGACGATAGCAGGTAGTAGCCGCTGTCGATAACCTTCGTCGAGTACTCAATCGCCGCTTCGTAGTCCTTCATATACAACGCTACGCGCGCACGAAGGGCATATACCGTGTATTCGTTGAAGTATGTCGAGCTATACAGCACACCCGAGAATGTCTCCTCGTCGATGTCGAGGCACTCGGCAGCACGCTCCAAGTCGTTGATGACCTGATTGTACGACTCGGCGAGCGAAGAGCGTGTCATAGGCTCGTCGGTGTTATACTTCGTAACGATGACAACGCCTGGCGTCGAGGCTGCCTGCTCCTCACTCTCGTAGCTCTTGCACCATAGGCGGATAAGCTCCGAGTAGGCGAGCGCACGGGCGAAGTAGGCCTCGCCAGTGAGTGTCTTGCAGTAGTCAAGCTCGGCATCGGTAGTTAGTGTTGCCTCAACCCTCGGGGCATACTCCAAGAGGAAATTTGCGCGGGCTATAACCTGATACAGAGCGGCATATACCGACGTTATCTCGCCGTTGGTCGCCAAGATGTCCCAGCGCCAGATGTTGCCGTAGGTGTTGGTGTAGCCGTTGATGGCGTATGCCATATCGCACTGCAAGTCGGGCAGTAGTGTGAGGTAGCCACTATACAGCGCAGGACTCTTGAAGCTGTCGTATAGGCCTATTGCCGCCTGGTCTAAGTCTTCCAGAGTATTTATAGCCTTGTCGGCAGGTATGGCGTTGTTGGGGTACTTGTTGAGACACGAACTGCTCGTTACAAGCAACGTAAGAGCCGTCGCAGCGATAATCAAGTTATAGAGTGTTGTTTTCATAGTGCCGTGTGTGTTAGAATGTTAGGTCAATGCCGATAGAGTATTGACGCGACATCGGATATTGTGCCTTATAGACGTTGCTTGCACCCTCGGGGTCGATGCCCGTAAAGGGTGTGAACGTAAGTAGGTTTTGAGCTTGCAGGTAGATGCGCGCGGCGGTGAAGAAGCGTGTCTTGCTCAGCGCCTTTGATGGTAGCGAGTAGCTGAGCATCAGGTTTTTCAGTCGCAGGAATGAGGCATCCTCCAAGAAGCGTGAGTCCATCTGCGGTGTTACGCCATAGCGCGGTATGTCGGTGATGTCGCCTGGTTGCTTCCAGCGGTCGTAGAGCAGGCGGCGCGACTGGTTATAGGTCGAGTACAAGCCGTTACTCTCTTCGAAGAAGCGGTCGTTGTTGAACATCCAGCGGTCTGCCACCCAACTGAACTGTGCCGACAGCGAGAGCCCCTTCCACGCGAGCGTCGTGCCGAAGCCTCCCTGCCACGGCGCGATGTAGCTCTTGCCAATCATCACCTTGTCGTTCTCGTTAAACTTGTTCGTTATCTCGCCCTCCTTAGTGAGCCATAGGGCATCGCCATTGGCGGGGTTTACGCCCGCAAAGCGGTTTACGTAGAACTCGCCTACGGAGTGTCCCACAACGAGCTTGGTGCTGGTCGATGATAGCTCGTATTCGTTGAGGCCGTTATACAGCTCCGTTATTTTGTTGTGGTTGTACGATACGTTTGCCGAGATGTTCCACACGAAGTCGCGAACACGTACAACATCGGTGTTTAGTTGTATCTCGACGCCACGGTTTACCATCGCTCCGATATTATCCCAGCGGAAGCCTTCGCCCTTATCGGCATACGACACAGGTACCGACATAAGCATATCCGAGGTGTGCTTGTTGTATAGCTCCACATCGAGGTTTAGACGGCCCCAGAAGCCGAGGTGAAGAGCGAGGTTTGTTGTCCAGAGCTTCTCCCAGCCAAGCTCCTCGTTGCCGCTCTGCCACGGGTAGATACCTGCGTTGTCGTTGTAGTTAGCGCCGCCACCCACCAATGCAAGGTGGTCGTAGTTGGGTATCGACGAGTTGCCCGAGGTTCCTGTGCTGAACGCTACCTGTGCGTTTGTGAGCCAGCCGACGTCGCTTAGGAACGCCTCACGCTTGGCATTCCACATAAGACCGATTGACCAAAAGGCAGCCCAGCGGCCACTGCGTCCGAAGCGCGACGAGGCGTCGGTACGCACCGAGAAGTCGGCATAGTAGCGGTCGTCGTAGCTGTACTCGCCACGTGCGAAGAACGAGAGGTAGCTGTAAGCGTCGGTAGCATCGCTCCACGACTGCGCGCGTGAGCCAGACGATATGGTGGTCAGGAAGTCGTTATTCTGTCCGCGCGTGATGAGCTGAAAGCCCTCCGAGTAGTAGTCCACGCCCTCGTGGCCGAGCATCGCATTTATCGAGTGCTTGTCGTTGAGCGTCGTGCGGTAGTTGATAGTGTTGGTGATAGTTAGGTTTATGGTGTTGTATGCAGCACGACCCGCCGCACCCACGTTGTTGTTGGGCTTGTAGCTCGGCATAGACTGCATAAAGGCTGTTGAGTTGGTGTAGTCGGCGCCAAACTGCGAACGTATGGTAAGACCCTCGTATGGCGTAATTTCGGCAAAGACGGTGCTGAGTACCTTATATTTCTTGTTTATCTGGCGATTGTTCTCCATCCACTCCATAGGGTTCTGTCCCGTGCCTTTCCACGAGCCGTCCGCCTCGGAGGCTATCGAGCCATCCTCGCGGAAGGGGTCCCAGTAGGGTAGCATAAAACGGCTTGCCGAAATAGGCGAGTAGAGGGCATATTCGCCATCCTCGGCCTGTTGCACCTCCTCGTAAACTGCCATCGTGTTGGTGCCTATGCGCAGCCATTTCGAGGCGCGTACGTCGGCGTTGGCACGTATGTTATAGCGGCGGAAGGTAGAGTTCTGAGCGATACCATCCTGGTCGTAGAAGCTGCCCGAGACGTAGTAGTTCATCTTCTCCGTGGCGCGGCTTACCGAGAGGTCGTAGCTCTGCAATAGCGCGTGGTCGTTAAATACGGCGTCGAGCCAATTTACGTCGGTCTTGCTCAGCAGGTCGTAGTTCTTGCCCGCATCCAGGCCAATCTCCCTCTCGAAGGCGATACGCTCGGCGGTGTTCATCAGCTCCCAGTTGCCGTGGGCAAGCTGCGATACGCCAATCTGTGTGCGGAACGATACCTTTGCCGCATCCATCGCCGTACCTCGCTTGGTGGTAATCACAACTACACCATTGGCGGCACGTGCGCCATAGATTGACGATGACGAGGCATCTTTAAGCACCGACACCGACTCGATGTCCGAGGGCGATATGGCGTTGAAGTCGGCACTCGAAATGGGTACGCCGTCGAGGATGAATAGAGGCGCAGTTCCCGAATTAATAGAGTTAGTACCACGTATTTGGAATGTGGCTGCCTTGCTCGGCTCGCCCGAGTTCGAGAGTACCATAAGTCCAGGACTCTGACCCTGCAACGCCTGGTCGAAGCCTGCGGCGGGTACTGCCTCCAACTTATCGGCCTTGACCGTCGAGACAGAGCCTGCTATTGTCCCCTTCTTGCGTACGCCGTACGCCACTACGACAACCTCTTCGACAAGCTGTGTGTCGCTCTGCAAGGCTACGTCGTGCGTAAGCTCACTGCTGCCCGACGGAACAACCCACTCGACGGTGGTGTAGCCGATATACTGGTAGAGTAGCTTCGTACCTCCATCTACGGTAATTGAGTAGCTGCCGTCGATACCTGTGCTTACGCCAGAGGTGGGACCCGAGATGACGCTGACGCCAATGAGCGGCTGTGCGTCGTCGGCAGATGTTACCGTACCGTGGATGTGAACCTTGTTTTGTGCCATTGCCCCATTTGAGAAGAGTGCTACGAGGGCGACGCCGATAAGGAACCTTATGGTTAGTTGTTTCATACGAATATATTTATTCTATTTGCTGAGTGCAAATATATGTATAATATGTCGAATATACAATATTATAAGTGGAGTTTTTGCATCTTTACGGAGATAAAGTGCATAAAAATTTGCGATGTAAAAGAGTAAAATGGTCTTTTTGTATAGGATGTTTTGCTTCGGGGAAAGAGGTCTTTTGTCCAAAAATATCCCTAAATAGAATAGTTTGTCGGGTGAGTTTACGTATTTATACTAAGCAAAAATTGGGCGAAAGTGGGTAATTTTGCGGTGTCGAAACTTTGATAACGATATGGGAAAATATTTCGATATGCTCCTCGAAGATGTACGTTTCGAGGAGGGCTTAAAGTCGTGTATGAACTGCGGCGTATGTACCGCCGTATGTCCTGCCGCCGAGTTCTACAACTACGACCCTCGTCAGATTGTCTCTATTGTGCAGACGCGCGACGAGGCGGAGATTGAGCGATTGCTGCGCAGCGATACGATATGGTATTGTGGCGAGTGTATGTCGTGTCGTCCGCGCTGTCCGCGTGGCAATACGCCAGGCTATGTCATTCAGGCTTTGCGCACCCTCTCGCAGCGAACAGGTCTCTTTGTTGAGAGCGAGAAGGGTCGTCAGCAACTCGCCCTAAAACGCCTCATTGGCGACAATATCCTCGCCACGGGATACTGCCTTACACCGCGAAACATACGCCCCGAGCTGCACCCCGAGCAGGGTACGGTTTGGGAGTGGATTGTCCAGAACGATGAAGACCTCTACGGTCGCTTCTCGGATGTCTATTTGAAGGAGGGTGCGGGTGCGCTGCGTAGAGTCGATGATAAGACTATGGATGAGATACATCGCATCTTCGAGGTGTCGGGAGGTCAGGCCTTTTACGACAATATTGAGCGCCATTCCGACCGTAAGGCTCGCGAAATGGGCTACGACGGAGCTACGGAGGAGTATATGATGGATACCTATACCAAAAACTCCGAGACACACTATTAATTAGCTGAAAGATTCAACTATGAGAAGAGCATCTTGGCAAGAGTATCAGAAAGATATAGCCGACGACAAATACTACTATGCGCGTAGCTGCATACGTCAAAACTTCTTCCCTGGTAGCGAGAAGGCGTTTTTGGATATTCTCGGCAAAGACCTCGGCATCGACATCTTCGATGACCCGCTACACACCTCCTGCACGGGTATCGGCTACCACTCCGACGTTGTGCCGTTGGAGACGATAATGACCGTCGTGGCACGTCAGTTTGCGCTGATGGCGGAGGCGGGCTACGAGAACTTCATATCGTCGTGCATAACCTCGTTTGGCATCTACAACGAGGTGTTGGCGACGTGGGAGGAGTTTCCCGAGACCAAGGAGCGAACACGACGCTACCTCAAAGAGGCAACGGGGCGTGAACTTGTGCTTCCGCGCTCGATAGCTCACACCTCGGATATTATGTTTCATCATCGTCGCGCCATCGCCCAGCGTGCCAAGCACCGCCTGGTAAATGTGCATACGGGCGAGCCACTGCGCGTGGTGGAGCATATAGGGTGCCACTACGCCAAGATATTTCCGAAGTCGGGTATCGGTGGCTCGGAGTTTCCCTACGTGCTTGCGGGAATGATTGAGGCGTGGGGTGGCGATGTGGTAGATTACCCCGAGCGTCGCCACTGCTGCGGCTTTGGCTTCCGCAACTACCTCGTGCAGGCAAATCGCGGCTACTCGATAGCCAACTCTCACAAGAAGTTGGAGAGTATGGCGCCCTATCGTCCCGACTTTATTGTGGCGAACTGCCCAGGTTGCGCTATGTTCCTCGATAAGTGGCAGTACGCTATTGCCGAGATGGAGGGTACGACCTATGGCGCAGATGGTCGAGGAATACCTGTGCTGACCTACGAGGAGATGGCGGGCTTGGTGCTGGGCTACGACCCGTGGGAGTTGGGTATGCAGATGCACCAGGTCGATGTTGAGCCTCTTCTCGACAAGATGGGTGTAGCGTATGACCGTGAGGCTAAGTACCTCGGACGGGGTGGTAAGTATATAGGTAAGCCCGCAAAGGTGGCGGTAAACTGCGACGAGGAGCGTCGTATATATCAGATTAAACGATAAGCAGCAACTAAGATATGGCAAAACGTGTAGTTATAGTGGGTGGCGGTCCAGCAGGTATGCAGACCGCTCTGGAACTCAAAGCGCGAGGCATCGAGCCTATCATCGTGGAGCGCGATGTGGAGCTTGGCGGCAAGGTGCGCGATTGGCACAAGCTCTTTCCCTCGTTCACGCCCGCGAGCGATGTCCTCGACCCGATAATTCGTGGTGTTAAGAGCGCCAAGATACGCTGCTTCTTGGGTCAGGAGGTGCGTGCCATCGCCCCCGACGGCGTTACGCTACGCTCCGAGGAGCGCATACACGCCGATGCGGTGGTTGTGGCGACGGGCTTCACACTCTTCGACGCGCACCGCAAGCAGGAGTATGGCTACGGGCTGTATAGCAACGTGATAACGTCGGTGGACTTGGAGCGTATGATGAACAACGGACGTGTAACGCTTGCCGACGGCAGCGAGCCGCGACGTATCGCCATACTGCACTGCGTAGGCTCACGCGACGAGAAGGTGTGCCAGCGCCACTGCTCGAAGGTGTGCTGCATCACGGGCGTAAAGCAGGCCATAGAGCTTAAACAGATGTTCCCCACGGCGGATGTCTTCAACTTCTATATGGATATACGTATGTTTGGCGCGGGCTACGAGGAGCTGTACCGCGAGGCACAACAGCGCTACAACGTACACTTTGTCAGAGGTCGTATCTCGGAGGCGGCACAGACCATCAACGACCGCATACAAATCAAGGCGGAGGATACGCTTACGGGGCGTCCGCTGCGTATGACCGTCGATATGTTGGTGCTGCTGGTAGGTATGAACGGCAACCGCGACAATGAGTCGTTGGCGGCGTCGGCATCGCTCAACATTGCTCCCAACGGCTTCTTCGAGCCAAAGGACTCGTTCCGTGGTGCTGTATGCAGTCAGCGCGAGGGTATCTTCTTCGCAGGTGCTGCCACCGCACCCAAGAGCCTCGCCGATACGCTTGCCGAGGCGTCGATGACGGCATCTACCGTAGCCGAGTATCTCAACCATAAGTATAACACCCGATAAAACATCTCGCGATGCGTAACATCAACTTCGGATATGGCATTAGTCGCCCCCGTGCCATCGACATCGACAATAACGACCTGCGCAAGAGCAACGCCATCATTGCCGAGATGCCCGAGTTGCAGGCGTGTATCGGCTGTGGCTCGTGTACGGCGAGCTGCACGGCGGGTAACCTCACGGAGTTTAACTTCCGCCGACTGCATACGGCGGTGCGCCGTGGTGAGTATAAGGGAGCCTACGAGGACATAAACAAGTGTATGCTCTGCGGAAAGTGCCGTTTGGTATGTCCCAGAGGTATAAATACCCGTGCGCTCATTATGCTCATAAAGCGTAAGTTGGGCGACTTCTAAGTAGTAGTAAATTAGAGAGATAGGCTTATGACATTTTTCGCGCCTTTTACCATACCATTTATCATCGGCACAATATTTCTCTTCGCCGCCGTCGCCACAAAGTTCGTCTTGTGGTTGGTGCGTCTGCCGAGGGTCGATAAACGCCTTATACGCCATAACCTCTTCACGTGGCATACGCTTGCGGCGGTGTGGGAGGTGGTGCGCGAGTCGTTGCTGCACGTGCGCATATTCAAGGTAAATCCCGTGCTGGGCTTTATGCACGCCTCGTTGGCATTTGGTTGGTTTCTGCTTATCGTCGTAGGATGGATAGAGACGGTGGCGTACTTAGGCGCTCAGTGGGTGCCGTTGCAAGGACACGTCTTCTTCAAATATTTTATGCCTATCAACGGCATCACGCACCACGAGCCGCTCTTCGAGCAGCTTATGGATGCGCTGCTGTTAGTCGTCCTCACGGGCGTCGCGTTGGCGTGGATGAAGCGTCTCCGCTCACGCTTTATGGGTATGCGCCGCACTACGAAACATATCCTCTTCGACCGTGTGGCGCTCTCGGCATTGTGGTTTATCTTCCCCGCGCGCCTTATTGCCGAGAGTCTTACTGCGGCGCTCTATGGTGGCGAGGGCTTCCTCACAGGGTCGCTCGGGCATGCCCTCGCGGAGACTGTGCCACACGACCTGTTGGTGATGTTCTACGAGCCGTCGTGGTGGGTATATTCGTCGCTGCTGGGCATCTTCTTCGTGGCAATGCCCTTCTCGCGATATATGCACATCCTCGCCGAGATACCCCTTATCTTCCTGCGTCATTGGAAGTTGCATCCTACCGCCGAGCGTAAGTCGTACGACCGCTTCGAGGTAGAGGCGTGTTCGCGTTGTGGCATCTGTATCGACCCCTGTCAGCTGCAAAGTGAGCTGGGTATCAACGATGTGCAGTCGGTATATTTCCTGCGCGACAGACGATACAATATGCTCAACCTCAAAGTGGCGAATAACTGTCTTATGTGCGGTCGCTGCGAGGCAAAGTGTCCCGTGGGCATCAACCTCAATACGTTGCGCCTGAACTCACGCGCCAAGCGCCGTAATATTCCCTATGAGGGTCGCTACAAGTATCTGCGAGGCTTGGACCGTTCGTCGGGCGAGGGTAGGGTAGGCTACTTCGCAGGGTGTATGACATCGCTTACGCCCGCTACGCAACACTCTATGGAGCAGATATTTAAGGCCGTGGGCGAAGATGTATGGTTTGCCGATAGAGATGGTGGCGTGTGCTGCGGTCGTCCGCTGATGCTTACGGGCGAGACCGATGCGGCGCGTAAGATGGTGGCATATAACACAGACCTCTTCCGTCGCCATAACATCACCACGCTCGTTACGTCGTGTCCGATATGTCTGCGCGTCTTCCGTGAACACTACCGCCTCGACGGTATCGAGGTGCTGCACCATAGCGAATATATCGACCGCCTTATCACTGAGGGTCGCCTGAGCGTCGCGGCAGATGCACGACGCTACACCTACCACGACCCCTGCGAGTTGGGACGTGGCTGTGGCATATACGATGCTCCGCGCAGGGTTATAGCCGCTGTGGGTGAGGTCGTCGAGCCGAAACATAGCCGCCGTGATGCGCTATGCTGTGGCTCATCATTGGCAAACACGGTCATAGATGATAGCCAGCAGCTGCGCCTCGGCGAACGTATGACGGCAGAGTTGGAGGCTACGGGATGCGATACGATTGTTACCTCGTGTCCGTTGTGTATGAAGGCGATAAATCGCGCCGCAAGGTGTTCGGTAGAGGATATTTCGGAGGTGGTAGCTAAAAATATTTTGAGGAGCTAAGTGGCGGTATAGCTGCTGCTTACATTCGTAGGCGTGGTTGCCGATGAACGATTTTTTGGAAATAAATTTGCGTAAGTCGAAAAGTTGTATTATCTTTGCACTCGCAAACACGAAAATAGGTCGCAAGACTATTAACGATACATCGCGGGGTAGAGCAGTTGGTAGCTCGTCGGGCTCATAACCCGGAGGCCGGAGGTTCGAGTCCTCCCCCCGCTACCTTAACAGGAGAAACTTAACGGTTTCTCCTGTTTTCGTTAGCGGGGGGAGGACTTATGTCCTCAGTCATATCTACAATCCACCCAAACCCGGCTTATTGGTCAAAATAGTACATAAAATCGGAGCGGTTTTTGATTATTGGTCAAAAATAGTACATAAATGCGGGTGTTTGCCCGCATTTTCTACTTGTATTTGAGTCTAAAATACTCGTCTATAAAGAGCCTTCTATACCTCTTAGACATACCATTGTGTACTCGCAGCTTTGTTTTTAGATCTGTATT
>JAFQAN010000013.1 GCA_017416915.1 Alistipes sp. | reverse complement strand
CTATCACGACAAGGGCTTGGTGTCAGAAGGGCGCCGAGTGCTACACTCGGCAAAAATGCCGTCGATGGGTAGTACTTGAACGTACGTCCCATTGACGGCATTTTTTGTTAGGGGACGCAATCGACCCCTTATCACACCAAGAGGTTATATGGTGACACTGTAAGTCAAATCATCCATACAAATATAGAGGGGCGTGTTGGGTCCCCACTCCCCTACGTCGGTAGTCTCGACGCGTACACGAATACCCCACAACTCGCCCTGCAACGGCGTGAGATCAACCGAGGTCCAGTCGGTAGCCACGAAGCGCTTGCCGTCGCGATAGTCGGCGATATAGAACTCGACACTCTCGCCCTCGCTCTTATTCTCGCCCAGAGCTATGAACGTTACCTTGATGTAGTCGCCCTCGTCGAAGGGACGTGCAAAGGCGTTGCTGCCCGTAACGATAGCGTGGTAGGTAAAGGTCGAGAGACAGAGGCGTACGCTGTTGAACTTATAGTCGCCATAGTAGCGACAAAGGATGTCGGTGGGCTGATTATTCTCGGCGTGGTAGGTGTCGTAGTAGTACAACAAGAAGTGGTCGCCCGAGGCAGCCTTCTCGTTATAGACGCTATACTGATTCTCGTACGAGGCATCCTCCATATCGTAGCACTTAGACTGCGCAAAACCGCACCAACTACCGTAGGTCTCGTCGTAGTAATGCTCAAAAATGAGCAGTTCGGTAGCGTATCCGAGCTTATAATCGGCATCGCCAGATAGTACCGTCTCGAAACTCTCGATAACGGCAGACTTGAAGTTCCAATTCTCCTCATCGCTGGTCGTACACGCCACCGCAAAGAGCAAGGAGATAACAAAAACTATTCGTTTCATACTATTGTTCGGGTTAAGTTTTACTCTAAATTATAGGGATTATAGGAATGACACTATATCGTAGGCACGGTATGCAGACTTATCCCACACGGGGAGCTTCGACTGCGTAGCATCTGCCAGAGAGAGGGAGATGGTGATAACATCGCCATCGTAGTTATAGACAACCACACGCGGCACAACACGCTGTGCCTCACGGTGTAATGTAAGGCATATATCCGTAATGCCGTAGTCCGCCGAACGTGGCGAGAGCAGCAATACTACGCCATCGTCCAACGTCTCGACCACCGACACATCGAACTCCGAATCGACAAAGTCGAAGGCGTGTGTAGGGTTGGTAAGCAGGTCCACAGACTCGGTATCTACCCTATCCTCGGTAACCTCCTTACGCTCGTTGTTTATCTCGTAGCGCAGCTTGCCGTCGCTATACACCTCCATAACGCCGAGGGTGAGGTAGTAGCCCTCGCCATCGACCATAAAGTAGCCGTTAAGCGTCTCCGACTCGGGTGTCGCGACGGTCATATATGTAGCGTAGCGGTCGCCCAACGTCTTGTCGAGCTTAGTGAGCCACTCGCGCGCTGTGGTTTGCGCCGAGAGCGAGAACGAGACGAGGAGCATCGCTGCTGCTAAAAATATACCCTTCTTCATAGCTAATACTAAGTTAAAATATTCCTAAATCTTGGAGCTTTGCCTCTAACGAGGGTAGGTCATAAAACTTTATCTCGCGCGGCTTGGCACCTATCTGTGGACCGACGATGCCTGCGCGCTCCAACTGCAACATAATACGTCCCGCGCGGTTGAAGCCCACCTCGTAGTTGCGCTGTATCATCGACGTAGAGATAACGCCGTTAGAGACGGCATCGCGGGCTATGTCGGCAAACTTGGGGTCATACTTCTGCGGTGCGCTGCTCTCCTCGCTACCCAAGCCCGACGGGATGTCGCCACCCGCCTCGGGGTTGTAGTCGGGAAGTGCATACACCGAACTGTAACCCTGCTGCGCACCAATGAACTCCACAATTCTCTCGACCTCGGGAGTATCGACAAAGGCGCACTGGATACGTGTAAGCTCTCCGCCGTTGGAGAGGAGCATATCGCCACGTCCGATAAGCTGATTGGCTCCTGGCTGATCGATAATCGTGCGCGAGTCGGTCATCTGTGTTACGCGGAAGGCGATACGTGCAGGGAAGTTAGCCTTGATACCACCCGTGATGACACGTACGTCGGGACGCTGCGTGGCAACGATAAGGTGGATACCCACGGCACGAGCCTTCTGCGCAAGACGCATAACGGGAGCCTCGACCTCCTTAGCAGTCATAATGAGGTCGGCAAACTCGTCGATGATAACCACGATATAGGGCATAAAGCGGTGTCCATTCTCGGGGTTAAGGCGGCGATTTACGAACTTCTCGTTATACTCGACTATATTTTTGGCGTGTGCCTGCTTACACATCTCCAAGCGGTTAGACATCTCCTGCACAAGGGCATTGAGCGTATATACCGCCTTCTTGGAATCGGTAATGATGGCGTCATCCTCCGACTCCATCTTCGCCAAGAAGTGCTTTTCGAGCTTCTGATACAGGGAGAACTCCACCATCTTGGGGTCTATCAAGACAAACTTCAACTCGGCGGGGTGCTTGCGATAGAGAAGCGAGGTGATTATGGCGTTCAAACCCACCGACTTACCCTGTCCCGTAGCACCTGCAACCAACAAGTGCGGCATCTTGGCGAGGTCGAACGTATAGTTCTCGTTTTGGATGGTACGACCTATAACCACGGGCAACTCCGCCTTAGAGTCTTGGAACTCCTTGGAGCATATCGACGAGTACATCGACACCACCTGCTTGGTCTTGTTAGGCACTTCGATACCGATAGTACCACGTCCTGCGATAGGTGCGATGATACGGATACCCAATGCTTTGAGACTCTGAGCAATATCATTCTCCAAGCCCTGTATCTTGGCAATCTTAACGCCCTGCTCCTGCACTATCTCGTAGAGCGTAACGGTAGGACCCACCGTGGCGTGCATACTACGAATCGGGATACCGAAGTTGAGCAGCGTCTCACGGATACGCTCCTTATTCTCGAATATCTCCTGCTCGTCCATCTCCACCTTCGACTTATGATCGACTAACAGCGATGGCATAGGGGGCTTATAGCTATGCAAGTCGCGCATCGGGTCGTAGAGGTCTATATCTATCTCATCCTCGCCGACCTGCTGCACCTTATTCTCCGTAACGGTAACAACAAGCGGCGTCTCCGTGCTTTGGTCATCGGCAGTCTGCGTCGTTGCAGCCTGCTCCTGCGTCGCAGCACCACCTACGCCCAACACCGCCGCCACGTCGATAGGCGAGAGAGGCGTATCTGCCGTGCGCGGGATGGTCGTAAAGCGGCTATCGCCCTCCATCTGCGGCTGCGGGGTCTGCGCCTCGCGTTGCTCGGCAATCTGACGTTTTACATCGTCGAGGCTCTCGATAGGCGCCTCGGGGTCCTTGAAGGGGTACAACTCATCGTCGCTGACAACCTCGGCAGTTGTTGCTGTTGTTGCTGTTGTT
>JAFQAN010000012.1 GCA_017416915.1 Alistipes sp. | reverse complement strand
TGACACCAAGCCCTTGTCGTGATAGCGGCGCATCAGCGCCGCCTCAATCATTGGGCTGAATGGAATGTACGCTCAGTACTATCCATCCAGCCCAATCTCTTTATCGGCGGTACTGCTGCACCACTCTGACGCCAAGCTGCCACGCGCAGCCACGCACGACTGAGAATGCCTGAGAACGCCTGAGAACGCCTGTGTTTTTCAGGGTCCCGTCATCCCGCAGTCTCGTTGTCCCGTCGTCTCGTTGTCTCGCAGTCTCGCAGTCTTGTAGTCCCGCAGTCCCGTTGTCCCGTCGTCCCGTCGTCCCGCAGTCTCGTGGTCTCGTGGTCTCGTGGTCCCGTCGTCCCGCAGTCCCGTGGTCTCGCAGTCTCGCAGTCTCGTCGTCCCGTTGGCGCGCTTCCCAGCCGTTCCCAGCCATTCTCAGGCGTTCCCAGTCTTTCTCAGCCATTCGCGCGCCCCTCAGCCATTCCCAGCCCGTTCCCTTCCGTCCGCCCCTCCCGTCGCCATCTCCTCTCGTCTTCTCGCGGCTTGTTGTCCCGTACGACCCCTTTTCGCCATCACCTTCGGGATAACAATTCTCAAAACATCTTGCTTAAATAAAAAAATATTCATATATTTGTAGTTATGAATTTAGGAGACACCCATAATAGCCCTAATCGACGCGTCCGAAAGCTACTTTGCGGGCTGGGACAGTCTCTATTCTTGTGCGCTGTAATCGCCTATATTGCCGTATCGTGTTCTATTGACAGGGATACCGAGAAGCTTATCAGTGAGGCGGAGAAGATTGTGAGCAGTGAGCCGCAGCGTGCCATCGAGATAATGTCATCTATCGACCGTAGCAAGCTCTATGATGATGCGGCTTTTGCACGCTACGCCTTAGTTTATAGCGAGGCGCTCTACTATGGTCAGGTAAACGTCAATCAGGACACTCTGACACGCCCGATGATTGGTTACTACCTCGGCAGTAAGAATCACGCCGAGCGCGCTCGTGCCTTCTATCAGCACGCCCTCGTTCTAAGTCGTATGGACGAGTATCCCGAGGCGATGCTATCGTTGATGACCGCCGAGGAGTCCCTCGCTAAGAGTCCCAACCATCGTCTTGCTGGCCTTGTATGTCGCAACAAGGGTTATATTTATGGTGCCGACTGCCTCTTCGAAAATAGCTATGCAGAGCATAAAAAGTCGATTGACCACTTTACCAAGGCGGGTCTCGAAGAGCATCGCGCCTTTGCCGTTTACGATATGGCCGATGCTCTTGCCAATCTGCATCGGTACGAGGAGGCTGAGAGGTACTTCCTTGAAAGTTTCGATTATGCCATTGAGTTTGAAAACAAGCATATGCTCTGTGGTATTATGCACGGCCTCTGCGACATCTATATCAGCATGGATGAATTTGCGAAGTGCGACGCTGTGCTGGCCCTTTTCGATGAGTATGACTGTTTGGTTTACTACGTCTCAAACTACTACTGCTTAAAGGCGATTGTTGAGGCCGACAAGGGTAACTACGAGGAGGCGGAGGAGTATGCAAGGCTTGCCGAGCAGTGTGCCGATGCCGACGAGACAAATATCCAGTTTACCCACTATGCCGTAAACCGTATTCGTGGTGATTATCGTGAGGCGCTGTTGTGGCACGAGCAGAGTAAACTCAATCAGGATAGCCTTATGCGTCAGATTTTGCGTCAGTCGGTACTCAACGTGCAGGTCGAGCTGTTGCAGAATGGTGTGGATAAGGAGCGCCGCGAGGCGGAGCTGAAAGGTCAGCGCAATATGATACTTTGGCTCTCGTTCATCATCCTTGTCGTCATTATCTTCATCTATTTGCGCTACCGATGGGTTGCGCGTGAACGCGACATCGCATCATATATGCAGACCATCAAGGAGCTTGGTGGCAATGCCGAAAACCTCAAACGTGAGGTCCACGAGTTATACAAAGATCGCTTTGCCGACTTCAACCGTATGTGCGAAACCTACTACCAGCATGGCAATACGCCGCGCGAGGCATCTAAGGTCTTCGAGGATGTGAAATCTATTATTGAGCAGACCAAGAATGACGATCAGCGTATCGGCGAGTTGGAGCGCATTGTCAATTTGCAGTACGACAATATTATGCAGCGTATGCGTAGTGCTTGCCCAAAACTCACCGACCGTGAGATTAAGCTGGTGCTTTATAGCTATGCGGGTTTTTCAGCACGTACAATATCTATATTTATGGACAGCGACCTCGCCGCTTTGTCGCGCCTAAAATATAAAATCAAAACAAAACTCCACGAGTGCAACTTCTCTGATGCACAAGAGGTGCTTTGTAATACATTATCTCGTTAGTCGCTGATTATTAGGCTGTTAGACTATTTCTCCCTTGTTGTATATTTGCGCTCTCGTAACTCGCTGATAATCAGCGCAGAGAGAATTTACCATTCTCTCCCATTTGTAACTCATTGATAATCAGGTATCAAATTTTGGGCGAGGGAGATTATTATCACCCTTAAAATTTGGTGTCTCATATATTGCTTTATACCTTTGCAGTAACGAAATAGGACAAATTTTGGAGTAGGTCGGGAGTACGACGTGATGAATATCCATCGAAAGAGAGACGGATTATTTGCTACTCCGCGTGGTAGGAGATTTTTTGGTTTGAAGTAGTGTAGTATCTACCTATCATGTCGGCCCTCGGGTCGAAATATAGATATTGTGGTTAATGAGTGTCGTCTGATTTGTTTATGGGCTTTTAGGGTTATTACAATTTCGGATGACAAAGAGAGGTAGGGGAAGAGAGATGCCCCTGCCTCTCTCTATTTTTGTGATAAGCCGCAATCTGCGGCTGCCCCGCACGACTGAGAACACTTGAGAACACCTGAGAACGCCTGAGAATGACTGAGAAAGACTGTGTTTTTCAGCAGTCCCGTTGTCTCACAGTCCCGTGGTCTCACAGTCTCGTGGTCTCGCAGTCTTGTTGGCGAGTCACCCAGTCATTCCCAGGCGTTCTCAGTCTTTCCCAGTCTTTCTCAGCCAATCTCGCGCCCCTCAGCCAATCTCGCGCCCCTCACTCTTTCTCAGCCACTATCAACAAAAAATGCCGACCCCCAATTTGGGGGTCGGCATTTTCTATCGTTGCGGCATATTACAAGCCCAACTTCTTGCGAATATCCTTAGGAATAGCGTTCTTATTAACAATGATGTTCATAGTCTTGTAGCGTACAAAGGCCTTTGATGCATACCAGATACCCTTATATGTACCTGCCTCGCCCCAAGAGTTCTTTACCATATAGTACTCAGTGCCATTCTGGTCCTTTGCGATACCGTAAATCTGCATACCGTGGTCATCGGTAGTCTCCCAGTTGTCGTATGCAATCTGGCGCTCCTCCTGAGTACACCACTTCTGCGTTGTGGGCTTGGGAGTGTTCTTCTTCTCCTCCTCGCTCAGGTTAAGCCACTTTGCCATATCCGAACCCTGCAAGTCGGTACCCTGTGTCTCCTCGGGAAGCACCGCTGTACCCATACGTGTAAAGCCCTTCTCGCTTACGTCGCTACCCCAAGCGATGGTGTAGCCCTCCATAATAGCGTTGTCGAACACCTCCATAAGCTCGTCGATAGGCAGGTTGTAAGACTTTGCCCAGCGCCAGTTGTCGGGAATCTCCAATACGAACGAGTCGTAGAAGGGGTGGTGAGTGTAAGATGTCAGTGATACGTAGTCGTCAGCGTTCAAGCCCAACGAGTCGTAGAACGACTTGGGAGTGTACTCCTTGCCGTTGTAGGTAAATGTCTCGGGACGTACGCCGAGGTAGATGTCGTGGATAGCCTCGATAGCCCTCTTCCATAGGGGCTGACCCTCTGAGTCCACCTGCAAGCTGCGGTGCTTGCCCTTGGCGATAGCTGCTACAACAGCGTCGCTAACTGCCGACAACTCGTTGTGGTTGCTAAGCTCCATACCGTACATCACGCCAGGACGCATCTCAGCCTCGGGAACAAGACCAAAAGCCTCCATACCGTAAATAACGTCGTAGAATGAGCCACCCTGTGAGAATGATACGTCGCCGTGGGTGCGTACTGCCTTGTCGGCACGGTCGAGATATGTGTTGTGGACGAGGTACATCTCCGAGAAGTCGTACTCACCCTTACCCATACGCAACAACTCCGACTCGATGAACGCCAACGATGAGTAGCACCAGCAAGTACCCGCCTGGTTCTGGTTTTTGATGCTTGTGATGGGGTTCTCCTTTACTACCGTAAATTCGAGCTCCTGCTCCTGCGCCATAGCACCCGTGGCCATTATAAGACCGAGTGCCAAAACAAAAATCTTCTTCATATTGTCAATAGTTTTAGGTAAATAAATTTTTATTCTTGTTGTTTGCTTCATTTTTCGTTCGTTCCGCGGTTGCTTCGTCCTCTGTTCCACGGTTGCTCCGTCCTCTGTTCCGCGTTCTGCTTCGTCCTCTGTTCCGCGGTTTGCCTCCGCAATTTTACTGTTGCTACTGCCGCCTCCGCCGTTTCGCCTCTGTTCCGCCTCCGTTTCGCCGCCGCTACTTCTTGGTCTTGGCGATGATGCGCTGACACTCGGTGTAGCTCAGTGTCTCCACCTTTGCACCCTTGGGCAGACGGTAGTTTTTGCCCTTGTAGGCGATGTAAGGGCCATACACGCCGCTCTTGATGACCATATCGGCATCTTCGGTAAAGGTCTTCAATGGTGTTGCTGCCGCCTTCTGCTTAGCGCTATTCTCTTTGAGCAGCTCTTCGGCACGTTCGCGGGTGATGGTATAGGGGTCGTCGTTCTTGCTCAGCGAGGCGAATGCCTTGCCGTGGCGCACGTAAGGACCAAATTTGCCGATGCCCACCATCAGCGCCTCACCGTCTAACTCGCCGAGGTTGCGTGGCAGAGCGAAGAGTTCGAGTGCCTCCTCCAAGGTTATCGACTCGATAAGCTGACCCTTTTTCAGCGATGCCGACTGCGTCTTCTCGCCATTGACATTCTCCAACTCGACCATAGGGCCGTAGCGACCTATGCGCGCCTTCACCGTGCAGCCTGTCTTGGAATCTACGCCCAGCACACGCACGGCGTGCTGCGAGCGGTCTGCCTGAGTGCCTACGGCGCCATCTACCAACGTGTGGAAGGGGTTGTAGAAGTTATCTATCATCTTGGTCCACGTGATGTCGCCATCGGCGATGCGGTCGAACTCCTTCTCCACGTTTGCCGTGAAGTTGTAGTCCATAATCATCGCAAACTGCGATTCGAGGTAGTCGTTTACGACCATACCTATATCTGTTGGTGCGAGGCGGTTTTTCTCCTTGCCGTAGCTCTCGCTGATGCACTTCTCGCTGAGCTTCTCGCCTACGAGTGTCAGCTGAGTGAGGCTACGCTTTATGGCGTCGCGGTTCTGCTTTACGACATACCCGCGGTTGATAATCGTGGTGATTGTAGGTGCGTATGTCGAGGGACGACCGATGCCCAGCTCTTCGAGGCGCTTTACGAGAGTCGCCTCGTTGAAGCGCGGTGCAGCCTGCGTGTAGCGCTCCGTAGCGGTAATTGTCGTGGCGCAAAGCTTGTCGCCCACGTTCATCTTGGGTAGCATACCGCCCTCGCCCTCGTTTGCTGCATCTTCATCGACAGCCTCCGAGTAGAGGCGCATAAAGCCGTCGAAGCGTACCACCTCACCCGTTGCCTGATACTGCTCCGCGCGGCGGCTGTGGCTGATGACAACCTGTGTGCGGTCTAACTCGGCGGGTACCATCTGCGATGCCACGGTGCGCTTCCATATAAGGTCGTAGAGGCGCTTCTCGGTCGCCGTACCCTCAATCTCGTGGCGCTCGATATACGAGGGACGTATCGCCTCGTGAGCCTCCTGCGCACCCTTCGCCTTGGTTTTGAAGTTGTGCGGGTTGGAGTACTTGCCTCCAAACAGGCGGGTAATCTCATTCTTGCACTGCCCGATAGCCATCTGCGAGAGGTTTACCGAGTCGGTACGCATATATGTAATAAGACCCTGCTCGTAGAGGCGCTGTGCCACGGACATCGTCTGCGACACGCTCATACCGAGCTTGCGGCTTGCCTCCTGCTGTAATGTTGAGGTGGTGAAGGGTGCGGCGGGGTAGCGCAACACGGGCTTCTCCTCCGCCTTGACAACGGCATACTCGGCACCAATAGAGTCGGCGAGGAACTTCTCGGCATCCTCTCTGCGCTCGAACGCCTGCGACAGCGTTGCCTTGAAGAGTGTCTTCTGCTGGTCGCCAGCAGCGTAAAACTGTGCCACCACACGGTATAGTGCCACGGGCTTGAAGGCTATAATCTCGCGCTCACGCTCTACAATAAGGCGTACTGCCACACTCTGCACACGCCCTGCCGAGAGTGCTGGACGCACCTTCTTCCACAGCACGGGCGATAGCTCGAAACCTACCAAGCGGTCCAAGACACGGCGCGCCTGCTGTGCGTTTACGAGGTTCATATCAATAGTGCGCGGATTTTCGATGGCGTTGAGTATGGCGCGCTGCGTAATCTCGTGAAATACAATACGTTTGGTGCGGTCGATGGGTAGGTTAAGAACCTTCGCCAGATGCCAAGCAATAGCCTCTCCTTCGCGGTCCTCATCGGATGCCAACCACACTGTCTTTGCGTTACGTGCCAAGCGCGATAGCTCATCTACCACCTTGCGCTTGTCGCTCGGTATCTCATATACTGGCTCAAACTCGTTATCGAGGTTTATGCCGAGTCCCTTTTTCGCCAAGTCGCGAATATGACCGAAGCTCGATTTGACCATAAAGTCTTTGCCGAGAAACTTCTCGATGGTCTTCGCCTTGGCGGGAGACTCTACAATAACTAAATTTTCCTGCATCACAAAACTCTTGTTATCCTAACAGCAAAACCTAAGTGGAGACTTAGGTTTGCTTTGTGTGTTATCTATATTGTTCGTTATCACTAATTTATAATAGTGTACGTTATCTCCAACGTAATTGGCGACTCGTTGCTCTGTCCGTTTATCACGCCGTCGCCACCGATGATTGCCTGTCGGTTCATTCCGAACAGTCCATCTGCCGTCGGCGCGATGTAGATGTGGCGGAACTGTGCCAACGACTCCTCCTCGGGGGTGTATCCCACGCGGAACTTGTCGAGGTTTACCGTCTTGCCATCTTCGAGAAGGTTGTCGCGTGCCGCCATCATCAGCGACTGTATGAACGACGATATATCCATCGTATAGCATCCTCGCGAGCGGTTGATATTGCCGTCGAAGGCGAGCGTGTAGCTACCCTCCTTTGAGTAGGCGTAGTCGGTAACCGCTATGCGCTGAGCATAGTTGGTGTAGAGACCCATACGTGGCATCGCAGCATCTAATATAGGTGTGATATACATAGGGTCGATGGTTGTATAGTCGTATGCCGAGCCTTCGAGATATATTGTCAGGAGAGCCTGGTTTACCGATACCACAGCACCTTCGCGGCTGAGGGCGATGTCGGCAAGCGACTGTATAAGTTCGTCGCTGAACGTCAGCTCGGTAACTACGCCACCCATACCATCTACGTAGCCGATAAGCACCTCTTCGTGCTGCTCAATAACGTCGGGGTTGAAGCTGCTTACGGCAGATAGGTCGTGCTGAACGGTATTTATCGAGACGTTACCCGCTGTTACCTTGTACTCCTCGGGGTCGATAAAGAAGCAGTAGGTCATATCCGTAGTATCACGAATGATGGTTGGGTCCTCCTCGTAGCGACCACGTGCGTATAGGCGCAGATACGACTCTTCGAGCCGTGTGGCAAACATAGCGCCCTCGCCTGTGTAGCCATCCTCCTTGGGCTTGATATATATGCCGCGCACCCTATCCAAAAAGGCCTTTTCGTTGCCCGCAACATACAAACCGTCGGGGTCGAGGGCGTAGCCGCCATTGTCGTCTAAATCGGTTAGGAGCATTAGTCGCTTGATATACTCTGTCGTTGCGGGGGTCTCCTCCAAGCGTACCACGCACTCCTCAGGCTTCTCGATGTCGCCTACGTATATGCCCTTCTCCTGATTGGGGAACGTAAACTCGAATATTGGCTCCGACGAGATGTAGGGCGTTGGGTCGAAGTTGATGTAGAACGACGTATCATTATCCTTGGGCAGCTGGAAGTAGTCGTTCGACGTGATTTCGTATATCTCGAAGCGCTGCTTGTGAGTGGTGTCGCCGTGGAAGTCGGTGATATAGAGCGACATTGTCATCGAGTCGAATATCGGGCGGTATCCCCAGCCACGCTCCTCGTCGAGCGATAGGCCGAAGAGCATCTGCGTCATAAAGCCCGCCGTGCGGTCGCCGTAGATGTCGCTACGCTCCTTGCCGAAGTAGCCCATCACCATATTTGCCGATGGTATAGAGTCCGTCATATACAGGTGCGTGGTGCTGAGCGGCATAGTTGCGGTGATACCCCCCTCCTCCATCACGCCAGCGCGATAGGTGCGGTGTCGCATCTGCATCTTCTGCTGCTCGGGGATAAACTCCTCGCCCATAGTATAGTCCACCTCCGTAGTACACCCCACAGCCACCAAGGCGGCGGTGAGGAGCATCGCAACGAGGCTTAGTACTCTATTATAATTCGTCATAGAATCTCTTGTAATTGTCGAAGACATCCTTCTGCTCGCCCTCCATATAGTCGAGGACCTTCTTGCCGCGACTGCGGGCATACTCCACCAGGTCGCTATCTACGTTTGCAGAGGTGAGTACCACGCCGTCGGCATAATCTATAACGAAACGCATAAGGTTTTCGTATGAGGAGGTCTCCAAAATTTTCATTGCACTGTCCATTATGCCCTCGCCTTCGAGCTTCTGCTTGAAGTTTGCGGCAAGCTCACCCTCGAACTTATCCTCCGTAAGCGACAGCACAATCTTCACGTCGCGGAAGAGGGGGTCGTCGTAGAACACCTTTTTGAGGTACATAGGCACAATTGCCGAGAACCAGCCGTGGCAGTGTACCACGGTAGGTGTCCAGCGCAGCTTTTTGACCGTTTCGAGCATACCGCGAGCAAAGAATATGGCGCGGTCGTCGTTATCCTCAAAAAGCTTGCCCTCCTCGTCGCGCAGTACGGCACGACGTGCGAAGTAGTCATCGTTGTCGATGAAGTATATCTGTATGCGCGCCGCGGGGATTGACGCTACCTTTATGATCAACTGGTGGTCGTTATCGTTGATAATGAGGTTCATACCCGAAAGGCGTATAACCTCGTGCAGCTGGTTTCTGCGCTCGTTGATGCAGCCATAGCGAGGCATAAAGGTACGCACCTCTGCACCACGCTCCTGCATCTGGCGTGCAAGGTCAAGACTGAGCGTTGATAGCTCGTTTTCTGGCACGTAAGGAGCTATCTCCTGACAGACGTACAGAATTTTATTGGTTGCCATAATATTCAGATTTACTATTGCAAATATAGTAAAAATTTTCTACAAAATCAACATTGCATCGCCGTAAGTGCCGAAGCGATAGCCCTCCTTACGAGCTACGTCGTAGGCGTTCATCACGGCGTCGTAACCACCAAAGGCTGCCACCATCATCAGCTGTGTAGAGTAGGGCAGATGGAAGTTCGATACGAGGGCGTCGGCGGCGGTAAATTGGTAGGGGTGGAAGATAAACTTGTTGGTCCAGCCCTCCTGTGCCTTAATCATTCCGCCTACCGATACGGCGGTCTCCAAGGAGCGCATTACCGTTGTGCCGATAGAGACCACGCGGTGATGTCCCTTTTTTGCTGTGTTGATGGCAGCGGCAGCCTCCTCCGATACGATGAACTGCTCCGAGTCCATCTTATATTTCGAGAGGTCCTCGACCTCTACGGTGCGGAAGTTACCCAGACCCACGTGGAGTGTGATGAACGAGCTGTCGATACCCTTAATCTCCATACGTTTAAGCAGGTGTTTCGAGAAGTGCATACCCGCCGTAGGCGCTGCCACAGCACCCTCATTCTTGGCGAAGATTGTCTGATACCACTCCTCGTCCTCGGGTTCTACCTTCTCTCTCACCCAGCGGGGCAGAGGTGTCTCGCCGAGGTTGTATAGAGCCTCTTTGAACTCCTCGTACGAGCCGTCAAAGAGGAAGCGCAGTGTGCGACCTCGCGAGGTGGTGTTGTCGATAACCTCGGCACCCATTAGCTCGTCATTGCCGAAGTATAGCTTGTTGCCTATACGTATCTTGCGCGCAGGATCTACAAGTACGTCCCAAAGGCGTAGGTCGTGGTTAAGCTCACGAAGTAGGAATATCTCGATGTCGGCGCCAGTCTTCTCTTTGCAGCCGATAAGACGAGCTGGAAATACCTTCGTGTCGTTGAAGACGAACATATCCTTCTCGTCGAAATACTCGATAATATCCTTGAATATTCGGTGTTCAATCTCGCCTGTTTCGCGGTGAAGAACCATAAGACGTGCGTCATCACGATTAATCTCGGGGTACTGTGCAATCATCTCCTTCGAGAACTCGTAACCATACTGCGATAACTTCATATAAGCTGTCTATTTTTCAAAAAAAGTGTAACAATCAAAATATATACGCAAAAACCGCTATTTTGTTTCACATTCCCTCAACTTTTGCATAAAATCGTCGAGTGTATGTGCCTTTTCTACAACGAAACCACCACTACGTGTGCGGCGCAACGATGTGAGGTGAGCGCCACTTTGTAGCGCCTCGCCAATCTCGAAGGCGAGCGAGCGTATGTAGGTCCCCTTCGAACACTCGACGCGAATCTTTATGCGCGGCAGGTCGTACTCCATAAGCTCCATAGCGTATATGTTTATTAGTGCGCGTTTTAGCTCCACCTCCTCGCCCGCGCGGGCAAACTCGTAGGCGCGCACGCCCGACACCTTCTTTGCCGAGTAGAGGGGTGGTGCTTGCAGCCTCTCGCCCGTGAGCGAGCGCAGTGCCTCCTCGACCTTCTCGCGCGTGATATGCTCTGTGGGGTATCTTTGGTCGATGTCATGCTCCAAGTCGCCACTCGGTGTAGTAGCACCTAACATAAGCTCTGCCACATACTCCTTCTGCTCCGACTGTAACTGCTCTACCTGCTTGGTGGCGCGACCTATGCAGACCAGCAGGATGCCCGTTGCCAATGGGTCGAGCGTCCCAGCGTGTCCAATCTTAATCTTTGGGTAGCCGCACTTGCGCAGCTGAAACTTTATCTTGCGCACCACATCTGCCGATGTCCATTCGTAGGGCTTGTCGATGACGGCGACATACCCTTCGGGGAAATTCACCCCCTGCAACGTAAATTCCTCCATACTCTATATATATAATAGTTTAGAAGAGGTATGAGCCGATGGCAACCACACCCACGATAGCGCAATACACGGCAAACCAGATGAGCTTACCGCGCTTGACGATGTTTATCATATACTTGCACGCTAAGCAGCCCACGATGAACGATGTGAGGAAGCCCGCCACAAGCTGTGCTGTGCCTATGCCCGACGAGAGCAGACCGCCATCAATGACGTCGAGCAGCGTCTGTCCCATAATCGGCGCGAGTACCATCAAAAATGAGAACGTCGCCACGGCAGCCTTGCGGTTGCCAAGCAGCAGACCCGTTGCGATGGTTGTACCCGAGCGCGAAAGACCTGGCATTGATGCCACCGACTGAGCTACGCCGATGATAAAGGCGTCGCGGTAAGAAATCGTCTCCTTCTGGCGTGGACGTGCGTAGTAGGCGAACGATAGCAGCGCTGCGGTAAGCAGCAACATAGCTCCCACGATTAACATTATGTAGCTCGATGCGAGCATTGCGTCGATGTCGTCGCGTAGCAGAAGACCCACGATGCCGATAGGTATCATCGAGACGATGAGTTTGAGCAGGTAGCTCTTCTCCTCGTTCATACCACGGCTGAAAACTCCCTTGACGAGCCACCATATCTCGCTCCACAACACTACGATAGTACTCAGCACCGTGGCGGCGTGTAGCGTGATGTCGAAGGTTAGGTTCTCCTCTATCTCGACGCCAAGCAGCTCCTTGGCTAATTGTAGATGTCCACTACTCGATACGGGCAGAAACTCCGTGAGACCCTGCACCGCACCCAAAATTATTGACTCAAAAATCTCCATTTTTATCTTCGCTTGTTAGTTATTCGACGCTCTACTCCTTTTTGCCATTGTTGTCCGATGGCTCATCAAAGCGTTTCATAATGGCGTAAATCTCGAACACGAAGCCCGCGATGACCACTATCGGGGCGAGTGTTATACGGCGAAACGAGAATATCGACTCGTCGAACTCGGTTGCGGTATGCTCACCTCCACCCGCCATAAGCATAAAGCCTATGACGATGATAATGACGCCTATTAGCATCAGTTTATAGTTCTTGACAGAGAGGGGCATACGCTCCTCATCCCTCTTTGATTTATCCTCAAAAAGCTTCATATGTCTTAGTATAAGTATATCTTGTTTGACTTCATATTTACAAATTTGTTTATCGCCAAGGCGCTGAACAACACCGTGATAACGATGCCTAACAGCACCAACCCTCCGACGATTACCGCCGTCTGCATCTGTCCGAGCAGCTCGATGCTACGCGGCGTGAATAGCTCTAAGCCATAGACCGAGAGGCAGACCAATACGCTCGACAGCACACCTGCCCATACACCCTGTTTGAGCGCGCTCCATAGCAGCGGACGCATAATATACCACTTTGTAGCACCCACCAGCTTCATAGTGTTGATAAGGTAGCGCTTCGAGTATATTGCCAAGCGTACCGTGTTGTTGAGCAGTAGCAGCGAGATGATGAGCAGTGCGCCGAGGAAGATTAGGAGTCCTATGCTGACATTCGAAATGGTTGTCTGCATCGTCTCCACCACCTCGACAGGCGGCACGGCGATATACTCGACACCCACGGTTGGCTCTACCGCTGCTAAGAAGCTCTCCACATCCTCTGGCGATGTCCTATCTGCTTTGAGTGTTACCTCATAGCTGTTGCGCAGCGGATTCTCGCTAAGTATCTCGTCTATTTGCAGCTCGAACTGTCGGCGGAACTCGGCATCGTTCACCTTATCCTCCTTTGAGAGGTAATCTACACGCGCCGTCTGCTCACAGTCGTTGATGATGCGCAGTATCTGCTCCTGCTCGTTGGCAAAGAGCGAGTCTGCCATCTCGACCGATAGCACGACATTCTCCTGCAAGCCGCGAGCTGCACTTATCGCCGAGAGCGTAACGTAGCTCACCACGCCGAGCATAAAGAGAACTAACGCTATACTTGCCGTAGATATGATGTACGACCTACGCACCTTGCGCTTAATGCGCTTATCTCTGTTGCTTCCCATAGGTTATTTATTTAGCGTTTTATTTTCAATATTATCTTGCTTCTTACCCCTAACACGGCGCATAACGAGCCACGCACCAACTGCCAAGCAGCCTATAAGTATCACCCACGAGGCGCCCCCCGTGATGGCTGTTGCCGTGTTCCACTGTGGAGCGCGGTAGCGCCACTCTATGGTGTGCTTGCCTGCGGGTAGCTCCATACCGCGTAGGATGTAATCCGCAGCGAAGTACTCCGCCTCGCTACCGTCGATATATGCCGTCCAGCCATCGGCAAAGTATATCTCGGAGAATACCGCCAACGACTTCGCTGGGGCGTCGTATTCGTAGCGTAGGTAGTTGGGTGCATACTCCGTTAGCTCTATCCTTCCCGAGCTATCGTACTCGGCATCAAGCTCTATACCCTCTGCCACTACCACGGTTGTAGCAAGGTCGGCAACGCCTATTAACTCCAACTCCTCGGCGGGTGTCGAACACTCCACGCTGCGCTCGACGAGCCACGCCGCACCCAGTGGCGCCACGCCGCAGTACTCTTCGAGGGTAGCAGCCCCGTTAGGCGTAATCACATAGTGAGTGTTCAGTGCTGCAAGTATCGTTGGCTCGTTGTAGGCGAGGTACTCTTTAATAACGTCCATATATCGTCCCAACTTCGCGCCGTGGTAGCCACCCACCGAGCGGTGGAAGTAAGAGGCGCGGGCGCTCTGGTAGGCGTCGCCCACGCTGAGGTCCAAGACTCGGAAGCCCAGTGACGCGGTATCCTTGGCCTCCAAAATTTCGAGGTCTGCCTCTATCGGACGAATATCGGTAGGAGTGGTCTCTGCCCACTTTGTGTCGTTGAGGTATCTCTCGTTCACGCCCACAAGGTCGCTGACAATAAGCAGACCCACCACGCCAACAAGGGCGTAGGGTAGTGCCGTCAGCAGCTGCTTCGATAGGTTGGCGCGGCTGCGTAACCACGCATAGAGGATTACTGCGCCGCCACCGAGTAGGGTGTAGAGGAGCGTTCGCCAAGCATCTGCCATAAAGGCATCACGACGAGCCTCGCAGATGCGCTCACTTATGCGCTCACTCCACCACGTATTGCCCATCGACGCCTCAATATCCGCCTTGCCGTAGTCTGCCACAAGAGCCATTGTTGCGACCATCACTACTACAACACCCGTCGCAATAGCCACACGTATTACCGTCTGGCGTAGGGTGCGCTCCGTTCGCCAAAGCTCCCAAAGTGCCAATGCCGCAAGCAGTGGCGCGCTCCACTCGATAACCACCAAAGCCATCGACACGGTGCGGAACTTCGAGTAGCCAGGCAGATAGTCGAACGTCAGCTCGTAGAAGCCCATCAGGTTGCTGCCCCACGCAAGAAGCAGCGCGAGGAGTGATACAGCAATTATCCACCAGCGGTTACGTGCCGAGGTTAGCAGTATGCCGAGTATGGCGAAAAAGACGACCACCGCACCAAGGTAGGTAGGACCTGCCGTGAAGGGCTGTTTGCCCCAATATTTCGATGAGGCGATGCTTGCCGCGTAGCTGAACTCATTGGCGACAGCATCTTGGAGGTAGTACTCCACCTCCTCGCGCGTGATGTCGGGGTAGTATGGCTCGTATAGCTTCTGCACTCGTCGTATAGACTGCTCCCACAGCCCATTAGCTATCGAGGGGTCGTTGAGAAGTTCGCGTATCTGCTCATCGTAGCCCCCCATCGACGACTCGCCCATATAGTTGGCTACGAGCATATTGAAGCTCTCTGCCTTGCCGTAGCTCCACTGTGTGTTGTAGGCTATGCGGTCGGCACGAGCATCGCTTTGGGTGGTTGCCTCCGTGATACCACGTGTGGTGTACTTCTGGTGCTTTGTTGTGTACCATAGTGGCGCGAAGTTCGAGGCGACGGCGAGTATTGCTGCCGCGAGGAGCAGTGCCGTACGCCTGCCGAAGCTGCCGAGAGCCTTTTCGCGGTAGGCAAACCAAGCCTCGCTGAGCCATAGTGCGAGGCACACAAGCAGAAAGTAGTAGGTTATCTGCGGGTGGTTAGCTCCCAGCTCCAATGAGCCGAAGAGTGCCGCGAGAGCTGCTCCTACCCACATATTGCGGCGCAGGGCATACCACACGGCAGCCACAAGGGGTGGTGCATATACCAGCGCCCACATCTTGGTTATGTGTCCCGCCTCGATGATGAGGAAGAAGTAGGTCGAAAGTCCGTATGCTAAGCCCGCGATGATGCCTATCCAGGGGTTTACGCCCATCAGCACCACCGCAACCATCATCATTAGCATTGCGAAAAATATCATATTCATCGGGTCGCCAAGGAGCTTTACGGTGCTACCGACGGTCTGCTTGACATCCTGCGTTGGGTACTCCACGTCGATAAGGTATGCGGGCATTCCCGAGAACATATTGCCTGTCCACTGCGGGTCTTCGCCCGTTGCTTGGCGGTGTAGGTGTATGTCGTGCGACATTCCAGCATACTGCGTTACGTCGCCCTGGTTTAGCGATTTACCCTCGCCCTGTGGTGCGAAGAAGTGGTAGCATACGCCCCAAAATAGCGCTATGCCCACTACCCACGGTGCCACGTGGCGAAATATAGTTGTTGCAATCTCTGCTGCTGTGATTTGCTTCTGCATAATTTTCAAAAAATATCTCTTCCTAATTCGTAGAGCCTCACTATAAATATATAATCGGACAAAGTTACAAAAAAACATTGAGAAATATCGCATCTTTGGCAATAATAGTGCGCGAAATTTCATCATCCGCACAGAAAAAGGGCCTCTTATTGTGGGAGCGTATGCCAATCAACCAAATCTTTTGTATCTTTGTGGCGTCAATATTTTTGTTCAACCAAGCCCAATACGCCCATTGTTGTTATGAAGCGCGATGCTATTGATTTTCAGCGAGAGCCTGTTGCTACGCTGTTTCGTAAGTTGCTTATACCTACGCTCTTGGGCGCTATATCAATCTCTGCCGTCACGGCCATTGACGGCATCTTTATCGGTCACGGTGTAGGTGCTGCGGGAGTTGCGGCGGTAAATATCTTTGTGCCTATCTATCAGATAATGTCGGGCTTGGGCTTGATGATAGGTGCGGGCTGCTCGGTGGTGGCATCCATCCACCTCTCGCGACAAAATGTTCGTGTGGCACGCCTCAATATCTCGCAGTCGATACTCTTCGCCACGCTCTTCGCACTGCTTGCGTGTGTTGTTGTGTTGTTGTTCCCTTCGCAGACGGCGCTCCTACTCGGAGCGTCGCCGACGCTTATGCCGCAGGTTGTGGACTACACGCACTGGATAATGCCGAGCTTTGTGTTTGAGGTGTGGAGTATGATAGGTCTCTTTATCATACGCTTGGATGGCTCGCCACGCTATGCTATGTGGTGTAATATTCTACCCTCGGCGCTCAATGCCGTTCTCGATTGGCTCTTCATCTTCCCACTCGGTATGGGTGTTAAGGGTGCAGCTATCGCTACTTCCATAAGTATCAGCGTGGGCGGTGTTATGGCGCTGGTGTATCTGCTCTTCTTTGCCAAGACATTGCGCCTTATACCGCTGAAAATCAGTCGTAAAAGTCTGTTGTTGGCGCTCCGCAATATCGGTTATCAGTGTAGAATAGGCTCCTCGTCGCTCTTTGGCGAGCTGACCCTCGCGCTACTGATATTTATCGGCAACCTCGTCTTTATGGAGTACCTCGGCGATGCGGGTGTCGGGGCGTTCGGCATAGCCTGTTATTATACCCCCTTCTTCTATATGATGGGTAACGCCATAGCGCAGTCGGCACAGCCTATCATCAGCTACAACTACGGCATATCACGTTGGTCGCAGGTGCGCGAGGCGCGAGGGCTGCTTCTCGGCACGTCGCTGCTGGTGGGTGTTGTTGTGGCGCTACTCTTTGTGCTTATCCCCGACAAGTTAGTCGCCCTTTTTGTCGATGCTGAAAGTGCTGCGGGCGTTATCGCCATCGAGGGTTTTCCCTACTTTGCTGCGGGCATACTCTTCTTCATCCTCAATGTGGCTATCGTTGGCTACTATCAGAGCGTTGAGCAGATACGCCGTGCTACGCTCTTTGTCTTTTTGAGGGGCTTTGTATTGCTTCTTCCCTGCTTCGTCTTGCTGCCCCGAATGTGGGGTGTCGAGGGCATCTGGTTAGCTATGCCTATGGCAGAGGCGATGACCACATTCGTAATATTTGTGCTGTCCCTCGCCGACCGCCGAGCCGTGCGCCACTCGGCATAACCCGCCCTACGGGTAATGCCCTATGCCAATAGAGACGTTTATTTGCGTTTTTTTCGCGCGCTATACGCATAATTCACATTTTTTCGTTACCTTTGCGTAGTTCAACGGAGGACGTAATGGTTAAAATTGACGATATTCGTAAGCCTATCGCTGCCGACTTGGAGGCTTTCGATAGGTTTGTGGCAGATAATTTCAGTGCCGAGGGCGATATGTTGCAGGAGATGTTGGTCTATGCACTCTCGTCGCGTGGTAAGGGTGTGCGACCTATGCTTACCCTGCTTGCAGCCTCTATGCACAGCCCCGCAGCAGCAGATGCTAAGGATGATTGTGGCGCCGAGCAACACTGCTCGAAGCGTACCTATTTGGCGGCCCTACTTGTCGAGATGATACATACCGCCTCGCTTATTCACGACGATGTCCTCGACTCGGCAGACGAGCGCCGTGGACGTCCCTCGGTAAATGCCAAGTGGCAGAGCGATATGGCGGTAATCCTTGGCGACTATATCTTGGCACGAACAATGTCGCTCGGTATGGCGAGCGCCCAGTACGACTTAGTGTCGTATGTTGGTACGGCTATGGGTACTCTCTGCGAGGGCGAGGTGTTGCAGAGTCAGCACGCACAGCGCTTCGACACTACGCGCGACGACTACTTCCGCATCATATATCAAAAGACGGCGAGCCTCTTGGGTGTTAGTGCGGCACTTGGAGCGCTCTCGGTGGGTGCTTCGCGCGAGGAGGTGGACCGTATGCGAAAGTTTGGCGAGGCGATAGGTATCGCCTTCCAAATTCAGGACGACATCCTCGACTACAACCGCCAAAACAATACGGGCAAGCCTTCGAACAACGACCTTCGTGAGCATAAAATCACGCTTCCGATGATTGAGGTTATGGAGCGTTCGACGGCGGCGGAGCGCGACGAGATGATAGCGCTTCTTAGACGCTGCCACGAGGACGAGGCGGCGGTGGATGCTCTACACGAGCGCATCGTGGCGGCACACGGCCCCGAGCTTGCTCAGCAGACTATGCAGGCATACATATCGCGCGCCCTGCACCTTGTATCGAAGTATGCGACGACGCCCTACCAGAAGTCGCTCATTGCGCTCTGTACCTATATCGCCGAGCGCGACCGTTAGCGGGGCAAATAACAAGAGAAACAATTTAATAAATAAACGATTATGAGTACAGAAAAGAAAAGTAATGTGTTGGCGATTATCGTTATGATCCTGCTCTTTGGTATGATCTCGTTTGTTACCAACCTTGCATCGCCTATGGGTGATGTGCTGAAAAACCAGTTTGGCGTCGCTAACTGGATGGGTACACTTGGAGTCTTCGCCAACTTTATCGCCTATGCTTGTATGGGTATCCCCGCAGGTAACCTCTTGCAGAAGCGTGGTTACAAGTTTACGGCACTCACAGCTGTTGTGGTAGGCTTCACTGGTGTCGGTGTTCAGACCATTGCAGGTCTGTTGGAGGGTAACCTCGCCTTTGGCGTATATCTGCTTGGTGCGTTCATTGCAGGTTTCTCGATGTGTATGCTTAACATCGTGGTTAATCCTATGCTTAACAAGCTCGCAGGTGGTGGTAACCGCGGTAATCAGCTCTTGCAGGTTGGTGGCTCGTTCAACTCGTTTATGGGTACTGCCGTAATCTTCCTTACGGGTGTATTTGTGCCGAGCATTGCCGATGCCGAGATTAAGCAGGTGTTCCCCTTGATGTTCATCGCATTGGCTATCTTTGCTGTGGCGTTCGTTGTTATTCAGTTTACCAACATCCCCGAGAACGCTCCTCAGGTTGCCGAGAAGCAGCAGTCGAAGATTGGTCCTATGTCGTTCCGCCACTTTGTGCTGGGCGCTGTGGCCATCTTCATCTACGTAGGTGTTGAGGTTGGTATCCCCAACGTCTTGCAGAAGTGGTTGCAGAATGGAGGTCTTGGCGTTGCGGAGGGTGCCGAGGGTATCGCTGCTACGGTGGCTGCTACCTACTGGCTCCTTATGCTTGTGGGTCGTCTGTTGGGTGCTGTCATTGGCTCTAAGGTGTCGGCAAAGGCTATGCTTTCGGCGGTGTCGGTTATCGGCTTAGGCTTGGTGCTTGGCGCCATCTTCCTCGACCCCGCCAACAGCGTGAATCTCCCCGTATTCAAGGGTACTGATGGCTTCGGCTTCGCTGAGGTGCCTATCAATGCCGCTCTGTTGGTGTTGTGTGGTCTCTGCACGTCGGTAATGTGGGGTGGTATCTTTAACCTCGCTGTTGAGGGCTTGGGCAAATATACCGAGAAGGCCTCGGGTATCTTTATGGCGTTGGTTTGCGGTGGTGGTATCCTCCCTCTTCTGCAAAACTACGTTGTCGATGCGTCGGGTAGCTACTTGGTAAGCTACTGGGTGATTGTTGCGGGCTTGGCATACCTTCTCTTCTACGCTTTGGTAGGCTCGAAGAACGTGAACAAAGATATTCCTACCGAGTAAAACCACTCTTTTGAATAACGCGGGGGCCGATTGGACGAAAATTCCAGTCGGCCCTCGTTGCTTGTTTTCGTCGCTATGCAAATAAAAAATCGTACGCGCGCGATATTTGCACAATTTTTCGTACCTTTGCGACGTATTTATATCTTAGAGATATAATCTGTCAAAAAACGACAGCGAAAATAGAGTTAAACCATAAAATATTACAAGTATGTTCTTTATCGACAAC
Source organism: Alistipes sp. (assembly GCA_017416915.1). GTDB lineage: Bacteria > Bacteroidota > Bacteroidia > Bacteroidales > Rikenellaceae > Alistipes. Next base: position 55,685 of record JAFQAN010000012.1, on the reverse strand, counting down.
TACGATTTTTCGGGTAAGCGCGCTATCATCCGCGTTGATTTCAATGTACCCCTCGACGCTGAGGGCAAGGTTACTGACGACACACGTATTCGTGCCGCTATCCCCACCATCAAGAAGGTCTTGGAGAAGGGTGGCTCAGTAATCCTTATGTCGCACCTTGGTCGCCCTAAGAAGAACCCCGATGCGAAGTTCTCTTTGGAGCAGATTATCTACGCTATCGAGGCACGTCTGGGCGTTAAGGTCCAGTTTGCTGGCGACTGTATGGGCGAGAAGGCTGCCGAGATGGCGGCAGCATTGAAGCCTGGCGAGGTGATGTTGTTGGAGAACCTGCGCTTCTACGCCGAGGAGGAGGGCAAGCCCCGCGGTCTGGCTGAGGATGCTACGGATGAGGAGAAGAAGGCGGCTAAGAAGGCCGTTAAGGAGTCGCAGAAGAAGTTTGTTGAGCGCCTCGCATCGTATGCCGACTGCTATATCAACGACGCATTCGGTACGGCACACCGCGCACACGCCTCTACGGCGCTTATCGCCGACTACTTCCCCAACGATAAGATGTTCGGCTACGTTATGGAGAACGAGTTGAAGGCTATCGATGGCGTTATGCAGAACCCCGAGCGCCCCTTCTGCGCTATTATCGGTGGCTCGAAGGTATCTACCAAGATTACCATCATCGAGAAGCTTATGGAGAAGGTCGATTCTATCATCATCGGTGGCGGTATGACCTATACCTTTGCCGCAGCCGAGGGTGGCAAGGTGGGCAAGTCTATCTGCGAGCCTGATATGTTCCCCGTGGCTCTCGACATACTGCGTAAGGCAGAGGAGCGTGGCGTGAAGATTGTCCGCACCCCCGATGCACTTATCTGCGACGACTTCGCCGAGACGGCAAACACCCAGGAGGCACCTGCAAACAACATCCCCGACGAGTGGGAGGGTGTTGATATCGCTACCGAGGGTAAGGCTAAGTTCCGTGAGCATATCCTTGGCTGCAAGACCATCCTCTGGAACGGTCCTGTGGGTGTATTCGAGATTAACAAGTTCTCGACAGGCTCGAAGGCTGTTGCCGAGGCTATCGCCGAGGCTACTGCAAATGGTGCATATTCGCTTATTGGCGGTGGCGACTCTGTTGCCTGCATCAACAAGTTTGGCTTGGCAGACAAGGTATCATACGTCTCTACTGGTGGCGGCGCTCTCTTGGAGTATATGGAGGGTAAGGAGTTGCCAGGTGTGGCGGCCATCCGCAAGTAATTTGCTGTGATAAAGGCGCATCATTTATTGCGATAAAGGTGCATCTACTTCCGCTAACGAATTATTGTCAGCAATGGGCAGTACGCCTTAGTACAGCCCATCGCTGCCAAATTCGCCGAGCGTTGTATCTGCAACCTTTCTCACAATAAATTTAATGAAACAACCGAATAACTGAACAAACCAAATAAATCGAACAAACCGAATAAACCTAAACAATGAAAAAGTTATCATTTATCTTAGCATCTGCACTTATGGTTGTAGCTTGTAACACAAACCCTAAGAGCGAGGCAGAGGTCGAGGAGGCAGTTCCCGCTATCGACCTCAACAACTTCGATGAGAGCATCGCTCGTAACGACAACTTCTACCAGTGGGCAACTGGAGGCTGGCAGAAGAACAACCCTTTGAAGCCCGAGTACTCGCGCTACGGCTCGTTTGACGTGCTTCGTGAGAACAACGAGATTCGTATCAACGAACTCTTCGAGGCGATGACCAAGAGCGAGGCTGCTCAGGGTAGCGTCGAGCAGAAGATTTCGGACCTCTACAAGATGGGTCTCGACGAGGAGCGTCTTAACGCCGAGGGCGCAGAGCCTATCCGCGAGGCGTTGAACACCATCCTTGCAATGACCGACCGCGAGGCACTTAAAGCACAGCTGCCACAGCTCCACACCGACGGTATCGGCGTATTCTTTGCTTGCTACCCAGGTGCCGACCTTGCCGACAGCAACTACACCACCATCTACTTGGAGCAGGGTGGTCTTGGTATGGGCAACTGCGACTACTACACAAAGGCTGAGAATGCCGAGCTTAAAGCGGCTTACCGCGACTACCTCGCTAAGATTTTCACTTTGGCAGGTGTAGAGGGCGATATTGACGCTATGGTAAACGACGTCCTTACAGTTGAGGATGCCATCGCTGCTAAGTCGTGGACAAATGTTGAGTGCCGCGATATTCAGAAGGGTTACAACCCCTACACACGTGAGGCTCTTGTTGCCGAGTTCGGCACTATCGACTGGGAGTCGTACTTCAAGGCTATGGGTATTGGCGAGTTCAAGCACCTTGTGGTGAGCCAGCCCTCGTCGTTTACAAATATTATGGGCGTCATCGACACTATGCCTGTTGAGGTTTTGCGCAACTACATAGCTGCACACTACATCAACGCTGCCACATCGTACCTCAGCGAGGAGTTTGCGTTGGCATCGTTCGACTTCTTTGGCAAGACAATGTCGGGTACTAAGGAGATTCGTCCTCGCTGGAAGCGCGCTATGGCTGTTCCCAACTCTATCCTCTCGGAGGCAGTAGGTCAGATGTATGTTGCCAAGTACTTCCCTGAGTCGGAGAAGGCTCGCGTGGAGACTATGGTGTCGAACATCCAAAAGGCGTTCTCTAAGCATATCGACAACCTCGACTGGATGGGCGACGCTACGAAGGCTAAGGCACAGGAGAAGCTTGCTGCCTTCACCGTGAAGATTGGCTACCCCAACAAGTGGAAGGATTATAGCAGCTTGGAGGTGGACCCCTCGAAGAGCTACTGGGAGAATATCGTAGCAGCTAACCGCTGGTACACCGCCGACGAGATGAAGGAGGTGGGCAAGCCTGTCGATCGCGAGAAGTGGTTTATGCCTCCCCAGATGGTAAATGCCTACTACAACCCCACAACCAACGAGATTTGCTTCCCTGCCGCAATTTTGCAGCCTCCCTTCTACAACCCCAATGCTGACGACGCTGTAAACTATGGCGCTATTGGCGTGGTTATCGCACACGAGATGACCCACGGCTTCGACGATCAGGGTTCGCAGTTCGATAAGGTTGGTAATATGAACGACTGGTGGACTGCCGACGACCGCAAGGCATTCGAGGCTAAGACTCAGATATTGGTTGATCAGTTCAACGCTATCGAGATTTTACCTGGCTTGTATGCCGACGGTAAGTTCTCGTTGGGTGAGAATATCGCCGACCAGGGCGGTCTTCGCTTGGCATATACAGCGTTGGTAGATTCGTGGGCAGAGGAGCATCCCGAGCCTATCGACGGCTTCACCGCCGAGCAGCGCTTCTACATCGGCTATGCTACACTCTGGGCGCAGAACATCACCGACCAGGAGAAGGAGCGTCTTACCAAGGAGGATGTTCACTCGCTGGGCATCAACCGTGTGAACGCCACCTTGCGCAACATCGAGTCGTTCTACGAGGCATTTGGCATCACCGAGGGCGACGCGATGTATATGAAGCCTGAGGAGCGCGTAGTAATCTGGTAGCGGCTTGTCGTGATAAGGGGTCGATTGCGTCCCCTAACAAAAAATGCCGTCAATGGGACGTACGTTCAAGTACTACCCATCGACGGCATTTTTGCCGAGTGTAGCACTCGGCACCCTTCTGACACCAAGCTCTTGTCGTGATAGCGGCGCATCAGCGCCCCCTCAATCATTGGGCTGAATGGAATGTACGCTCAGTACTATCCATCCAGCCCAATCTCTTTATCGGCGGCACTGCTGCACCACTCTGACGCCAAGCTGCCTCGCACTGCCACGCACAGCTGAGAACGCCTGAGAACGCCTGAGAACGCCTGTGTTTTTCAGCAGTCCCGTCGTCTCGTCGTCCCGCGGTCTCGTCATCCCGTCGTCTCGCGGTCTCGCAGTCTCATTGGCGCGCCACCCAGTCTTTCTCAGTCATTCTCAGTCATTCTCAGTCATTCTCAGTCATTCGCGCGCCACCCGTCAATCGCGCGCCACCTCCGCCACCCCAGCCATCTCCTGTCATACCCCGTATCGACCTCAGTTATCCGCAAATATCTCTCGGTTACACCTCTTATTTGGGGTATTTTGTCCTCTTAGTTGAAAAAAAATTGGCAAAAGGTTGAGCCTATCTCGATAAAATTTCGTACATTTGAATTTGAAACTACTCTTAGAACTTAACGCTATGGAGAACAAGATTACTACTCGCGACCATTCGCTATTTCTAAAAGCCTTTCGCGCATATTTGCAGTATGTCAATTCGTGGCTTTACTTCCGCAAAGAGCATATCATAGGCATTGAAAACGTACCCGCCGACGGTACACCTGTTGTCGTGGTATCCAACCACCAAAACTGCCTCAACGACCCGCTATGCGTATGTCTCACGCTCACGGATCGTCGTATGAACTTTATCGCCCGTGCCAACGTCTTCAATGTGCCGCTTTTCAACCGCGCACTGAGGGCTATGGGTCTGCTGCCCGCCTACCGTATGGGCTACGAGGGCTACGCCGCGGTAAACAAGAACCGCAAGACGATGGATGATGCTGGTAATGCGCTACGCGACGGTGAGACGCTGATGATGTTTCCCGAGGCGGGACACCAGGATAAACGCTGGCTCGGCGTCTTCAAGCTCGGCTACCTGCGTATCGCCTTCGAGGCTGCCGAGAAGCTAAATTTCGAGAAGGATGTGATGATACTGCCCTCGTGCAACCACTACTCCAACTACTTCCACGCACGTACCGATATGGTTGTCAAGTTCGATAAGCCCATATCGCTGAAACCCTTCTACGACGACTATCGTGAAGCACCGCGTGAGACTATGGTGCGCGTCAATGAGTTGGTACGCAGCCGCATACAAGAGCTTATGCTCCATATCGAGGACCTCGAACACTACGACCAGATAGACTTCCTACGCGACAACGGCTACGGTCGCCGATATGCCATACGTAATGGCTTCAAGTACAACTACCTGCCCTCGCGACTGCTCTCCGACCAGAAGTTGGTAAACGCTCTGCAAGAGGCGACCGAGCAGCACCCCGAGGCTATGGAGGAGATTTATCGAGATACCGCACGATATATGGAGGGTCTCGATGAGCTGAACATCCGCGACTGGCTCTTCCGCCACAACCCAGGCGTTGAGTCGGTGTTGCTGCGCGGAGTGGGTCTGCTGCTGCTACTACCGCTCTTTATCCTCTCGATTATCCCCACAGCACTACTCTTCATAGTCCCCAAAATCTTCCTTGCCAAGATGATTAAGGACCGTATGTTCATCAGCTCGTTTAACATCGGTGTTAGCGTCTTTGTTACCATCCCGCTATGTCTCTTTGTGCCGGTGGTGCTACTATGGGTATTTGTGGGCTTCTGGTGGGCTTTTGGATACTTCGTGGCCTTCCCGCTAATGTTCGTTCTCGCGTGGAACTATATGCGTATGTTCCGTAAATTTGTAGGTACGTTGCGCTTCATCAGAGAGCGCGCCAAGGTTAAAGAGCTGCGCAACCTTCGCAAGAGCATATTTGAGCGTTTGGACGATATGCTTGCGTAGCAGGAATATGTGCGCCCGAAAAATTAAGAGTGCAAAAATGTTGAAATGTAACGAAAGATTTGTTATATTTGTATGATGTATCGGATGTTGCCGCTCTATGTGCGGTGATGTGAGTGTGAGAAGTAGGTAATAATCAATAAAATAGAGTAAAACTATGCAGAACAACAAGCTTCAACGCGCAGCGGATAACATACGTATCCTTGCTGCCTCGATGGTCGAAAAGGCAAAGTCGGGACACCCAGGCGGTGCTATGGGCGGTGCCGATTTTATCAATGTGCTTTATGCCGAATTTTTGCGTTACGACCCCGATAATATGGCGTATCCGCATCGCGACCGCCTCTTCCTCGACCCAGGACATATGTCGCCTATGCTCTACGCCGTGCTGTCGTTGGCAGGACACTATACTACCGAGGATTTGCAGTCGTTGCGTCAGTGGGGTAGTGTAACCCCAGGACACCCCGAGGTAGATGTTTTGCGCGGCGTGGAGAATACGTCGGGACCTCTGGGTCAGGGACACGCTATGGCTGTGGGAGCTGCCATTGCCGAGCGCTTTATGGTGGCACGTTTTGGAGAGTGGATGGCACACAAGACCTATGCCTTCATCTCGGATGGTGCCGTGCAGGAGGAGATTTCGCAGGGTGTAGGTCGTGTAGCTGGACACCTCGGCCTCTCGAACCTCATTATGTATTACGACTCGAACAACGTACAGCTCTCGACAAAGTGCGACGAGGTAGATACCGAGGATATTGAGTTAAAGTATAAGGCTTGGAACTGGAATGTCATCACCGTAAACGGTCAGTCTATCGACGAGATACGTGCAGCGTTGAAGGCTGCCAATGCCGAGACCGAGCGTCCTACGCTTATCATTGGTAAGACCATTATGGGCTACGGCGCACGTAAGGCAGATGGTTCGAGCTTCGAGAATCAGGTATCTACTCACGGTCAGCCGCTTACGGCTGCTGGTGCCGATATAGCTGCTACCATCAAGAACCTCGGCGGTAACCCCGACGAGCCGTTTGCCGTATTTGAGGAGTCTAAGGAGGTATATGCAGCACGCCGCGAGGAGCTTCGCGCGTGGGCAAAGCAGATGCAGGCTACCGAGGCAGAGTGGCGCAAGGCTAACCCCGCCCTCGCCGAGAAGATGGATAACTTCTACTCTGGCAAGCTGCCCGAGATTGACTATTCGGCAATCGAGTTAAAGCCCGATCAGGCTACACGTGCCGCGTCGGCAGCTATGCTTGGCATCTTCGCCGAGAAGGTTGAGAATATGGTGGTGTCGTCTGCCGACCTCTCTAACTCGGATAAGACCGATGGCTTCTTGAAGAAGACCAAGGCATTTACCAAGGGCGACTTCTCGGGTAACTTCTTCCAGGCAGGTGTTGCCGAACTTACTATGGCGTGTGTGATGAATGGTATGGCACTGCACGGCGGTATCATCCCCGCTTGCGGTACGTTCTTCGTATTCTCGGACTATATGAAGCCCGCGGTACGTCTCTCGGCGCTTATGCGTCAGCACGTCATCTACATCTGGACGCACGACTCATTCCGTGTGGGCGAGGATGGTCCTACCCACGAGCCTGTGGAGCACGAGGCACAGATACGTCTTATGGAGCATCTGCACAACCACTCGGGCGAGCGTTCTATGCTTGTACTTCGCCCTGCCGACTCGGACGAGACTGTTGCTGCGTGGAAGATGGCATTGGAGGAGAAGCGCCCTGTGGCACTTGTTCTCTCGCGTCAGAACATCAAGAACTTGCCCGCACTCTCGGGACGCTCACGCCGCGACGAGGCTATGCAGGCGGAGAGGGGTGGATATGTCGTCTTCGAGATGCCCGATGCAAAGGTTACGATGATTGCTACTGGTTCGGAGGTATCGACGCTCGTTGAGGGCGCAGAGCTTCTTGCCGAGGAGGGTATCGCTACACGTGTAGTATCTGTACCGAGCGAGGGTCTCTTCCGCGACCAGCCCAAGGAGTACCAGCAGGCAGTGCTTGGCACGTTGCCACGTTACGGTATGACCTCGGGTCTCTCGATTAACCTCGCAGGCTTGGTGGGCGAGAGTGGCTATATCCACGGCTTCGACCACTTTGGCTACTCGGCGCCATACAAGGTTCTCGACGAGAAGTTCGGATATAATGGCAAGGCTGTTGCCGAGGAGGTCAAAAACCTCTTGAAGCGATAGGGGACACCTTTGTCCTACCCCAAAAAGTAGAGTACCGTGGGCTGTACGTTTTAGTACTGACCCACGGTACTCTCTTTTGTGGTAATATAACAAATCTGCGCACCTATCGCTTCAAGTGAACTCGCTTTGGCGCGTGGTTGATTAGTGAGATTAGTGAATTTAATGAGTTTAGGGAGTTGCCCTTACGGTTTTAGTTCGCGGCGGTTGATTAGAGCGTGTGTGATTGTCAGCTCATCGACATACTCCAACTCGTCGCCGAAGCCGATGCCGCGGGCAATGGTCGATACCTTTACCTCGGGGAAGGCTTTGAGGCGGTTGAGTAGGTAGAAGAGCGTTGTCTCGCCCTCGACCGACGTAGATATGGCGATGATAACCTCTTTAATATCTCCCGTGAGGAGCTTGTCGCATAGTAGGTCTATCTTCAAGTCCGAGGGACCTATACCCTGCATTGGCGATATTACGCCGCCCAAGACGTGATACAGACCGTGATACTGCGACGTGTTCTCAATGGAGAGCAAATCGCCCACCTGCTCCACAACGCATATTGTCGAGCGGTCGCGGCGTGTGTCGCTACATATAGGGCATATGTCGCTATCCGATAGGTTGTTGCAGCTGCGACAGTAGCGAATGTCGTGGCGGAAGTGCGCTATTGCTGCGGCGAGCGAATCGACCGTGTCCGACTCCATTTTGAGGATGTGCATAGCGAGGCGTAGCGCTGTGCGGCGTCCTATGCCTGGCAGTCGTTGTAGCTCTGCTGTTACGTTATCCAAAAGTTTTGACATCCTTAACTATATTCGCTCAATCGTGTTATTGCGTATCCACCCCTTCTCGCCATCGGCAAAGGCTATTTCGGTCCACTCGTCGCTACCACGCACAATATCTACGATGACACCCTGCGAGGGTTGGCGTACCACCTTCGACGCGCTATTAGGCGAGGCGTGTACGGGGGCTGTGTCGTTGCATACGACCACGGCACGTTCGGTTGAGAGCTGCGCCGTGCGCTGTGAGAGAGAGAGGGCTGTCGAGAGTATAAATATCAGCGCCGTGGCGATAGCTACAAAGAATGCTGTCTTACGTAGCGCGATGCGCGATGCCAGCAGATATACAAGCACTAACAGCAGTGTGAGTGCAAGCATCACCACCGAGAGAATAGCCCAGCCGTTAGAGGTCATATTATCGCGCAGTGAGTGCCACATACGCTTAATAAAGCTCTCGGGCAGAGGCTCCGTGTCGTTGGTGTAGTCGCGGGCAAGGTCGAGGTTGTATGCAGCATCCTCCATTGCGGGGTTTAGCTTCAAGGCGCGCGAGAAGTTAAGTATCGAGCGTCCCAACTCGCCCGTAGCAAAGGGGTGCGACGTGTTTGCCTGTCCGAGTTTGAAGTAGGCGTCGCCAAGGTTATAATATACCTCTGCGGTGGCATAGCCCAAATCGACAACATCCTCGAAGGCTTCGACCGCTGCTGTGTAGTTGCCCTCGGCATACGCCTCGACGCCCGCCGTCCAGCGAGCCTTAGCTGTTGTTGCAGGCGATGCCGCCGTGGCGACGTTGCTGAAAGTGATGGCGACAACGAATATCGCCAACAAGCCTACTATATTATATATATGTGTCCTCATACTACTATCGTTTTACTACCGACTCAATTTTCGATATCACATCCACCGCGTCGCCATACACCTCGCCCATGTCGCCCTCAACCGAGGGGGCATACTGTGCCTCGTCGGCACGAGATATTATCTGGCAGAACTGCTCGGCATCGGCTGCTGAGACGTTGCGGCGGTATAGCTCCTCGCGGATGGTCTCCTTCGTGAGATTCGATACAGGTATGTTGAACTTATCGCTGATATACCCCCACATTGCGCGTAGCAGCTCCTCGTAGAAGGCGTGGCGGTTATGCTCTGCCATATATCGCTGTGCCATACGCAGACGCTGCACGGCAACCTTATCGGCGCGCTTCATACGGCGCGCTACGACGTTGCGGTTTTGAACTATGCGGCGGCGCAGAACAAGGTATGCAACTACGAATAGTGCCACAATTACGACCACCACCAACCAATACATCGGCGAGAGGATGAACATATCCCTGCTGTTGCGCAGCTTGGCGTCGGTGGCGATATAGCGTATATCTCTATCCAGCTGCTTCATCTGCCCTCCGTAGCCGCCACCAATGACCGTGGGGGCTGATGTTACGGATGTGCCATCGTCGGCTACCGAGAGCGTAAAGCGCTCGGTGGCAAGCGTATGGTACTCGGCAGTGGCGGGGTCGAAGTATGTAAATGCCACGGGGTCGATTGTAAACTCTCCCGACGAGCGGGCGACAAAGGGGAAGGTGTAGGTTATGCTTCCCGACGTTCCTGCGGCGCTGACCTTCACATTGTCGGCGACCTTGGCGTCATACACCTCGAACGACTCGGGCATCACGAGCCTCGGCTTAGTGATAAATTTGAGGTTGCCGCTACCCGATATGGTTATCTCAATCTGCTCGGCGGTATTTACCATAATCGAGCTTTCGGGCAGTGTACTCTTCATCGTGAAGCTGCCCACAGCGCCGTTAAACGTGGCGGGAGCGCCTGCTGGAAACTCCTTGACGTCGATGGTCGTAGGTGCGGTGCTGAGGCTGCGTGGCACGTTGTATATCTGTCTGCCGCCGAAGATGGGGTCTATCGAGCGGCTATCCTGAACGACCACCTGTGCGATAATCTCCATCTTCACGGGGTCTATGGTGAGCTTGCCGCTGCGTTGCGGTGATAGCAGATACTCGGCGAGCTTATATGTCTGGTATATTCGTCCGTTGTACTCCTCGCGCGAGGGGGCGTTGTCGAACGACAGCTCCTGCGACCAGAAGTCGTTGAAGGGGGGCATTTCAAGGCTCTCTATATTCGCTATGTCGATGCGGGTGTATAGCACCAACGAGGCACGTATCGACTCGCCCTTATATACGTCCGTATCCGAGAGACGTAGGCGTATGAAGACATCATCCTTGCCTATGCTGCCCTCTGCCGACGGCTTTTCGCCCGTGGACGATGAGGATGACGAGCCCTGCTCCTTGATGACCTCTATTTTTAGAGGCTCTGTCGAGTAGCTTTTACCCCCAGCACTAATCGTGGCAGGGGCGATGGTAAAGATACCCTCCTCGACGGGCATCAGCACGAAGGTATAGGTGCAGTTGTAGCTTGATGTCTGCTTGCCATTAATCCACTGAACAGAGTGTCCTGTCGATACCGAGGGACCTGCAATAACCTCGAAGCCCTCGAAGGCGGGTGCGTTGAAGCTACCTCTGTCTGGCTCGCTGTCGATGCTAAACTCGGCGCGGAATGGAGAGCCAACAGCTACGGGCGTGGGTGCTGCGACGGTAAAGGATACCTGCGCCCACGACGTGAGTGTGGAAAATATCGCTACCAGAAGTAGCGTAAATCTTAAAAGAGTAGAGTGTTTCATCTAATTCTCATAAAAAGTTTACCGATACTTAGCTAACGTATCGGCTTGATGCTTTATTGTCGAGAGCGGGAAATTACTACTTTGTGGTGCAAGCACCAAACTACCTCTTTCCTATCACTCGATAGCCGTTTTAGGTCATTACCTAAAAAGAGTATCTGCTCGGGCTGCCCGAGCAGATACCTAAGTTTAGGGTTTAGTGTGCGAAGTCTGCGAAGAAGTCGTTGCCCTTATCATCTACGATGATGAATGCGGGGAAGTTCTCCACGTAAATCTTACGCACAGCCTCCATACCAAGCTCCTCGAAGTCCACAACCTCCACCGACTTGATAGAGTTCTTCGCAAGGATAGCTGCGGGACCACCAATCGAGCCGAGGTAGAAGCCGCCATTTGCCTTACAAGCGTCGGTAACCTGCTTCGAGCGGTTACCCTTAGCTACCATCACCATCGAGCCGCCAGCCTTCTGGAAGAGGTCCACATAGGGGTCCATACGTCCTGCTGTGGTAGGACCAAACGAGCCTGAGGGCATACCTGCGGGGGTCTTAGCGGGACCTGCGTAATATACGGGGTGGTTCTTGAAGTAGTCGGGCATCGGCTTACCCTCGTCGAGCATCTGCTTGATGCGGGCGTGGGCGATGTCGCGAGCTACGACAAGCGTACCTTTGAGGTTGAGGCGTGTCTTGATGGGGTACTTCGACAGTATCTCGCGCACCTTATCCATACCCTCGTCAAGGTCGATGTCCACGGCGGGAGACATTGCGGGTGCCTGGGCGGGAAGGAAACGTGCGGGGTTCTTCTCCAACTGCTCGATGAAGATACCCTCGGGGGTAATCTTAGCCTTGATGTTACGGTCTGCCGAGCAGCTTACACCGATAGCTACGGGGCAAGAGGCGGCGTGGCGTGGTGCGCGGATGACGCGAACGTCGTGTACGTAGTACTTGCCACCAAACTGTGCGCCGAGACCTATCTCGCGGCAAATCTTCTCTACCTTAGCCTCCCACTCCAAGTCGCGGAAGCAGCGGCCACCCTCGTTACCCGATGTGGGCAGCTCGTCGAGATAGCCTGCCGATGCCTTCTTCACGGTCGAGAGACACATCTCTGCCGATGTGCCGCCGATGCAGAGTGCAAGGTGGTAGGGGGGACACGCCGACGTGCCGAGGTCGGTGATATGCTCCTTGATAAACTTCGTGAGCGACTCCTCGTTAAGAAGTGCCTTGGTCTGCTGATAGAGGAAGGTCTTGTTTGCCGAGCCACCACCCTTGGTGATAAACAAGAAGTCGTACTCCATACCTGGATGACCTGCGTAGATGTCAATCTGTGCGGGGAGGTTGGTTGCCGAGTTCTTCTCCTCGGTCATTGTGAAGGGTACAACCTGTGAGTAGCGCAAGTTACGCTCCTTGTAGGTCTCATATACGCCGCGCGAGATGCACTCGGCGTCGTTAGCACCCGTATATACATCCTCGCCCTTGTGTCCTATGCAGATGGCAGTACCCGTATCCTGACACGTGGGCAGCTCGCCCTCGGCAGCTACGCACTGGTTGAGAAGCATCGTGTATGCCACGAACTTGTCGTTGTCGGTAGCCTCGGGGTCTTCGAGGATGTTGGCGAGCTTCTGCAAGTGTGATGCTCGGAGATAGAACGACACGTCGTTATATGCCTCCTTGGCCAAAAGTTCGAGACCCTTGGGATCGACCTTCAAAATTTTACGTCCGTCGCACTCTACGACCTTAACATACTCCTTCGTGAGAAGGCGGTACTCCGTTTTATCCTGCTGGATGGGAAACGGCTCCTGATAGATAAATTCTGCCATAGTTCTGTTCTATTTTAGTTCTATTGTTGTTCGATTATAGGTTGTTGAAGAAGTCGATAAGACCGAAGATGAAGACTATCGACACCAATACGGGGCATACGTAGCGTAGCAGGAAGCGCACTACGGGGTAGGTCTTGGCATCGATGCCACCCTCGGCAGTAAGCTCCGCCTTCATATCCTCCTTTCTCCATATCCAACCCACGAATACGGCAGTCATAATGCCGAGGATGGGCAGCATAACTATCGCCGTGAAGTTGTCAAGGAGCGAGAAGAAGTTCATATCGAGTACCGTGAAGCCACTCCACGCGCCCAACGACAGCGACGCCACGGTGGCAAGTGCTAAGGCGATGAACGTTACGAGCCAAGCACCCGCCTTGCGCGACATACCGCGCTTCTCGACGAAGTACGACGTAACGGCCTCGTGCATAGATATTGTCGAAGATAGTGCCGCCAAGCCCAGTAGCAGGAAGAAGAGCGTTGCCCAGACATTTCCCGCAGGCATTGCCGAGAACACCTTGGGCATCGCTACGAAGGCGAGCTGCATACCACTCTCGTTCTCGACGCCTGCCGAGAAGATGATGACCGCAGCCGTGAGCGCTACAATCGTATCGAGCGACACCACGCTAATCGCCGTGCCTGCAATCTTAGTACCCTTCTTGAAGTACGAGCCATAGACAAGCATCGCGCCCATACCAATAGATAGCGTGAAGAATGCCTGACCCATAGCGTCGAGGAAGGTCTTTCCCGACACCTTCGAGAAGTCGGGTGTGAAGACATTGCCTAACGCCTCGCGACCATCGGGCAGCCACAGCGAGTAAACAGCCAATACTATGAGGATGACAAAGAGCAGGGGCATCATCACCTTTGACGCCTTCTCGATGCCGCCCTGCACACCACCGATGATGATGAAGTGGTTGGCAAGGATGAAGATGTAGGTGAAGATGAGCGGCGCCCACGTACCTGTTGTGAACTCCGTGAAGAAGGCTCCATAGTCGCCATCAATGCTGTTTGTTGCCGAGGCTATGGCGTAGTTGAGTGTCCAACCCGAGATTACGAAGTAGTAGCCCATAATGAGCGTTACCGATATGAGTCCCGCAGCACCGAGCCACCCCCAGCCGCGCTTAATCTTCGAGAAGGCATCCACGGGGTTGCACTTCGAGTTGTGTCCTACCGAGAACTCCGCGATGAGCAGCGGTAGTCCGAGGAAGAGGATGCAGCATAGGTAGATGATGATAAAGGCGCCGCCACCGTGTTCCGAGGTGATATACGGAAAGCGCCAAATGTTGCCCAAGCCGATTGCTGAGCCTGCTGCTGCGAGGATTGCCGCAAGCTTGCCGCCAAATCCACCGCGCTTTGTTGTTTCTGCTGCCATAGGGTTTTAGATAGAGTTTTTAGGTTGTTTTAAGGTTGTTGGTTTCTGTTTGATGGTAAGCTACCCTTCAAGAGTTACGCTCACGCGGTCAATCTTGCCTCCCAGCGGGGGCGCTATCTTCGACACGGTACACTCGATGCTCTCAATCTCAGAGAACTCCTCCTTTATCGCCTCGATGATGTTTGCCGCCGCCGCCTCGATTGTGCGCTGTGTGCGCTGCATCGTATGCTCGACAATCTCATATACGGTGAGGTAGTTTACCGCACGGGCAACGTCGTCCGTCTCGGGAAGGTCGCCCAGAGGTGTGTGTATCGCCAAATCGACACGAAAGCGGTTGCCTACCTGCTGCTCCAAGTCGTAGCAGCCGTGGTAGGCGCGCAAATATATGCCGTCAAGGCGTATGGTATATAGCTTTTTCACATCTTCAAACTTTAAGGCATTACCTCGCTTTATGCTCTGCTACTCGACCGTGATGAGGTAGTAGTTCTTCTTGCCACGCTGCACAAGCAGATACTTACCTGCGATGAGGTCAGCCTCGCTTACAGCACGCATAGCATCCTGCACCTTCTCCTTGTTGAGCTGCACGCCACCGCCCTGCATCATCTTGCGGCACTCGCCCTTCGAGGGGAATACCTTGCAGAGGTCGGCTATAATATCCACAAACGGCTTGTCGAGGTCGGCGCGTGTGATGCTGAACTGTGGCACACCCTCGAACACCTGCAACAGCGTAGCCTCGTCCAGCGAGCGCAGAGCCTCCGATGTGGCATTGCCGAAGAGGATGTTGCTGGCTGCCTGTGCCTTTTCAAGCTCCTCGCGCGAGTGGATGGTCTCGGTGAGAATCTCCGCTAAGCGTCTCTGCAAGATGCGCAAGTGGGGAGCCTCGTCGTGCTCCTTAATGAGGGTCTCGATGGTCTCACGGTCCAGGAGCGTGAATATCTTGATGTAGCGCTTTGCATCCTCGTCGCTCACATTGAGCCAGAACTGGTAGAACTTGTAGGGCGAGGTGTATCGGGCGTCGAGCCATACGTTGCCGCTCTCTGTCTTGCCAAACTTCGTGCCGTCAGCCTTCGTGATAAGTGGGCAGGTGATGGCAAATGCCTCCGCCTCAGAGCCGAGCTTGCGACGGATAAGCTCCGTGCCTGTGGTGATGTTACCCCACTGGTCGGCGCCGCCAAGTTGGAACTTGCAGCCCTCGGCCTGGTAGAGGTGCAGGAAGTCGTAGCCTTGGAGTAGCTGGTAGGTAAACTCCGTGAACGACATGCCGTCGCCGTCGCCATTAAAGCGCTTCTTTACAGAGTCCTTCGCCATCATATAGTTTACGGTGATGCACTTGCCGATGTCGCGCGCAAACTCCAAGAACGAGAAGTCCTTCATCCAGTCGTAGTTGTTCACGAGGATAGCCTTGTTCTTAGCCTCCGACTCAAAGTCGAGAAGTTTCGAGAGCTGACGCTTTATCGCCTCCTGATTGTGGCGCAACGTAGCCTCATCCAGGAGGTTACGCTCCTGCGATTTGCCCGACGGGTCGCCAATCATACCCGTAGCACCACCGATAAGGGCTATGGGGCGGTGTCCGCACATCTGAAAGTGCTTCAAAATCATAACACCCACCAAGTGTCCGATATGTAGAGAGTCTGCCGTGGGGTCAATACCGAGGTATGCCGAAGCCATACCCTTTTTAAGCTCCTCCTCGGCACCAGGCATTACGGTATGTATCATACCACGCCATTCGAGTTCTTTGATAAAATCCTTGTTCATCGTTATATTTGTTTTTATTTTACGTTTCTTGCTAATATCCTCATTCTTACGGCTATAACCGCCAATTAACCCTCTTGTTGCTACTCTGCGTCGAGGTTCAAGCGCTCCATCATCTCTATAAGTCGCTCGTTCTTGGCGGTCATATGGCGCAGACGGTCCTCAATCTTTATGGGGCGGTCGGCGCGTATATGCTCGTCAATGACCACTTCGAGTTTTACGATGCCATTAACCTCTGCGATTGTTGCAAGTTCACGACCAAGCTCTATGTGTGAGCGAGATAGCTCCTCGCCCTGGTCGCGCGACGGCACCTTTACCGTTATGGTGTTCTGCTCGACAACCATATTCTCGAATACGGATAGGTGTCGCGGGTGTTTCAGCTTTATGGCGGCAAGTATCTTGTCGCGGGCGGCGAGTAGCTTCTCTTGCGACGCCTTGTCGATAACCACCTCTACCGTTTCGTTACTCTCGGTGGTGGTGGCACGTGGCGAAGGGGTGTCGCTAAGTATCGAATTTATTGACACCGAGCTTATCGATGGTCGTGTGCCAGCGATGCGTCGTCGCGGTCTCACTTCGGTCTGTGCGCCCTCGGTAACTGTCGCTGTGGGCTGTGTAGCTTGCGCTACGGGCGCGGGCTGTGCCACTGGTTGTGGTGTCGGTTGCGGCTGTGCTACGGGTTGCGGTGCTGGCTGTGCTACGGGCTGCGGTGTGGGTGCTACTGCGGGTTGCGCCGTTGCGGGTGCAGGGGCTGCTAATGGTGGCAGCTCGAAGTCGGTCTGAAATGTGGCACTTAGCGTGTCGTCATTTTTTTTTTGACCGAGACCTGCAATTTTCATAAGTCCCAGCTCCACAAGCAGTCGTTGATTTGACGACTGTCGTATGCGTCCGTCGGCCTCGGTGAGCAGTGCTATGGCGTTGAAGAGGAATCCCTCGTCGCACTTTGCCGCCTGCGCGCGATAACGCTCCACAAGACTTCCCGTAAACTCTACTAACGAGATGGCGGGACCACGTGCAAGTAGCAGGTCGCGCATATGTGCGTTAAGGCCCGCAATAAATATCTGTGGCGAGAAGCCGCGACTTAACACCTCGTCGAAGAGCATCAGCGCATTGACATAGCGACCCTCGACGAGGAGGTCTGTCGCTGAGAAGTAGGTGTCGTAGTCGAGGACGTTGAGCGTTGCTGCCACATCCTTATAGTTGAGCTTCGTGCCGCAGAACGATACCGCCTTGTCGAACATCGACAGCGCATCGCGCATACCGCCATCCGCCTTGTGCGCAATGAGGTTGAGCGCCTCGTCGTCAGCCTCAACACCCTCCTGCGAGGCGATGTAGCGCAGATACTCTACGCCATCTTCGACCTTTATGCGGTTGAAGTCGTAAATCTGGCAGCGCGAGAGGATGGTGGGAATAATCTTATGCTTCTCGGTTGTGGCGAGGATAAATATAGCGTGGTGGGGCGGCTCCTCCAAGGTCTTCAAGAAGGCGTTGAAGGCTGCTGCCGAGAGCATATGTACCTCGTCGATAACGAATACCGAGTAACGACCCTGCTGCGGGATGATGCGCACCTGCTCGATAAGGTTGCGGATGTCGTCCACCGAGTTGTTCGATGCAGCATCCAGCTCGTGGACGTTGAGCGAACGGTTTTCGTTGAACGAGCGGCACGACTCGCACTCGTTGCACGGCTCGCCAGCAACGGGGTTGAGACAGTTTATCGCCTTGGCGAAGATACGCGCACAGGTGGTCTTGCCCACGCCACGAGGTCCGCAGAAGAGGTAGGCGTGAGCCAACTGTCCGCGCTCGATAGCATTTTTAAGGGTCGAGGTTATATGACGCTGACCGACAACCGAAGCAAAGGTCGTCGGACGATACTTGCGTGCTGATACAACAAAATTCTCCATAGTTCGACAAAGATACAAAAATTTTCTCTCTCGCGCACGTACGTACGCACTTTTTCGCGCGCGGAGGTTGCTTTTTCCTCCTAAAAGAGTATCTTTGCACTATGATTAATCACTCTTTACCCCGTTTTATTGTTGCGTTGGCAGCACTTATCTTAGGCTCGCACTCCGCAACAGCTGTCGCGCTAAGCCGACCTATGATAGATGCCCCTTCGGGTTACAACCTTATTGTTGTGGGCGACCCGCAGCCACAGACCGAGGAGCAGATAACCCGCCTCGAAGAGGAGATTTTACCCCACATAGCCGCCATTATCGACGAGTATGCCACAGCAGACGAGGTCTATCCCACGGCGATACTTCTCACGGGTGATGTGGTGTGGGATACAATGGAGTTTTTGGAGCGGGTAAAAAAGATGTTCGAGAGCTTGGATGTGGCGGTATATGCTGTCATAGGCAACCACGACCACGCCGCCGATATTGTTGATGATGAGCCGCTTGCGCAGAGCTACTACGAGGCGGTATTTGGCAGTCGTAACTACTCGTTTAGACTTGGCAACACCCACTTTTTTGCCCTCGACAATATTGCCTATACGTCGCACGACGACTACCGTACGGATGTCAATCGCCGTCAGCTCAGGTGGCTACGCCGTGCCGTCCGCGAGACACCCGAAAAGTGCCGTGTGGCGGTGCTTATGCACGCCCCCGCCGCCGACTATCGCAAGGGTGGCAAGCCGCTGAAATATGCCGAGCGAATTATAAACATCGTGGGCGACCGTGAGCTGCACTTCATAACGGGACATCGCCACCGTCACGCCACGGGCTACTTAGCACCCAATGTGGTGGAGCATAGCGTGGCACAGGTGAGTGGAAATCTGTGGTTTGCGCCTATCTGTTCGGACGGTACGCCACGTGGTGTATTTCTTATCGAGGAGCGCAACGATGAACTTTCTTGGCAGCACCGTCTTTTGGGTGCGTCGCGCGACTGTCAGATTGTCGCCTACGACGAGGGCGAGGTCGCCGATAACGAGGAGTATGTGGTGGCGAAGATTGTAGGCTGGGATGAGCAGTGGAGCGTCGAGTGGGAGGAGAATGGCGTTAGTCGTGGTGCTATGGAGCAGATTGAAATACTCGACCCTGACTATATGCGTTATGTCGAGCAAGAGGCTGATTATGACGATGTTATAATGAAGCGTCTTAGAGCCTCGGCATATCCCCACCGCCACTATTTCCGATGTCGTAGAACGACGCCTCAGAGCCGTGTAACAATCGTCGCCCACGACCGCTTCGGGCGCACCTATCGTTGCACTATCGGCGAATAATCTTGTCCGATACGGCGAGTGTCGCAACCGATATACGGCAGTCGGGTAGAGCCTCCCTTATCGCTGCGATGCACGATACGAGGGTGGCACCCGTGGTAAGCACATCATCGACGAGGAGGATGTGTCTGTTGCGTAGCTTGTCGGGCTTTGTCAGCTTGAAAATACCCTCCACATTATCCCACCTATCCTGCGCCCTGCTAAGCGCCTGCGACGGGTTGTTGCGCACACGCCGAATGGCATCAGCAACAACCTCTATGCCCATACTTTCGGCTATTCCATCGGCGATATATTGCGATTGATTGTATCCGCGATGTAGGCGCTTGCGGTAGTGTAGCGGTATGGGTACGACGCACTCCACATCTCGGTATAGTGCCGACTCGGCAAGGCTCATACCGTACATCTTGCCGATGTCGTAGCCTAAGCGCCACTTGCCGCCATATTTGAAGCGGTGGATAAGCGTACGCCAGGGGCTACTCTCGGTGAAGAGTATGTAGGATGATGCCTGCTCCACGCGCACGTGGTCCTCGATATGTTGTCGTGTAGGATTATCCGCTCTTAGCCAATAGTAGGTAAGAGGCATATTCAGTCGGCAGTTGAGGCACATACCGCGCTTTGTAAGGTCGATAGGCTCGCCACACACCTCACAACACGGTGGAAAGAGAAGTCCCCACAACCAATAGCAGATGTTACGAAGCATCGACATCAATCGAGAGTATCACATTCTTAAATTTCGAGTCGCCCTTTGTCGCCTCCATAACCTCGCCGATAAGCTGTCGTGCGCGTGCCATCGAGGCTCCCGACTCGATTTTTAGAACTATCTCGGCGCGGTGTTCGCCACGCAGCATCTCTACGGCTGCCGACACGGGACCCATAACCCTGCTGCCAAACTTCTGCCTAAGCCACAAGGCGAAGATGTTTGAGGCGATACGCAGCGTGTCGAAGTTCTTGTGGCGCAGCATAAAGCGTATTAGACGCGAGTAGGGTGGATAGCCAAATTTCTCGCGTTCGGCAAGCTCCGCCGCTGCCATCGCCTGGTAGTCTGCCGCTACAAGGTTGCGTATTACGGGGTGCGACGGCTGCGATGTCTGTATCACTACACGACCGCGGTCGTTGCGTCTGCCAGCGCGTCCTGCCACCTGCATCATAAGCTGAAAGGCGCGCTCCGTAGCGCGGAAATCGGGCGATGAGAGCAGGTTATCGGCATTGAGTATGCCCACGGTGGTAACGCCGCCGAAGTCGAAGCCCTTGGTAAGTATCTGTGTGCCTACCAAGATGTCCGTATCGCCACTCTCGAAGCGGTGAACGATGCGGCGAAAGGCACTCTCCGATGTTGAGGTGTCGCCATCTAAGCGCGCTACACGTGCTTCGGGGTAGAGGCGCTGTATCTCCTCCTCGACCTTTTCGGTGCCGAAGCCCATAGTCGCCAAATCCTGTGTCTCGCAGTTGGGACACATCGTAGGTCGAGGTATCGAGTAGCCGCAGTAGTGGCACTCCATACGTCCCGACGAGCGATGCTCGGTGAGCGTAACGTTGCAGTGGGGGCAGCGTGGCGAGTAGCCGCACGTGCGACACTGTATGTAGGGGGCATAGCCACGACGATTTTGGAAGAGTATGACCTGCTCGCCTGCGGTGAGTGAACGCTCGATGTGTTGTAGCAGCTCGGCGTTGAAGTGTATCTTACGCTCGCCACGTTTCACGGCGCGCAGCGTATCCGAGATGATGACCTCGGGCGGCACGGCGTCGCCCCAGCGCTCGGCAAGCGAGACGTAGCGATACTTGCCCGAGAGGGCGTTGATGTAGCTCTCCAACGAGGGTGTGGCGCTTCCCAACACCACACGTGCTTTGTATATGCGACCCATAGATACCGCCATATCGCGGGCATTGTAGCGAGGCTGCGCATCGCTCTGCTTGTAGCTTGGGTCGTGTTCTTCATCGACGATGATAAGTCCTGGGTGGCGCATTGGCAGGAATACTGCCGAGCGAACACCTACTATCAGCTCGCCACCCTCTGCCGAGGCGAGGCGCAGGAGCGTCTGACTGCGTCGTGAGGGTGTGAGGCGCGAGTGGTAGGTTGTCGTGCGGCCCTCGAAGATATACTCCAAGCGCTCGATAAGCTGTGAGGTGATGACAATCTCGGGAACGAGCATCATCACGTCGCGTCCCGCTGCTAACTCGCGGGCGATAAGGTGTATATAAATCTCGGTCTTGCCCGAGCCTGTGATGCCGTGCAACAGTGCCACAAGACCCTCGTCGTGGGCGCATACTACCTCTTCTAAGGCGCGCTGCTGCGCTGTGGAGAGCTGGGGCAGCAGAAACTGCTCGTGGCAGTCTCTTGCGATAGGCTCACGGGGACGTGTCTCGGTGGTGATGAGGTGTTTACTACGTAGCGCAGCGATATGTGCAACGTCGGCATCGACCAAGCGTCGCGGCACGAAGCCATCCTTTGCACCACGCTCTATGGCGAGGGCGGCGATGCGGTCCATCGTGGCGGTGCGGCGTGGCGCACGGCGCTCGTGGCGCGATACATACGCTGCCAGTGTCTCCTCCGAGCGTAGCTCCTCGCTTAGGGCGATAT
Organism: Alistipes sp.; assembly: GCA_017416915.1. Taxonomy (GTDB): domain Bacteria; phylum Bacteroidota; class Bacteroidia; order Bacteroidales; family Rikenellaceae; genus Alistipes. The sequence continues at coordinate 33,837 of JAFQAN010000012.1, read as the reverse complement.
ATGTCTCCGAGGGGGCTGCTATTGTGCGTTGGTCAAGGGCGTCGAGTGTCTTGCCCGACGGCTTCGCCAAGGTGGGGAGTGCCAAGCGCATAACCTCGCCGAGGCTACACATATAGTACTCCGCAACCCACTCCCATAGACGCTGTGCGTGGGGTTGCAGAAGTGGCGTTGTATAGAGCCGCTTGATGATGGGTTTGAGACGTTTGAACTCTGGCTCGTGGTCGCTGATAGACCATACGATACCCGTATAATAACGACTGCTGCCAAACTGTACGACTACGGCATCGCCCACATTGACTCCAAGCGCCTCGTCCAACGAAAAGGTGTAGGCGGGTTGTGCCAATGGTAGGACTACCTGTGCGTAGAGCATGGCAGCAGTTGTTTGTGGCTATTAGGCCTTGTTGAGGGCGTCGAAGCCCTGACCATAGACTCCCATAACTGAGCCTACGGTGATAAAGGCGGTGGGATCAACCTCCTTTACAAGTTTGAGAATCATCGCCGTATCGCGCTTGCGGCATACGACCATCACCGTCTTTGACGGGGTCTTGGTGTACCAGCCCATAGTGTCGATAAGCGTTGCGCCGCGGTGAGCCTTCGTGTTAATTATCTCGGCCATTGTCTCGTAGTCCTTGCAGAATATCATAATCTGGTTAGACTGCTGGTTACCCGACTGTACCAAATCGACAGTGTAGCCAATGACGGCAATCATAATAAAGCCATAAACCATACGTGCAAATGCCAACGATGATAGAGGCTCCACGGTAATCATCGTCGAGGCGCTCGTCTCGGGGTCAATCTCGGGAATCTGGCTGGTAATGAAGAGCGACGCTATAAGGATGCCGCAGTCGGTCATAAGCAGCACACGGCCATAGCTTACGCGACGGAACTTGTTGATAATCATTGCTACGATGTCGGTGCCACCAGTAGAGCCGCCCTGCATAAATGATACGGCAATACCTACGCCACACGATGCTGCACCAAGGACGACAAGGAGCAGATCGCCAGCCGCAACCTCGGCAAACATCTTGACCATAATGCCATCGGGGAAATATGCCTCAACGAGGTTAAACATAACCGACATCATAAGAATACAGTAGAGTGTCTTGATGCCGAACTTCCAGCCCACAATCATAACACCCAATGCGAGAAGGATGACGTTGATGATGAACACCAACGTACCGATAGTAAGCACCGATGCCACGCTCTCGGGGAGTATTGCGTTGGTGATAGTAGCCAAACCTGCTGCACCACCACCCATACCACCTGCGGGCAATACGCACTGCAACCAGCCAAAGGCGTAGCAAAACATACCGAATGTCATCAAGAGGTACTCTTTGATACCTACCAAGATATCACGAGAGGTAATGTTCAAACTCATATCAAAAAACAGTAATTGTTAGTAGCAATAGTGTCTCTAATTCGCGGCAAATGTACAAACTTTCGCCTAAAAAGTACAACTTTTATCAACTATTTTAGCGATAAGTATGCAAATGCCCCATATTGAGGCACTTGCATACACTCTGTTTTAGTACCAAACGCTCTTGTCGCTACCCATTATGAACTTCAACTCTCCACCAGCGATAATCTCGTCGTGGGTGATGTAGTTGCGGTTCAGAGGCTCGCCATTAAGCTCGACGCTCTGAACATAGCGGTTGGTCTCGGAGTAACCCTCGCGGATAACCTTGAACTCGCCACCAGCAACCCTTAGCGTAGCAGCATCGACCTGGGGTGCGCCCAAGACATACTTGCCCGTAGCAGGCTCTACGGGGTAGAAGCCGTAGGTTGTCATAATGTACCACGCCGACATCTGACCTACGTCCTCGTTGCCCGACAGACCATCAACCTCTGTCGAATACATTGTATCCATAACCTCCTTCAAGCGGTCGGCAGCCTTCCACGGCTCGCCAAGCATCGTGTAGAAGTAGATGATATGGTGGCTCGGCTCGTTGCCGTGAACATACTGACCGATAAGACCCGAGATGTCGGGGGTAACATCCTCGCCCTCCATCTTGCTGTCGGTGGTGAAAAGCTCGTCGAGACGCTCGATGGTCTTATCCACGCCGCCGAAGCACTCTACCAAGAGGTCGAGGTCGTGGGGTACAAGCCACGTATATTGCCAAGCGTTGCCTTCACAGTACTCATTAGCGATGCGCGATGCGTTATACGGATTAAAATCCTCTCTCCATTCGCCCTTCGATGACTTGCCACGTACGAAGCCTGTTGTGGGGTCGAAGTAGTTGAGCCACGAGTGGCTACGCTTCTCCAAGTATGCGGCATCCTCCGTCTTGTCAAGTAACTGTGCTACCTCCAATGCCGCAGCGTCGGCAATGGCGAACTCCATATCGTGAGCGATAGACTCCCCCTGCAAGTCGTTGGGCATAAAGCCATACTGCTTGCGGTATCTGCCACCGCGGATGTCGTGCATATATGATGTCTTGATGGCGCCCCAAGCGCGCTCAGCGTCGATACCCTCGACGCCCTTAGCCACTGCGTCCGATACGGCGATAATGCCAGGTGAGCCGACCATACAGCCGTTATCCCAGCCCCAAAGGTGCCAGATAGGCAGGAAGCCCTGCTCGTCGCAGATGTTTATCATCGTATTTACCACGTCGTCCATACGCTCGGGGTGCGTGATGGTCATCAGTGGCAGCTTAGTACGATAGGTGTCCCACAGCGAGAAGGTGGTGTAGGTGTCGTGGCCTGGGTTGGCGTGAATCTCGTTGTCGGCGCCACGATACGTTCCATCGACATCCGAGAAGAGCGATGGCGCAACGTACATATGGTATATGGCGGTGTAGAATATCTCCTTCTGAGCATCGGTAGCGCCCTCGATAGTGAACTTCGCAAACTCGTCGTTCCACTTGCGGCGAGCCTCGCTACGTGCCGTGTCGAAGTCGATGTTGGCGACCTCGGCGTTGAAGTTAAGCTCAGCACCCTCGGGGCTTGTCGATGAGAGGGCTACCTTAACGCCAATCTGCTCACCCTCCTCGGTGTTGAAGTGTATGCGGTAGTACCAGTTCTCCTCGCCGATAGGCTCAAACTTCTCGAAAGGTTTAGAAAATTCGATGACGAAATATACCTTCTGGTTGTTTGACCAGCCCCAGCTGTGGCGTCGTCCTACTACGCGGTTGTTGCCCACCGCCTCAGCATAGAGGTCCTCGGGACGGTCGAAACAGCCGCCGTGTACGAGGTCAAGGATGATGGCCGCCTGGTCGCTTGCAGGGAAGGTGTAGCGGTGCAGACCACCACGCTCCGTGGCGGTCATCTCGGCGGTGATGTTGTAGCGCGTGAGAGGTACCGAGTAGTAGCCTGGCTCGACAACCTCCTTCTCGCGGTCTGCCTCCGACCAAAAACCTGTGGTGTAGTCGCCCAAACGACCGCGACCATAGGGTACTTCGCCCGTTACAGGCATAAGCGTAACGTCAAAGAGGTCGCCGCAGCCCGTACCCGAAAGGTGGGTGTGCGAGAAGCCGATGACGCTATTCTCCGAGTCGTGGTAGCCCGAACACCAGTCCCACTCCTGAGTGATGCTGGTAGGACCCACCTGCGTCATACCGAAGGGTACGTTGGCTCCCACAAAGACGTGTCCGTGGCCACCCGAGCCAATCTTCGGATTTACAAGGGCAGCATAATCGGGCGTTGCCGTCTCGGGAGCTGCACAGCTGGCAAACAAGGCAGCTGTTGCTAAAATACTAACTAACTTCTTCATTTTAATATAGTTTTAGATTTAATTCTTTTGCCTTTATGAGTTCATCGTGCGATATGCGGAAGCGGTTGATGCGTCTGCCGCCAAGCTCTACGCCATCGCGCTTGATGTAGTTGCCCTCGCCCTCGGTGGTGATGGTAATGGTGCCGTGCGCCGTATCCATCTCCACGCGTTTGAAGCGTGGTGTGGTGATGGTGTAGTATGGTTCGCCTGGGCAGTCGGGGTAGATGCCCATCATCGAGAATACCGCCCACGCCGACATCGTTCCTGTGTCGTCGTTGCCTGGAAGTCCATCTGCCTGTGTGGTGTAGTTCTCGTCGAGGAGCCTGCGTACCAACTCCTGTGTGAGGTACTCGTGGCCCTTTACGCGGCTGAAAAGGTAGGGGTATGCGATGTCAGGCTCGTTGGTGGGGTCGTAGTAACCCTCGTCGAAGACCCTTTTTAGCGAGGCGATAAACCTCTTTTCGCCACCCATAATCTTAATGAGTCCCTCGATGTCGTGAGGTACGAAGAAGGTGTAGTTCCACGCGCTGCCCTCGTGGAAGCCCACGGCGTTGGTAAAGTTGGCACCTGCGGCGGGGTCGAACGGCTCGATAAACTTGCCGTCGAGAGCTATGGGACGCATCGTGCCGTCAGCCTTCGAGAAGTAGTTGCGCCAGCTTGCTGCGCGGCGCTCCATCTGCTCGGCAAAGGCGATGTCGCCCCTCTCGCGTGCAAGACGTGCAAGGGCGTGGTCCGCAACGCAGTACTCCAAGGCGTGCGACACGGAGTTGTCGCCCGACATATCGGCAGCAAACCACCCTACGGGGATATATCCGCGCTCGATGTAGGGGTCTATGTCGCGACGTATGGGGTTGTTCTTACCCTCGGTGGTTGCCGAGCGCTTCATCGCCTCGTAGGCTGCATCGACATCGAAGTCGCGCAACCCTTTTAGGTAGCTATCGACGATGACAGCTATTGCGGGGTCGCCCTCCATAGTGTAGGTCTCGCGACCGTAAAGCTCCCAGCGTGGCAGCCAGCCCCACTCCTTCGACATATCGACCATCGACCTGAGCATATCGCGCTGCTGCTCGGGGTAGCTGAGCGTAAGAAGTTGATGCACATTGCGATAGGTGTCCCATAGCGAGAATACCGTGTAGCGGTCGTAGTCCACAGCAAGGAGCCTCTCGCCACCCTCCATCGAGGGGTATTCGCCATTTACGTCGCTCAGCAGGTTGGGGTGTAGTAGGGCGTGGTAGAGGGCCGTATAAAATATCGTGCGCTCCTCGTCCGTGCCTCCCTCGACACGTATCCGTCCGAGCTTCTCGTTCCAGGCGTTGCGGGCTGCTTGACGCACATCGTCGAATGGTGTTGAGCCTATCTCCGCGTCGAGGTTGCGGCGAGCGTTCTCTATTGATACGTACGATATGCCTATGCGCAGCTCTACCTCGGTACCCGCCTCTACCTCGCCTAACGAGAAGTAGAAGCCTATGTCGTCGCCCATAATCTCGCGCGAATAGCGCTCATAAAGCTTATACTCGCCACTATCGCCTGCCCACTGCGCCTCGATGCCTGTCATCTCGGGTTGTAGCTTCCAGTAGCCCGTACTCTTGGCTGGGGTTGATATACGAGCCACGAAATATACGGGAAATACCGCCTGCGAGGTGTAGCAGAACGTACCCATAAGGCGCATACCCTCAACCTCGCTGTCGCTAACACGGCGTAGCATAGCACCCGACTCGTTCGAGAGTGCCGTACCCATATCCACGAGGATATTTGCCTCGCCACCCTGCTCGAAGGTGTATCGCTCGATGGCGGCGCGTGTCGTTGCCGTGGCCTCGGCGCGTATGCCGTAGCGGGTATAGGTGGTGGCGTAGTAGCCCGCCTCTGCCACCTCTGCCTCATACGCCGAGCCGTGGTCGCACTTGTTGGGCTGTACCTCACCCGTGGTAGCCATAGTTATTATGCCGCCCAACTCGGGACACCCCACACCGCTAAGCGAGCCGTGGGCGAAGCCGACCATATAGCTGTTGCGTATGTCGTAGGGTGTGGACCACCACGTGCGGTCCTTGTCGTAGCGGTTTTCGTCGGAGCCTGTAACATTGAACGGCACCACCGACATCATACCGTGTGGTAACACCGCACCAGGGTTTGTTGTGCCGTAGTTTGCCGTGCCGATGAAGGGGTTTACCCACGAGGCATAGTCGTGCGGAGTGCTTGGCGCATCCTCCGCGGCATAGATGACGTAGGGTGCTACGAGGGCTACTGCCAGCGATAATATCTTACCTAAGCGTACTGCCATAAATAACTTGCTTATACTCAATTTATAGTACCACTCTTAACCTTAAACAGCGGGGTCTATCTCAGGGTTATCTTCACAAGGAAGCCGCCACCCGATGCCATATGCAGATAGGCGGGTATCAGGTCGTGCTGCTCGGCGGTATAGCTGCGGCGTATGTAGTCCTGACCGTAGATGTCGGCATTGCGACCGTCGCAGAATATCTCCACCTCGCCGATATAGTTGTTGAAGGCGCGCAGCAGCGGCGTGAGGTTTATCTCGCGCGGTGTATGGCCGTTGAGTCCCGCGATATATGCTACATCGCCTTTGCGACGTGCCATAACCACGTACTCGCCAATCTTGCCGCCGAGGCAGTGTGTCTCGTCCCACGTGGTGGGTATGTCGGCGATAAGTTGCGCGCACTCAGCCTCTTTGCGGTATGCCGAGGGCGAGTCGCAGAGCATATTTAACGGCGAGTCGAGGACTCCGTATAGTGCGAGCTGGTGGCAGCGTGTACCCTGGCTCATAGGCTCGGTGTTGCTCGGGTGGTAGTTGCCGCCTACGGCGTTGCGCATAGCACCCTGCGTATAGTCCATCGGACCCGCCACAGCGCGGATGAAGGGGATGGTAACATCGTAGCTTATCTGGTCCACACTCTCGGGACTCCACTTCATCTGCTCTAAGCCGTGAACACCCTCAAAATTAACAACATTGGGGTATGTGCGCGACAATCCAGTGGGCTTGTAAGCGCCGTGGAAATCGACGAGGAGGTGGTTCTCGGCGGCAGCCTTCGCCACGTCGTAGTAGAAACGTACCATAGGCTGGTCGTCGCGGTCCATAAAGTCGATTTTGAAGCCCGCCACACCCATATCGGCAAAGTGGCGACAGAGACCCTCGATGTCGCGGTTCAGCGCCCAGTAGCCTGCCCAGAGGATGATGCCAACGTTGCGCTCACGGGCGTAGCTTACGAGCATAGGTAAATCTATCTCGGGGACAACCTGCATAAGGTCGGCGGCGCCCGTAACGCTCCAACCCTCATCCAAGATGACATACTCGATGCCCATCTCCGAGGCGAAGTCGATATAGTGCTTATAGGTCTCGTTGTTCACGCCTGCGCGGAAGTCCACGCCATACAGACCCCAGTGGTTCCACCACTCCCACGCCACCTTGCCAGGTTTTATCCACGAGGTGTCCGTGAGGCGGTTATCGCTTGCCAAGCGCCATACGATGTCGCACTCGGCCAACTCTCTATCCTCCTCTGCCACAGCAACAACACGCCACGGGAAGCTACGCTTATCGCGGCACTCGGCGATATAGGGCTTGCGTGTTACGACGATGCCTTGCAACATATTGTGGTCGCCCTGCACAACCCTATCGGGTACGGGGGCGAACTCCGTGTCGAGAGTGCCGTTGCTGTCGCCATTTGAGAGAAACATACCAGGGTAGTCCTCCAAGTCGGCCTCTGTAATACATAGTTTTACACCATTTGCCGCCTCTACAACCACAGGGGCAAAGATGAGACGATGGGGATTTATCCTCTCGACATCGACATAGTCGTAGGTGTTCTCAAACGAGGTGTAGTACTGCGTCGTATAGTCCGATGTGGCGTTCGCCTTGGCATTTACGTAGGGTATCCACGCCTTGCGGTTGCCAACATTGAACTCGGCAAGTTCGTCGATGACCTTATACTCTCCCTTGCTGCGCGAGAGGAAGCGGTAGGCGGCGCCATCGTCAAATACTCGCACCTCGACGGCGAATGTGCAGCCACGGCCGCGAAACTCCACCACGGCGGCATTGTACTCGTCGTGTACCTTTGCCTGACGATATATCGGAGCCTCGATGTCGCGCTTTATGCTGCTACGTCTAACACTTGCCGAGCGGATGTCGCTACCCCACGTGCCTCGGTCGGTTGTCATCGACAGACGCGAGGGCATAACCACAACCTCGTCGTTGTGCTTTAAGCTCCACTCTGCGTTGCCTCTCGACCAATCGACAACCATCACGGTTTTGCCGTTGGGCGATACTATCTCAACACTCCTCGATGCCGCCTCGGCGCTATACGTTCCTATAAGTAGGGCAATGGCTATAATAAGGTATTTTTTCATATCGTAAAAGTTTTTAGCTTAGTCGGTTATCATCGTTGTTCGGCGGTAGATAGCAGTCCACACGCCGCCTCTATATCTTCGCCTCGTGAGGCACGCAGCGTGGTCTGTATGCCGCGGCGTGTCAGCGTGTCGCGAAACTCCAAGATGCGCTCCAACTGAGGCGAGAAGAATGGCGAGTCGGGGATGCGGTGAAAGCGTATAAGGTTGATGCGACACTTTATGCCGTCGAGCAGCCTACACAGCTCCTTGATATGGCGCGGCGTGTCGTTCATACCGTCAAGCACGATATACTCGAACGATACGCGGCGCTGGTGCGTAAAGTCGTAGCGGCGCAGGATGTTGCACACCTCGACGATAGAGTAGGCGTTCTCAATAGGCATTATCTCCTTGCGCTCCTCCGAAAAGGGGTTGTGCAGCGACACTGCGATATGCACCTTCTGCTCGTCGAGCAGTCGTGGCAGCGTACGTGCCACGCCCGCCGTAGATACGGTAATACGTGTGGGCGACCACGCCATACCCCACTCCGAGGTGAGGATGTCAAGGGCGCGTAGCACATTGTCAATGTTGTCCAACGGCTCGCCCATACCCATAAAGACGATATTTGTGAGGCTGTCGCGCTCAGGAATAGATATTACCTGGTTGATAATCTCCGTTGCCGACAGCTGATGACGAAAGCCCATACGCCCCGTAGCGCAGAACTTACACCCCATACGACAGCCCGCCTGTGATGATACGCAGAGCGTCATACGCTCGCCGTCGGGGATGAGCGCCGACTCGATATACTCGCCCTCGGAGGTGGCAAACAGATACTTCTTGGTGCCATCTGCCGACACCGACACTTTGAGGGGCGCACTAAGACCCAACCGACAATGCTCCTCCAAGAGGCTTCGTGCCGCCTTCGATAAATCGGTCATCGAGTCGATGCTGCCGACAAAGCGCGTGTAGAGCCACCGCGCTATCTGCTTGTGGGCGAAGCGCGGAAGACCAAGCTCCTCGGCAAGGACCTTCAACTCGTCGAGCGACGAGCCATAGAGCGTATATCTCGATGCTGTCATCTGTTTCTATCTTTATATGCTTCCCTTATATGCTTCATTGTTCCGACTACAAAATTAATAGAAAATTAAATAATTTTCGGCACGAATTAACATTTTTTGAAAATTATTGTGTATATTTGCATAGTGGACTGCGCACGTACGCGAGGTCTATCGCCGATAAGTTATTAAAAACTAAAAAATTAACTATAAATGGAGATTAAAAAAACACCAAAAGCGGATCTTGAAAACAAGAAGTCGCTTTTCCTGATGGTCGGTCTTGTGATCGCACTCGGTATTACGGGTATCGCTCTTTCGATGAGCTCAAAGCCAGTCGCTGATGAGTACAAGCCCCCCAAGAAGGAGACTACCGAGGTTGAGCAGATTGACAACTCACGTCAGGATATGCAGGAGCAGCAGCCCGAGGTTGAGAAGGCGAAGGTTCAGGTTATTACCGACGTGCTTAACATCGTCTCTAACGACCAGAAGATTGATACAAACGTCGCATTTATCGAGGACCCCGATGATTTCGGCGACTTCGAGATTGTAATCGAGGAGAAAGAGGAGGTCATCGAGGAGGAGGAGATCTTCGTGAACGCTGAGGAGATGCCTACATTCCAGGGTGGAGACCTCTCGAAGTTCCGTAACTGGGTGCAGTCAAATGTTAGATACCCCCAAATCGCCCTCGAAAATGGTATCCAGGGTAACGTGGTTATCAAGTTCGTCGTAGAGAAGGATGGTAAGCTCTCTAACATTCAGGTTCTCCAATCGCCCGATAAGACATTGTCGGATGCTGCCGTTGCAGTACTACAACGCTCGCCGAAATGGAAGCCTGGTAAGCAGCGTAACAAGCCCGTGCGTGTAACCTACACCCTGCCCGTATCATTCAAGATTCAGCAGTAAGAGGTCATACCATAACATAGAGGCTGACTAAAAAGTGAGTAGTTCAGAGCTGCGAAGTTCTGTACCTTAGTGAAGAGAAGAGGCGGCAGAGAGGGGGAGAAAAGGAGAGGCAGAGAGAGGCAGAGAGAGGCAGAGTAGAGGAGGCTGAGGAGTGCCGCAGAGCAGACGAGGGAGTGTCGCAAAGGAGACGTGAGAGTGCCGCAAGGTGGCAAGGCTGCTGCAAAGGGTAGCAAGCTATTTCGGGAGGTGGCAAAACTGCTGCAAAGGGTAGCAAGCTATTTTGGAAAAGGTAGCAAGGCTGTTCCAAAGAGGTAGCGAAGCTATATTGAAGGTGGCGCTATCGAAGAGTGGCATACGTCGGATGGCTCCAAACAACTAAGGATTTCGAGGCTGTGAAGTCGCAATCAGGTCGAGGGTAGAGCGAAGGTTACTTACTTTGCCCATATAGAGCGACCGTGGCGACAACCCGAACAATCACGCTTTTTAGTCAGTCTTTTTTTTATGGCTGCCGATAAGCACCGCACCATCCAAGCGGGCTTCTAAGTAGCCTATGCAGCACCCCGCAAGGGGCGTTGTCGTACAATACCTATATTATATATAGCTAATGAGAGATGATTTGAAAGAGGAGACTCAGCCTAAGGGTAAGCGCGCCAAAGAGCCTATGCCGACGCTCGAAGAGCGTGAGACACGTGCGGTGCTGGTTGCCGTAATACGCGACAACCAAAATCCCGACACGGCGCACGAGTACCTCGATGAGTTGGAGTTCTTGGCAGAGACGGCGAACATCCGTAGCGTACGACGCTTCACGCAGCGCCTGCCGCAGCCCCTATCGAAGATATACGTAGGACCAGGTAAGCTCGAAGAGATAGCCCTGTGGTGCAAGGAGAACGAGATAGACGTCGCCATATTCGACGACGAGCTGTCGCCTGCACAGACACGCAACATCGAGCAGGCGATGCCGTGCCGCATAATGGACCGTACACGCCTTATCCTCGATATTTTTATGTCGCGCGCGCAGACAGCATACGCCAAGACACAGGTGGAGCTGGCACACAACGAGTATATGTTGCCACGCCTTACGGGTATGTGGACACACCTCGAACGTCAGCGTGGTGGCACAGGAACGCGTGGTGGTGCGGGTGAGCGCGAGATAGAGACCGACCGCCGTATAGTGCGCAACCGTATATCGAAGCTCAAAGAGGACCTCAAAAAGATTGACCGTCAGATGGCAGTGCAGCGCTCCAACCGCGGACAGATGGTGCGTGTGGCGCTCGTGGGATATACCAACGTGGGAAAATCGACGCTGATGAACCTGCTCTCGAAGAGCGAGGTGTTTGCCGAGAATAAGCTCTTTGCAACGCTCGATACAACGGTACGCAAGGTGGTATTCGACAACCTTCCATTCCTTATGTCCGATACCGTGGGCTTCATCCGCAAGCTGCCGACAGAGCTTATCGAGTCGTTCAAATCGACGCTCGACGAGGTACGTGAGGCAGACCTCCTGCTGCACGTGGTAGATATATCGCACCCAGGCTTCGAGGACCAGATAGCCGTAGTGAAGCAGACGCTTGCCGACATTGGCGCGGCAGACAAGCCTACGTTCCTTGTATTCAACAAGATTGATGCCTATACCTACACCCCGAAGGAGGAGGATGACCTGACGCCCGCAACGCGCGAAAACCTATCTCTGGACGACCTCAAAAAGAGCTGGATAGCGAAGGGAAATACCCCCTGCATCTTCATATCGGCGATAGACCGTACGGGTATCGACAAGCTACGCTCGGACCTCTACGGTATGGTACGCGAGATACACGCAGGGCGTTATCCGTTCAACAACTTCCTATATTAGAAGATATTATAACCAAATAAATAGCAGTACAATGTTACACGTACTCAACCACGAGAACACCATTCTCAACAAGTTCTTGGCGCAGATGCGCGACAAGAACGTACAGCAGGACTCGATGCGCTTTCGCCGTAACATGGAGCGTGTTGCCGAGATTATGGCATACGAGATTTCGAAGAAACTGAACTACAAGACACAGATGGTGGAGACACCTCTGGGCATCGCCTCGGTGCAGTCTATCGACGACAAGGTTGTGCTTGCGACAATCCTGCGTGCAGGACTGCCCTTCCACCAGGGATTTCTCAACTACTTCGACGATGCCGAGAACGGCTTTGTGTCGGCATACCGCAAGAGTCGTCCCGATGGCAGCTTCATCGTCGATGTGGAGTATGTATCGACAAGCTCGCTGAGTGGCAAGACCCTCATCTTAGTAGATCCTATGCTTGCAACGGGCAGCTCGCTAATGCTTGTATATGATGCACTTATACGTCGTGCAGGGCAGCCTGCACATACCCACTTTGCCGCCGCCTTCGCCTCGGAGCAGGGTGTCGATTATGTGATGAAGCACACGTCGAGGCAGAACTGCACGTTGTGGTGTGCTGCGGTAGATGAGGAGCTTACGTCGAAGTCATATATCGTCCCAGGCATCGGCGATGCGGGCGACTTGGCATACGGCGAGAAGCTATAATCAGCGAAATATGATATAACCATAGCTACGATGCGCAAGCACCTCCAATTCTTAGTTGCAAGCTACGTTGCGACGATGCTGCTCTTCACAATCAACCGTGTGGTATTTCTTATCTACTACCACGCGATGGCTGTGGAGTGTAGCTTTGGGGAGCTGTTTGCTGCGTTGTGGCACGGAATGAGCCTCGACAGCGTCACGGCGGGATATATATTGGTCGTTCCGCTCTTGTCGACGATGACGAGCGTGTGGCTGCCCGTCAAGGAGCGGGGTAGAGCGCTGTGGCAACGCTCGATGAGATGGTATTTTATCGTCGTTACGCTGCTCGTTGCGCTAATCGAGACTGCCGATATGGGTATGTTTGGCGAGTGGCAGGCGCGCATCGACGCTCAGGTCTTTATCTACTCGCCCAAGGAGATGATGGCGAGTGTGTCATTGGCAAATGGCATCGCTGCAACGCTCTATATTGCCGCTACGGTGGCGGTGGGCGTATGGCTCTATGGCACTATTGTTAGGCGTCTATTTGAGCCGCAGTTTAGCACCGAGAATCGTCTCCACCTTGCGCCACGTATGGCGCGTGTAGCGTCGTCCGTGGCGATGATACTACTTGCAGGGGTCCTATTTGTGATGATACGCGGCGGTCTGACGCCCGCAACAGCAAATGTCTCTAAGGCCTTCTTCTCGTCGAAGATGTTTCTCAATCAGGCGGCGATAAACCCCATCTTCTCGCTGCTCAGCTCGGCATTTACGGGCGACGACTTTGACGAGTATAACTTCTACTCGGACGAGGAGGCTGAGCGGCTCTTTGCCGAGGCGATGCGTAGCGATGCGGAGTGTGTGGAGTATGATAGGTGGCTCAATATGGAGCGTCCCAATATTGTGCTTATCGTTGCCGAGAGTATGGGGCGTACGATAACCGATGCGCAGTGCGATGGCGAGGCTGTTACGCCACGTCTTAACGCGCTACGTGGCGAGGGCATCTGGTTTGAAAACCTCTACGCCTCATCGTTCCGTACCGACCGTGGTACGGTGGCGACGCTGAGTGGCTTTCTGTCGCAGCCCAAGATGTCGATAATGAAGTACCCCAACAAGGCGGCACACCTCGGCGGCATAGCGCGTACGCTGCTTGCCGAGGGCTACCGCACACGCTTCTTCTATGGCGGCGACGCCAACTTCACAAATACTGCGGCATACCTCTATGCCACAGGCTTTGAGGAGGTCATAGATGAGGATGTGATGCCTATCGAGGGACACCGCTCGAAGTGGGGTTATGCCGATGATGTTGTGGCGGAGTATGCCACCAACGAGATAATACGTCGTATGGATAGTGGCGTAAGCACGTTTGATGTGATACTCACGCTCAGCAGCCACGAGCCCTTCGAGGTGCCGTATCGCCGTCTTAGCGATGATATGCTCAACTCGTTTGCCTTCGCAGACGAGGTCATCGGCGACATAGTGGAGCGTCTGCGGGCGACGGAACATTGGGAAAATACGCTTGTTGTCATCATCCCCGACCACGGATACCCCTATCCCGCGACGGTGGGCAACAACTCCCCCGAGCGACACCATATCCCGATGTTGTGGGTGGGTGGTGCGCTCAGTGGCGCACGACATATCGACGCCTACGCCTCGCAGACCGACCTTGCGGCGACGCTACTCGGGCAGATGGGCATTGCGCACGACGACTTTACGTTCAGCCGCGACGTGTCGCGTGGCGACGTGTCGCACTTCGGCTATTGGACATTTAACAATGGCTTTGGCGTCATCGACAAGGAGGGTGTAACGCTCTACGACCACACTACGCTTACGACACTTAGCGACGTGGGCGAGGGTGGCGAGAGACGCTTGGAGCAGGGTAAAGCCCTACTACAAAAGACATTCATAGAGATAAAACGATTATAGTATAAAACCTAAAAAACACAGAACTATGAAAATCAACAACGTAAAATGGGTGCGTAACGTGGCGGTAGCCTGTACCACGGTAGCTATGTTGCTTGTAGGCTGTAATGAGCCAGATGTGATTACTCCCACACCCGAGCCTGAACCCGAGCCTACGCCCGAACCCGATGTGGAGATGGTGGTGTTGAAGGCATCGACGGAGAGTACACGTACACATCTCAACGAGGAGTATGAGGTGATTTGGAACGAGGGCGATGCGATTACCGTCTTCGGCTCTACGGACAACTATGCCTCGTTCAACGAGGAGACCTTCGCAATGAAGGATGGTGCAAACACCTCAACCGCAACCTTTGAGGGCTATCTGCCCGAGGCTACTGAGGGTAGCGCGCTCTACGCCACATATCCCGACTGCTGGGAGTCGCCTACCGAGGTGGCATTCCCCTACGAGCAGAGGTATGTAGCAGGCACGTTTGCCAACAACTGCTGCCCTATGATTGCCAAGTTTACGGCTGCGCAGACCAACATCAGCTTCCGTAACCCCTTTGGTATCATAGAGCTTAACCTTACGGGTAACGTAACCGTTAGTAGCGTTACGCTCAGCGACGCAGGTTACGACCTTACGGACGCTGCCCCCGCGACATTTACCATCGACCCCGAGACGCTCGCGCTCACAGGTGGCTCGGTAAATGCTGCCGTTATCACGTTGAAGGATATTAACCTTTCTCTTACGGAGACTGCACAGAGCCTATTTGTGATTGTGCCTCCCGCAACATATACGGCGCTCAAAGTCGATGTTACGTGCAGCGACGGCACCGTTGTAAGCCGCACGGCAGAGAATGAAGTAACCGTTGCCCGCAACCAGATTGTACCTTTGGCAGCAATCAACGTCGAGACCGAGACACCTAATCCCGACCCCGACCCCGATGCGTCGGAGTGGAGCATTGTGGGTACGATGAACGGCTGGGATGCCGCAAAGGGTGTAGCGATGTACGCTGTTGATGGCTACTTCGTAGCATACAACGTCGCTCTTACGGCTGGTGAGACAGATGCAACGGAGTTTAAGTTCGTGAAGAACGCGTCGTGGGACGATTTAGACTTGGGTGGTAGTGCCAAGACGGCTCCCAATGCTAAGTATGCTACCGTTGTCGAGGGTCAGGAGAATATCTCGGTTAGCGAGACGGGTACTTACGATATATACCTCAACGAGGCAACCGACGCCTACTACATTATGACCGCAGGTCAGCACCCGTCGAGTGTTCCTGTGTTCGATGCCGATAAATGGTATGTATTGGGCGACTTGGTAGGCGATACTTGGAAGTATGGCTTCGAGATGCAGCTCTCGAACGACCTCTACGTGTTGCAGGATGTTCAGTTTGCCAATGCCAATAACGAGGGCTTGCAGTTCAAGCTTCGTCGTGGCGATAATTGGTTTGGTGTGGTAGGCAATGAGCCTTATAATATTAACTCTGAGATTACTGTTGCTTTGAGCAATGATGAGGGTAAGGGTTGGAATAATATCATTATCAACGGCGCGGCTAACACCAAGTATGACATCTACCTCGACCACAATACGTTGAGTGTTTGGGTTATGGAGGATGGTCTTTTGCCGAATAATATGTGGCTTGTGATGGGCAACCTGGTGGGCGATAACTGGGCAACAGGCGTTGTAATGGTCGAGAGAGGTATCTATTATGTTGCCGAGGATGTTCAGTTTGCTAATGATAATGGCGATGGTTTGCAGTTCAAGTTCCGCAAGGGTGCAGCGTGGTATGGTACCAAGGATGAGCAGGCTGTGGAGTTGAATACCCCCTTTATTGTTAGCGACGATGGCTCAAATATCACCGTGAACGGCGCGGCTAACACCAAGTATGACATCTACCTCGACACTGACTATATGTCCGTTTGGGTTATGGAGGACGGCATGGTGCCGAGCGATAATTGGACTATAAGCGGAGAGTTTGAGGGCAACCAGTGGGGTGATATTGCAACGGTCGAGAAGGATGGCTATTTTGTTGCGGAGGATGTTGTCTTCGCTGATAGCAATAACAACGGTATAGAGTTTAAGGTGAAGCGAGACGGTATTTGGATGGGTCTTCGTGCAGAGGAGACCTATGCGATACATAGTGCTATATCGTTCTGGGCTGTTGGCGGTAGCAATATTAAGGTTGATGCCGAGCAGGGCGCTAAGTACGATATATATATCGATACCATAAATGGTGCAGTATGGGTTATGACCGACGGCTGCAAGCCTGGTGATGCCATCCCCGAGCCTACGCCCGACCCCGACCCCACCCCTGGCGATGAGGCTTCGGCGGGTGCTACGACGGAGCAGTATGAGCGTGGCGAGGTTGTTGATCCAGGATGGAACTAAACATCGAGAGTCGTGCTGCGCTGTTTTGTGCAGTGATGGCTATCGCAATATTTAACGCTACGATAAGGGTGTTGGGCGATGCGGTCCGACACCCTTTTTGGTGTACGCTATTTTAGTATGGTGTAGCTTGTGATATGTGCGATAACTCATCAACTCGCTCTTGCCTATTTCATAACGAGGTGTTGCGATGAAATGATAGCCTACAATTTATCTTTTTAGAGATTTGAGGCATCGTATGGTGTTTGAGGTGTGGTTGCAATGACCAATTACGTGATGTCTAAGCTATGAATTATCAATGTATTACACGGTTTGGTGTATGGTCTTGATAAAAATATTTAAGATTTTGTTTGGTTGTTCCGAAAATTTGTTCTACTTTTGTCCCTTGGAGAGGTGGCAGAGTGGTCGATTGCGGCGGTCTTGAAAACCGTTGAGCTGCGAGGCTCCGGGGGTTCGAATCCCTCCCTCTCCGCTGATTTGATGCAGAGCAGACGACTTAGGTCGTCTGTTTTGTTTTTATGGTGTGTTGCTGTTGGCAAGCCACCGCACACACCCCAAAAACAAACCGCCGTAGGCGATAGCTCTGCATCCACTGTTGAGAGAGTATTGCTCACTTATGCGGGGGTTGAGTCGATATGATGATGTTTATTGCTCGGGCATTATGCCCTGCGCTATATGGTATCGGCTCTTCGACTTCGTCGTTCGAATCCCTCTCTCTCCGCATCAAGCGGAAAAATAGCACGACTCGCATTTTGCGAGTCTTTTTTTGTCAAACGGTCATCGGTAAATAAATTTACCAGTGGCCGTTTGTCAAATAAAAGTAAGTCTCGGCTCTGCCGATACTCGTGCTATTTTTCTGCTTGCAAGTTAAGGAGTAAAGGGAAAGACGAGCGAAGCGATGTCAATCCCTCCCTCTCCCCGCAACAAAGGGTGTAAATCAAGTAGTTACGAGATTTACACCCTTTTTTGCACCCAAAATCGAGGTGGGGTGTATTCTTTTGAACTTTTAAGATAAATGCTGGCGAAAAAAGAGAAATGTATCTCTCTTTTCCGCCAGCATCTTTTTTGAGTGTTGCCAACGCCAAAATAAGTTTAGTCCGTTTTGGGTATATGGCCAATGGGATAAACTAAACTTTGTACGCCATATTTGATAAACGCGATTATCGCATAGCCTATGGCAGCCACATGTATGCATAACAATATCGTTATTTTGCTTTCTCTCCTGCGCTTTTAGGAATCCCCGAAATTAGTCAGCCATTCGTGACTACGGATATAGTGGCGTTTTGCGAAATGTTACATATATAAATATAAAATATAGGGAGAAATACGATATTGTCGTCTAGGTGCGGAATAGACTTTCGCAATTGGGATAGAGTGAATACGTATATTCGTGTAAGTATCTGTATATCAGCGATTACCCCCCCCCTCGCGATTTAATTCAAATTTTACCGCTTAATTATTTGGAAAGCTAAGGAAAAACCTATAACTTTGATACTGAAATTACACATTAGGGTTAGCCACTAATGAGGTTCTGGTACCCTCTGATGATAAGTTTAATTTATAGAAATCATAGTCAGACAAACTATTGTTAATTAGGAATAATTTGTTTATTTTGCTAGATTATACATTAATCCCCCTAAAACTACAATAGATATGATGACAAAGACATAACATGCACTAAGGCTACTACTTGACAAAGTAGTTGATTATACCCTTCAATCTACAATTGAAAGCAACAACTTTACAAATATTTATTAACTATTAATTTTTATCCCCCATGAAAATGAAAGCGAACTTTTTTTATGGTATTTTGCTAACGCTTGCATTAGCGTTCGTTGGCTGTAAAGAGACACCCGACGTTCCCCCTACACCTATTGACCCGGTGGACCAACCCGACTTCGTTATTGAGGTTAAGAATGTAACGGATACCTCAGTAGAGTTTACCATCACCCCCGAAGATGAGGAGATGACCTACTTTGCCATGATGACAACAAAAGAGTATTTCGATGAGTTCGAGGATGACGAGGCCTACATCAGCGATGACCTTTTGTGGTTAAACAATGCTGCTTATGAGGCAGGCGTAGACCTTAGCGAATACCTCAAAGGAGTCCTTAAAAAGGGCGCAATTAGCGATACTCAGGACATGCTCGACCCAGAGACAGAATATATCGTATATGCCTTCGGTTTATCAAATAATGGCATTGTTACGACATCGCTCTACAAGCAGACATTTACAACCCTAAGCACAGAGCTTACAGAGCTAAACTTTGAGATTGAAGTAACGGATATTGGTTACGACACCGCCACAGTTACTATAACACCAGACAACGATAAAGCCTTCTATTTTGTAAATGTCTTTAGCCTCGAAGAATATCAGAATTATGGTGGCGATGAGTCTGCATTTGTCGCACACCTCAATAAGCTGCGTAACTACTACTATGGTTTAGGTGCTACTGCTGACCAGATGGTAGCTAACCTTGGTTATGTCGGCGCTAAGTCGTTATCGGTAGAGGATCTCAAGGCTGGTACAAAGTATATGGCATACGCCATTGGCATCGATGAGCGATTTGTTGCTAATAGCTTAGCTACAGTAGTTGAGTTTGAGACTATCGCTGCCGGGGTTGCAGATTTAACATTTGAGGTGGATATCACCAAGATTGATTATGACCATATCGAGGGTAGTGTAACACCATCAAATAATGACGACACATACATCTGCTCTGTACAATACGCATCTTCGCTTGAGTGGAGTGAGTCGGAAGAGGCTTTTGTAGAGTCTATCGTTGATGATATTACAGCCTGGGAGGATATTGAGAATGCGTTAAAGCGAGGTCCTATGTCACTCAATAGCATAAGCGGTTTGCAGCCCAATACCGACTATATTGTTGTATGTTTCGGATACGATGGCGCACCTACAACAGCACCTCATATTACCCACTTCACTACTACTGATGCAGTGGGCAATCCCGATGATTTGGTTGTAACATTTGAAGTTAGCGACATTACGCATAACTCTGCAAATGTAACCACTACTCCATCTGTTGGTGCTTACTACTTTACATTCTATACCGAGGCTGAGAACTTCGATTTGCTTGTTGATGAGTATGGCACAACAGATGCTTGCGTGGCATATCTTGCTAATTCGGAGATAGACTATGGTGCTGAGTGGTTTGAGTGTTCACGTGCCGAGTATCTATATGACCTTGGTGCATCGTTGGGTAAAGAGAAGAACTTCTATAACCAGCTTGACCCCGCAACCGAATATGTTGCCTATGCTATTGCTGTGGATATGGAGACAGGCGAGCTGGCATCCGAGAAGGGCTTTGTAAGCGAGCCTTTCCGCACCTTGGATAAGGTCGTTAGTGATGCTGCAGTCACCATTGAGTTTGGCAACTATTACGATGGCTCCGCACTTGCAGAGTTAGACCCAGCACGCTTCTTAAATTGCAAGGGCCACGCTGTATTGCCCTATACTGTAAAGCCAAATGATTCGGCTGCAGCTTGGTACACAGGCTTCTATGATGGCGACTTCACAGAGTGGGGATGTACCGACGATGATATCTATGCCGAGCTTATCACCTATGGCTGGGAGTGGGGTTCTGATTATGTTTCTGAGAACAGAGAGAGTGGTATTGCCGTTCTGTCGTATGATACTCCATACACATTCCTCGGCATTGCTAAGGATAGCGAGGAGAGCTATGGTCCAGGCTTCATCACGGTAGTAACACTTACCGCCGATGGAGTATCGCCTGCCGAAGAGTTTATTGCGGCTAACCCTGCAGCAAAACCTGCAAAGGCAGCTACATTAAAGAGTATTAAGCGATAGGCAAGACCTACATAAACGCAAATGAGAGTGGCTTCGGTCACTCTCTATTTTTTTTAGTAGAACAAGCCACACAATCTACTATAAGATATTCAAATAAAGACATAAAAACTTCCGATATAAATTCCACTTATAAAATTTGCTAAACCAATAGCGAGGTGTTATCTTTGTAGTGGGTAAAACCAGTATAAGATAAAACTATGAAGACAATTTTGTATATTCTATTAGCTACAATAATGATGGTTGGATGTAATGGTTCAAAGGCAGTTAATGGTTTTGACTCGGTAGATGCAGCGCGCTTTGCCGAGGTTATCAAGGACGAACACGTGCAGATTATCGACGCACGAACGCCAGCGGAGTTCAGCGGGGGACACATCCCTGGCGCGGTGAACATCGACGTCAATGGCGAGGATTTCAACCGCAAGGTTGCCGAGTTAGACAAGGGACGCCCCGTAGCGGTATATTGTCGTAGTGGCCGCCGAAGCAAGATGGCTGCCGAGTATATGGTAAGCTGCGGTTTGGAGGTTACGGAACTCTCCGACGGCATCTTGTCTTGGCGAGGAGAGTTAGAGCGGTAGCAGAGCGTGTAGTGGGTAACTTTCGCTGAGTCGTTCGGCGATGACCTCTCTTATGGAATGTAGTCCATACTATTGACGTGCGTCGAGTATTGCTGCAACACTGCGCGGATAAGGCTGTCGGTCGCCTCGGCATCTACCTCCGTGCGGATGTCGTGCTGTTGCAGGATGTCATCGTAGCGGTAGGCACCCACAACCTCTTCGCCGTCGAACTCCAATACATAGTCGTCGCACACGCCCGAGTATGTGAAACCTGTATATATCAGCGTGAAGGGCTTGCGCTCTGGCTCATTAAAGATGTCGCGACCTATGGCGAAGTAGGGCGTGTCGTTGCCCAACAGACCCAACACCGTGGGCATAACATCCACCTGCGAGAAGACGTGCGGGTACTCCCCGTTGAGGCTGCCGTCGGGCGTGAACATCGCTCCCAAGACGTGGAAGCGTCCAGGGGTGTAGTTGGTGCGCTTCAAAATACGCTCACTCGACACGTGGTCGCCAATAAAGACGAAGAGTGTGCGGTTGAACCACTCCTCATCCTTGAAGCGCTCCATAAAGCGCCCTATCGCACGGTCGGTATATGCCACGGGGCGGTGTGCAAGCGTAGTACCCTTAGGTAGCTCATCCTCGACCTCCTCGGGGACGTTGAAGGGGTGGTGCGAGGTGATGGTAAAGACGCTGGCGAAGAATGGCTCCGAGAAGGTGGACAGCTCCTCGCCCATATAGTTTAGGAAGGGTTCGTCCCAGATGCCCCACTTACCGTCGTAGTCATCCATAGAGTATTTTTCGGCATACTCCTCCATACTATACAGCTTGTCGATGCCTGCGATGTGGGCGTATGAGCCGAAGCCCATAGAGTTATGCTCCGAGCCACAGAAGAAAGCGGTGGTATAGCCCTTGTCGGCGAGAAGCTGTGGCATAGACGTCCCCTCGGCGATAGACTCGTGCATACGCATAAATATCACATCGTACGAAGGTATCGAACTCCATATCGCGGGAGGTGCGCCACGCGACGTAGCACCATTTGAAAAACACTTCTCGAATGCCATACCGTTGCGCATAAGCTCGTCTAAGTGAGGCGTATAGCCGCCGTTGTCGTGTATGTCGGGCATAAGGTAGGCCGAGTGTTCGGCAGAGAAGCTCTCCAAGATAAACACCACGACGTTGTAGCCCTCCAACATACCAAACCTATCGCTATGGTAGCGCTCGGGGTAGTGTAGCGGCGAGTATATCCTCGCTAAGGTCTCGGTGTCGTAGTAGTTGCGCTTATCGACGTGTCCGCGTATCGTGCGCACGATGCAGAAGGGGTTGCTAAGGATGAGGTTTGCCTTCGAGGGCGATGTTGTATAGTACATCGCGTGTGTCATATATGGGGCGCGCGACAGCAGAGTATAACCACCGCGCACACTGCCTATGCCGTAGCTTAGCACCAGTAGCACAAAGAGTAGGTGTTGCAGTGTGATGCTCGTATAGCGACGGCGGCGTGAAGGCTCTTTGCCGCTTAGGGTTGCGCAGGTCGGATACTTAGTGCGGAAGTTGAGGCGGTAGCCCCACACGATAAGCCCGATAAGGGCGAGGTAGGCGAGTACCAAGTACCAATTCTCCCACATAAACTCCGCCATAAGTGGCAACGTGTTGGAGTTATCGACGAAGAATATCTCCTCGGCGGTGCAGCGCTTATGCGTGTAGTGGTAATAGACGATGTCGCCCATATTTGATGCCAGCAGAACGAGGGCAACGGGGAGGATGTAGCACGCAAAGAGTGTGTAGCGGTATGCGCGGCTGTGCCATATTCTATCCGTGACGGGTATAATCGAGAGCAAGAGAAAAAGTCCGACGCTATATACCACCGAGAGGTTGCCGAAATAGATAGACCCCTTAAAGAGCATCCACACCTCCGCGAGGGCTATCTCTCCATAGATGTTGGCATTGTAGGCGTAGTTGAGTACTTGGCAGATGATGATAGCGGCATAGAGCATCACCACGCGCCACGTGGTGATAAGTAGGCGTGTGTGGAGAAGGTGGGGCAGAAACGCCCTCGCCTTGCTACTCGCCATTTTGATATGTCGCCACATCCTATCCATACTCACTAATAGCTGCCTCTACGTGCGTCGCATACCTTGCCGTAGCCCTATTTCGAGGGTATCGACGCCGCCTTTACACGGAAGAAGTTTACCGACGATGAGTTGTCGAGCAGTCGGTAGTTGTAGTTGTTGCCCCAGCCCGCAGGGCGGTCCTTAATCTCGCAATCTTCGTCGGTGTCGTTCACCACATAGTTGCGTATAAGCCTGTGCCACTTGTTGATACGATTTATCGACGCCTGATAGTAGAAGAGGTCGTTCTCTTCGGAGCATAGCTCGTGGAGTGCCTCGATATATATGGCGCGGTAGTCGTCGTACTGCAAAATCTTACCAATCAGCGGGCAGCGTCCCGTGTCGCCCCAGTTGAGCGGCGAGTGTGTTCCCGAGTCGCCCTGAACACCGCAGTTATGCGATGTGCCGAGCGTGTTGTCGTAGTCGAACGGTATGAAGAAGAATTGGTAGTTGTTCTTATCCGTCGAGTTGAAGTAGATGTAGAAGTTGTTGGAGTTGTTCCAGTAGTCGTCCCACATACCCACAGCCACGTTCACGGCATAGGTGCGCAGCAGCAGACGTACGTCGCATACCGAGGCTATCCAGTCGTGGAAGTCCTGACCAGTACGCTGCGTTACGTTGCGCGTGAACTCGATAAGCTGCTCACGTGCAGCGTTATAGTTCTCGGTGTTGCTCTTCAACTCGTAGGTATAGGCATTATTCGTATCGTCGTCGTAGCCCATCCACGAGTTGTAGATGTCGTTGTAGTTGAGCGTAGCACCCCAGCGACACTTCCAGAGGTTGTGCTTATGGTCGCCAAACAGCTCCTTGCGCTTCTTTACGTAGTGGTCGTCGATAGGCTCGATAAGCTCATATACGCCATAGTAGGCGGGCTTGGTATCGCCCTCAACGTGTATCCAGAGGCGACAATACGAGCTATATACGCCTGTCCAGATGCCGAAGCGGCGGAAGAGGTCGTAGCAGTATAGCTCACGGCAGTAGGCACTGTCATCCTTGAACCATTTGAGGTGTAGCTTGCGCATATTGTGCAGCTCGTGGGCGTCGTCCTTCTGATACTTATGCAGGTTGAGCATAAAGTGGCAGTGGCGCCAGTCGGTGTCATCCTTGCGGTGCATCTCGCCACCGTTGCCCTCGGGACGGCGGCGCGAGGTGTTGCCGCGCAGACGAAGACCCGCGTCGGCAAAGGTGTGTGTCTCGCCCTTCGACTTGAACTCTACGTCGCAGTGAACATAGGCGTTGGTGTTGCTGTCGCGGTCATACTCCGCAAGCAGAGCATTCCACTGTGCCAAAGGCACCTCAACGCGAATCTCGGGCAACGCCTCCATATCGAATACCCAGTCCAACTCGCCCGCAGCCCAGCTCGTGTCGGGGTAGTCGGAGTTTGTGGGGTCGTCGGGTGTCTCGGGATTTTCGGGCTCCTCGGGGTTTTCTGGCTCTTCTGGCTCTTCGGGGTTTTCAGGCTCGTTGTTCTCCTTATTGTCATCCTTATCGTCATCGTTCTCAATCTGCGGAACACGATATGTTGGTGGCTCCTCGGTGCAGCTCGTTAAAAACGAGAGCGACAATATCAAGATAGCCAGGATGTTGGTCAGTTTTCTCATTGGGTTATCGGTTGTTTGTTATTTCGGTTATTGCTCTAAGGAGAGCCTCCTCGTCGTAGCCACACTCGGCATATAGCTCAGCGGGCTTGCCGTGTTCTACAAAGCGGTCGTTGATACCCAAGTGGCGCATCTTGGGGTGTAGGTCGTGCTTCTGTAACAGTGCCGCTACGCTCTCGCCCACACCGCCACGGATGATGCCATCCTCAATGGTGATGACAGCCTTGAAGCGTCTGCCCACGTCGAGAAGCAGCTCTTCGTCCAAGGGCTTCACATAGCGTAGGTCATAGACCGCCACGCTATGCTCGCTGCGCTCGGCAGCACGTAGTGCCACATTTGCCATTGTGCCTACGGCGATGATGGCGATGTCGCTACCGTCGCGTAGCTGCTCGCCGCGTCCCTCCTCCAACAGCTCGAAGGGGGTGTCCTGCCACTCTACACCCTCGCCAATGCCGCGTGGATAGCGTATGGCGGTGGGGTGGTCGGCAGTCGAGGCGGTGAACATCATCTGCCTGAGTAGCCACTCGTTGCGAGGTGCCGCTATTGTGAGGTTGGGTACACAACCCAAGTATGCGAGGTCGAAGGCGCCGTGGTGCGTAGCACCATCCTCGCCCACGATGCCACTGCGGTCGAGGCAGAGTACAACAGGGAGATTTTGGAGCGCCACGTCGTGGATAAGGTTGTCGTAGGCGCGCTGCATAAACGACGAGTAGATGTTGCAGAAGGGGCGCGCACCACCTGCTGCCAAGCCAGCCGAGAATGTTACGGCGTGTCCCTCGGCGATGCCCACATCGAAGCAACGCTCGGGCATCTCGCGCATAACGATACTCAGCGAGCAGCCCGATGGCATTGCGGGCGTGATGCCCACGATGCGTTCATCGCGACGTGCAAGGTCGAGCAGCGTTGTGCCGAAGACATCCTGGTAGCGTGCCGCGGGGTAGGTGCTACGTATGCGCTCTCCCGATGTGGCGTCGAAGCGCCCTGGGGCGTGCCACGTGGCGGGGTCTGCCTCGGCGGGGGCATAACCTTTACCTTTACGGGTCTTGATGTGTAGTAGCTTTGGTCCACCTATCTCTTTGAGGGCGGTGAGTGTGCGTATAAGCTCCTCGATGTTGTGTCCATCGACGGGGCCGAAATATCGGAAGTTGAGACTCTCGAAGAGGTTGCTGTTTTGCAGCAAACCCTGCTTTACGGCATTGCCCGCCGTGCGCACGAAGCGGTGCAGTGCTGGCACTACGCCAAGCATACGCCACAGCGAACGTTTGAGGGTGTTGTACCACTTCGACGTGGACATACGCACCAAGTAGCGGTCGAGCGCTCCCGTAGGCTTGTCGATAGACATCTCGTTGTCGTTGAGTACTACGAGGATGTCGGTTGCAGGCGAGGCACCAGCATTGTTCAACCCCTCGAAGGCGAGGCCTCCTGTCATCGCGCCGTCGCCGATGACGGCTATGACGTGTTCCTTTGTCCCGCGCATCTGACACGCCTTCGCCATGCCGAATGCTGCCGATATGCTCACCGACGAGTGTCCTGCACCAAAGCTGTCGTAGGGACTCTCCTCCATACGTGGGAAGCCGCTTATGCCACCGTAAGTGCGGTTAGTGTGGAACGCCTCGCGGCGACCCGTGATAATCTTGTGGGCGTATGCCTGATGACCTACATCCCATACGATGCGGTCTTCGGGTGTGGCATAGACGTAGTGCAGTGCCACGGTAAGCTCCACAGCGCCAAGGCTCGACCCAAGATGCCCAGGGTTTACGGCGCAGCACTCCACCATAAAGTGGCGTAGCTCCGCACAATACTCAGTGAGTGCGTCGATGTCGAGATGACGTAGCTCGGCGGGCGAGTTTATCGAAGTGAGATATTTGTATTGCGTATCTGCCATAAGCCTAAATTCATACGCACCTAACCTTCGTTAGGTGGCTATAACTTCACAAAGATACGAAAAAAATCGCGCCATTAGCTACTCTTTTATAAAAAAGAGAGCCTATGCTCGTTGCAAACTCGGCGTGTCGCTATCTTTTCGCCGACGGAACGGGGCAAAATAGGGCCTTTTAGAGCGACTTGGTAGCAGATATGAAGCCCCCGAAAAGAGTACCTACAATTCCCGCTATATTGTTCCCGATGGTGCTAATTTTCTCTATTTTATCTCCAAGCGTAGGTTTAAGGCGCTCAATTTCGAGCAAGAGTTTTTGCACCTCTTTTTGAAGCAGCTCCTCTTGTGCGTAGAAACCTCCACGATTGAAGATGTCAAACGCATCGGTGTAAAGAAGAACGGATACAGCAGACACCTGATGGCGGAGATTATACGAGCCTATAAGCCGAAGCCTCTTAAAGTATGCCAGAATAGCCTCCAATGTGTAAGAGTCGCAGCCCGTGGTCGAACAAAAGTGGGATAGACTAAAATGTGTAACCTTTTCAGGCATTAGGTTTTCGCATAGATAGGTCAATACCTTGTCCTTCTCTGCGTAGGTGATATTCATAGCTATTTGATTTAAGATTTATTCCACAAAGATACGACATATTGTCGAATATTTACGACAAAAATCTGTGCTAAGCCGCGTTTGTATGAGTGCTGAATATTTACGACAAAAACAGTGCTATGCCCGCCTTTTGCAAGATGTTTATGGTCAAAAACATTTGCTTTCCTATTATCGGCGATTAATCATCGATAATAGTTTTTTTTGCGGTGTATTGTACTGAAACTTATTGTGGGAATAGTAGCATTTCTATCTCGGCAATTAATCACAGAAAATTTAGTATTGCCTGGTATCGCGTGTGGAAAATATTACTGAGAGGGGTTGGGTTATGCAATTATCGGTGTTTAATTAAGGAGCAATGTTTTTCAATCTGTCAGCCGTCTATTTTGATTAATAATGCGAGTTATATTATTATCGACGATTAATCAGCGATAATAAGTTTTGCGTGGATTGTTGTTAAAATTTCGTCGTTATAGAAGCTGATTTTATTATTGCCGATTGAATCAGCGATAATCGGTTTTTGCGAAGCTTTGTGTTAAAATTTTATTGTACCAGAAGCCGATGTTTTATTATAGACGATTAATCACAGATAATTGGTTATTCACATCTGTTGCGTCAGCTTTCGCTGACAAAATGGAGTTCCACTATTCGCGGCGGTTAATTAATGATGCTCTGTTTTGCTCTGTCAGGTGTCGCAATTTGATTGAGAGAGCAGGGATATTCTACTATTGCCGATTAACCATTTATGGTTGATATTGGGTGGTTGCTGTATTAATTTATACTGATATTGCTGTTACTTTTTAATTATCGGAGATTAATTGGCGGTAATTAAAAAGTAACGTTTTTATGGCTATTAAAATGTTGATTACCACCTATTTATTCTCTTGTATTTCGGGTTGAATAACAGATGATAAATAGGGGAATGGCTACAAATCGATTGTGAAATTGTGGCAATAGGTAGCTCGACTGCAAAATTTTAGTTACCTTTGTGTTGCAGCAATGCTACGATATGTTCAACGTAACCCAAAACTATCCTTGTAATGAATATCAAAGTATCGCACGTTAAGACCATTAAAAGTTATGTTAAAACTCTACGAAGTTTTGCTCTTGGAGATACGAGATACTACGCTCTCGAAGGCACAGATTACACGGGGTTTCACAACGCCCGGAGACGTCTCGTGGAGGGTGGCATTGCCGACTTCTCGTTCGAGAGTGTAGAGACGCCCGACAGAACCCTATTTAAGGTGGTGCGCACAAAATAACCACGGAGAGCTTAACCACATATCTTGGTCGTAGAACAAAAAGAGATTAGCAGAATGTGCTAATCTCTTTTTGTATTGCGATAATACACTGATAAATAGACGCCTATATTTAAGATAATGATGCAAAAAGTGGCACTTTTTGCATCATTACCTAATTTAGCATAGTGCGGATTTCCGCGCCATTATCACACGCCGTTTTTACTAAAATTTCGCTGCGGACGTAGTGCCGTTAGCGTACGCGCAGCTTCTTGCCTAAGCGCAAGATGCTCTTCTCGCTTATGCCGTTGAGTGCGCAGAGGCGCTTTACGGTGGTGTTATAGCGGATGGCGATATGTCCCAGGGTGTCGCCCTCCTTGATGGTGTGCCACTCGGCTCCCGACGTCTTCTCATTAGTGCTGCTCACGGCGCGGTTGCCCTGCGGGTCGCGAACATCCAGCGCTACGCTGCGTTGCTTCAACCCCTTGTAGGCGTTGTTGAGGCGGTTGATGCTTATCTCAATGTCGCGATTTACGGTACGTGGCGAGTCTATCGTCGAGTGCTTAAAGAGCCAATCGTAGGTCTCGTGGAGGTAGAAGACACGGGCAAGCAGCGAGTGTCCTACGCCCTGCAACTCCTCGTAGCGCATAAGATTTGTCGTATCTGCCTTAACCACGGCATCTCTAACACGGCGTGATGCGCTGACGGGGACATCCCTATCTGCCGTGCCGTGCATAATCCACAATGGCAGCTCTGTTAGGCCGTCGAGGTCGTTGCCCGAAGCACCGCCACACAGCCCTATTGC
This sequence comes from Alistipes sp., assembly GCA_017416915.1. Lineage (GTDB taxonomy): Bacteria > Bacteroidota > Bacteroidia > Bacteroidales > Rikenellaceae > Alistipes. The sequence goes on along the minus strand of JAFQAN010000012.1, from coordinate 4,428 downwards.
CGCCGCTGTGCGGTCGGGGTAGGCAGCGGCGAAGTCGATAGCACCATATCCGCCGAGGCTCATACCGAGGACGTAGAGGCGTGTGGTATCGACATCGTGGCGCTCTGCAACCCAATCGACAATGCGCATAACGCGCTCGGGTTTCCACCAGCTCTCGCCGCGGTTTTGTGGCGCTATGACAACTGCATCGACCTTGCATCCCATAGTCAGGGCGTCGAGTGTGCCATAGCGGCGTACGCGGTAAAGGTCTGTGCCGCAGAGGCTACGACCGTGTAGAAAGACAACTATCGGCAGCCCGCGATGCTCCACCGTGGGGCAGGGTAACGGCTGTGGCTTAATGGTCATACTATCGCGATACTTGGCTATCTCGTCGAAACGCCACGTGCGGCTCAACGCTATTGCCTCGTCGGCAGTAAGCGGCGTAGGACGCTTGATCGTAGGCTCGGGCGTCGGCTCGGGAGCGGGTGTCGGCTCGGGTGTTGGCGTAGTACACTTAGGCACGTAGAGCCAAAAGTTGTACGAATCGGGGACCGAGTCGCGCATAGCGTATAGCTGTGCCAAACATACTGCGGGGAGCAGTAACAGCAGGATAAGTAACAGTGAGCGTTTCATTGTTTATGGGTTGTATAATGTTGTCCTACAATTACTTAATTCTAAATTTATGTATCTCGTTGCCGCGTGAGCCTACCACCACACAGTCGCCCACAACCACGGGTGATGACTCGAAGTTCCACGCCATCTTCTGCTTGAAGAGGATTTTACCTGTCGAGGCCTCTATGAGGTAGGCATTGCCGATAACATCGCCCGTGAAGATATACATCTTACCCTCCTCGGTGTAGAGAGCCACGGGCGACGACCACGAGTAGAAGTCGAGTTTGGTGCGGTATTTAATAGCACCTGTCGAGCGCTCTATCGCCACGAAGGTACCCTTATGCTCTCCCAAGCCGCAGATGTTGGTGAAGAGCAGACCCTCGCAGTCGCCTCTTCCCACAAGCAGCGTCGAGAACATACCGCCCTCGCGCAGCTTGCCTGCGTAGTCAATCTTGTGGCAGGGGATGCGGTTTTGCCATATCTTCTCGCCAGTGAGGGCGTTGAGCTTGGTAAAGTGGCAGTAGCCCGACTCTCCCTGCTTGTCCACAGCCGAGCCTACGTAGAGCATCGGGCAGCCCTGCTCCTCGATGATGATGGGCGTAGCGTCCGTATCGTCCACGTTGTTGAAGGACCATACAGGCTTCATCGTGTCAATATTAACGCAGAGTACCGTGCCGCTATTGTCTGTTACATATAGATAATTCTTCCATACGGCGGGCGATGACTCGATGCCTGGGGCGTTCATACCGCGACGACGGTAGCGCAGGGTGCTGTGGAGCTTCACATCGTGGCTATTGGCAGTAAGTTTATATATAGTGCCATTCTCCGAGGGGCGTATCACAAAGTTATCGACAACCACTGCCGAGGGGTCGTAGGCGCTCCAACGACGCCACGCCTTGGGGTCGCGTTCGAAGAAGCTTATGCGCTTGTGGCTGAATAGGTTGAATACATCCGCTCCGATAGGCTCTACGGCGGGGATGCCTTGACCGATATAGAGGTTGCCGTTGAGGCGCGGGTCGAGCGATACGCTGCCCTTGATGGGGTTGCCCGTCTTGTAGGCGGTACGCGAATTTTTACCCGTCTCGAAGTCGATGAAATAGACATCGCTCGACAACGAGCCTACGATAATCTCGCGACCCGAGAACTCCTCGCTAATTGCCGATGACTCTGCGCGTTGCTGGGCGATGATGTTATCCGCCCACTCGACATATACGGGTTGTCCCGTCCATCCCGAGCCGCCACCCCAAACGCCCGTCGATGTTTGGCGCCCGTCGTAGGCGGTGGTGTAGCTCCACACCTTCTCAATCTTGTGGGGGATGGTGTCCAACTTGCCCGACTGTGGCATATCGCGGCGCGACGAGCCTCGGAACGTAAATATACCTGGTGCGCTGTCGTAGCGATCGGTGAACGAGCGCACCGCTGCGGGGGTTAGCGTGTCAAAGCGCTCTACGACGTAGTCGATTGTCTTTACCGACTGATACATCGTGTCGGGCAGCGACTGTGCTGCTGTGTGTGTGGTAAAGCCTATTATGGCAAGCCCTACCAATAGGCTGAATTGTAGGTTAATAGTTCTCATAGCGGCTGCGAAGTTAATACATTTATTTCAAGTAGCTATCCTTTTTGGACCGCTAAATTTGTTTGTGCGCTCTTTTTGCGGCTAAAAAATTATGATTTTTGCTGAAAAATGATTATCTTCGCACAAATTATACATCAAACAAATAGTTTATAAATAGTTATGGCAACATCGAAATATAAGCGAATACTTCTTAAACTCAGCGGCGAGTCGTTGCAGGGTAAGCAGAATTATGGCCACGACGTAGAGGTGCTTCGCGCCTACGCCGAACAGATTAAGAGCATCGCCGCGATGGGCGTAGAGATAGGTATCGTCATCGGCGGTGGTAACATCTTCCGCGGCATCCAAGGTGCTGGACGTGGCTTCGACCGTGTCAAGGGCGACCAGATGGGTATGTTGGCGACCATCATCAACTCGTTGGCTTTGCAGTCGGCGTTGGAGTCGATAGGCGTTAAGTGTAAGGTTCTCACGTCGATACGTATGGAGCCTATCGGCGAGTACTACTCCAAGGCAAAGGCGATAGAGTACCTCGAAGCGGGTAATGTCGTAATCATCGGCGGCGGCACGTCGAACCCCTACTTCTCGACCGATACCGCCTCGGCGCTACGCGGCATTGAGATTGAGGCAGAGGTGATGTTTAAGGGTACGCGTGTTGATGGCATCTACACTGCCGACCCCGAGAAGGACCCCACAGCTACGAAGTTCGACACCATAACCTTCGATGAGGTGCTGGCACGACGATTGAAGGTGATGGATCAGACGGCATTTACGCTCTGCCGCGAGAACCATCTGTCGCTGATAGTCTTCGATATGGATACCCCAGGCAACCTCGAAAAGGTTATCGCTGGCGAGAATATCGGAACAGTAGTTACTGAGTAATAACACCTTAAAATATCAATTATGGCAATAAAGACAAAACATAAGAAGCGCGGCTCGACGTTGTCGCTCGTAGTGATGCTTGTTCTGCTGCTCGTCCTTGGCGCAGCGATAATCTTATGGCCTGTGGAGAGCAAGGCGATGACGCCCGCAACCACCGCCCAGCAGTCGCCCGAAGAGATTGAGGCTACCAACATCGTCAAGCTTCACGACCTTGCGCCCGACTTCACGGTGAAGATGCTCGATGGCACACGCTACACGCTCAGCGACCTCACGGCTGAGGGCAAGGTGGTGATGATAACATTTTGGGCAACGTGGTGTCCTCCCTGCCGTCAGGAGCTGTCGCATATGCAGGAGGCAATCTTCGACCGCTATAAGGGTACAGACCTTGTGGTGCTGCCCATATCTCGTGGCGAGGAGCCAGGCAAGGTGCGCGCACTTCTAAAAAAGATGGGCATAACCTTCAACGTGGGTCTCGACCAGACTGAGCAGATATATCATAGCTACGCAACCAACTATGTCCCACGCACCTATGTTATCGACCGCAACGGTCGCGTGGCATACCTCGGCTTGGGCTACGATGAAGAGGTGGCCGAGCAGACACACCAGACACTCGATAAGCTACTCCTAAAAAAGTAGGGCAAACTAACCGAAAATAACATTAAGAACTAAGTATATGGATACCAAGACTATTTTGAACGAATCGGCGGATCGTATGCAACGCGCCGTGGACCATCTCGTTGAGGAGCTGTTGAACATCCGCGCTGGTAAGGCGTCGGTGAATGTTCTCAATGGCGTATTTGTTGATTACTATGGCTCACAGACCCCCGTATCGGGTGTTGCCAGCGTTACGGTGCCAGATGCAAAGACGGTGCTTATCCAGCCGTGGGACAAGAATATGATTCGTCTTATTGAGAAGGCTATCATCGACTCGAATATCGGTCTTACGCCATCTAACAATGGCGAGCAGATACGTCTGTCGATACCCCCTCTTACCGAGGAGCGCCGTAAGGAGATTGTAAAGAAGGTTAAGGCGGAGGGTGAGACTGCACGTATCAGCCTGCGCAATGCGCGCCGCGATGCTGTTGAGGCATTCAAGAAGGCTCAGAAGGAGGGTATGTCTGAGGATGAGCAGAAGGATGGCGAGGCACAGGTACAGAAGCAGTTAGAGAAATATACTAAGCTGCTCGACGCCGAGTTGGAGAAGAAGGAGAAGGAGGTTATGACTGTATAACAACTTAGCTTGGCGTGATAAGGGGTCGATTGCGTCCCCTAACAAAAAATGCCGTCAATGGGACGTACGCCTTAGTACTACCCATCGACGGCATTTTTGCCGAGTGTAGCACTCGGCGCCCTTCTGACACCAAGCCCTTGTCGTGATAGCGGCG
>JAFQAN010000011.1 GCA_017416915.1 Alistipes sp. | reverse complement strand
GTATAGAAGGCTCTTTATAGACGAGTATTTTAGACTCAAATACAAGTAGAAAATGCGGGCAAACACCCGCATTTATGTACTAATTTTGACCAATAATCAAAAACCGCTCCGATTTTATGTACTATTTTGACCAATAAGCCAATGATGCTCGCAATGTGAGAGAGCGACCCGCCAATGTGGATGTTTGTCATCCGAAGCAATGTTGGGCGGTGAGTATGGGCTAATGCGTGGCAGATTAACAACCCTAAGCGTTGATAGACAAACGGTTGGTGTGTATATAAAAAATCCCGAACGGGCAGCTGCCTATTCGGGATTTTTTGGGGTCTTCCCCCTCTTATGCGCTCGATTACTCCTCGGGAGCAATTGCCTCAGAAGGACATACGCCTGCGCAAGTACCGCAGTCGATGCACTGTGAAGGGTCGATTACATAGATATCACCTGCTGAAATAGCCTCAACGGGGCACTCGCTGATACATGTACCACATGCAACGCACGAATCTGAAATTTTGTAAGCCATATTAATTTTGTTTTTAATGTGTGTTTCGTTATGCAAATATATAACTTTTATTTTATAAAATCAAAACCTGTGTAAGGAATTAATACTTCGGGTATGCGTATTCCCTCCTCGGTTTGGTTGTTTTCGAGCAATGCTGCCACTATGCGAGGCAATGCAAGAGACGAGCCATTCAGCGTATGGGCGAGCTGTGTTTTGCGGTTGTCGTCGCGATAGCGCAGTTTTAGGCGGTTTGCCTGGAACGACTCGAAGTTCGACACCGACGACACCTCCAACCAGCGTTTCTGAGCCTCGGAATAGACCTCGAAATCGTAAGTCAGTGCCGATGTGAACGACATATCGCCGCCGCACAGACGCAGTATGCGATATGGTAAGCCGAGCGAAGCGACGATGCTCTCGACGTGCTCAACCATCCTATCAAGTGCCTCGTACGACTTCTCGGGGTGCGACACCTGCACTATCTCCACCTTGTCGAACTGGTGTAGGCGGTTTAGACCACGCACATCCTTGCCATAGGAGCCAGCCTCACGACGGAAGCAAGGGGTGTATGCTGTCATCTTCACGGGCAGTTCGCTCTGCTCCAAGATGACGTCGCGGAAGATGTTCGTAACGGGGACCTCTGCGGTAGGCACGAGGTAGTAGTTATCTGCCGTTACGTGGTACATCTGACCCTCCTTATCGGGGAGCTGTCCTGTGCCGAAGCCTGAGGCTTCGTTTACCATGATGGGAGGCTCAACCTCCTGATAGCCAGCCTTGGTGTTGCAGTCGAGGAAGTAGTTTATTAGGGCGCGCTGCAAGCGTGCGCCCTTGCCCTTATATACGGGGAAGCCCGCGCCAGTGAGCTTCACGCCAAGGTCGAAGTCTATGATGTCGTACTTACGCGCCAACTCCCAGTGGGGTAGTGCTTCGCCAGGTATCTCGGTGTAGTTTTCGACGAGCTTCACCACTACGTTATCCTCGGCCGTGCGACCCTCGGGTACGATGTCGGCGGGGAAGTTGGGCAGCGTAACGATGGTCGCTTGTAGCTCATCATTGACCACCTTAGACTCCTCTTGGAGCTGTGCCGAGCGGCTTTTGAGTGCCGCTACCTCCGCCTTCTTTGCCTCCGCCTCGTCGCGGAGACCCTTACCCATAAGTGCGCCAATCTGCTTGGCAGCTATATTCTGCTCGGCGAGGCAGCTGTCAAGCTCTGCCTGTAACGCCTTGCGCTTGTCGTCGAGTAGTTCGATGCGCTCGATGATGGGTGCTGCATCGACACCCTTCTTTTGAAGACGACGTACGGCTTCTGCCTTGTCGTCGCGAAGTTGCTTTATCGTAAGCATAGATTTAGTTTGTTTTCACTTTACAACCGACAAAGATACAACAATATTGATAACTTTGCACTGCGACTGCCCATTTTTTGTTATCTTTGTGCGATTTGTAGCCCGTTATGACTATGAGTACCAAGCAACGAAACATCGAACTTCTATGCCCTGCGCGTGATTATAGTGCCGCTATCGCTGCCGTCGATTGTGGTGCCGATGCGCTCTATATCGGTGCCGATAACTTCGGTGCGCGGCGCGGTGCGTGTAACACTACGGAGGATATAGCGCGTGTGGTGGCGTATGCCCACCTCTACGGCGTGAGGGTATATGTTACGCTCAATACTATCCTCTACGAGAGCGAGTTACAGCGTGCCGAGGCCCTTGCGCGCGAGCTTATCGCCGTGGGTGTCGATGCGCTCATTGTGCAGGATATGGCATACCGCGAGATGAATCTCCCTGTGGAGTTACACGCCTCGACGCAGGTATGCAATATGACTGCCGAGGGCGCGAAGTTCTTGGAGCAGAGTGGCTTTACGCGTGTGATTTTGGAGCGAGCGCTATCGCTCGACCAGATACGCGACATTCGTCGTGCTACGACCGTCGATTTGGAGTGTTTCATCCACGGCGCTATATGTGTGGGGCATAGCGGTCGCTGCTATCTGTCGCGCTCGCAGTCGTCGCGCTCGGGCAATCGTGGCGAGTGTTCGCAGCCCTGCCGCCTAACCTACGACCTTGTTACGGCACGTGGCGAGAGGCTGATACGTGGCAAGCATCTGCTCTCGGTAAAGGATATGGACCTCTCGGGGCGCATCGGCGAGCTTATCGACGCGGGGGTTATGTCGTTCAAGATTGAGGGTCGTCTCAAAGATGACAACTATATAAAAAATGTGGTCAGCTACTACCGCCGTAAGATTGATGAGGCGCTTGCCACACGTCCCGACTGCTGCCGTTCGTCGGTAGGACGCAGCGAGATAGAGTTTACGCCCGACCCTAAGAAGAGTTTTTCGCGCGATGGCGGCGAATATATGTACTTGGGTAAGCGTTCGGGTGTTGCCTCGTTCCTCACGCCCAAGGCTGTTGGCGAGAGCGTCGGCAGCGTGGTGGCGACGGAGGGGCGCAGACTACGCGTCAAGACCGATGTGAGCCTCAATGCGGGCGATGGCCTCTGCTTCGTCGCCGAGGGGGGCATCATAGGCACGAACATCAACCGCGTCGAGGGCAATATCGTAGAGCCTAACCGTATGGAGGGTATTAGGGCGGGTATGGATATATATCGCAACTACGACCACCGCTTTACACAGTCTATCGAGCGTAGCCGCATACGTCGCGCCATAGATGCCGTGTGCCACCTGACGCTACATAAAGAGGGCATCGAGGCTCGATATACCGATGAGCAAGGGTACAGCGTTGAGGTGTGCCGTGAGGTGGTATTGGAGCCGTCGAAGAGCGAGGAGAAGATGCGTTCGGTTGCCGTCGAGCAGATGTCGAAGAGTGGCGACAGCATCTTCAGCGTAGGGCGTGTAGAGCTTGTGGGTGCGGAGTGGTTTACCACCGCAAAGCTCCTTGCTGAGGTGCGCCGCGAGGCGTTGGCACGTCTGGCATCACATCGTGCAGAGGCTGTCCCCGAACACGATATACGCCCCGATGACGGTACGGCGCGCTATACGGAGAGGCGCCTAACGCCGCAGCACAACGTCGTAAATAGCCTCGCCCGCCGCTTCTATGAGCGGCACGGCGTGGAGCATATCGTCGAGGGCTTGGATATGCGCGCTGCAACACACGGCGAGCGTGTTATGGAGTCGAGCTACTGCCTACGCCGCGAGCTTGGCGAGTGCCTCAAACGTGGCTCCAAGCTGCGCGATACGCTCTACTTGGAGCACGGCAGACATCGCTACCGCCTCGACTTCGACTGCGCACGATGCCAGATGTCGCTCATAGATTGTTCACACGAAATATAGCACTAACAATGATAAAGCAACTTACACCCAACATCCCCGACTACGAACTTTTGGATACGGGCAGTGGCGAGAAACTCGAACGCTACGGCAGATATGTGGTGCGCCGTCCCGAGCCGCAGGCGATATGGCGCAAGTCGCTCGCGGAGGAGGCGTGGCGACGTGCCGACGCCTCGTTTTTGCGCGATACGAAGAGTGAGGAGCGTGGCGAGTGGCGATTGAAGCCCGAGATGCCGTCGCGCTGGTCGGTGGCGTACAACTACAAGGATATGCACCTGCGTATGCGCTTAGCACTCACGTCGTTCAAGCACGTGGGCATCTTCCCCGAGCAGGCTGCCAACTGGGATTTTATCTATGACAGCGTTGAGGAGCTGCGCGCGAGGGGCATAGAGCGCCCGCGTGTACTCAACCTCTTCGCCTATACGGGAGGTGCTACGTTGGCGGCACGTGCCGCAGGCGCCGATACCACGCACGTCGATTCGGTGAAGCAGGTCGTTACGTGGGCCAAGGAGAATATGGAGCAGTCGCAGTTGGACGGTGTGCGCTGGATTGTCGATGATGCGCTGAAATTTGTGCAGCGCGAGGTGCGCCGTGGCAACCGCTATCACGGCATCATCCTCGACCCGCCTGCATACGGTCGTGGCGCCAATGGCGAGAAGTGGGTGTTGGAGGACAACATCGCCGAGATGTTGGAGTGTTGCGCTCAGCTACTCGAACCATCGAACGCCTTTTTGGTGTTCAACCTCTACTCGATGGGTCTCTCGGCGCTACTTGCACGCACCGCCGTACACCAGTCGTTCGGCACTCCGCACGAGGAGCAGATGGGCGAGCTATACTTCGAGGATATGAGCCGCAAACAGATTCCCTTTGGCACGTACTATCGTTTTAAGCGTTAGAGGTCTATGCGTGAGCTGTTCGAGATATTTTGGTCGTTTCTGAAAATCGGCGCCTTCACCTTTGGCGGTGGGTATGCTATGATACCCCTTATTCAGCACGAGGTGATAACCAACCGTCGTTGGCTTGCTGAGAAGGATTTTCTTGATCTGCTCACCTTGGCACAGGCGGCCCCAGGACCTATCGCCCTCAATACGGCGGTGTTTGTGGGCTATAAGCAGCGCGGTTATGTCGGGTCGTTGGCGGCGGTGGCAGGCGTGGTAGTCCCCTCGTTTACCATACTGCTGCTCGTGGCGATGTTCTTCGCCGATATACGCAACAACCAGTGGGTCGATGCCGCCTTTCGAGGTATGCGCCCCGCTGTGGTAGCACTCATCATAGCCCCTATCGTGGGCCTTACGCGCGGTATGCACGCCGCATTTGTTGCCCTCGCTATGGCGGTGGCGGTTGTGGTGTGGTACTTCGGCATCTCGCCCGTGTGGTTCTTGGTGGCGGGAGCTGCGGCGGGCGTGGCGTTGGCGGCATATCGAGGAAAGGGGGTGAAGCGATGATTGCCACACTACTACAACTCCTTCTAAGCTACCTCAAAATAGGCTTCTTTGGCTTCGGTGGTGGCTATGCGATGCTCTCGCTGATACATAGCGAGGTGGTGGTAAACAACGGGTGGCTCACTAATGGCGAGTTCTCGGACATCATCGCCATATCGCAGATGACCCCAGGCCCTATCGCCCTTAACTCGGCGACATATATCGGCTACGAGGTGGCAGGTGTGGCGGGTGCTGTGGTGGCGACCGTCGCAGTGTGTATCCCTGCGCTGACGATAATGATGCTTATCACGCGCTTCTTCCTCAAACTCCATAACAATAGGTACGTCGCAAGCGTGGTGTGGTGTATGCGCCCCGTGGTTGTGGGTATGATTGCCTCGGCAGCACTGCTGCTTATCTTCCCCCATACGGACGATGGCCGCAGCTTTATCGACGGGTGGAGCTGGGCTATATTTCTACTGACACTCGCAGCCTCGGCGCGTAAGGTAAACCCGATACTTCTTATCGTCCTCTCGGGCGTTGCAGGTATCGTGATATATGGTCTATAATAAGCAGTAGAACGCAACGCCGAGGAGCTGCGGCATATTGCACGACGCTCGGCATCGACGCTGAATAGCAATAATAGGTAAATAAATGTGCGATAGGGGGTAATATAACCCTCTGCCTCTGCGTTTATATGTTAAACGACTATCGTAAGTTAATCAATAAAACATTTAGTTATGAAACGCTTTATCTCGCTTATTGCTCTTGTCGTTATTACGGCAACAGCAACGACCGCCTCGGCGCAGTACATCGCCACCACCCCGCAGAATATTGTTGAGGTTACGGGTCAGGCATCGCGCACCGTGCAGCCCGACAAATTTACGCTCTCGATTAGCGTCCGTGAGCAGGAAAATCGCGGCAAGCAGTCGCTTCACGAGCAGGAGCAGAAGATTATCTCGGCACTTACCAAGGTTGGTATCGACGCTAAATCGGCGTTGAGGCTCAAAAACAACTACTCGACAAATCAGCGTCGCAGCACTGCTGTTGAGGTGCGCGTATATACGCTTACGGTTATGGGCTCGGAGACGCTGAATAAGGCGTTTGCCGCACTCGACGCCCTCAACCTTTGGGAGGTGGAGCTAAGTCGGGCAGAGTGTACCCAACTGTCGGCGATACGCAAGGAGCTACGTAAGGAGGCTATCCGTGAAGCGCAGCAACGTGCCAAGGATTTGGCGGAGGCTATCGACCAGAATATCGGCGAGTGTATCTACATCAACGACAATTCGTATGGCGGCGACGTGAGCTTCTATGTTAAATCGGCGCGAGCCCGTAATGAGTCGGCGGTGAATGCCGTGGACGAGTATCAGCCCTCGGTTGTCGAGTACTCGTCGCAGACCATATCACATAGCGTCTCAGCGCACTTCCGCCTATTGGAGTAGGTGTATCGTAACATAAATTAGGAGTTATTTAGACGACAAGAGCCTAAATAGCTCCTAATTCTGTGTAAATCAATAAGCTACTCTATTGTCTCGACGAGGAAACTGACGGGTCGGAAGCCGTCGTTGCACGATAACATCGCCGAGTGTGGGTTCTTCATCCACCCGTCGAAGAAGTTGCCTCCGCCCTCAGCAAGCTCCCGCACGAAGGGCAGCAGCGTCTCCCACGCACTCTGACACATACCCTCAGGCTTGGTGCAGTTCTCCACAATGAAGCACTGCCCAAGATGCATATCGCAGGCGTGTGAAATAGGGTTTTCGTACTCCGCCATAAGGTCGCGGTACTCCGTGATGCGCTTTACGGTAATCTTTATTCGTTTCAAGGCTGTAATGTTGATGATGCTCTCTTTCTCTGCGAAGTTACAAAAAAAACGCTGTTTTGCAAAATCTTTGTTTGGCGCATAGTACGGCGTATAGTTTGGCGCATTTTCGGCGCATAACAAAGTGGCAACAAGAAAGGGCCTTGGAGATAGGTGTAGATAGTATTTGTTGAGTAGTACGTGCGCCACACACACATTGCGGGTCGCCTTCACGGTTTGCGGGTATCTTTTTTAGTACCCGCGTGCTTTCAAGACCACGGGACCACAAGACCACGAGACCACGAGACCACGAGACCACGAGACCACGGGACCACGAGACCACGGGACGACTGGAAGGCGCGCGATTGACTGGGAGCGCCTGGGAACGCCTGAGAATGACTGAGAACGCCTGAGTAGCGCGCCAATAAGACCACGAAACCACGGGACTGCGGGACAGCGAGACGATACCCCTCCCCCAAAAAACACACGCCGCCCCTCCCACATTGCGGGTAGGTTTTTACCTACCCACACGCTTTCGGGGACGACGAGACAGCGAGACGTCGGGACTACTGGAAGGCGCGCGATTGACTGGGAGCGCCTGGGAATGCCTGAGAATGACTGAGAATGACTGAGAACGCCTGAGTAGCGCGCCAATAGACCACGAGACCACGAGACTGCGGGACGACGGGACTGCGGGACTACGAGACAGCGGGACTACGAGACGATACCCCTCCCCCAAAAAAACACGCCGTCCCTCCCACATTGCGGGTCTTCTTCACGCTCTTTCCCTTCAAAAAATGCCTCTCTCCTCTCGCTTTGCGGGTCGTCTTCACTGACTTACCGATATAAAAAAGAACGAACGACTACTTTTGCAGTCGCTCGTCTCAAACCTTGTGCTACATTGTGCCAGGCTATCGAACTTTTATCGATGACTACTTGAAGACATTGGATTTCATCGAGTGGTTAAAGGTCGCATATCCTGAAAAAGCGGTGTTTCTCACAGAAGAGACTTGATATTATCTTATATTCCTAAAAATACATCTTTACAAATCATCTCCATTTGCGGCATTGTTAAGATTTTCATAAAATATTGCTATATTATACTTACCATATACCTCTCCGATAGTATACCAAACACGTCCATTTATTGACGTATCTACAAGCCCAAATGAAGCATCGTACCTCTTATTATGAACTGTCATTTCATATGATATATCATCATTTTCATTCAGCCTGTTTCCATCAAGTCTAACATATTTACTATTATTTGAGAATTGTTCGAATAGGTTATTAAAACGTATTTTTATATTGGCCTCATCTGTGTATGATTTATCTACCACACCAATTCTCCAAACTCTATTGTTTATAGTCTGTACAGCGATTAGCACATCTATGCCATTGAACTCACCAACAAGACAATCATTATATGAATCGTATTCATAACCCTTTGCCTCAAGTTTAGAAATCATCTCCCTTTTTGTCCCATCTATGGGAATTCCAAGAAATTTGATAGTGTTTTGAGCAAGCACATTAATAGTAAGGCTAATAAATAAACCGAGTAGCATAAATTTTTTCATAGTGCAAATAGATTGTATGTTTATGGATATTATAGTTGGTTCTACTTTAATACGAAAATTATTAAGTACAACCAAATTGAATGTTTATAAACGTATAAACATTGTAATAAAATAGCGTGGACAACTCGCTATATCTGATTCTGAGGTCTTCGACTACCTATCACCCAAATACGGAATTAAGCCCACGCCAAGCAGCGCGAGCGTCAAACTCTATTCCGATAGGTGATAAATGAAAGTGTCGAAGTTTCAGAATCACAGAATAAAAGCTAACGCTTTCTATGTTTATATGTCCCTACATATTGTTATTCGACCATAAGCATAATTATTTGTTGGGTTAATACTACAACAAAGTTAATAAAGATATTTTGAAAAACAAAATTCGATAACGGACTCGAACTGCGTTCCGAAGAGCGAGAGCAATATGTTCACCGTAAGCAAGTGGAACACTTGCCACAAGCCTCCCTTTGCCAAAGGGAGGTTTGGAGGGAATGTAAATATGACAGGAGTTGCGAAGCTCTGCTTCGCGAGTCCCTTTATTCGGCTTATTGGTCAAAATTAGTACATAAAATCGGAGCAATTGATTGATTTTTATATATTTGCACTATTTGCGTTAGAAATGGATAAAAAGTTTGCCCAAAATGTGGGCATCGCACCCTCGTCAAACACGGCTACAACGGGG
>JAFQAN010000010.1 GCA_017416915.1 Alistipes sp. | reverse complement strand
TTGCAGGTAAGGGAACTCTCGTATTTGATGACCTTACTCCAAGCCGTTGGAATATGTATAAGACTACATCCTTCTCCAACGGAATAACTCGCATCATCTATCGCAACTCTTGCATTTTGCAATAGCAGGTTGCGAAAAAGTGTTGCATTTTGCAATACTCTGAAAATCCTCAAATTTCACGCTGAAAATTTTTATTTCACTGATACACAATGATGTATCGGTGTCTTTTCGTGTCATTCCATGTCATTGGCACGCAGGATGCCATTTAATAAGTATAACCTGTTGCGCAACACGGTGTAGTAACCCGATTATTTACACTTAAACAGATTATACGATGTTACAGATAAATAGTGAAACCGCCCACAAGATGTTCATCCAACTGATGGAACGCTTCGATAAGATTGAGAAGATGCTGGAGCGACAGAACAAGATGAAGGAGTGTCTCGATGGCGACACATTGCTGGATAACTACGACCTGAGCAAACTGCTTGGCGTGACTCACCGTACCCTTGCACGCTACCGCCAGAAGAAACTTATCCGCTACTATATGATTGACGGACGCACATACTACAAGGCTTCCGAGATTAATGATTTTCTTAAGATGAAAGGTGCCTTATGAAAGTAGTTGTAATAGAAGAGAAGGTATTTGAGGATCTTTTGTCAAGTATCGAGATGTTCGTTCATAAGTTTGAACAAACATTAAACAGTGAATCAGAAAAGCGTTTAGGAAGATGGCTGGATACTCACGAAGTGTGTGCCTTACTAAATCTATCCAAGCGTACAGTACAGAGTTTAAGGGCGAGTGGGAAGTTGCCTTCTACGCAAATATGCAAGAAGAACTACTATAAGCCAGAAGATATTGAGAAACTATTAAAAGAAAGAAACGATGAATCATGATACCCATACTAACACTCATCGTGCAAAAAGAGCTATAGCGGCCTTTTCTAAAATGAGTGCTATCCTTGATAAAGTCAAGGAAAACTACAAGCCTACATTGAACGGAGAAAAACTGATAACCGATAAGGAATTGGCAGATTTTCTCAAAATAAACAAGCGTTCACTGGTCGAATATAGGAAGAATGGAATACTGCCATATTACCACATAGGAGGACGAATTTTGTATAAAGAATCCGATGTAGAACGGATAATGCAAGAGAATTTCTATGATGTATTCGGCAAGGAGTAGTTTGAAGTGTTAAAATACCTATAATAACACTCATAAAAACGCCACGAGACTTGCGTGTAAGCCGATTTATGCTTATCTTTGCATCGTTGAAATTCACATGTGCACGTAACGTGTTTATGAAATAAGGTGAATTCTATTGTAGATTAAACGTGCCAGTCTCGTGGCTTTTTTATATAAGCCAAAGGCAAAGCGTTGAGATACAAGTGCTTACAAGGACACATCAATCCCTGGTGGCACCACAGTAAAGGGAAGTTGAGAAAATCAGCTTCCCTTTTTTGTTAGGTTGAATTTGATATCTTACCCACGCGCCAAGGCTCTGCCCGAAAACAGCACAGTCGTAAATTCCAGTGGGAGCAAAAATAAGTCAGTTGGAAAAGTCTGTGGAAGACGCTTTATTATCAAAAACAGAGTTGGGAGCGACGGTAGTTCGTTCCCAACTCTGTTTAAGGTCTTCTGTTACTCCTGACGTTATACCTAATTTTGCCCTGTCGAGTGTAATTCATCGCCGAGCGTGCCGCGAGTTGCCGCGTGTGCCGCATCGCCGAGCGCATCCTACTTCGTGCCGTGGTACTCGACGGGGTACTTGCCGCAGTTGAACGCAAGTGTCATACTCTTATCGTCGATAGTGCCGCTAAGTGCGGTGATGGTGTACTGCGGGAATGGTCCGTTCATCGCAATAGGCACGATGTTGTCGCCCGTGAGCGTATATTTATCGCCCGAAAGGGTGTAGCTTACGCCCTCAATGGTCATATCGAGTTTGAGGGGCATTGCTGCTGCAAACTGCGCCTGATTCATCTTGATAGTCATCGTTGTAGCGTCCACAACCTCGAACTCTACAGCCAAGTCCTCCTGCGTGAAGAAGGTGCCGTCGGTCTGGTCCACGTTCATCGTACCCGAGAATGTCCCCGAGCTATCGGCAGTAGGCTCGTCGGGAGTGGGCGTGGGTGTCTCTTGCTGCTCCTCGCACGATGCAAAGAGCGTAACGGCGCAGAGTGCGCTCAACATAAATTTAATCAATCTCATAGCGTTCTATTGTTTATAAATTAATATTCAATCTTATGCCGCAGTGCCACGGCGCTCCCTTAGCAAAGAACTCCTCGCCAACGGACTTAAAGTAGAAGGTGTTGTAGTCGGTATTTGTCAGGTTGCGTCCCCACAGAGTTACATCCACATACCTCATACGTAGGGTCAGCTGTGCGCCCAGCAGCGAGTAGAAGCCCTGACGGAGGGTGTTCGCCTCGTTCCAATATATCTCGCCCACGCCGCGCCAGTCGGCAGCGATAGCCACCTCGTGTAGTAGCCCGCTATCTATCGCCCAGGCGTATGCCGCCACGAGCGAGAGGGTGTGCGCTGGGGCGTAGGGTAGTCTGTTGCCCGAGTAGTCTGCCGTGCCGTCGTCGTAGCGGCGAAAACGGGCGTCTGTATATCCATAGTCGCCTTTGACGCTCAGACCCTTGTAGTGGTACTCGGCGCTCAGTTCGACACCGTAGCTACGGGCGCGGGCGGCGTTCGACATCATACGTCCCGTATTGTTGCCCTCGGGAAGCACGGTTACCTGCTGGTCGAAGCACTCTATCCAGTAGAGCGTGGCGTCGATGCTGAGACCTGTGGTCGGGCGCAGGTGTGTTCCAACCTCGAAATTCCAGCTCTTCTCGGGCTTATAGCGTGTTGCCGAGGCGGTGTCGTAGCTTGTCGAGGTGCTGTTGTTGAGCTTTATGCCGAGGTCGTTCATCATATTATCCATCATCTTTACCTGCAAGATGTCGGAGAATATCTGTGTGTTGTAACCCCCCGCCTTGTAGCCACGAGTGATTGTAGCATAGAGTGTGCCGATGCCTGTGCGGTACTCTGCCGCGAGCTTGGGTAGCAGCTCGAAGAACGACTGCCTCTCGCGACCGCTAAACTCGGTGTAGAGGGGCTTAAACTCGCTCATTGTGTAGTTGAAGCGGTAGGGTATCGTGCCGTTGGAGTTGTAGCGCATCGACGTATGCTCAAAGTCGAGACGTAGCCCTGCGCTGAGCAGCCAACGACCGAGTTCGACACTCGACTGATGATATAAAGCTATGCCGTAGGTGGGTATGCGAAAGTCGCTGGCAATGAGGAACTCGTTGGCGTCAATCTCGATGGCGGAGCCTTCTGGAAATATGCCGCTCGACGTTATGCCCTTGTTGGCGTTATGGAGTATTAGCTGCTCAATGCCGTCGCGCTTGAATGTTACGGGCGATGACATATCGAGCCACTTGGCAAAGGCAAAGGCGCCGCACAGCCACTGCCACCTATTCTCCGTTAGGGCATTGCGTATGACAATCTCTTCGGTCAGCGTATGTTCGGTCTGCATCTGTTGCAGGGTAAACATCGAGCGTGGTGTGAAGTCTTGGTCGAGGGTCATCTTATCGTCCAAGAGCTGGTAGCTCGTTACCGACGAGAGGCGCACCTTTTCGCCCTCGTACTTTGCTACGAAGCCCTCGTTAATCACTAAGCGCTCGTAGCCCGAGGGGTCGTTGTAGGCTATCGGCTCACAGCTGTCGCTTTGGGGTATGTAGTGGTGGTAGGCGTAGCCGCCCTCGTTGGTATATCCTGCGCTGAGGCTGTTGGCTATGCTCCACCCATTTTCGCCCAACCATTGCACTCTAAGACGTGCCGATAGGCTGTTGCCGCGGTCGCACATCTTGTCGGTGTAGGTGTTGCGGAAGTAGCCGCCCTCGTGGTTGTATCCCGCCGCAAACGAGATGCCGAGATGCTCTTTGGGACGTGCATAGTAGGCTGCTGAGGCGCGTGCCGACGTCATTGTCGAGTACTCTACCATAGCTCTTACGCCCTGCCACGCGAGGGGCGATAGCGTTGTTATGTTCATCACGCCCCCCGAGGTGTTACGCCCGTAGAGTGTCCCCTGTGGTCCGCGCAGCAGCTCCACGCGACGTATGTCGTAGAAGTCGAAGTCGTAGCTGTTTTTGTTCATCATCGGCACGTCGTCGATGACCACGCCCACGACGGGTTGGTCGATGCGTGAGCCGAAGCCGCGAACATATATCGAGGATGTTATGCTCGACCCGTAGTCGGGCTGGTAGAAGTTGGGCGCTATGAGCGATATATCCTTTATTGAGCCTATGCCGCGCTGTTCGAGCTGGTGCATCGTGAGCGACGATAGCGACACGGCAGAGTTGAGGTGTTGCTCATTTTTTAGCGACGCGGTAATCTCCACTCTGTCGATATGATAGAGCGTATCGGCAGGCTCGGGGGTGGGTGTTGGCTCTGCCGCAAGGAGTGATAATGTCGCTAAGAGTGTTTTCACGTCGCAAAGATAGCTCGTCGCACACAATGGCACAACCCCTATTTATGGGGGTATTTGCCAAGGGAGGCAATGGCGCTCCACTTCCCATAGATAAGATTTAAGGCTGTGCGATGTTACTCGGCACAGCCTTAAATCTCCTATCTTCGGGGTCGTTAATCGCCCCATTTTGCTTGCGTCTGCGTCTGCTTTCGCTCCTTCTCCTTCATCCGCACTCTCCCTGCTCTCTGCTCTCTGCTCTCTGCTCCTTTCGCACCTGTTAGAGTAGGCGGTTTGTATGCTCGTCGGGGAAGATGACCTTGGGCTGGAAGCTCTTAGCCTCCTCGAAGTCCATAAAGCCGTAGCCCATAATTATTAGGATGTCGCCCACGGCGGTCTTGCGCGCAGCTGCTCCATTTAGACAGATGCAGCCTGAGCCACGCTCTCCCTTTATCACGTAGGTCTCGATGCGCTCGCCATTGTTGTTATTGACGATTTGCACCTTCTCGCCCTCGATAAGTCCTGCGGCATCCATCAAATCTTCGTCGATGGTGATGCTACCCACGTAGTTTAGGTTTGCCTCGGTAACCTTCACGCGGTGAATCTTCGATTTAAGTCTCTCGATATACATAGTTTGGGTATTGTCGCTTATTTGATACGTATGTTGTCGATAAGGCGTATCTCTCCCGCCTGCACGGCGCAGCACCCCTGAATACGCTCGGCGTCGCTCCACCTCTCGACACGCTGCATAGTGAGCGCATCCACCGCCTCGAAGTAGATGGTTTTGAGCAGCGGGTTGGCGTCGATATTCTCTACCATCCAGCGAGTAAGCTCCGCGGGTGTCATCGTCTGCATAAGCTCCTGAGCACGGCTTATCGTAGCGTAGATGTGCGGTGCTGCCTTGCGGTGTTCTGCGCTCAGCAGCTCGTTACGCGACGATAGTGCCAAGCCATCCTCGCCACGCACGATGGCGCACTCGACAATCTCGACATCCAAGCTCAGCTGCTTGACCATCGCCTTAATCACGGCAATCTGCTGAAAGTCCTTCTCGCCGAAGTATGCTCGACGTGGCTTCACAAGGTCGAACAGACGGCTTACCACCTGAGCTACGCCGTTGAAGTGTCCGGGGCGTGTAGCACCCTCCATCACCTTGTCGATAAGACCGAAGTCGAAGAGACGAGAGTCAGGCTCGGGGTATATATCCTCTACCGAGGGCATAAATACTATGTCGGCGCCTGCTGCCTCCAATACCTTGCAGTCGGCTTCGGGTGTGCGGGGGTAGTTTTTAAGGTCGTTCTTGTCGTTAAACTGTGTGGGGTTTACGAAGACGCTCACAACGACCGTCTCGTTCTCTCTGCGGGCGCGCTCAACTAATGAGCGGTGTCCTGCGTGCAACGCTCCCATCGTAGGTACGAAGCCTACGCCCTCACGGGGGCAAGATGCCAATGCTGCGTTAAGGTCAGCTACTCTGTTTACAACTTTCATTGTCTTAGAAAAAATGATGCGGCAAAGTTACAAACTAAAATGAAGATGACAAATAAAGAGTGGTAAAAAAACGCATAAACTGCAATGAAGCTCTCCTTTTTCTCGCTTTTGTGCCATTTTTGCGCTCCTCGAACCCACCTATTTGCGGTAGATGTATGGGGTTTTAGTTACGGTTTGTGTCTTTGTGGTTCTCGTGTATCGGCACAAATAACCTCGACCCTTGCGAGTCGAGGTTATCCATATAAGCCTATCGTGCAGGTTATTTAGTTGCTGAGCCGCTCTCTGCATCATACTTCACGCAGCGTACAGGGGCGCCTTGGAAGCGAGAGATTGCGAAGGCAAAGTGGGTCGTTCCGCCCTGATAGTAGTGTGACATTGCACGGCTGTTGTTACACTCGTTCTGGAAGTTACTCTCAAACTCTCCTGTCTCCTGATTCCATGTTGTGGTAGTTATCGAGCCGCCATTTTGCGATACTTCTGCGGGAGTTGCCGACCAGTAGAAGCCTGAGCCAATGCTCTGAATTTGCCATACGTTGTTATCGGTCATAAGACCAACGATACCCATCTTTGGTAGATATGTGGCGTTTGTCCCGCCATATACGATGGGTGTACAACGGTTGATAACGCTGGTTATGGTCATTGCATCCAACTCATCAGACGATGGTACGCGGTAGCCGTAGGGGCACGGGTCGAATGCCGACTTTTCGTACGAGCCGTCCTTGTAACCCCACATTGCGCTGTAATTGTCGGTCGCAGCATTTATCTCGCTATTGTTTCGTAGGTTAGCGGGGGTATGTGGCTGCATTAACGATGCTGACAGACCAGCTGCGGGCACGTTGTAGCGTGATGTAACATTTTGTGCCGTACTTGTGCCGTTGTAGTAATATATGTCGAGGAGTGCTTGTGATTTTGTAGGGCTGCCATTGTAGCTGCTGCCGAATGGCATACCCGGGAACGGCACGTTGTATCCCCAACAATAGTAGAGTCCAGCAGCCTTTACGGAGTAGTAATAGAAATTACCTGTTTTGGTATTGCTCGGCGCTACGAGCGTAGCTCCTAAATTGCGGTCGAGAACATAAATATCGTCGGTAACTTGTATCGAGGTGGGAGTATCCTCTACTGACCACACGTGCCAGCTCCAAATAGCGGTGCTACCAAAGTAAAGGGAGATTACGCCGTTACCTGCTGTCGATGTTTGGAAATATATCCAGTTGTCGTTACCCAGTACCGATGTCAGCGAGCCATCCGCATTTATGGCGTAGTCACCAATGATGTCGTCCGAGGTTATGCCCATAGCTGCGACACCCTGAGCTCCACGACCGCGGATGTTAGCATTGAACTTGTATAGCGTATTTGGTTGCACCATAAAGCTGTTTGCGGGTTTAAGCTCTATTGCGCTGTCTGCATTAGCCACCGTGCCGTCAAGTGATAGGGTAGAAAAGAAACCTTCGCCCTCGGTCCACAAAGGATATGCCTGAGGAACAACCTTGGGAGTCTTGATGGTTGCAGGAAGTACATATACCGTATTAGGCATCAGCTGACCGTTGTTGCTCTTTATCGAGCGAGTGGTGTGGAATGTACCCTTGTCCGTAACAATCTCCGCAACGAGCTTGTTTGTGCCTAAGTTTATGGGATTTACCACAACCCATACATCCAAAGCACCATCGTTGGTTGTACTTGTAACAATGTTGTCGCCTGTTAGCTTACAATCGACAACCCAACTGTACGAGGCACTATTCATCGTTACGCTCTGATTTTCGAGGTCGAATGTGTAGTCGCCCGCAAAACAAAAATCTGTGCCGTAGAGAGGCGTCGTAGATTCGCTATCTTCCGCAGCAAAAATACGTACGTTCGATACTATGGCATTCGAAAGGTCTTCGGTTTCGCCATCAACGCCTTTGGCGCGATACTTAATCTTGAAGTTGAGCACCGCGAACATATTTCTAAATTCGAGTGCTGCACCATTGTTACCCTCTGCCTCAGTCTTGGCTAATTCGAGCATATTTGCGCCGATGTGCGTACCCTTTGTGCTGGTCTGTGTCTGTGTAGCGCTAAGTGTGCCACTAAGAGCGTTTAAGTTGCTGCCTGCCGATGCGTTATATGGTGAGTAGGCGTAGTAGGTGTGTGTACCCGAGGCCTCCTCAGAGAGGAATGTTCCTTTGAATGCTGCTTTTTCAACATCGGCACCCGATACTGATGTAAACTTAGCGTTGGTCTCGGTGGTCGGACCGCTAACAAATACGCCAATAGCATCGCCCTCATCCCAAAGATATGACGATGTTCCTACGCTGGTGTCCACCTCGCTGACGTGGGCGCGAGTAAGCTCTTGCGAGGCACTAACTATCACTTCGCGTCCGTTGCGTGTAGCTGTTATAGGCTCTGAAAATTCCGTCATACAGCCTGCTGCAATAACGCCTAGCGTTACCACAACTCCAATATATTTGATAAGTCTCATTGTTGCGTAAAAGTTAATGTTAGTCCTCTTCCTCGAATGATGAGTCGCCGCCGACGTGTCCTCCCGATACGCCGTAGCCAGCTTCAATCAGCACCTCCTCAGTAAGTAAGCAGGGCGCTTCGTAGTGCATTGTAGAAAAAGTTGATGTCTTCATTTTGTTATTGTTTGTTTTAGATTATTGTCGTTGGCTAAATACAATAGTTTATCGGGCTTAGCTATGAGCTATGCCTGATGATTGTCTTAAATGTTTTTGTGAAGCGTTTGTGGTAGAAAATTTGACTATAAAAGCACGAAAATCCCCCCCCCCTCATAGTGAAGGTAATTGGGTGTATATTGCTTAGAGTCAAACATATATGCGCTATATTACTTTATTTGCCCACAAAGATATATATTTATTTGTTAATATTGTGCTATTTTATGATTTTTTTTGACCAATAGGCTAATTTGAACTGTTTAGAATATTTTATGCCTCGATTTACAGCCTGTCGCTTTGTGGAAAATAGGTTGCAATAATCGATTGTTGTAGAGATTTGTACTACTTAGGCGACCTACTCGAAGTGCGGGAAGAAGCCTATGGGCGTATAGCCCTTCGACGAGCAGTGCCACGTGAAGGTCTCTATGCCGTTTGTCAGTACGACATATCGGCAACCCAAGACGGAGTTATAGCGTACCGCCTGACTGAATACGCCGTGGTCGATTTTCACGCTCGGCTCTTTGCACTCTACAACCACCAACGGACGCTGGTTGCTGCCTATGGCTACAATGTCGGCGCGCTGTGCTAAGCCGTTGATGTTCACAGGGTACTCCTCGACGATTTGCTGCTCGGTGAAGCCACACGCCGTGAGCAAATATCCTACCACGTGGCGACGTACCCACTCCTCGGGTGTAAGCACCAACCAGCGCCCTCGTATCTTGTCGAAGACCTCGGTACGACCGTTGGCATTGTGTCGAGCGCGTAGCTCGATGGGCGGGAAGCTCAGTTTAGGGTACGACATAGTGAACAATAATCGAAATAAATGTATATCTTTGCGACGACAAATATACGAAATAAAATGGAAAAAACGATAACTATTGATGTCGAGGAGCGTGTTGCTATGGCACGCAACTACTTCACCTCGGGCTACAACTGCGCACAGGCGGTGGTGATGACCTTTTCAGATGTTATGCAGAGCAGCACGGAGGGTGCAGCGCGTCTTGCTGCTCCGTTTGGTGGCGGTATGGGCCGTCTTCGCGAGGTGTGTGGCACGGTAAGTGGTATGGCTATGGTGGCAGGTGCGTTGTCGCCCTCGACCGACCCCAAGAATATGGGTGAGCGTCAGGCAAACTATGCCCTTGTGCAGCGCTTTGCCGAGGCTTTTCGCAAGGAGAATGGCGACATAGTGTGCCGTCGGCTATTGGGTTTGGAGCCTCGCGAGGTGGCATCGGAGGGTGCTATGCCCTCGGAACGCACGGCGGAGTACTACCGTAAGCGTCCCTGCGTAGAGTATGTTGCAACGGCAGCGCGTATCGTGGCAGAGTATATCAAAAATAGATAGTCGATATGAAGGTTAATCTGTTAGGCGATAATGCTGCTATGCGCCTCTTTGTGCGCGTATGGCTCAAAATGTTGGCCCTCGCGGCGGTGGTGTGTACGCTGCTGCGTGTGGCTCTGCTCTTTAATCAGCAGACCGTAGAGGTCGATTTCACGGTGGTAGGGTGGTTGGAGATATTCCTTGTCGGCGCCATCAACGATATGGCGGTTATGAGTATCGGCTACCTCTTTTTGTGGCTCTTTATGATGCTTGCCTTCGAAGAGAAGTACCGCAAACCCTACGGCTATGTGGTGTTTGGCGTTATGGTTGCGGGCTTCCTCTATACCACCTTCGCCCACACTATGCTCGACGACTACGGCAGCGTAGCGCCGCTTGTAGGGTCGCTGCTCACGGCGCTCTTCGCCCTTAACTTTGGCGTTAAGCTCTTTGCTCCGAGGTGGCGTAGAGCTATGCTGCGCTTCGGCTTTGGGGCGTGGCTGCTTGCCTACGTTAGCGTCATTATCTTCAATATGGTCAGCGAGTATATCTTCTGGGATGAGTTTGGCGTACGCTACAACTTTATCGCCGTGGATTACCTTATATATACTAATGAGGTCATAGGCAATATTATGGAGTCGTATCCCATAATACCTATGGCATCGGTGCTTATGGTCGTATGCTCGGCGGTGGCGTGGCTTCTATTTAGGCGGGATGTACGCTCGGCTGAGGTGCTGGTCGATGGCGGCTGGTCGTGGAGGGGTAGAGCTACGGTGTTGTATGTCGTGGCGGCTCTGCTCTCGTTCGGCACGCTGCGTCTTACGGCTCAGTTGCAGCATACGCCGAACGTCTATCTTAACGAGTTGCAGGCAAATGGTGCCTATCGCTTCTTCGAGGCGTTTATGAAGAATAATATCGACTATAAGCAGTTCTATCCCACGTTGGATGATGAGGAGGCGAAGCTGCTTATATATGCCGAGTATGGCTCTACGGAGGATAATCGCCGTGTTGAGCGTGGCGATAGCGTCGAGCAGCGCCCCAATATCGTGCTTATTACCATCGAGAGTATGTCGGCGTCGTTCTTGGAGCGCTACGGTAATACGCAGCACCTTACCCCCAACCTCGATACGTTGTGTCGTCGCGGTATCGTCTTCGACAACCTATTTGCCACGGGAAACCGCACCGTGCGTGGGTTGGAGGCTGTAACCTTGTCGCTGCCACCCTGCCCAGGGCAGAGTATCATCAAGCGCGAGGACCACGCCAATATGCACTCTACGGGGCGTATGCTCAAAGAGCAGAAGGGCTACGACGTAACCTACTTCTATGGCGGCAAGAGCTACTTCGACAATATGCAGGCATTCTTCGGCTCTAACCACTACGCCATCATCGACCGCAACAACTACTCGTCGAGCGATATCTCCTTCGAGAATATATGGGGCGTGTGCGACGAGGATGCCTACCGTATGGTCATACGCGAGCTTGGCAAGAAGCACACGGCGGATAGCGATGCTCCCTTCTTTGCCCACGTGATGACCGTGAGTAACCATCGCCCCTACACCTATCCCGACGGCAAAATATCCATCTCGCCCGAGAGTAAAACCCGCGAGGGTGGTGTGATGTACACCGACTATGCCTTAGGTAAGTTCTTCGAGATGGCGGAGCGTGAGCCGTGGTTTGAGAATACGGTGTTTGTGGTTACGGCGGACCACTGTGCGTCGAGTGCAGGCAAGATAGAGATACCGCTCGACAAGTACCGCATCCCTGCCGTGATATATGCCCCTAACCGCTTTGCACCTCAGGTGGTCGAGAAGACCTGCTCACAAATAGACATTATGCCGACGCTATTTGCGCTGCTCGGTATGGAGTACGAGTCGCACTTCTACGGTCGCAATATCCTCGACGAGGAGTACCCCGAGCGCGCCTTTATCGCCACCTATCAAGATTTGGGCTATCTGCAAAACGATACGCTCACCATCTTCTCGCCCCGTAACGCGACAAGCCGCAAGTCGCTCAGCGACGGTGTCAAGCAGTACCACGCCACGAAGCTGTCCGATAGTGAGTATCGTATGACGGCTGTGGAGCGCATCGACGAGGGTATAGTGCGTCGTGCTGCGGCATACTATCAGACGTCGTATCTCTGGAACTAAGGGCAATTCAGCCTCCTAACAAAAAGGGAATGACTATTTTGTAGTCATCCCCTCCTCTGTTGTGTGTCCTATTTTTCTAAATGCCGTATAGCTCCTCGGCGGTAAAAGGCTCGCCGTTCAGGTAGTCGAGGTTATCTTTGAGCTGCTCTACGGAGCTTGCTCCGATAAGTGCCGACGTTACGCCACGCTGCGCCAATACCCAGCCGATAGCCAACGTCGAAAGCTCCGTTTCGAGGGCCTCGGCGCGGTCGTTGAGCGATAGTAGCGTGTTACGCAGTTCGGGTGTTAGTGTCGATGAGCGTAGCGATGTCTCGCGCGACATACGCGACCCTTGCGGTATGCCACGTAGGTAGTGGTCGGTTAGTAGCCCCTGTGCCAGTGGCGAGAAGGCGATGAAGCCTATGCCCTGCTCGGCGCAGAAGTCGAGGATGCCCGTCTGCTGTGGCGCACGGTCGAGGATGTTGAGACGTCCCTGATAGATGAGTAGCGGCACGTCGCGCTCTTTTAGGTAGGCGTGTCCATATTTGAGCGCCTCTAATGGCCAATTCGAGATGCCCACATATAGCGCCTTGCCCGCACGAACAATATCCACTAACGCCTGCAATGTCTCGTCGAGTGGCGTGGCGGGGTCGTAGCGGTGGCTGTAAAAGAGATCTACGTAGTCCAGCTTCATACGCTTCAAGCTCTGGTCGAGGCTCGACATCAGATACTTGCGTGAGCCCCAGTTGCCATACGGACCAGGCCACATATCGTATCCCGCCTTTGTGCTTATGAACAGCTCGTCGCGGAAGGGTCGAAAGTCATCCTCTATGAGGCGTCCCATCGTCTCCTCGGCGGTGCCGTACGGGGGTCCATAGTTGTTCGCAAGGTCGAAGTGTGTGATGCCGTGGTCGAAGGCGTAGTGCGTGATGGCGCGGCTACGCTCGTAGGGGTCGTTACCGCCGAAGTTGTGCCAGAAGCCGAGGCTTATCTTGGGGAGTAACACACCGCTATTGCCGCAGCGAGCGTATATCGTCTCACGCTGGTAACGCTCCTCGGCGGGTGTATATATACCTTTAAGTACCATAGGTTTAGTGTTTGCTAATTGACCGCATCAATAAGGGTGTTTACATCGACCTCCGAGATGTGTCCCTGCGCAAAGAGTATCGTTCGCGAGGGATACTGCTCGATAAGCGATATGTTGTGCGTGGACATCACCACGGCGCATCCACTCTGGGCAATCTTGCGGAAAATCTCCATTATGCCCTCAGCCGTTACAGGGTCGAGGTTGCCCGTAGGCTCGTCGGCAAGTAGTAGGCGAGGTCTGTTTACCAAGGCACGTGCGATGACTAGGCGCTGCTGCTCGCCACCCGATAGCTCGAATGGCATCTTGTAGGTCTTATTCTCCAAGCCCACAAGGTGTAGCACCTCGTCAATGCGGCTGCGTATGTCGCTCTCGTTGCTCCACCCCGTAGCTCGCATCACGTCGTAGAGGTTTAGGAATACGTTGCGGTCGGTGAGTAGCTGAAAGTCCTGAAATACTATGCCCATAGCGCGACGCAAGTGGGGTATCTGACGGCGCTTGATGGTGCGTAGGTCGAAGCCTACCACCGTTGCCTCACCATCGTAGAGGTCCACCTCGGCATATAGTGTTTTGAGCAGTGATGACTTGCCCGAGCCTACTCTGCCGATAAGATAGACAAACTCACCCTCATCCACCGTGAGGTTTACATTCGACAGCACCAAGTCGCTATCTGCCTTAGCGCGTTTCGAGCGACCCGTCGTGTCGTCGTGGTATATCGAGACGCCTTTAAGCTCTATGACTCTCTTGTTCTCCATAAAAAGTTCGCTTATATATCTGCAAAATTAAAAAATATTTTCACATTACACAAATAATTATTACTTTTGCACTGCATTTGAAACATCCGGCTATTAACCATCGTTCGCTTAACGGACAACGGTTGCGGGTTTTGTCTCGCGACAGAGTATCGGGGGTGACCGGTTTTGACAGCAGGTAGAATTCGATTGTAAGCATGTCGAGCATTGTGTGGGGTCTCGTAAATCGCAACACTCAAACTACAAATGGCAATAATAGCTATGCACTCGCTGCCTAATTTTCAGGGAAAATTGGCTTAATCGCGCGACCCAAGGCGGTTGTGCGACGAGTATCCCGAAGGTGTGTTCCGCTCTTTAACGCGTCTTCTTACGGGGTATCATCAATTAAGAGATAGCGCGGTATGTGCCTCGGTTATCGTGCGAGATTTAGGGGCTGGGACTCAGATTTGGCTGCCGCCTGCCTGATTTGAGTAGAAGGATGAAACGGTTGGCTAAACATGTAGAAAGCTTTGGGGTTCCTTGTTTGGACGCGGGTTCGACCCCCGCCACCTCCACTTAACGACTTGCAGTTATGCAGGTCGTTTTTTGTTTATGGCAAAGACGCATAACCTTGCGGTTATGTCGTGCGCCAAGAGGCTTGTGCATTAGTGAGCAAGCTCCCTTGCCCAAACCTCTCGGCACACCGCCTACGGCTTGCGTCTTTGCTCTTTTACTGCGTTTCGGTGGCGCTGATTTTATTCGGGGTTGCCGCACATCGACAATAGTTCCATTGCCGATGTACGGCGACGAAAGGCAAATTGCCTTACGTTCGACCCCCGCCACCTCCACTTAACGACTTGCAGTTATGCAGGTCGTTTTTTTGTTGGTTGTCGTTGGTTGTCGTTGTTCCGCGAGGCTTACAACAGGTTGTATCTGTTGTTGTAGTTATGGCGTTTGACAAACAAAGTTTGTCCCGCCATCACTCCACCAACACGGCTACGCCGTCAGCCTCGCTATGACCTACTGAGGAGTGCGTTTTGGTGGCGCTTCATACCTATTTTTAAGTCATCTCGCACGGTCTTGACCACTGTTGTATCGTATGGTAGCATTTTTTTTAGGATAAATATTTGCTAAAATCTCAGAAAAGAGTACCTTTGCATAGCAAAATTGTAAAACATATGTTGAGGGTGGTAACACACCAACTACGAAAATTTTATATTAACCTAAAAATATTCTAAGACGACGATCTTTTTTAGCTATGCCTATGAAAAATGAGAATGTCAAGAGCGACTACCTTTCACCAGATGTCGAGGTAGTGCAACTGTTTGTAGAGGCGGGCTTCGACCAGACAAACCTTGAAGACCCTATCGAGAATGAAATTCAAAATTGGTAACGTAAAAACAAATCACTTAACAATGAAAAAAGTTATCCTATATTTGTTTGCGATTGTGGCGTTTGCCGCGTGTACGCAAGCCGAAATTGGTGTCGAGAAGCCTGTCGTTGATAACTCATCTTTGCTCCTTAATGTCGGCTTCGAGTCAGATGCCGATGAGAGCCGTGTGCAGCTCGACGAGGCGGGCAAGACCGTATGGACAAAGAACGACTTGGTGTCGGTATTCTACAAGACGCCCATCTATCAGCAGTGGCAGTTCCAGGGCAATACGGGCGACCGCTCGGGTGTGATAGCCCCTGTTGGCGAGGTCGATGCCCCCAGCGTTAGTGGCAATATCGTGGTGCTTTATCCCGACAATGCCAACTACACCTACGACATCGAAAACAATGCAGTAAAGGCAACCATCGCCGCTGAGCAGCACTACGCCGAGAATGGCTATGGCGAGGGTGGCAACCTTATGGTGGCGCAGAGTACGTCTAACGATATTATGCTCAAAAATGTCTATGGTTGGTTGAAGATTAACCTTACGGGCGATACACAGCTTATCACCTCTATTAAGCTCACGGGTAACAAAAACGAGCAGCTTGCTGGCGCTGTTACAATCAACGTAGCCGATGCTACCGCTTCGTTTACAGCTACCGACGCGCCTACCACGACGCTGACGCTTACGAGCGAGGATGGTGTGCCTCTTATGACGGACGATGCAACGTCGTTCTATATCGGCTTGTTGCCTACGACATTCGAGGAGGGTATAACCATCGAAATAGAGAATATCGAGGGTGGCAAGATGACTAAGAGTACCTCTAATAAGGTTGTTATCGAGCGCCGCACCATTCAGCCTATGGCGGCATTTGAGTTTGTCCCCGAGCAGGGCGACGAGCCTGTTGTTGAGGCTAAGTATCCCTACGACTACTCTATATGGTACAATACGTCGGACAGCGGTCAGCTATCACTCTCGACATCGCCCACCAATGCCAATATTACAAACCACGCCTTTGGTGCTTGCGCTAATGGCTCGTGCTACGCATACTACGCTATCGACTTTGACAGCAATGTAACGACGGTAAATCAGGCTGCTTTCTACAATAGCAAGTTGTCGATTATCTATCTGCCCAATACGGTAACCACCATTGGTCAGGCAGCGTTCCTTGGCTCTACAAACCTCGAAACCGTACATATCGGCAATAGCATCGAGAGTATCGGTGTTGGAGCGTTCTCTAATTGTAGCAACCTACAATCGCTCTATATACGTTCAACGACACCTCCGTCGCTTGGAGAAAGCGCTCTTCTGCGTGATGATGCAGTGTCGGGTGGCTATAAATATGTAGGCGCGTTGATTTATGTTCCTATGAGCGCTGTGGAGACATACGCTACGCACCCCGATTGGGAGCCCTACAAGGAGTATATCGTTGGCTACGACTTCATCACAGGCGAGTCGTCGGGTGGTGGCTCAGGTCCAGGTGTCTCTGTTGAGTCGCAGTTTAACCAGCGCTTGCTGATTCTCGAACACACCGACGTAGCTTGTTCTTATTGCCCCGAGGCAATGGACCGTATGCACGCGTTGGCTAATTCGGAGTATAAGAACTACTATAACGAGGTAACACTCCACGCAGGTACTATGAACTCTGAGGGAGATGACCCTGCATACTCTTCGTATGCAAAGACGCTCTACACTTTCCAGGGAATTGACAACCTGCCTACTATCTATCTAAACTACTTTGGTGGCGCTATCCCTCGTGGCAGCTCTGATGACTACTTCGTAAATACAACTATGCGCGATACCTTCAATGCTTACCGTAGCAAGACGGGCGCTCCCGTAGGTATCGCTATCGAGACCGCAGCTCAGTCGGGTACGCTCAATGTCAATGTGGACGTTAAGTCAGCCAAGAAGATGGAGTATCTGATTGCGGTATGGGTTTTGGAGAATAATATCTACTCTCCCTCTCAGAATAATGCCACATCGGAGTTGCACAAGACCTACAATCACGCTCTGCGCTATGTTGCAACACCTTTCAAAAAGAGTGATATTTCGGGCGACGAGCTTGGCGAATTGGAGGTAGATGAAGTGGCAGAGGTAAGCTACTCTATACCCATTAACAGCTCTTGGGTAACCGAGAATCTCGAAGTAATAGTTATTGTCAGCGCTTATGACGAAAATTACGACTACGAGGTTGTTAATACGGCTGTTTGTCCCGTTAATAGCACCAAGGATTACGAGTATCTGTCGGATGTCGAGAGTGGCGGCGGTAGCGACGACGATGTTCTTGGTGGTGGCGACGATGATGGCGCTATCAGACTTACCAACTTTACCTATAAGTCGTATAGCGACTACGGTTTCTTTACTTACGCCCTGTCTAACGATAGCAACAGTTCGCTGAACCTCTACGTCAATGATTGGGTTGGTACACAGACTACGATTAATGGTTGCCAGCTTACATATATCAGTCCCAAATCAATGGCTGCAAATAAGGGCTATTTCCACGCTGACGGCGTCAAGGTTAATGGCGAGAGCAAGACGGTGTCGGGTGGTACTATGATAGTTCTCAATGGCGAGTTGTCGCTTACGCTTACATTCGACGACAGCACGGAGCAGAAGTTTGTCTGCACGATGTAGTCCGATAGCCACTAAAAGAGAAATCGCGGATAGGCTTGCCCGTCCGCGATTTCTTTTGTTTGGTAGTCCGAGACCGGTTTTAGTGTCTTATCTCTTCAAGTTGCCGTTCAATTTGCTGTTGAACGGCATCCTGGATGGCATTTTGTTCAGATCGCTGAACTGCTGTTTTGAATAAGACAATGAGCGTACTGACTACAAGGATGATAATACCTCGAATGATCCATTTGCGACGCTCTTTGGTCTGCTCTTTGGCGATAACAGCCTTTAATTCGGCTAACCGCCCTCCCTCTTCGTGTGTTGTGTTGTTCTTCATGGTGTTTCTAATTATAGCTTAGTATCCCTCTTCTTCCAGTATTTCAAGGTTTAATTTTGCTATTTCGTGGCCTTGCTCAATGGCTTTACGATACCAATATTTGGCGGTTGTATAGCTACGAGGTACTCCATTGCCTTCGTAGAAACAAACGCCTATATTGTTTTGGGCCCCAGCGTGACCTTGCTCGGAGGCTTTCATCAGGGCATCCTCATAGTACTCTCCCTCTCTCAGCCTCTCTGCTGCCTCTTCTCTCCGCCTCTTCTCTTCACTAAGGTACAGAACTTCGCAGCTCTGAACTACTCACTTTTTAGTCAGCCTCTATGTTATGGTATGACCTCTTGCTGCTGAATCTTGAATGATACGGGCAGGATGTAGGTTACACGCACAGGCTCGTTTTGTTCCTTTCCAGGCACCCACTTCGGCGAGCGTTGGAATACTGCAACGGCAGCATCCGACAAGGTCTTATCGGGCGATACGAGAACCTGAATATTAGATACAGAGCCATCCTTTTCAACTATAAACTTGATAACCACGTTACCCTGGATACCATTTTCGAGTGCGATTTGGGGGTATCTAACATTTGACTGCACCCAGTTACGGAACTTCGAGAGGTCTCCACCCTGGAATGTAGGCATAACATCACACTTAATAAATGCTTGCTCATCCACATCAAAGTTAGACTCCTCCTCAAAGCCAAACTCGAAGTCGCCAAACTCGTCGGGGTCCTCGCTAAACTTAATCTCAGAAATAGCAATATCTTGCGTGTCGGGAACAATGCGCAACTCCCCATAGGGGTCGTCGGCGCGATGTATTCTTGTCGGTAACTTCTTGATGCTAAGTGCCTGCTGCTCGTTTAGCTCCGAGTAGGGTTTGCCGTACACTTGTCGTGAAATGTCGTTACGGTAGAGGTTAAAGCCATCCATAATTACATCCTTGACTAATGCATTCAGCTTCTCGTTCGCGCCGTTTGTGGTGCATAGCAGCACAATACCTTCACTGATATAGTATTTCTGGTCGCCGTAAACCCCAAGCGACGTGAGGCGTTTTTCGGAACGGTCGGGTAGCGATAGAAAGTTGTAAACCGCCTCGGCAATATCTGAGTTTTTGCCACGAACAAGGTCGATTAGCGAGTACTTCTTGTTATCGACGGCTACTGCGCCCGATTCCAGGACTTCGACTTTTAGGACGTTGCGTTTGTGAACATCGAATGTTATGCGCTGTGCAGTTGCGCTGTGCGCCGCCACAAAAAGTGTGCAGAGCATAATAAAACATATACGTCTCATAGTTTACGTGTCTATATATTAATATATGTAATCCAAATTAACAGCCGTGCGTATTGCCCTACAACATCTCCTCTAAATCGTCATTGTCAAATATCGTGAAGCCGCAAATACCCAAGCCGACGCGCTCATATTCATCATCCGAACCTTTTGCTTTGATGCTGATTGTCTTTACCGCCCACCAATCATTAATCTCGATGTCGTATTCTGCCTTAATGCCCGCGCGAATCAATGCTCGTCCCTCGTGGGTATTGACAATGCCGCTTGCAAAATAGCCTCCTAACGAGTCATCTGCCGCAGCCGAGGCTACAACAACCTGCTCCATCTTCTCGTAAAAGTCCGCCTTCATCTCATTGTCCGAAGGTGTCAGAAAGCTGGAAACGAGCGCAAGAATAAATGCTCCAAAAAGCCAGCTTAATACTTCCATTAAAAAATTCATCATAGTTTAGTATATATTAAAAAGTAAATAGGTGCAGACCTATGACTATTCATATCTAACGACAGGCACCGCCAAGCACCCAATGCACAATACGAATAACAAACAGCCCGCACCCAGTGTCGATGCGTGAAACCCTTATTCGTTCAGCGTACATTAAGAGTGCCGAAGCACATACAAAATTGGCGGTTTTGTCGTTAGCTGAGACTTATAAGTCCTCGTAAAATGTCAGCTACCTCTCGGCAGCAAAGCAAAGATACGAACTTTCTCGCAATTAACAAAGAGCGGGGCTGTTTTTCTTTTGCAAAGGTAGGTACAACGCCCTTAAAACGCCAAATTCACTACGATTCATTACAATTCACTTCGTAGAAATAGCTTCGATTTGTCAAACTATTTGTATCTTTGTGCTACTATGATGGAGAATAACCAATATATCGAACTGCTCAAAGCCGAGGTCTTGCGTCGCTTTGGGCGAACGCTCGACGCCCCGACCGATTATGACCAATTGTCGCTCGACGTGTCGGAGGTTACGGGCGACAGCCTCAGCGTATCGACGTTGAAGCGCCTCTATGGCTACGATAAGCGTTCGACAATGCCGCGCCCCTCGACCCTCTCGACCCTTTCGCGCTATGTGGGCTATGCGGGGTGGAGCGACTTCTGCGCACAGCAAGTCGATGTCGAGTTGCCGAGTAGTTCAGCAGTAAATGCCAAACCCTCGCGAAGACGCCCTGTATGGGTAGCTGTTGTTATACTCGCCGCTGTGGGTGGGGTGGTCGCCTATATGTTGCGCCCGACACCCGATAAGCCAGCTTCGCAAGAGACAACGCCGCCAGTCGAGGTGCAGCTCTCCGCTGAGGAGATTATCGAGCGCGATATTGCGAAGATACGCCAGGCGTGGATGGAGGATGCTACGCGTAGGTGTGATAGCATCCGTCGTTACCGTGCCGAAATGGATGTTGTGGCATACTCGAAGCTCGTTGATAACTTCTATTTTCCCTATCTCTTTACCACTGTGAAACAGGGTGTTGAACGCGACATAGAGAGCTTGCAACTGACAGATACACTTCGTAGTCGTGAGGTGGCGTCGGAGATATTTCGCCAGTGTCAGGAGAGGTGTGTGGAGCTGATGCGTGAGATTGCCCCCGAGCTAAACCGTGCGCGAGGTATGTAGCCTTCACATAGTGCAGTCGCACCTATAAGACAAATAAAGCTCGCAAACGCGAGCTTTATTCTATTTCGATATGAAGATTTGGAACAGCAGCGGCGTATATGCTGGCACCTCGCTGGATGTATATGTTACCGTCGTACTCTCCGAGCCGTCGTCATACGTTCCAGGGAAACCGTAGTAGTAGGGGTTGGCGTAGCCGTAGTAGCCGTTGTTATACATACTACCGTAGCCGTAGCCATAGTAGCTGTTCATATAATTCATATAGTTCATGTAGTTCATATAGTCGTAGTACGACGTGTCGGACGTGGTATCGCTTGTGTGTGTGCCTACCTTGCCAGCTATGCCGTATGCGTATGTCGATACGGTGAGAATTGTCGCCCACTGACCTATGCGCAGTGTGGGTATCGCGTATGCCCACGCCAATATCGTTCCTGCATCTTCGGGGGTGTCGAGGGCCTTCTTAACGTCGAATTCGAGCGGCGTACCCTTCTCCTCCACCTTGCCAAAGACAATCTGCTTTACCTCGTCGATGTTGGTGTTGAAGACGAAGCCGTCGAGGAAGCGGCCTACGTACCACACATTTACCGCACCCTTCTTGCTTACCGAGTCCGCCTCTGCGAGTTTATCGCCCGAGATACCATCGCCAAAACGCTCTACAAGGGCGTCGTTTATGCGACGGTCTATCTCGTCCATCGTCTGCGTGCCATATACGCTGAAACTACCTGCACGATAGATGCTCTGGTCGGGGTACATAAGCGTATCTTTGCCGATGGCGTTGAAGTCGAATTTATTGCGGGCTGGCGAGTAGTTGTAGTTTACGTAGAGCTGTGCGAGGGTGTCGATAGGCTGGTGCCAGCGACCATCGAAGAACTCCAAATATTTGGTATCCTCCTCCGTCTGCTCGTCGTTGCGTGTTGCAAGATGACGACGCAGGCTTGATGTCTCCGCCTTATCTATTTTGGCCTTATGCTCGCTGCATAGACCTCCGTTTATGTTGGCAAACGAATCCACGTGGTTGCCCTCGTATGCTACGGGGTTATTGACGTGTCCATATATCGTCATATCGAGTATCATCGGTACGTTGCCGTCGAGTGAGAACTGACCCTCGTAGCCGCCATCGCCCTCGATGCCGTTGCTGCCGTCGATAACCGATGAGGGCAGATATAGGCGTAGCTTTGTGCCGTAGCGTACCGAGAACTTCTCGCCGCCGATGTTAAGCTCGTTGAATGTCGCGAGGTACGAACCCTCCATAAGCGTATGTGCCTCGGCGCCGCTGAAACGGTATGCAGGAATATAGCGCGTGTGTACGTTGAATGTACCCTGCTGGTATGCCGTCGAGTCGTTGCGCGACTCGCATACGTTGCCATCGAGGTCGCGACCCGTAAAGTCGTACCACAACCACACATCCTTGCCCGTGATGGGGAGCGAGTCGAGGCATCCCTCGTCGAGAACTTCGACGTAGTAGCCGCCATCCTCCTGATAGTTGTTTATAAGCTCGG
Organism: Alistipes sp.; assembly: GCA_017416915.1. Lineage (GTDB taxonomy): Bacteria > Bacteroidota > Bacteroidia > Bacteroidales > Rikenellaceae > Alistipes. The sequence goes on along the minus strand of JAFQAN010000010.1, from coordinate 40,090 downwards.
GGTGGTGCTTCTCAATCCACGCTTTGAGTGATCGCTGCTCAATATCCTCGAAGCTCACCTCTGGCTCTTTGACACACGATGCCGCGGCAACGCCCAATAGGATACAAAGAGTTATGAATTTGGTAAATATCCTCATCTTTGATTTACTTTGTTACGCTTAATATATCAATATACCATACGACAGCCGACTTGCTCGGTACCATGCCGATAAAGTCTTTGCCGTATGCCTGCTCATAGGTCATATAAATCTCGACGGTGTCGCCCTCACGGCAACCTACAAGGGCAGTTTCCAACCCTTGGACAATCTCCGATGTCCCCAATGTGATGACGTATGGGTCGGTGGTCCACTCATACGAGGTGTTAAGTCCAGCACTCTCCAACTGCGCAATCATTGTCTCGTCGTTGGTGGCATACAGTGCGTCGATTGCGGGTGTGCGGTTAGTAAAGATATAGGCTGAGTAGCGCAGCGAGAGCGTATTGCCCATTGCAACCTCCGCCTTGCTGTCGCGCCCCTCTTCGTACATCGTGGCGATGTAGCGGTAGAGGTCCAAGCCCCACTGTACGTAGTACTCGGGCTTCTCGTCAAGAGACGATGATAGCTCCGACTCGGGGATGAGTCGTGGCTGGTGCGACGATTTGAGGTAGTTTGCGATATTTGTCTGCTGCGACGTGAGCGTGTTATCATTCTCGTTGCTGCAACCGACACCAATAAGTGCTGCGGCAACGATAACGGCAATAATATGTATCAGCCTAAAATGTTTCATACCTATATAATCGCACAAATTTAGTAATTATTTTGCAACTGCCCACTTAAAGTATCAAAAAATATGCTTTTATACCCGTTGTCGGGCCGCCTCTTACAATCTTTTCAGTGCGCCACGCACCGCATCCTCTACACCTATTGTTGGTTGCTCCTTGAATATGGCGGTTAGCACCTTCTCCGATGCCGCCTTTTGGAAGCCGAGCATAGCGAGTGCTGCCAACGCCTCGTCGTATGCCGCCGAGCGGTTTGCGGAGGTTGTCGGCGTGAGCATAAGGTCGCTTGCTCCGAGTTCGAGCATCTTGCCCGATAGCTCGACAATAATCTTCTGTGCCGTCTTTAATCCTAAGCCCTTCACATTTTTTAGCAGCACAGCATTCTCCGTGGCGATGATGTTTTGCAGCTCCTTTGACGAGTATGTCGAGAGTATCATACGCGCCGTGTTGCCGCCCACGCCCGAGACACTGATTAGCTGTCGGAATAGCTCTCGTTCGAGTTTGGTGCTAAATCCAAAGAGGGCCTGTTGGTCTTCGCGCACCACGAAGTGAACGTAGAGCTTTGCCTCGCCAAGGTTCTCTATTTCGGCGTATGTCTGCAACGAGATGTTGATAAAGTATCCCACTCCCGCAGCCTCGATTATGGCGTATGTGGGTGTCGCCTCGCTAACTTTTCCCGATATGTATTCGTACATATAGTGTTAATTTATTTTGAAATTTTCTACAAAAGTAAATAAATTTTCGTACCTTTGTGTTTTGAAATCGAAAATTAACTAAAAACTAAGCATAAGATTATGAAAAAGACACTTTTGTTTGCTGTTATTGCATCGACTATGCTCGTTGCGTGTGGCGGCGAGAAGAGCGAGAAGAGCGATGACAAGGCTGCCGCAGCCGACTCAACAGCTCTTGCCGATGTGCAGGTTGTAACGAGTGGCGATGTGGTCTATCTCGACATCGACTTTGTGATGGCATCAAGCAAGATCTACCAGGCAGAGGGTCAGCCTATCGAGGAGAAGATTCAGAAGTTCCAGGAGAAGATGAGTACCACGCAGGAGGGCTGGGCAAAGAAGGAGCAGGGCTTGGCTGCCGAGTATAACAAGTTGCAGAGCGACGCTGCTAAGTTGCAGGAGGAGTACGCCAAGGGTCTTATAACCACGCTTAATGCACAGCAGAAGCAGGAGGAGTTGCAGAAGAAGGGCGATTCGTTGCAGTTGCGTATGAACAACTTTGAGGCTACCGTTCAGTCCGAGACCAAGACTTTGCAGCAGGAGGAGATGCAGCTTCTCGAAGAGCAGCAGGTGCTTCTTAACCGCTTCCAGGAGTTGGTTAAGCAGGCTATCGCCGACATCAATGGCGACAAGCGCTACAAGATGATTCTTAACGCTGTTCAGGTCATCGACGCCGATCCGTCGCTCAATATCTCGACACTGGTACTCGCAAAGGTCGATGAGCTTTACGCCGCTCAGTAGCAAATATTAGCACAATCGAAAATAATTGCCGATTTGTATTTGCAAGTCGGCAATATTTTTTCTAATTTCGCACCAAAATATTGCGACTACCATATATGATGTGGTATGCACTATAACTTGTAACTGTTAAAACGTTGCGCTATGGGCTTTATCCCAATAACATTTGTCGATTTGATAGATATTGCGTTGGTTGCTACGCTGCTCTATGGGCTTTATCGCGCTATGCGTGGTACCAGTGCCACATATATTATGGTGGGCATCTTCTTTATCTATCTGTTGTGGATACTTGTGCGAACATTCAACCTGGTGCTGTTTTCGACCATCCTTTCGCAGATTATCTCGGTCGGTGTCATCGCCATACTCATCATCTTCCAGCCCGAGATACGCCACTTCTTGCAGGTGATAGGTCGTCAGCGCGATAACTTCGAGTTCCTTACACGCATCTTCAACTTTCGCAATCGAAAACATCACGACGAGATAGATTTGCAGCCTATCGTTGCCGCTTGTCAGGAGATGGGCGAGCAGAAGGTGGGTGCGCTTATCATCATTACGCAGACAAGCGACCTTAGTGTCATTGTTGAGAGTGGTATCTCGATTGATGCTAAGGTATCTACTGCACTGTTGGAGAACATCTTTTTTAAGAACGCCCCTCTGCACGATGGCGCCGTTGTCATCAAGGGCGATAGGGTAGTTGCAGCTAAGTGTGTGTTACCCTCTACGCAGCAAGAGGTGCCTAAGTCGTATGGTATGCGTCATCGCGCCGCTTTGGGTATGAGCGAGGTATCTGATGCTATTGTCATAGCGGTTTCGGAGGAGACGGGCGGTATCTCACTGGCGCACAACTCGGTAATTAAGCGTAATATCGAGCCGCAGCGTCTTGCACAGTCTATACGAAAGATGATGCGCCTAAATCTTCAACGTAGCGAAGAGCAGGGCGACAAGAAGTAATATCTTTGAAAGTTTGCAGTGAACCGTTTGACAGTTGTCGGACGGTTCACTGCTTTTGGGGCATAGTTTATGCGTAGGCTGTTCATAAATTTCTATATATTATGAGACAGTCTATTAAAGGTATTCTTTTGGGTGTTGCAACTGTGGCAAGTGCCGAACTATCGTTTGCCTGCACGGGCATATCACTCACAGCTAAGGATGGTAGCTATGTTCAAGCGCGCACTATCGAGTGGGCGTATAGCGGTATGTTGAAGAGCGAGTATGTCATCATCCCGCGTGGAGAGCATCTTCGCTCGTTTACGCCCGATGGCGCCGACGGTATGCGCTATACGGCGCGTTATGGTGTAGTGGGTCTCGCTGTGCAGCAGCGAGAGTTCATCGCCGAGGGTATCAATGAGGCGGGGTTGTCGGCGGGTCTCTTCTTCTTCCCCAATTTCGGCAGCTACGAGCCATTTGATGCGGCTTTTAAGGAGCGCTCGGTGTGCGATATGCAGCTCGTGGAGTGGATGTTGTCGCAGTGTGCAACTATTGACGATGTTAAGCAGGCAATTGAAGAGGTGCGCGTTATCCCTCTGATAAATAGCGTTGCGCTGCACTGGCGCATCGGCGAGCCTACGGGTAGGCAGGTGGTATTGGAGATTGTTGATGGCGAGGCACACTTTTACGAGAATAGGGTTGGTGTGCTTACCAACGCTCCCGACTTTCAATGGCACCTCACCAATCTCGATAACTATGTGAACTTGCGTCCAGGTGCAGCTGAGAAGTATCAGCTGGGAGGCGCTACGCTCTCGCCTTTGGGTGGTAGCTCGGCGATGCTCGGTCTGCCTGGCGACTTTACGCCTCCGTCTCGCTTCATTCGTGCCGCCTTCTTCCGTAATACGGCTGCGCCGATGGGCGACGGTGAGGCTACTGTGATGCAGGCTTTTCATCTGCTCAATTCGTTCGATGTGCCGATGACCATCGAAAACCCCAACAACCGCACTATGTGTAGTGCTACGCAGTGGACCTCAGCGATAGACCTATCGCATCGCAGGGTCTATTACCGCACCGCGATAAATATGAATGTGCGCTGTATCGACCTCACGACGATAGATTTTACGAAGGTTAAGTATCAATCGCATTCGTTGGATAGCGTTGAGCGTCAGCCCGTCGAGCAGATTGTAATACAGTAACAAAAACGGAGTGGTTTTCCACTCCGTTTGTCGTATGTGAGTATGTTGTAAACTCTTAGTAAATCTCTTCGAGAATTGCCGCAAGACGTATGCCGCCCTTCAATAGCTGCTCCTCGATTATCGGGGCGTAGTGGTGTACGTAGTCGTACGAGAGGTTTGCCCCCGACGGCGACTGCTCGTAAATGTCTGCCGCTAATATGACGGTCTCCTCTATCCAGTCGTTGGGAGTACCTTGCGCTATGCGCTTTGCCTCTTTTGGCGATACACGGTCAATCTGCTGCTGCCACTCGCTGTATGACCAGCGGTGCGCCGACTCGACAATCTCGCTATCCCATACGCTGTGCAGCTTCTGTTGCTTGCCGAAGAATTTTACTTTGACGGTGTTGCCGCCCAAGTCGCTCTTGTGTCCAGCATGCATCGGACAGTGCATATCGCCAACTATGTGTATGAGCATCATTAGCTCCACGCGCTCCTCATCTTCGGTTAGCTCGCCACTTTTAAGGCGCGCTACGATGTCGTCAATAGCCTTTACGGCATCGCCCTTTGCCTCTTTGCGCGACGCGGCGTAGCTCTGCTCGTCGGCATCGACATTTACGTAGTGCCACGTCTTGGTGTGGGCATAGTCGTCGGTGTGGCTCGCGTTGTCCATCCAATTTGCCACAGATACCATCGACTTGCCACCGAGCGTATCCTCGACGTGGCGTCTGGCGCGCTTCGAGAGGTGGCACTCGGCAATGTATGCCACGACGTCGTGTCCTTTGGGACCCCACGCCACGGCGGGTAGCGCCATTGTGGCGGCGATAAGCAGTAGTAGAAGACGTCGCATAGACTATTGGTTCATTGTTGCAAGGAACTCGTTGTTGTTCTCGGTAAGGTTCATCTGCTTCTGCAAGAACTCCATCGCCTCGACGGTGGTCATATCCGAGAGGTACTTACGCAGTATCCACGTACGTTGCATGACATTCTGCGTGAGCAACAAATCCTCGCGACGAGTACCCGATGCGATAACATCGACAGCGGGGTAGATGCGCTTATTCGACAGCTTACGGTCGAGCTGCAACTCCATATTACCCGTACCCTTGAACTCCTCGAAGATAACCTCGTCCATCTTCGAGCCAGTGTCGATAAGGGCGGTAGCGATAATCGTCAGAGAGCCTTTCTCCTCGGTGTTACGCGCCGCTCCGAAGAAGCGCTTGGGCTTATGTAGTGCATTTGCATCCACACCACCCGACAGTACCTTGCCCGACGCGGGCTGAACAGAGTTGTAGGCACGTGCAAGACGTGTTATAGAGTCGAGGAAGATGACAACGTCGTGTCCGCACTCAACCATACGCTTTGCCTTCTCCAATACCATCTCGGCAACCTTGACGTGGCGCGATGCCTGCTCATCGAAGGTCGATGCCACGACCTCAGCCTTTACGTTACGTGCCATCTCGGTAACCTCCTCGGGGCGCTCATCAATGAGCAACACTATCATATACACCTCGGGGTGGTTGTCGGCGATGGCGTTGGCTATCGACTGCAACAACATTGTCTTACCCGTCTTGGGCTGTGCTACAATTAGTGCGCGCTGACCCTTGCCTATGGGCGAGAAGAGGTCGATGATGCGATTTGACATGGTGTTGTGTCCGTTGCCCGTGAGGTTGAATTTCTCGCTCGGGAAGAGCGGCGTCATATACTCGAACTGCACACGGTCGCGGATGTAGTCGGGTGTAAGACCATTTATGAGGTTTACGTGTACCAATGGGAAGTACTTCTCTCCCTCCTTTGGAGGACGTATCGTGCCATTTACCGTGTCGCCAGGCTTTAAGCCGAAGAGCTTAATCTGTGAGGGCGATACATATACATCATCGGGCGAGTTGAGGTAGTTGTAGTCTGCCGAGCGCAGGAAGCCGAAGCCGTCGGGCATAATCTCTAAGACTCCCTCACCCTCGATAACGGCGGTAAAGTCATCTTTTGTGATAGGCTCATCGTTGTACTCATCTCCGTATAGACCCTCGTTGTCGTCCATTTCATCATCCATCTCCTCGTCGAGGTCCATATCGCTCTCCTCGATGGGGGCGTAGCCCTCTTCGCTATCAATCGCCGTTAGCTCCTCTACCTCTGCGGGAGTCTGCTCTACGACCTCCACAACCTCGCGTACCTTGGGTTTGCGTCCACGACGCTTGGTCGTCTGTTGTGGTGTCTCATCGGCGGGGGCGATTTGTGCTTCGCTCTGCTCGTCGGTGTTGTTATCTGCTTCTGTTTCAGCGGTGGCACCCTCTGATGTTGGCGTGTTGCTCTCTATTCTAACGCTGCTCATACGAGGACGTCTGCCTCGCTTGGCAGGGGCGAATGTTCTGCTCTGCTCCTCTTGGGTGTCGCCTGTGGCGGCAGCGATGATTTTATTGAGAAGCTCGTGCTTCTTCATTGTGGATGGGACAATGCCCAAAACTTTTGCTATTTCGCGTAATTCAAGGATGGTTTTACCCTCCAAAGCTGCTAAATCTTGCATATTACTTTGATTTATAAGTGAATTTGGAGACTCCAAATTCGGTACGAGTTTGCTATGAAAAGCACTGCAAATATACTATTTAATTTTGATTAAACAATACTATTGTTAATTTTATTAATCGAAATGGTATTTTTCTCAAATTATGTATTACATTTGTATAGAATATTTAGACGTTAAAATTTATGAATATCATTTTCAAATATCGTATGCTCAGCGACGAGAGTGATAACTTCGTTCGCGACTTTGAGGTCTATCCCGATATGACGCTCAGTGAGTTTTCAGATTTTCTGCTTCGTGCCTTGCGCTACGACGACTGTATGGTATCTATCTTCAAATCCGATGCCGAATGGCGTCCTGTCGAGGAATTTGTGCAAATTGATATGGGCGATGACCCAGGTATGCCGCGCTGTATGGATAATGTCAAACTGATGGAGGTGAACAACGACTTCCACGATAGACTTATCTATACCTTCGATATGCTCAATAATCGCTCTTACTACCTCGAACTTATTGATATGCAGCGCCCCGAGAAGGAGTTTGCATATCCTCGCGTAGCCTTCGAACACGCCCCTGTGCCAGATCAGTATGACCCCGAGGCTACGGAGCAGTCTGGCTCAATCTTCGAGGAGATGATGAGCGACTACAACGAGTTTGACGGCGACGATAACTATGACGATGAGTTCTAAACGTAAGACTCTTGTTGTTGTGGTGGGTCCAACAGGCTCGGGAAAGTCGGCACTTGCTGTGCGACTTGCCCAGCACTATGGCGCACCTATTATCTCCACCGACTCGCGTCAGGTGTATCGCGGTATGCCTATCGGTACGGCGCAACCCACCGCCGAGGAGCTGGCCGCCGCAAAGCACTACTTCATTGCCGACCGCTCGCCCGAAGAGGAGTTTAATTGCGGAAGGTACGAGACCGAGGCTTTGGCGCTACTCGATAAGCTCTTTGTTGAGTGCGATACGGTTGTCGCTGTTGGAGGCTCGGGTCTCTATGTTCAGGCGCTGTGCGAAGGTATGGACGACCTGCCCGAGGCGGATGAGGAGCTTCGAAAGAGTCTTAAACAGCGTCTTACAAACGAGGGATTGTCATCACTTGTTGAGCAGCTGCGCAGCCTCGATAAGAGCTATGCCGAGGTTGTCGATTTGCAAAACCCCGCCCGTGTGATGCGAGCGTTGGAGGTTTGCCTTGTGAGTGGTCGTCCCTATTCGGAGCTACGTAGCGGCAGGGTCGCTAAGCGTCCGTTCAGTATCGTTAAGGTGGGTACGGATATGCCGCGCGATGTACTCTACGATAGGATAAATCGTCGTGTAGATATGATGGTTGAGCAGGGCTTGGTTGCCGAAGTTGAGCGGCTGCTGCCTCTGCGCCATTGTAACGCCTTGCAGACCGTCGGCTACCGCGAGTTATTCGACTATTTCGACGGAGCGATAACTCTCGATGAGGCAATAGAGCTTATCAAACGCAATTCACGCCGCTATGCTAAGAGGCAACTCACGTGGTTTCGCCGCGACGAGACGATAGGGTGGCTCTCGCCTGATGACCTCGATAAAATCATCGAATTTATAGACGCGCTAAGGTAGAGCGGGAGATAATACAACAAAAACGGATAGCCTGAGCTATCCGTTTTTCGATTGTAGCGAGAGAGAGACTTGAACTCTCGACCTCATGATTATGAATCATGCGCTCTAACCAGCTGAGCTATCTCGCCATTGCCTTAAAAGCGAGTGCAAAGATAACGACAATTTTTATTTTTGCAAACTTTTAGGCTAATTATTTTTGCTAATTTTTATAGCGCTGGTTGCGATATGGCTGCTAACTTGCCAATAGTCAGTGCTATATGTATAAAAAATAGGCATCTGCCGTAGATAGCCGATGCCTATTCGATTTGTTGTCTAATAGCTATAATTAGTTACCATCCTCGATTATACCAGTCCAGTTGCAGGTGATATGGTTGTTTTTGCAGTCGTAGGCATCGAGAATTATGGTTGATGTGCCATTTCCGTTGTCGATAATCTCTACATTGCCTTTAATGAGCATAGCGTAGTTGCTCATACCGCCACTGCCATACTCGATAAGCCACGAGCCTACGGGGGTTATGCCTTGACCAAAGCCTGCCATCATGATATTCTTTCCAGCCTTATACGAACACTCATATTTGCCGTAGAAGTCGCCATCGGTGTTTGTGTCATCAGTGATGATGTCGAGCTGCAAGGTGTCGCCAAATACGGTGCCATTAGACTTGTTCATAATCATAATGGTATAGTTCGAGTAGCCAACACGCCAGTAATCGCCCTCGTACATCCACTTAGCGCGGTGTTCGCCAGGGAATGTGATTTCGTAGTCAGAGGTGTAAGTAGATTTAGCCTCATTCTCCTGACCTGTTGTTGGGTCGTCGTCATTGTTGTTATTATTGCTTACATCTTGAAGTGTCATATCGCCACTATATGTTACCGTGTGAGCCTTGCCATTTACGGTTACGTTAAGGGTGATTGAGGTCTCTGTAACGAACATCTCACCAGCGGTGAAGAATGTCTCGACAACATCATCCTGCGTTGTCTGCATCAGGCGGCTATTCTTGGCGGTGAAAGTAAAGGGTTTGCCAGAGTTCTGAGCATCGAAGGTGTATGTACCTACGGCAATACGGTAGGGGGCTTCGTTCGTTGCAACGGGTGCAAATGCATCTATATAATAATAGGTAGCATCGGGAAATGCCTGACCCGCGTTGTTTACACCCTTGTCCGACAGCATCACAACATAGCGATCTGCCACCTCGCCAAACTCCTCGGCGTATAGCTGACCATAGTAGTAGCCGTCGAGAGACTCTGCCGCAAACAGTACGTCGCCATTGCCAGGCTGCTGATTGTTGCCTGCCGACTCGCTCTGCATAATTGTTACGTTGGCAACTTCGCTGTCGTAGGTAAGCTCTACGGTGGCGGTGCGAGTCTCAGATGTGGCGTTAGCGCTAACCGAGGCGATGATTACACCCTCCATCGAGCTATCGAATGAGAGCCACGCCTCGCTGCAATTAACCTCCACGGTTGCACCTGCTACGGGGTCGCTAATGGTGTAGGTGATGGCTACGTTGCCACCCTCGGCGCCAACGATAAAGAGATCCTTTGATGTGATGTTGAAATGCTTGTTTGAGGGAGTGTTATCAGGCTCCGAATTACAAGCAAAGCCAAGTGCCATAAAGCAAACGGCGGTCATTAAGAGTAGTTTTTTCATAATATATGTTTTTTTTGATGATTAACCTAACAACCTACAAAGGTAATACTTTTTGTTTATTTATCAATAGGTTGCCCGATTTTTTATAACTTTTAAGGCACGAAAGTTGCCCGATGGAGATAAAAATCCAATATGCTTTTACGTGCTACAAATATCCTTACGCTCATAGCAAGTGTAACCTTGCTTGTGGCGATGTCTGCCGAGATACTCTATTCAAGAGAGTTGGCGACATTCTCCGAGCTATTCTCGTGGGCTACATTTGCTGTGTGCCTGATATTCTGCTTCGACTTCTTTGTGCTTATGGCATATAGTCCTCGTCCGTGGCATTATCTGGTGCGTAATATCGTTATTCTGCTTCTTTCGATACCGTACCACACCATCGCTGTATCTATTGGGGTATCTTATGGTCATACGATGCAGATGGTTATGAGTGGCGTGGTTATGTTGCGCGCGGTGTTGGCACTATATATCACTATGCGCTGGCTTATCGAGAGCCGTGTTACACGTCTATTGTGGGCATATATCGCCACCGTGGCCGTAGTAACCTACTTTGCTGCGCTGCTATTCTATGAGTTTGAGTCGCCCGTAAATGCGTCGGTGCGTAGCTTTGGAGATGCGCTGTGGTGGGCGTGGATGAATGTTACGACGGTGGGTGCTTCGTTCTTCCCCGTAACGATTACAGGCAAGGTTATATGTGTACTGCTGCCCGTCTTGGGTATGGCTATGTTCCCAGTCTTTACGGTCTATGTTACGTCGCTGTATGAGCAACGTGCAGCAAAGAGGTCTTGATAGTGCGGGGCGTGGCACGGGAGTTGTAGGGTATGGTGCAAACCAAAACATAAGTTAAGATGAAAAGATTTTTACTTTCAATTACCATTTTTGCGGCTGCGGCTGCTATGATTGTAGGATGCTCGTCTAAGGCTAAATGGGGCGAAAAGGAGCGTCGTGAGGTGCGTGATGAGGTTCGTGCCTATCGAGATATGGTCTATCTGGAAAACCTCGCAGACGTTGAGTTCGACGAATTCTCGGGCGATGTTGTCGAGGCTATCGAGATTGACTACCCCGTATATACTACCTTCGTGGAGCTTCCAGGTAAGGGCGATACCGTGGAGATATATGTTGTATCGACTATCGTCAGCGAGCTTAATGCCGACGCACACAATATGCGAAATATCTTCCCCTATCCACAGCTCGTTGCCGACGGCATACTTCCGCCCGCACTCGATAAGCAGGCGCAGCGAGCCTTCTACGACTGCTTCGCTCGCAAGGTGCGCAACTATTACCCCTCGACCGAGGCGTTCTTCGAAGCCGTTGTCAATGACGACCCATCGACGTCGATGCTCACGATGTTCCAGCAGCAGTGTGCGGCTGACCTTTTCGACTGGAATGTCGTCGTGGATGAGACTACGATATTCTTCGATTGATGCACTGCGTGTGATACCCATTGCATAGTTAAGTATAAAGTTTCGTTGGGGACAGTCTTCGGGCTGTCTCTTTTTATTGTGCAAAAATTGGTATTTTAAGGAAAAAATATTACTTTTGCACTATCCAAGGGGCTTGATTAGTAGTTATTAACAGGTCTGTAACGCGAAACAATAACTTTATAAACTTAATATTATGGGACTTTTACAAGAATTTAAGGCGTTCGCGCTCAAAGGTAATGTGGTAGATATGGCAGTCGGTGTTATCATCGGTGGAGCTTTCGGTAAGATTGTTACATCGTTGGTGAACGATATAATTATGCCTCCTATCGGTAACCTTCTTGGTGGTAAGAACTTCTCTGATTTGGCTGTTACGCTCAAAGAGGCTCAGCCCGCAGTGCTTAACGAGGCTGGCGAGGTGGTAACTCCCGAGGTTGCAGAGGTGCTTTGGAAGTATGGTGCCTTCTTGCAGACCTGCCTCGACTTTTTGATTGTCGCCGTGAGCGTATTTATGATGATTAAGGTTATCAACAAGCTCTCTAATCTTCGTAAGAAGGAGGAGGCTGCCGCAGCGGCAGAGCCAGCACCTGCTCCCGAGCCAGAGCCTACCAAGGAGGAGGTCCTCTTGGCAGAGATTCGCGATTTGCTCAAAGAGAAGAAGTAATCGACGTTATATAAACGAAAATTCCTTGCAGTCGTTTTAGCAAGGAATTTTTTTGTGGCTATCGGCTAATGCTTAGTATAGCTTTATATATTCATAGGTATTGCCGACTAAATTGAGGTATCGCTCAAACTCCTTGCGAGCGATGACCACCGTGAAGCGGTTGTCGTTGGGGTGAAAGCTGAGCGATGGCTGTTTGCGCAGTGTCTCATCTAAGAAGAGGTGTACGTGGTTCTGCTCGTCGTTAATAAGCCCAAATGGCGATACCGATCCTGGACATAGCCCGAGCCACTTCATCATACGTTCGGGCGATGCAAACGATAGCTTGCCTTGATGCAGTATATGCTCCAAGTCGTGAATTGCCATCGACTGCTCCGAGTCGAAGACCACTAAGTAGTGGCGGTTGCCCTTGTGGTTGCGGAAGAATAGGTTTTTGCAGTGCTTCGAGCCATCTTTGCGCCAATATTGACGTGCAATCTCGATTGTGGGAGCCTCGGGATGCTCATACCAGGTGTACTCTATGCCGTGGTCATCGAGCCACTTAAATACATTATCGCGTCGTTCCATAGTAGCAAAGGTAGTAATTTTCGGCAAAATGTGTTGCGAAAGTCCGAGAAAATATCTAATTTTGTAGATGCGTTTGTGCGACGAGTATATAACTAAAACTATCATACTATGAATGTAAATCTTATCAACGAGAAATTTTTAGAGCGTTTTGGCCAGAAGGGAGTGCTGTTTACCTCGCCTGGTCGCATCAACCTCATTGGCGAGCATACCGACTATAACGGAGGCTTTGTCTTTCCTGGCGCTATCGACAAGGGTATGGTTGCCGAGATACGCCTAAATGGAGGGGATAAGGTTCGTGCTTACGCTGTCGATTTGGACGAATATGCCGAGTTTGGCTTAGCAGAGGAGGATGCTCCCTCGGCGAGCTGGGCGCGCTACATCTTTGGCGTTTGCCGCGAGATACAGAAGCGTGGCGGTAAGATAGCGGGGTTTGATACCGCCTTTTCGGGCGATGTGCCTCTTGGTGCAGGTATGTCGTCATCGGCTGCCCTCGAATCGACATTTGCAAATGCGCTCAACGACCTCTTTGACTTGGGTATCGACCGCTTCGAGCTGGCGCGCATTGGTCAATCTACCGAGCATAACTACTGCGGCGTGAAGTGCGGTATTATGGACCAGTTTGCATCAATCTTCGGTAAGGCGGGACATCTTATGCGTCTCGACTGCCGCTCTATGGAGTTTGAATACTTCCCGTTCAACCCCGAGGCACACGGTTATAAGCTCGTCTTGTTGGACTCGGTTGTTAAACATGAGCTTGTCGGCTCGCCCTATAACGACCGTCGAGCATCGTGCGAGAGGGTAGCAGCGGTGCTTGGTCAGGAGTTCCTGCGAGGTGCAACGATGGCACAACTCGATGCTGTTAAGGATAAAATATCGGAGGAGGACTATAAGCGCGCGCGCTATGTCATTGGCGAGGAGCAACGCGTTATGGATGTCTGCGAGGCGCTGAAAAACAATGACTACGAGACCGTGGGCAGGCGTATGTATGAGACGCACTGGGGAATGTCGCGCGATTATGAGGTGTCGTGCGAGGAGCTTGACTTCTTGGCTACGGTTGCCCAGGAGTTGGGCGTCGCAGGCTCTCGTATTATGGGCGGTGGTTTTGGCGGTTGCACCATCAACCTTGTGAAGGCCGAGCTTTATGATGGTTTTATCGCCGAGGCTAAGCGTCGCTTCAATGAGAAGTATGGCCACGAGCCGAAGGTCTATTCGGTGGTTATCTCGGATGGTGCGCGCCGATTGTAGGGCTTGAAAAGTGTAAAAACAAAGAGCGCTCCGTGTCTTGAAAAGGGCTTCGGGTCGCTCTTTTTCATTGAAAAAAGTAAAAACTTGCTTATATAGCGGCGAGAAAGTGAAAAATTTTGGTTTTTCCTTTTGGGAATGACAAAAATTGATTATCTTTGTATGACTAACTATGGATGGTCGTTTTGCGTATAGGCGTCGAGCGACCTGTGTGGAGAGAAGATACGATTTATCATTTATAAACAAACTTAAAAAACACTTAAAACTTATGAAACACAATTTCAACGCAGGACCTTGCGTACTTCCCAAGCAGGCTGTTGAGGCTGCTATTGAGGCAATCCGCGATTTCGACAACACCGGTATCGGTATCTTGGAGATTTCACACCGTACTCCTGGCTGGGAGCGCGTTATGGCAGAGGTTGAGCAGCTTTGGCGCGACCTGTTGAACATCCCTGATGATTATGCTGTATTCTTCCTCGGTGGTGGTGCTTCAACTCAGTTCTTTGAGGTTCCCGCTAACCTTCTCAAAACTAAGGCTGCTTACTTGCAGACTGGCGTTTGGGCAAAGAAGGCCGTTAAGGAGGCTAAGTTCTACGGTGAGGTAGAGGTTGTTGCTTCTTCTGAGGACAAGACCTACAACTACATTCCTAAGAACTACACCATCCCTACCGATGCTGACTACTTCCACATCACTACCAACAACACTATCTACGGTACCGAGATCCACGAGGATATCGACTCGCCCGTAACATTGGTTGCTGATATGTCGTCAGACATCATGTCTCGTCCTATCGACATCAAGAAGTATGGTATGATCTACGGTGGCGCTCAGAAGAACGTAGGCCCCGCAGGTGTTACCTTCGTTATTATCCGCAAGGATCTTCTCGGTCAGTCGGGTCGCAAGTTGCAGACTATGGTTGATTACTCTACTCACTATCCCGAGGAGGCTCGCAACCACTCTATGTTCAACACACCTCCTGTATTCCCCATCTTCGTTATGTATCAGACCTTGAAGTGGGTTAAGGAGCTTGGTGGTGTTGAGGAGATGTATAAGCGTAACAAGGAGAAGGCAGCGTTGCTCTACAACGAGATTGACCGCAACTCTATGTTCGTAGGTACAGCCGAGAAGGAGGACCGTTCGTTGATGAACGTCTGCTTCGTGATGGCTCCTGGCAAGGAGGAGTTCGAGAAGGAGTTTATGGAGTTCGCAAAGGAGCGCGGTATGGTAGGTATCAAGGGACACCGTTCAGTAGGTGGTTTCCGTGCATCTATCTACAATGCTTGCCCCAAGGAGTCTGTTGAGGCTTTGGTAGCTTGCATGCAGGAGTTCGAGCAGCTTCACAAGTAATCCAACCTAAATCAATAATAATTAACATGGTAGCCGTCGCGAATACTCGTTGGCGGCTGCCTAATTAAACAAACCTAATCGCAAAATAAAACCTAATTATGAAGGTACTTATTGCAACCGAGAAGCCCTTTGCTAAGACTGCTGTTGAGGGTATTGAGTCAATTTTGAAGGAGGCTGGCTATGAGGTAGTACGCCTTGAAAAGTATGCTGACAAGTCGGAGTTGTTGGCTGCTGTTGCTGACGTTGATGCTTTGATTATCCGTAGCGACAAGGTTACTGCTGAGGTTATTGAGGCTGCTAAGCAGCTCAAAATCGTGGTACGTGCTGGCGCTGGCTTTGATAACGTGGATTTGGCTGCCGCTACTGCTCACAACGTCGTTGTTATGAATACCCCTGGTCAGAACTCTAACGCAGTTGCTGAGTTGGCATTGGGTATGATGGTTTATATGGCACGTAACCAGTTCAACCCTGGCACTGGTTCGGAGTTGCAGGGCAAGACTCTTGCTATCCACGCTTACGGCAACGTAGGTCGTTTGGTAGGTTTGAAGGGTAAGGCTCTTGGTATGAATGTTATCGCTTACGACCCCTTCATCACTGATGAGGCTGTCTTCGAGCGTGATGGCGTTAAGAAGATGAACTCTATCGCAGAGCTTTATGCTGCTGCCGACTACCTCTCATTGCACATTCCTGCAACGGCTGAGACTAAGGGTTCTATCGGTTACGACCTCGCTATGTCGATGCCTAAGGGTGCTACCTTGGTAAACACCGCCCGCAAGGAGGTTATCAACGAGGAGGGTCTTATGAAGGCAATGGAGGAGCGCGAGGACCTCAAATATATCACCGACATCGCTCCCGATGCTAAGGAGGTATATGCTGAGAAGTTTGGCAAGCGCTACTTCGGCACTCCTAAGAAGCAGGGTGCTGAGACTGCTGAGGCTAACGTAAACGCAGGTTTGGCTGCTGCACGTCAGATTGTTGATTACTTCGTAAACGGCAACGTACGTTTCCAGGTAAACAAGTAGTAGATAGCGTTTCGGCGCTTTTACGATAGTTGGGTAGGGGGCTTTGCCCCGCCCTGTTTTGAATAATAACCAAGCTAAAACTACAATTAATATATGGTAAGAATTAAACCTTTCAAAGGTATTCGTCCTCCGAAGGAGTTGGCATCGGAGGTAGCATCACGCCCCTACGACGTTCTTAACTCGGTAGAGGCTAAGGCTGAGGCTGGCGAGCGCTCGTTGCTCCACATTATCAAGCCCGAGATTGACTTCGATCCTATCGCCGATGAACATTCACAGGAGGCTTATGAGAAGGCTATGGAGAACTTCCGCATCTGGAAGGAGAAGGGCTGGTTAGCACAGGATGACGAGGAGTACTACTACATCTATGCTCAGACTATGAACGGCCGTACGCAGTATGGTATCGCTATGTGCTGCCACTATGAGGACTACTTGTCGGGTGCTATCAAGAAGCACGAGCTTACCCGCCCCGATAAGGAGGAGGACCGTATGATTCACGTTCGCAACCAGAAGGCGAACATCGAGCCTGTATTCTTCACCTATCCCGATAACGCTGAGATTGACGCGATTATCTCTAAGTGGGTTGCTGAGCATGAGGCTGACTACGACTTCGTGGCAGAGGATGGCTTCGGTCATCACATGTGGGTTATCCGTTGCAAGGAGACCAACGATCGTATCACCGAGCTGTTCAAGGGTATCCCTGCTTTGTATGTTGCTGATGGTCATCACCGTACAGCTGCTGCTGCACGTGTAGGTCAGGAGTGTGCATCGAAGAATGCTAACCACACTGGCGATGAGGAGTACTGCTTCTTCTTGGCCGTTACCTTCCCCGCATCGCACCTTCGCATTATCGACTACAACCGCGTAGTTAAGGATCTCAATGGTCTCTCTAAGGAGGATTTCTTGAAGGCTGTCGAGGAGAACTTCGTTGTTGAGAAGAAGGGTAAGGAGATTTATACTCCCAACGCTTTGCACAACTTTGCAATGTATCTCGATGGCGAGTGGTACTCTATGACCGCTAAGGCAGGTACTTACGACGATAACGATCCTATCGGCGTTTTGGATGTAACAGTCCTCTCTAACCTCGTATTGGATAAGGTTTTGGGTATCGCTGACTTGCGTACCTCTAAGCGTATCGACTTCGTAGGTGGTATCCGCGGTTTGGGCGAGTTGCAGAAGCGTGTTGATAGCGGAGAGATGAAGGTTGCCTTCGCTTTGTATCCCGTATCAATGCAGCAGCTTATCGACATCGCAGACACTGGCAATATTATGCCTCCCAAGACCACTTGGTTTGAGCCTAAGTTGCGTTCGGGTGTTGTTATCCACTCATTTGACGAGTAACATTTCTTGATGAGCCGCCATCTGCGGCACATCCTTAAAATCGTTTCCCCTCGGGCTGTACGAAAAGTACTATCCTGAGGGGAATTTTGTAATATAACTGCTCTTATTTTGGCGTGGCGTTTGCAGTAGGTAGGGTGTATAACTTAATTTTTACGACTATGAAAACTGAGAACAAGACAACGAAGACTACGGCAATGCACGACACCAAGCCGACAGACAAGTCTAAGACTACGTGCGACGACAAGAGTGCGACAAAGGGCAGTTGCAGCACCACTAAGGGAGGCTGTAAGTAGCCTTGTCGGATGAACTGAGGGGCGGGAGCGTCGAGATTTACCTATGTGTATTCTCGCGTTCCTGCTATTTTTTTGTCATTGGCGAGGTTATGGTGGGTAGAACGCAATAATTTCGATAGTTTTGAGAAAATAAACACGTAAAATTTTGGATATACAAAAAAAGTGCGTATATTTGCACACCGATTTGGAGACAAATCTACACGGTGGATGTAGCTCAGCTGGTTAGAGTAGAGGATTGTGGTTCCTAAGGTCGTGGGTTCGAATCCCATCTTCCACCCAAACAAACGAAGCAAGAAGATGTCGCAAGACATCTTTTTGTTTTTTACACCTACGCGTAAGCCTGCTTACGGGCGTAGGTGCAAGCCTCCGAAATGGCGCTCGGGTTAAAATTGTGTTGTTACAATGTTATTAAAATGTGGTGTGGAGTGGCTATTTCTCGGTTAAATATTGTAAATTTGCGACAAATTGAAAACGGGAAATGGGCAGTAGTATTAAATATCGCGGCTTATCGAGCGAAGAGGTGTTGCGCAGTCGTTCGGATAACGGTGCCAACATCCTTACACCACCCGAGAAGGTGCCTCTGTGGCGACGCTTCTTGGCGAAGTTTGATGACCCACTAATTAGAATTATATTGGTTGCAGGCGTACTCTCGGTGGGTATTGCTTGCTATGAGTATTATAGTCTCGGCGAGGGGTGGACCGTCTTCTTTGAGCCTCTCGGCATCTTTGTCGCAGTGCTTCTTGCGACGGGCTTCTCGTTCTACTTTGAGATGGTGGCAGACAGGGAGTTTGCCATACTCAATGCCGTAAACGATGACGAGCCAGTAAAGGTTATTCGCGATGGTGCAACTGTCGAGATACCCAAACGTGATGTCGTTGTAGGCGACATTGTTATACTCTCTACGGGTGATGAGATACCTGCCGATGGAGAACTGTTGGAGGCGGTGTCGCTGCGTGTCGATGAATCGACGCTGACGGGCGAGCCTGTATGTAACAAGACGGCAGATATTGGCAAGCTCGACCCCGAGGCAACCTTCCCCTCAAATCACGTTATGCGTGGCACGAATGTTATGGAGGGCTATGGTGTATGCCGTGTCTTTGCCGTGGGCGACCGCACAGAGAATGGCAAGGTCTTCGAGGCGGCACAGATTGACGATAGTGTTAAGACCCCACTAAACGAGCAACTTGATGGGCTGAGTGCTGTTATCACGCGTTTAGGTTATCTGTTTGCGGCGTTGGTTATCATCGGTAAGCTCCTTGTATTCTTCGATTGGCATCCGTTAGCCTTTACGCTTGTTATCCCTACGGCGATATTCTTTATGCTTGTCGTTCGGCGCTTTGAGAGTTATAGTCGTAGGCGCTGTGTCGCTATTATCGTCGCTTTCTTCGCGCTCTTTATGGCTATGGTCGTCGGAATATTTGAGTGGCTGCATCCTGGCGCTGACTTCGCGCTGCTGTTGGCATATACTATGCAGACGCTGATGATTGCCGTTACGCTTATCGTAGTTGCTGTGCCTGAGGGTCTGCCTATGGCGGTTACACTTAGCTTGGCGTATAGTATGCGACGTATGCTCAGTACCAATAATCTTGTGCGCAAGATGCATGCCTGCGAGACGATGGGTGCAACGACCGTTATATGTACTGATAAGACGGGAACTCTCACGCGCAACCGAATGACAATTTTCCAGACTCGCTTCTATGCGCTTGGCGAGGCTCAAAAGTTGGGCGATGATGTTACAAGCCTACTTGTTAAGGAGTCGTTTGCAGTAAATACTACCGCTTCGCTTGACCTTACCGACAAGACCCATATTAAGGTGCTGGGTAACCCCACTGAGGGTGCTTTGCTGTTGTGGCTACGTGATTGTGGGGTAGATTACGAGGCTATGCGTGCCAAATATACCATTATCGAGCAGCTTCCCTTTACTACCGAGCGCAAATATATGGCTACGGTTGTGGTCAGTGCCTCGGGACGCCGCGTGTTGCTTGTCAAGGGCGCTCCGGAGATTGTTAATTCGCTATGTTCGACAACCGATGCAGATGTTAGCAAGGCGACGATAGATGCCGACCTGCTGAACTATCAGTCGCAGGCGATGCGAACACTCGGCTTTGCGTATCGTTGGATAGATGATGATATGTCGGTCCTCGATGCCGAGAAGGGTATATTGCTCAATGATCTTACCTTTATGGGTGTTGTGGCAATATCGGACCCTGTCCGCGATGATGTGCCTCTGGCTGTTGCACAATGTTGTGATGCGGGCATAATGATAAAGATTGTTACGGGAGATACTGTTGCCACCGCAAAGCAGATTGGTCGTCAGATAGGTCTGTGTAGCGATGACGACGATAGTTCTACGGTAATTACGGGTGCTGAGTTTGCGGTGCTTAGCGACGAGGAGCTTGATGATATCGTACTCAATATTAAGATTATCGCGCGCGCGAGGCCGATGGATAAAAAGCGTCTTGTGGAGGCTCTGCAACGCAAGGGACACGTGGTATCGGTAACGGGCGACGGCACGAACGATGCGCCAGCCCTTAAAGCAGCCCACGTAGGTTTGTCGATGGGCGATGGTACGTCGGTAGCTAAGGAGGCGAGCGATATAACCATTGTCGATAATTCGTTCGGAAGCATTGGACGTGCTGTGATGTGGGGACGTTCGCTATATCAAAATATTCAGCGTTTTCTGCTCTTTCAGCTTACGGTGAATGTTGCAGCTTGTCTTATTGTGCTTGTAGGCGCTTTTATGGGTGTTGAGTCGCCTTTGACCGTTACTCAGATGCTATGGGTAAACCTTATTATGGACTCGTTTGGCGCTATGGCTCTGGCGTCGCTGCCGCCAACAAGCGATGTTATGCGAGATAAGCCCCGCGACCGTAAGGCCTTTATTGTCAGTCGCTCGATGGCTGTTGGAGTGTTTGGTATGGGTATCTTCTTCTTTGTGCTTACCTTGTCGTTCCTATACCTCTTTCAGCATGCGAACGTGGAGAGTGTTGGCGACCTATGGGGTTTGTCGCTTGGCGAACGTAGCGAGGTTACACCATACGAGCGTACGCTGCTATTCTCGATATTTGTGTGGTCGCACTTCTGGAATATGTTTAATGCCCGCACCTATTGTAGTGAACGAGGCTTCTTCTCGTTGCACCACGGTAAGGGCTTTATTACTATTGCATTGGCGATTGTTGTGGGACAGATTGCTATTGTCGAGTTGTTGTATAACTTCTTCAATGTGCAACCTATGTTCCATACAGCGGACTGGGCGTTTAATGCCGAGGGCTTCAAAGATTGGTTGATTATCGTCTTGCTATCATCGCTTGTGCTGTGGCTTCGTGAGGCGTGGCGTTATGTGGGAAGACGACTTGCAAGATAGAAAAGTCTAATAATAATGAGAATAGTAGAGGCTAAGAGCAACTGCCCTTAGCCTCTACTATTTGTGTGTCTAATCGCGCCTATTGATGTTCGGGACGAAGTAGGTCCTGAACAACCTTAACGGGCGAGAATGTGGTGATTGGTACCTCCACAAAGAGGGTGTTCCAATTTGCCATTGCACCATTCCAAAGACCTGGAAGCTCCTGTGCGCGAAGTTCGCGGCCGCCTGCCGACTTCGATGATATAAAGCCTGTCTTGGGGTCGGTATATTTTGTTAGGTCGTACTTGCTACCGTCGTAGCGTCCCACGGCGCATACCAAATCTACGGGGTTGAAGTGTGTTGCCGACTTCATCAGATGCATATCCTCTGCGGCAATCTGGCTCGACTCGGCAATTTGCAGCTGCTCACGACCCTCGTCGTCGCGTACCCAGAATGGGCCACCACCAGGCTCGCCCTCGTTCTTGACCATACCGCAAACACGCATAGGACGGTCCAGAGTCTTGATAATCAGGTCGCGCGAAGGGTTGTCGGGGAGCTTGCAGCAAAGTTCGTCGCGTAGCAGCTCGATAGCCTCCTTATCGCAATCTTCACCATTGTCGTAGCGGCGCAAAAGCTCGAATACGCGGCTCTGCAAACGCAACAACTCGCCCGCAAGCACCTTTTTGTAGGTAACCGTATCACTCTTGCGCTCGTCGGTCGTTACGTTGTCAATGTTCTTGACGAAGATGATGTCGGCAACGAGCTTGTCGAGGTTGGTTATGAGTGCGCCGTGTCCAGCGGGACGGAATAGCAACTTGCCATCGCCGGTGCGGAATGGTGTGTTGTCGGGATTTACGGCGATAGTATCCGTAGCGGGACTTTGCTGTGAGAAGCTAACCTCAAACTTTACTCCAAATAACTTTTCGTAATAGTCCTGACGCTCAGCAAGTAATGCTTCAAAGCCTGCTTGATGTTCGGGTGATACTGTAAAGTGGATTGTTGCCTTATCGCCGTTGCGCGCGTAGAGTGCCGCCTCCACGAGATGCTCCTCTACGGGCTTGCGTGCGCCCTGCTTGTATGCGTGGAACGTAACCAGACCTTTGGGCTTAGAGCCGTATGCTAAGCCGTCGATTATGATGTTGCGAACAACCTCCTTGTCCTCGATTTGTGGTTTGAGGTACTTGGCGAGTTCGGCAAAGAATGCAAATTTTTCGAGGTTGGTAATCAACTTGTCGATGCCTGCGGTGCGCTTGTCGTCATTTACGTATTCGAATAGCTCCTTAAACATACGTGTTGCGGCGCCCGAGGCGGGTACAAATTTGATGGTGCGTAGCGCATTGGCGCGCTCCTCGTAGTAGCGCTGTGCGGCATCACGCTCCTCGTCGCTTAGTTGGCGTACGCCGTCGCCTCCTGATGCTGCACGAACGACGGGTAGCGATGGAAAGCCTGTACGGAAATTCTCTATCTGTCGGTTTACTTCCTCGACGCTCAATCCGCGAGCCTCAATTTGGGCGATGTCTTGTTGGGTAAACATAGTGAAAAAGTTTTATTGGTTACTATTTTTATTGTCCGTTTGCGCGATGCGAGTGTATAAAAGTCGCAATTATCTCTCAAATATAGTAAAAATTTCTTAACTTTGCGTTATGAAACGTATTTATAATGATATAAATCTCGCTGAGCGTAACAGCTTTGGTGTTGTGCAGCGAGCAAAGACGCTTATCGAGTTTGAGACAGCTGATGATTTGCGTGAGATATTTTCTGAGCAACGTCCCGACAAGTGGTATGTTCTTGGCGAAGGCAACAATACGCTCTTCACGCGCGACTGGGATGGCGTGTTGCTTACGCCAGTAGCGCGTGGTGTGTCGGTTATCGATGAGGATGACGATAGTATGAGCCTACGTGTAGAGGCTGGCGCTAACTGGGATGAGTTGGTCGAGTGGTGTGTTGAACGCGGCTTGTGGGGTATGGAGAATCTCTCGTTAATTCCCAGCTCGGTGGGTGCAGCACCAGTGCAGAATATAGGCGCCTATGGCGCAGAGGCTAAGGATGTTATAACGGTAGTAGAGTATTTCGATACACGCGATTTGTCGGTCGTAAGGCTTGATAGAGAGGCGTGTTCGTTTGCCTATCGTGAGAGTATCTTCAAACACGAACTTAAAGGCGTTGCGATAATCCTTGCCGTAGAGTTTAAACTGAGCAAAACGCCTCGTCCAAACTTAGGCTATGGCGATGTTATTGGCGAGGTAGAGGCGCGTGGCGGTGCTACGTTGCGTAATATCCGCGATGCGGTGTGTGCTATCCGTTCGCGTAAGCTGCCCGATACCAAGGTCCTGGGTAATGCTGGAAGTTTCTTCAAAAACCCTATTGTTGATGTCGCTGTTGCTGACCGTCTTACGGCAGAGTATCCCGAAATGCCACGCTATGCACTCCCCAATGATATGGCACATGTTAAGCTTGCCGCAGGATGGCTCATAGACAAGGCGGGCTTGAAGGGCTATCGTGAGGGTAATGTTGGCGTTCACGACCGTCAGGCGTTGGTGCTTGTCAATCACGGAGGCGCTACGGGTAGTGAGGTTATAGCCCTGTCGCAACGCGTATGTCGCGAGGTTAAGTCTCGCTTTGGTGTGGATATTGTCCCCGAGGTAAATATTTTGTAGTTAGGTTATGCTATTGCTTGAAGAGTTTGAAAAATATATAAACGAGAACGAGCTGTTTACGCACGACGATAGGGTGCTACTCACCGTCTCGGGCGGCGTCGATTCTATGGTGCTGATGTCGTTGGCAGCTGCGGCAGGCTACCGCTTTGGTGTGGCTCACTGCAACTTCCAGTTACGTGGCGCTGAGAGTGATGAGGATGAGCTTCTCGTTGAAAAAGAGGCTAAGCGCTATGGCGCTAAGTTTTTCAATAAGCGTTTCGATACCGTGGGCGAGATGGAGCGTACGGGCGAGTCGATGGAGATGGCGGCGCGCCGTCTGCGTTATACGTGGTTTAAGGAGCTGTGCGACGAGCATGGCTACACGGTAATAGCCATTGCTCACCATATCAACGACTCTATCGAGACCTTCTTTATCAATATGTTGCGTGGTACGGGTCTGCGTGGTCTTACGGGTATTACAACGCAGTTGGGGCGTGTTGTGCGACCGCTGATGTTCGCCACCCGCAAGGATATTCACGACTACGCCATTGCTCACCACATTCCATTTCGTGAGGATTCGTCAAATCGCTCGACAAAGTATCTGCGTAATAAGGTCCGCTTGGGTGTAATACCTATGCTGCGCGAGATAAATCCGCAGATAACGACTATTATGCGACGTAACATATCGCGACTTAGTCAAGCACAGTCGTTTATAAATGCCTCGATGGAGATTATTAAACGCGACGTGTTGCGCTTGGAAGATGGTATATGGCGACTCGATGCCGACCGTATCAACGACCCGTTGCCGCGAGGATATGTTATATATGAGATACTTAACTCGGAATTTGGCTTTAAGGGGGATGTTGTTGATGCTCTGTGCCATGCCCTTGATAATTGCGCTACGGGACGACGCTTCTACTCGCGTGAGTGGGTCGCCGTGGTCAATCGTGGCATAGTCGAACTTACGCCTATTGCCGATGATGATGACTGCGAAACTATTGTTGATAGGTCTATGATACGTTCCTATGCGGGAGGCTCGGTGCTTTACTACCACTATACAAATATCGACTTTATCGACTCGTTGGATTTGGGTGAAAATGTGGCATTGATTGATGCGGATAAACTTAAATTCCCGCTTACTATACGTCGTTGGAGAGAGGGCGATTGGTTTGTGCCTCTGGGGATGAGTGGTCGCAAGAAGCTGAGCGACTATCTTATAGATAAGAAGGTATCGTTGGCGCAGAAGCGTCGCCAGTTTGTGCTTGTGTCGGGCGACGATATAGTGTGGGTTATCGGACGTCGTTTGGACGATAGGTTTTGTATTACGAAATCGACTGAAAATGTACTCCGTATAGTGCGCGATAATATATAAATTAGTAGTGTAGTTTACAATGGCTAAGTCAGTGAAATTCAGTGATTGTCTATTGGAGTTTAACTCCATAATGGCGGATGTCGAAGCTCGCCGTTTCAGCCCCATATATCTGCTTGCGGGCGACGAGGGTTATTTTATCGACGCGCTTGCCGATAAGCTCTCTACGACGATACTGAATGAGGCGGAGCGCTCGTTTAACCAGATTACGGTATATGGTTTAGACAGCAATGTCGGAAATGTCGTAAACCTATGTCGTCAGATGCCAATGATGGGTGCATACGAGGTTATTATTGTGCGTGAGGCTCAGCAACTTGCGAAGATTGAGAACTTAGTACACTACACCTCCTCGCCTCAGGCGACTACCATTCTTGTTATCTGCTATAAGAACAAGGAGCAGGGGCGTGGTATTGACAAGCGTACGGCATTTTATAAGAGTTGCGTGAAGAATGGTCGCGTCTTTGAGTCGGTGCGTCCACGTGATTATGAGGTAGATACGTGGCTTACTGGGTATATCTCTAATTCGGGCTTTAAGATTAATGCCAAGGCCCTCGCGATGCTTAAAGAGCATGTGGGAATGGATGTTGCCCGTATGGCACGAGAGATTGATAAACTCGCGGTGTCGATGGCGGAGGATGATAGGCTGATTACAGATGCCCATATTGAGCAATATATCGGTATCTCCAAGGAGTTTAACACCTTCGAGCTGAATGATGCTGTGCTAAAACAGGATGTAGCACGTGCGATGCGTATTGCTGACCACTTTGCGCATAATCCTAAGAACTATCCTATAACGCTGACAATTACAGTGCTTTTTGGTCTTTTTCAGCAGCTATTCCTACTCAACTATCTTATCTGGGATTGCCGTCGAAGAGGTGTTGCGTTGCCGTCGGATATGGAGCTTCTTCCGAAAATACGTGCAAATAATGGCTATGCCGTGCGAGAGTTAAAGGCGAATGTCGGGCGCTGGAATAATCGCCGTGTATTCGGAATTTTGGGTCTTTTAAGGGAGTATGATGCCAAGAGTAAGGGTGTCGATAGCGGCGGTCTTGATGGCGGCGAGCTGCTTAAAGAGTTGTTGCTGAAAATCTTTACATTACAGTAGTTTACCTAAATTAAAATGAAGCACCTTGCGTGGATAGATGGTAGGGTAGTCGAGGCGTCAGAACTTCGATTAGATGAGCCGTTTGTTATGCAGCGAATACACACTCTTGCGGGGCGCTCTTTTAATGTTGCTCGACATATCGAGGTGCTTCGTCATGACTCGGAGCTGCTTTTTGGTTTTGCGTCGCTCTACAAGGCGTCGGAGGTGGAGCAAATTATTGCCGAGCTGCTACGTTTGAGCTGCGCCTCGGCAATGTTTAGTTGTCCAGTTGATATCTCGCTTAACGGTCGTGGAGAGCTGTCGCTCACGGTTGGCAAACCTACCTTTGGACGAGGGGCATATCATCGCTCTATACGCTTTGTGGCTCAGTGTATTACTGGTAATGTGCCTACGACGATAGCTCAGACGTCGGAGTCGTTAGCCGCCGATGCAATGGCGAATCGTAGAGTGAGAATGTATGGTGCGGATAGAGCTTTGTTACTTGATGAAAATCGTTATTTGATAAGCCGTCCGTGGATGCCTGTGTTTGTGGTTTATCGTGGCAAGATATATACTCCAACGGAGTTCTCTTCTGTGGAATTTGAGGTTGCTCGCGAGGCTATTATAGGTGCTGGGGTAGAGCTTTATATTGCCGATGTGTCGGAGGCGGCGCTGATGAGCGCTGACGAGATTTTTATGGTTGATATTATGGGCGTTACCTCGATGTCAAGTGTCGCAAACCATAGTCTGTTGTGTATGACCGCGTCGCGTGTAGCAAGATATATGTCGCCCAATAAATAGGGTCAAGGATAAAACAAATGAGGCTGATGTCAGCCTCATTTGTTTTTAATTGTCAATCTATTTGGTGTAGTTGTCGATGGCGTAGAGATAGGCGCCCAGTGCAA
The DNA here is from genome assembly GCA_017416915.1 of Alistipes sp. GTDB lineage: Bacteria > Bacteroidota > Bacteroidia > Bacteroidales > Rikenellaceae > Alistipes. Next base: position 12,793 of record JAFQAN010000010.1, on the reverse strand, counting down.
CAGCTTGGCTTGCTCCTATGTCGGAGAGCGTTACGCCGATTCGTTTTTCGAGGTTATAGTCCACCTCTTTGTCGCTTCCATATACCTTTGTTTTGCGTGAGGTGCTTCCTGCAAACTCCTTAAATTCAGCCTCATCATTGAGGTTGTATGCTCTCATCTGTACGCGGTTAATGCGGTCGCCAGACATAGTCTCAATTTTGCTGTTTAGCTCCGCCATAAGGGCTGGCATAAAGTACTTCGAAGCACCACTCAAACCGCCACCAATAACGATAATGCCATCCATTAGTGTTACCGCTGTTGCCATTGCGTCTCCTGCCACGCGGCCGAGTGTAGCAAAGCTCTCGGCAGCAGCCTTTGTGTCGCCATCGGCAGCGCCCTCAGCAATAAGGAATATGTCGCGAGGTTCAAGTTCGCGCTCGTCGCCCGAAAGTTCTCGATATACACGCTTTACGGCACGTATCGAGACGCCATCTTCGACGATATACTGCGGCATGTCGCGATGTGGCAGGCAGAAGGTCTCCACGCACGAGTTGTCGCCGAGATTTAGCTTTCCGTCCATCACAAAGCCGAAGCCGAAGCCTGTACCAAAGGTGTAACCTAAAAGGTTGCGGTAGCGCTTCGTAGAGCCATACTCCTCCAAGCGGCGGTTTATGCGTGGTAGTGCGCCGCCTGCTGCCTCGCCATAGGCGAACAGATCGGCGTCGTTGTTGATAAACACGGGGACGTTGAAGTGTTCTTCGAGCATTGGACCGAGGGCTACGCCATCGCGGAACGACGGAAAGTTTGGAAGATAGCCTCCGATGATGCCATTGCGGTAGTCGGCTGGCCCAGGAAAGGCGAAGCTGATGGCAATGGGGCGTTGTTCGAGTGAGTTGAAAATCTGCTCAAAGCCTCGTATAAGTGTGTTTAAGCATAGCTCCAAATCGTGAGCCGACGAGGGTAGTGTGAGTGTGTCGCCTATGGGCTTGCCGTCTATCATCGCTCCAAAGACGAAGTTTGTGCCACCTGCATCGAGTGTGGCGACAACCTTATTGCTGGTATCGTTTCTCATAGTGAAAACAAAGATACAAAAATTTTTTTATTCGACAACTCTTTATTTCAAAGTTAGTTTTAAGGTCGATTTTATATGTCAAAATGTTTGTAAAGTGAAAAATAAAACATATATTTGTGGGAATTTTGCGAGGGGTATTTTTTATAATTTTTAATTATAAAGGGTCAAAAAGAGTGAAATTCGGTGCAAATATCTGTTATTGAGTGAATTAGATAATTAATATATAAAACTTAAAACTATTATTAAAACTATGGAGAACAACAAACTTCAAGAGCTGACACAAAAGCTCTACAACGATGGTTTGGAGAAGGGTCGTTCGGAGGCAGAGCGTCTCGTGGCTGATGCAAAGCAGCAGGCAGCAAAGATTTTGGCTGACGCTAAGGCTGAGGCCGATGCTGTGGCTAAGGCTGCCGAGCTTCGTGCCGAGGATATTGCGAAGAATGCAATGACCGAGATTGAGCTTGCTGGACGTCAGGCGGTGTCAAAGATTAAGACCGAGTTGGTCGAGGCTATCGTTGCCAAGACTACGGGCGAGGCGGTAAAGGCTGCTGTGGTTGATGCTGCATTTATCAAGGATATGTTGCTCGCTGTTGCCAAGAACTGGAATTCGGCATCTGCTGACGTATCACTTAAAGCTCTGCTTGCCGAGGATAAGAGTGCCGAGTTGGATGCAGCTATGAAGAGCGCAACTGAGGAGCTGTTGAAGGCTGGTGTCGAGGTGGGCTACACCAAGGACGTTAAGAGTGGCTTTAAGGTTGGCGAGAAGGGCGGTAGCTACTACATCTCGTTTACCGATGAGAGCTTCGATGCGCTGTTCAAGGAGTACCTGCGCGAGAAGGTGTCTAACATGCTTTACAAGTAATTATGTTCTCTACGGAGTATTACTATTTGGTAGCTGGTCTGCGTGAGTGGACGCTTGATTCGGATACCAAGGGTTTCGATGCTCGCGAGATTGTTGATGAGATTCTCGCCGAGGTATCGAATAACGACCGTCGGGCTATCGGTCTGCTGTATGCCTACTACGACTGCGAGAATATCATCGCGTGTCGTGAGCAACGCGGACGCCATAATCCTCTCGGTAACCTCTCACGTGAGCAGGTCGAGCAGGTGCTAAACGAGGCTTGTTACTCGTTGCTCCCCTCGCGCCTTGCCAAGGTCGTAGAGCTTTATGCCGAGAAGGAGGATGAGGAGCGCGACGAGGAGGTTAAGCTCGATGCTAATTTTGAGCATGCGCTCTTTGAGGCATACTACGAGGAGTTGGCGGCGTCGAAGTGCCGTTTCCTTGTTGCTTGGGGCGAGTTTGATCGCAACCTGCGTAACATCGCAGCAGCCCTTGCTGCGCGTGAGGCTGGTCGTCAGATTAGCGATGTAGTTGTCGGTGGTGGCGACATCGTCGAGCAACTGACACGTTCATCGGCAGCCGATTTCGGTCTGCGCGGCGAGCTGCCCTATGTAGATGCTGTCATTACGGCGGTAAGCGACGAGAAGAATATTGTCGAGAAGGAGCGCAAGATTGATGCTGTACGCTGGGCGGAGGCTGATGAGATTGCCGTCTTCGACTTTTTCGATGTCAATTACCTACTCTCTTATTTGGTAAAGGTCAATATCGTGGCACGTTGGAGTATGCTTGCACCCGAGGTTGGTCGTGAGATGCTAAATCGTCTGATTGAGGAGCTGGATGCCAAAGAGCTTGTGAATAAACAATAAAACTACCATAAACGAATGAAAACATTAGGACGTGTAAACGGTATTATCTCGAACATCGTTATCGCCAAGGTGGACGGTGCGGTGGCTCAGAATGAGATATGCCACGTATATTGCGGTGATACCCGCATGATGGCGGAGGTCATCAAGGTCATAGGCGATGAGGCCTATGTGCAGGTTTACGATAGCACACGCGGTTTGAAGATTGGCGACAAGGTGGAGTTCGAGGGACATATGCTCGAAGCTACGCTTGCTCCTGGTCTGTTGTCGCGTAACTACGATGGTTTGCAGAACGACTTGGAGAAGATGGACGGTCTGTTCATCAACCGTGGTTCTATTACCGACCCTATCGACTTCGATGCTAAGTGGGACTTCAAGCCCCTTGCAAAGGTTGGCGATAAGGTTACTGCTGGCGATTGGCTTGGCGAGGTTAAGGAGCAGTGGGTGATGCACAAGATTATGGTCCCCTTCGTTATGCAGGGTGCATACACCGTCAAGAGCGTTGTTGAAGCTGGCGAGTACAAGGTTACCGATACGATAGCCGTTGTGGTTGATGCTGACAATAACGAGTACAATATTACTATGGTTCAGAAGTGGCCCGTTAAGCAGGCTATTCGCTGCTTCACGGAGAAGCCTCGTCCCTCGCGCGTGATGGAGACAGGTGTTCGTGCTATTGACACCTTTAACCCGTTGGCAGAGGGTGGTACAGGCTTTATCCCTGGCCCCTTTGGTGCAGGTAAGACCGTGTTGCAGCACGCTATCTCTAAGCAGGCAGAGGCAGATGTTATCATCATCGTCGCTTGTGGTGAGCGTGCCAACGAGGTTGTGGAGATTTTCGCCGAGTTCCCCGAGTTGGTCGATCCTCGTACAGGACACAAACTTATGGAGCGTACCATCATCATCTGTAATACCTCGAATATGCCCGTTGCGGCACGTGAGGCGTCAGTTTATACAGGTATGACCATCGGTGAGTACTATCGCTCGATGGGCTTGAAGGTGTTGGTTATGGCTGACTCTACGTCGCGTTGGGCTCAGGCATTGCGTGAGATGTCTAACCGTTTGGAGGAGCTTCCTGGTCAGGATGCCTTCCCTATGGACCTCTCGGCAATTATCTCGAACTTCTATGCTCGTGCAGGCTTGGTTAAGTTGAATAATGGTGCTACGGGTTCTGTAACCTTCCTTGGTACTGTGTCGCCCGCAGGTGGTAACCTTAAAGAGCCTGTTACCGAATCTACAAAGAAGGCGGCGCGCTGTTTCTATGCTCTATCACAGAGCCGTGCCGACTCGAAGCGTTATCCCGCTATCGACCCTCTGGACTCTTACTCTAAGTATTTGGAGTATCCCGAGGTGCGCAGCTATCTCGACGAGCATATCGAGAAGAATTGGGTTGATGCAGTGTATGAGGGTAAGACCATCGTACAGCGCGGTAAGGAGGCTAACGACCAGATTAACATCCTCGGTGATGACGGTGTTCCCGTAGAGTATCACGAGCGTTTCTGGAAGAGCGAGCTTCTCGACTCGGTTATCTTGCAGCAGGACGCATTTGACTCGATTGATGCTAACTGTCCCATCGAGCGTCAGAAGCTGATGTATAATATGGTACTTGATATTTGCCGTAAGTCGTTCGACTTTGCCGATTTCGAGCAGTGCGCACTCTACTTCAAGGAGCTTATCTACCTCTTCCGTCAGATGAACTACTCGGAGTGGAAGTCGGAGCAGTTTGACGACTATCGCCGTAAGATTGAGACCTCAGTAAACGATAAACTCGCAAAATAAGGAGGAGAAGTTATGACAACACGTGCATTTCAGAAAGTATATACAAAGATTGATAATATCACCAAGGCTACCATTACGCTTCGTGCTACGGGCGTAGGTAACGATGAGCTTGCTACCGTAGGTGGTCGTTTGGCTCAGGTGGTAAAGATTATGGGTGATAAGGTTACGTTGCAGGTATTTGCAGGTACCGAGGGTCTTGCTACCGATTCGGAGGTAGTATTCCACGGTGAGCCTCCTATGCTTCGCGTATCGGATGCGTTGGCAGGTCGCTTCTTCAATGCTTATGGTGAGCCGTTGGAGGGTGGCGAGCAGATTGAGGGTGAGGCGCGCGAGATTGGCGGTCCTACCGTAAATCCATTCCGCCGTTTGCAGCCTTCGGAGCTTATCGCTACGGGTATTGCGGGTATTGACCTTAACAATACCATCGTGTCGGGACAGAAGATTCCATTCTTCGCAGACCCCGATCAGCCCTATAACGCTGTGATGGCAAATGTGGCACTGCGTGCTAAGGCCGACAAGATTATCCTTGGCGGTATGGGTCTTACCAACGACGACTTCCTCTACTTTAAGCAGGTATTCGAGAACGCTGGTGCGCTGGACCGTATCGTATCGTTCGTAAATACGACGGATAACCCTCCCGTAGAGCGTCTGCTCGTTCCCGATATGGCGCTTACCGCTGCTGAGTACTTCGCAGTAGATAAGGGCGAGAAGGTACTCGTGCTTTTGACCGATATGACCCTTTATGCCGATGCCTTGGCTATCGTGTCTAACCGTATGGACCAGATTCCATCGAAGGACTCAATGCCTGGCTCGTTGTATTCGGATTTGGCAAAGATTTACGAGAAGGCGGTGCAGTTGCCCAATGGCGGCTCAATTACCATTATTGCGGTAACCACACTGTCGGGTGGCGATATTACTCACGCTATTCCCGATAATACGGGTTATATCACCGAGGGTCAGCTCTTCTTGCGTAACGATACAGATACGGGTAAGGTTATCGTCGATCCCTTCCGTTCGTTGTCGCGTTTGAAGCAGCTTGTTATCGGCAAGAAGACCCGTGAGGACCATCCTCAGGTTATGAACGCCTGCGTACGTCTGTATGCCGATGCCGCCAACGCCAAGACTAAGTTGGAGAACGGTTTTGACCTTTCGGACTACGATGAGCGTGCCTTGAAGTTTGCTCACGACTATTCAGAGAAGTTGCTCTCGATTGATGTAAACATTGAGATTGAGCAGATGCTCGATACCGCTTGGTCGCTCTTTGCCAAGTACTTCTCTAAGGGTGAGGTTAGCATCAAGCAGGAGCTTGCAGAAAAATATTGGAAAGCATAACAATAGCTTATGGCAATCAAATTTCAGTATAATAAGACTTCGCTCGGCGAGCTGAACAAACAGCTCAAAATACGCAAGAATGCTCTTCCGACCATCAAGAGTAAGGAGAGTGCGTTGCGTATGGAGGTTAAACGTGCGAAGGACTCTGCACTGGCTTACCGTAAGGAGCTTGACGAGCTTATTGCTCGCTATGACTATATGGTTCAGCTGTGGGGAGAGTTTGATTGTGATCTAATCCGCATCGAGGATGTGGTGCTTGCATCGCAGAAGATTGCGGGCGTGTGCATACCTATATTAAATGATATTGTATATAAGGAGAAGGCTTACGACCTCTTTTCGGCGCCTGTTTGGTACGCCGAGGGTATTAGGGTCTTGAAGCAGATGTCGAGATTGGGCATCGAGTTCGAGATTTACAACCGTAAGATGGAACTCTTGGACTATGCACGACGCAAAACTACTCAGAAGGTAAACCTCTACGAGAAGGTGCAAATACCTGGTTATGAGGATGCCATACGTAAGATTAAGCGCTTTATGGAGGATGAAGAGAACCTCAGTAAGTCGGCGCAGAAGATTGTTAAAACACGACAGGCGCAAGCCGAGGCTATGGAGGAGCCTAATGTATGATCAGTAAAATGGTTCGTTACGATATAGTTCTCTGGGCTGGTGAGCAGGAGAACTTCATCGAGAGACTTCGCGACCTCGGTCTTGTCGATATTACCACTACGGGCTGGGAGCCTTCGGAGGGCGACCGCACGTTGCTTACGGAGATTGATGCTCACAACAAGGCTGTTGAGTACTTAAAGTCGTTTGCAAAGTCAGAGGAGTATAAGGCTGATGCTGAGGCTTTTGCTTCGGGTAAGGAGGCATACGATGCCTATCTCGCAGCACGTGATGAGCGAGTGCGCCTACAACAGGAGATTGCCCGTTTGGACAAACTTGCCGAGGAGGTTGCCCCGTGGGGTAGCTTCACCGAGGATGATGTTCGCAAGCTTGCAGAGCGCGGTGTTACGTTGCGCTACTTTACCACTCAGCCTGCAACTTTCGATAAGATGTTTACGGAGTGGAGTGAGACGATGACCGTTGTTGAGATTGGTCGCACACAGTCGCTTAGCTACTTCGTAGTTGTTGCTACCGACGATGCACCTATTGTTATAGATGGTCAGGAGGTACGCTTGCCGCGAATGGATAGTCAAGCACTCCGTCGCGAGAGCGAGCAGCTGTCTAAGCAGGTCGAGGCACTTAATGTCGAGTTCTCGCGCGCCGCTCAATCTGTTGAGCTTATAGATGCGCAGAGAGCAACGCTTATGGAGCAGTTACAGGGCTTGAAGGTTGATGCTATGGCACAGCGCGAGGCCGATGGCGAGTTGGTCATCTTGGAGGGCTGGGCTGAGGCTGAGACCGCCGAGAGGGTAGATGCTCTTATGCAGGAGTATCCCAACTTGGTATATATGCGTCGCGATGCCACTATCGACGACGATGCGCCCGTAAAGCTGAAAAACAATAAGTTCGCACGTCTGTTCGAGCTTATTGGCGCTATGTATTCGTTGCCTAAGTATGGCACGCTGGATTTGACAGGCATCTTTGGTGTCTTCTATATGCTCTTCTTTGCAATATGTCTTAACGACGCAGGCTATGGCGCAGTGCTATTGGCTGTGGGTTTGATGTTGCTTAAAAAGGGCGGACCCAAGTTGCGTCAGGCCGCTTGGCTCTCGATTGTATGTGCTTCGGCAACAGTCGTTTTCGGTCTATATACCGGTTCGTTATTCGGTATGAGCATACCGCAACTATTGGGTTACAAGGCTGGCGAGCCTACGCCGTTCCTCGACTTCCCCAACCAGTTCTTCTCTATTGCATTGGCTATCGGCGTGTTCCAGATACTTGTAGGTATGGCAATCAATATCTATATGCAGACTAAGCTCTTTGGTATCACATCGTGCTTTGGTCTGCTCGGATGGTTTATAATCATTCTGTCGGGCTCTGTTGCTGTCGGTTTGCCGATGTTTGGTTTGGGTATTCCTGGCTTTGATGCCTCGTCGCCCATATTCTATGCTTTGGTAGGTATTGGTGCAGTCTTTATGCTTGTGCTTAATAATGTTAAGCGTAACCCGCTTATCAATGTCGGCGCAGGTCTGTGGGATGCTTATAATAACATTACAGGTCTGTTGAGTGATGTACTCAGCTATATCCGTCTGTTTGCTATCGGCTTGTCGGGCGGTGTGTTGGCGCAGGTATTCAACTCGTTGGCATTGGGTCTGTCGGGACTTTCGGAGGGTATCGGTGAGTCGGCTTGGTACGTTGTTGCTTTGCAGATTGTCGGAGCATCGGTTATCTTGCTTATCGGTCACGGTATCAATCTCTTTATGTCGGCAATTTCGTCGTTCGTGCATCCTATGCGTCTGACCTTTGTCGAGTTTTATAAGAACGCAGGTTTCGAGATGAGTCAGCGCTCGTTCGACCCTGTAAGAAAAATGAAATAATAAACAAATAATAATTAACAAATTAAAACTTAAACAATTATGAGTACAGCATTGATTTTTGCTTATTTAGGCGTTGCCCTTATGGTGGGTATTTCTGGTTTGGCTTCTGCCGTTGCTACCGCACGTTGTGGTATGGCTGCTGTTGGCGCTATGAAGAAGAATAGCGGTGCTTTCGGTAGCTATATGATTCTCTCGGCTCTCCCCGGTTCGCAGGGTCTCTACGGTTTCGTAGGCTTCTTTATGGTTAATGCCTTCCTTGTAGAGGATATGCCTTTGATTACCGGTGTTGGTATCTTTGGTGCAGGTCTTTTGATGGCTATCGTAACCTTGTCGTCGGCTTTGTTCCAGGCTAAGGTTTGTGCTAACGGTATCGCAGCTATCGGTAACGGTAACGACGTGATGGGTAAGACTCTTATCCTCGCCGCTTTCCCCGAGTTGTACGCTATCTTGGGTGTTGCTGCTACCTTCCTTTTGGCAGGTGCTATCGACCCCGTTAAGTTGGCTGAGGCTGAGGCTGCTGAGGTTGCAGAGGCTAAGACTGAGGTCGTTGCTGAGGCACCTGCTGCTGAGCAGGACGCTGTTGAGTTTGAGGCAGCTGCTCAGGAGGTTACCGAGTAACTTTATAGTCAAAATAAACGAAATAGCCCGAGTATTACACTCGGGCTATTTCGTTGTTGTTTGCTGTCTGTTTGTTCAGATGTTTGCTGTACGTAATGTATTAAAACAGAGATTGTTCCTCGCTGTTACCGAAAGCATATCCGAGGTGCTTGTAGGCTAACTCTGTCGCCTCTCTTCCGCGTGGTGTTCGCTTTAAGAAACCCTCCTTTATGAGGAACGGTTCATAGACCTCCTCGATTGTGCCAGCCTCCTCGCTTACGGCAGTTGCTACGGTGTTAAGACCGACGGGACCGCCGTTGAACTTCTCTATTATGGTTGCCAAAATCTTGTTGTCCATCTGGTCTAATCCACGAGAGTCGATATTGAGGGCGGTGAGTGCAACTCGCGTAATGTCGATGTCGATATGACCCTCACCCTCGACCATCGCAAAGTCGCGTACTCGCCTTAATAGGGCGTTGGCAATACGTGGAGTGCCTCGTGAGCGCAGGGCAATTTCGAGTGCTGCATCCTCATCTATCGAGATGTCGAGAATCGAGGCTGAGCGTTTTACGATGTTTGATAGTATCGGTGCATCGTAGTACTCCAAATGGCACTGAATACCGAAACGAGCGCGCAGTGGGGCAGTTAGCAGACCACTACGTGTTGTTGCACCTACAAGCGTAAATGGCGCAAGCTCAATCTGTATGGAGCGTGCCGCTGGACCTTTGTCTAAGACGATGTCAATCTTGTAATCCTCCATCGCCGAGTATAGATACTCCTCGACAATGGGGCTTAGACGGTGTATCTCGTCGATGAAGAGTACGTCTCCTGGATTTAGGTTTGTCAGCAGACCCGCCAGATCGCCAGGTTTGTCGAGAACAGGTCCCGACGTAACTTTTAGCTGTGCGCCCATCTCGTTGGCTATGATGTTGGCAAGGGTCGTCTTGCCCAATCCTGGGGGGCCGTGCAGAAGCACGTGGTCGAGAGAGTCGCCACGCATCAGCGCCGCCTTGATGAAGACTTTGAGGTTTGCAACAATCTTGTCTTGACCCGCAAAATTGTGTAACGCTTGTGGGCGTATGCGGTTCTCAAACTCCTTGTCGCTCTCTATGTTTCGCATATTTCTATCTACTCCCATAGTCCATTTCGTTTATATCACGCAAATATACTCTTTTTCGCGGATATATGCAAGATAATTGCTCGGTGTCGTTCAAAAAAATAGTGCAACTATTTTGTTATGTTGTTACTCTTCATTTTCAAATGTGTTAAGTATTGCTTAAAATGCGTAAATATATTTCTCAATTTGAGAATTTCGTTGTATATTTGTCGTTGCCTAATTATCTAAAAGATAATTGGGGTAGATATTAATGGAAAATGTAAACGAAAATTTTACTTAATTCCTTATATAAACCTTTTAATACCAATTAATTATGTTAAACAAAGTTTTCAAATCGTTTTTCGCTGTTGCGCTGACCTTGGGCGTTGCTCTTGGTTTTGTCGCTTGCGAGAATGACGAGCCTGAGGCTGCTGATCCCACCGTGGAGGTTTCAGTCTCATCGCTAAACTTCTCTAACGAGGAGGGTAGCCAGACGCTTGCTGTTACATCAAACGCCGCTTGGAAGGTGGAGGTTGATTATGTAACGGGCGCTGATTGGGTAACTGTTACCCCTATGAATGGAAATGGCGACGCATCGCTTACTGTCTCTGTTCCCGCCAATGATACGGGTGCTATTCGTGAGGCGACCATCAAGGTTATCGCTTTGCACCCCACCTATGGCGGCTGGGAGACTAAGAAGGTTAAGGTTGCGCAGTCGGCTACCGAGGATGTCCCTGTTGAAGTTGTAGCTCTCTACTACGACAACTTCGATGGCAAGGAGGCTACTAAAACCTACGGTAAGGAGGGTAGCTCTTGGCCCTATATCGACCAGTTTACCGATTATGCTAACCCGACAGGTCCTGCTGCCGAGAATGTAACATACTCTGGTAAGGGCGTTTCGGTGCGAGCTAACTCTACCTCTAATAGTAGCTTCTCGGACTATGCTGGCTCTGGCTCTAATAACATCTTCTTCGGCTCATCTGCACAGTTTGTTGTAGAGGGCTTGGCTCTTACCGCTGAGCAGTCTAATCTCCGTCTTACGTTCGGTAGCGAGAAGTACACTCAGGATGGCGATAGCACCTTCTCTACCGAGGAGTTCAAGGCATACCTCTCAATGGATAGCTATGCTTGGACACAGGTTGAGTTTACCTTCGCTGGCACAGAGCCTGGTCGTTGGAATGTGGCAACTGCCGACTTCACTTTGACTACTGTTCCCGAGACCCTCTATATCAAGTTTACCGCATCTGTTGCTTCGGTATATCGTCTCGACGATGTTAAGCTCGAAACAGGTAATGGTGGTCAGCAAATCACCCTTGAAGCTGGCGAGGCTCCCACGGTTAAGAAGGTAACCGTTGCCGAGTTCTTGGCTGCTGCTGAGGATGATACTATCTACGAGCTTACAGGTGAGATTACCAACGTGGCAAACACCACTTATGGTAACTTCGACCTTACTGACGAGACTGGCACCGTGTATATCTATGGTCTTTGCTCACCCACTGGCGAGCAGAAGTACTGGGCAGAGTCTGGCGCGAAGAAGGGTGATACTATCACTGTTCAGACTGTTCGTACGTCGTACCAAGGCACACCTCAGGGTAAGGATGCTATCTTCGTATCGCTCGTTCCTGGTTCGGGTGGCGGCGAGGAGCCTACTCCCTCTCCCGCAGAGGGTCCCTACGCTTCGGATGTAGCCTTCGTATGCTCGGCAGATGATAGCACAAATGCTGTTTATGGCCACGGTACAACAACTATTGGCAATAACGCTGTAACTGGCTTCAAGTTGGGTAAGGGCCAGCAAGAGGGTAAGTTTACCTCGGCTGCTGTTGGTGTATCGGGCGACAAGTATCTCAACTTCTACGCTTCTGCTTGGAAGGGTACTTCGGCTACTCTCTACTTCCGTGTAGATGGTGGTGCTGTTCAGTCGGTAGCTCTCGCTGGCAATGATGGTGTAACGGGCAATCCTCCCTACACGGCGCTTACTTTTGCCGATAGCGACCACTACTCAGTACAGCTGACAGGTCTTACCGCTACCTCTACTATTGAGTTCTGCACAAACACAGATTTCGCCCTTAACACTTATACTGGACAAGCACCCGACATCGCTCCGCGTGTTATCGTTTGCGGTATGAAGCTTACCGACGAGCCTCTTGGCACTGAGCCTACGCCCGATCCCGATCCTACTCCTGATCCTACTCCTGGCGATGTAACTACTATCGCTGAGGTTTTGGCGTTGGGTAATGGCGCAACTATCTCGTCGGCAGTTATCGAGGGTGTTGTTATTTCGAATATGGAGCTTAACAACCTCACTTCGAAGAAGGGTCTCTACGTTCAGGACAGCACTGGCGGCTTGCAGTTCTACTTGGCTGCTAACCACGAGTTGGCATTCGGTACAAAGGTACAGATTGACCTTAGCGGTGCAACTATTGGCGATTACAACGGCGCTGTGCAGATTAGCGGCTTGGCACTCGACAAGATTACTACCGTTTCGACAGGCAACACCGTAGAGCCTAAGACCGTTACTATGGCAGACTTCCTCGCCAACAAGTACGAGGGTCAGTATATCGCTATCGAGGGTGTTCAGGTTGCCTCTGCCGACCTCTCGAAGACCTGGGTTGTAGATGATAAGCACACCTCTATCAACATCGAGGATGCCGAGGGCAACAAGTTCGTTGTATTCTCGTCGAAGTACGCATCTTATGGTGCTGAGACCGTAGCACAAGGCTCTGGTACTATCAAGGGTATCTCTTCTATCAACAATGGTGC
>JAFQAN010000009.1 GCA_017416915.1 Alistipes sp. | reverse complement strand
TCGTTCTCAGCCGCGCGGGGCAGCTTGGCGTCAGAGTGGTGCAGCAGTACCGCCGATAAAGAGATTGGGCTGGATGGATAGTACTGAGCGTACATTCCATTCAGCCCAATGATTGAGGCGGCGCTGATGCGCCGCTATCACGCCAAGGGCTTGGTGGGAGAAGTCGTGAGATGTGGTACATCGCAAATGAAAGCACCACGGGATAGTACTAATACGTACAGCCCGTGGTGCTTTACAATTGGGATGTGCCGCAGATTGCGGCTTATCACGCCAAGCGGATATTGTAAGAACTACTTTACCCCCTCTCGCTTTATCGAAGGCTTGCCAGGAACTACCTCCTTAGGCTCGACAAACTTGGGCGTTACCTTAGCGGCATCAGTAGATATGTAGGGTACTACATCAACCAAACGTACAGACATCACGATAGCCTCGTTGGGCAATACTGCACGGTTGCCACGAGGACCATAAGCCAATGATGACGGCATCCAGATAGTGATGCGACCGCCCTCGCCCACCTGCTTCAACGCCTCGATAGCGCCACGCACCGTGAAGCGGCTAAGCATAATATTAGGCTCGAAGGCAAAGTCCACCGACTTATCGAGAGCCTCAATCTGCTCATCACGTCTTGCGGGGTCAATGAGAGTATCCTGCTGCAACTTCTCGACGCGCTTAGCAACCTCATCGCGACGGTCAGCGCCACGCTGCACGGTAGATTCTACAAGTGTACCACGACGTGTAAACATCTCAAAACGCATCGTGATAGTATCACGACCGTCTGCGGGCTTAACCTCACCACCAGCCTCATCAATGCGGTAGTAGAGTGTATCGGCACCAACTACCAAGGGCTGAACATCGGGCTTTGTAGCGACCTCCGCAAGCCAAGCCTCAGATGCCTCACGCGACTTCTTGGGAAGCTCTGCACGGAAATAGGGGTCCAAAGCAGCGCGCATCTCGGTAGTGGTAAGAGCCATCAGCGAGTCAATCTCCTCTACCGACTTTACACTCTTCGAATCTTCGTAGCCCGCCATCAACCACGTTAGATTTACGGGGACCTGCGTCGAGCGGATATACTCCGCCATATCACGTCCAAACCACTCAGACACCTCGTCGCGGCGGTATGTATCGTCATAAAGTAGAGGCTGCTCGATGGTATCGGGCTGGTCGGTCTCCACATAGGCCATCATACGCTTCTGCATCATAAAGGGGCGCACTCGCTCTGCCGAGAACTCGTTAAGATGCTTGCGATTTTGATTGATGCCCTTATTATCGATGTTTGTATTCAACGCCTCGCTGCGGAGCATCTTGGCGATTATGTCGGCATCGAGATCCATATCTGCCTGCTGGACGTTGATGCTAATACCAAGATTCATACCCAACGCATAAGAGAGCGTATCAAACTCCGCCTTGGCATCATCATACACCTCACCATTTGCCATCTGGCAGTAGTAGTCGGGCGATACTGGGCCATCCAGCGAAAACTCTTCGAGGGGCTTAGGCTCACTCTTACAGCCTACGGCACACAACGCCGCAAGACCAAAAAATAGGATTTTCTTCATAATAGTACTTATTGTTTTAATTGTTATTGTTATCGTCGTCGTGCGTTATTGTCTTTGCGCTCCACATCTACAAGCTTTAACTCGTAGTATAGCAACATATTAGGCTCTACCGACAGAGAGTCGCAACCATCGGCACCATAGGCTAAGGCAGAGGGTATCCACGCCTCGATATGTCCGCCCTTACCAATGAGGCGAGCCGCCTCCTGCACACCGCGCGGCATATCGCTAACGGCGAGGCGCAACGTATCGTTGCGATAGTAGGCAGTATCGACCACTTGACCCGCACTATTGAGGATACGACACTGCAAGCGTATAGTATCTCGGGTGCTACGTATGGCACTCTTCAAGTCGCCAAGCTCCGTAATCTTATAGGTAACACCCGTAGCGGTAGCCACAAACTTACGGTCCTGCTTGCGCAAATCCTCCAAGAAGCGGTTTTCGTACGCCTTGATGCGCTCGTAGTTGTCGTAGTTCATATACTTCAAAAAGGCGGTACGTGCCTCCTCGTCGTTGAGCTTCGGCTGATTGGCATAGGCGTTACGAATACCCTCGCAGACCATATCAATATTGAGCGTCGAGTCCATCTCTATAAGGTTGAGACCTATGTTTAGACCCACCACATAGGACATAGTATCCAAGCCAGAGGTCATCTGAGGAGTCTTCGTGGTGTCTTTACCGCCACCACACGCCACCGACAACACAGCCACAGATGTTAAAAGTATGCTAAAAAGTCGTTTCATTCTATTGTGTTACTATTTTTTTTCGTTTCTGTGTCGCTCGAACATCGACTCCTGAATGATTAAGAGTGAGCCGAGTACGGCAGCAACTGTCGAGCCCATCAGAATAGCTATCTTACCCTTATTGATAAACTCCAAGTTTACCGCAGCCTCCGCCACCGAGACTATCTCGGTGTTGGTGCAGAAGGCGAGGTTATCGACAAATATCGACATCGTAAAGCCGATACCGCCCAAGCACGCCACGGCGATAAGCATACGCCACGTCGCTCCCGACGGTCTCTCGGCAAGACCAAACTTCACGGCGAGGTAACTGAAAAGCGAGATACCCAGCGGCTTGCCGATGACAAGACCCAAGAAGATACCCATACCGATAGAGCCCATCTCGGGGCTATACTCAAAGATGTTGAAATACTCCGCCGACTCGATATGCACACCTGCATTGGCGAGGGCAAAAATCGGCATAATGAGGAAATTGACATAGGGCATAAGCGCGTGTTCGAGACGATGGCTCATACTCATAGCGCCGTTTGCCACCTGATGCATACGATTGATATTGTAGTGCAGTATCTCCTGCGACGCCTCATCATCCGAGGCTGCGGCACTCGCGATGTTACGTTCGATAATATCAGCCTTGTGCAGATAGTACGAGCGGCTGTAACGCGGTCTTGTGGGGATAAGCATAGCCATAGCCACACCCGATATTGTGGCGTGAACACCCGAGTAGTAGAACAGTATCCACACTGCGGCGGCGGGGATGAGATATGCCATCATACGGAATTCACCCATACGACGCATAAAGTAGATGCCTACCATAATGAGCACAGCTATACCGAGCAACAGCAGGTTGGGAGTCTCGCCATAGAAGAGGGCGATAACCAATATCGCACCGAGGTCATCTGCCACCGCAAGAGCGGTAAGAAAGACCTTCAACGATATAGGCACACGCTTACCCAAAAGCGACATAATGCCAATGGCAAAGGCTATATCTGTTGCAGTGGGGATACCCCAGCCATTCGATGTTGCGGTACCGCCATTGAAGCAGATGAAGATAAGAGCCGGCACAAGCATACCTCCCATAGCAGCGATAATGGGCAGTGCAGCCTTCTTGGGTGAAGATAGCTGTCCGTGTGATATTTCGCGGCGTATTTCAAGGCCTACGGTGAAGAAGAAGATAACCATCAATCCGTCGTTGATGAACTTCTCGACGGTCATACCCTCGGGGAAAAGGATAGGTTCGGCACCGTGAGTCTTGATATACAGACCTAAATCGGTGTGTAAAACAGCGTGATAAATGTCGGAGGTCGCAGGCATATTTGCCAGCAACATGGCAATAATAACACAAACAACAAGCACAATACCACCTGCCCAAGGCGCTTGCAGGAAATTCTGTCCGCGCAGCGACAGAATGTGGTTGCGCTTAATCATTGAAAAACGGTTAAAAATTGACATTTTATCTGTTAATTATAAAGTTGGTTTCTTTGTCGGGTTTGGGGTTACAACATTTTTAACCACCTATTATTTAACACCATTATTTACTACAACACATCGGGTGCAGGATGCTCTTTAAGAGCCATACTACACAGCTTAAATAGCAGACGTGCCGCTATGGTAGCATCCGTTCTATCATCCATATCAGGCACAACCTCCGTGAGGTCGAAGCCTACGATACGTCGTCCCGATGCCACCACCTTGCCCATAAGATATACCACCTCGGGGAAGCGTAGGCCGCCCGTAATAAGCGTTCCTGTATGGGGTGAACACTCGATGGTAAGACCGTCAATATCGAGCGATATATAGACATACTCGGGCAGCTTTTCGACAATCTCGTCGCAGAGCGATGCCCACGTAGCACCCTCAAAGAGTTGCGTCCACAGATACTGACCCGTGAAGAGCGATATGCGCTCGTCGCGCTCGGCACGACTCCACTCGTAAGGTGTGAACTCACGAACACCCACCGACACAAGGCTCGTTATGGTCGGCACATCGCGTAGCACATTGTGCATAACCGAGGCGTGTGAGAAGTCGAAGCCCTGATGTTGCTCACGTAGGTCGCAACGCGAATCGATATGCAACACACCGACATTGCCATACTTCTCGCCCACCGCCTTCATAAGACCATAGGCTGTCGATTGATCGCCACCAACCAAGCCCACAATCTTATCTTGCGAAAGCCAATGGCGCGCCTGCTCATAGATATTGCGATTAAGCTCCACCGAGCCATCGTTCACACGACGCAGACGGCGCGAGTATATCATATTTTCCAGAGCCGACAGACCAAGCTCCTCGTGCAGCTTAATCACACGCTCGGCGTCCGAACGCAGACGGTGCGATAGGTCCTGCAACGAGTAGTCGATAGGCGCTGTGGCAATACCCTTACGCCAGCTATGCGGGGCAAGAGGCTCATAGAAATCGACGTAACGCGACGCCTCAATGATAGCATCGGGGGCATACGAGCTACCCGAACGCACCGACACTGTAGCATCCCACGGTGCCGAGATAAGCACCAGCGCAGCCTCCTCGGGGCTGAGCGGCATACCGAAATAGTTGCCATTATCGGGCGTTACGCCATTGGGATCAAACTCTTTTGTTTGCATAACGACAATAGGTTACGTTTATAGACTCTCTTTTGCTTGCTAAATATCGTGCAAATATAGTAATTTTTTATATTTTTTCGTTACCTTTGTCTAAATTTACGTAGTAAAACCATAAAAACAGAACCTCAATGAGAGTTGTCATCGACAGTGCGATACCCTTCATCAAGGGGGTCTTGGAGCCTTACGCAGAGGTTATATACTCTCAGGCACAACATATCGACTCGGATTTGGTCGGCGAGAGCGACGCCCTTATCATTCGTACCCGCACTCGCTGCAACGCCTCGTTACTCGCCTCGTCAAAGGTGAAGTTTATAGCCACAGCAACCATCGGCACCGACCATATAGATTTGCCGTGGTGCGAAAAAGCAGGCATCACCGTTTCGAGTGCCGCAGGGTGCAACGCTCGCGGCGTACTGCAATGGGTAGCAGCGGCACTGCGCGAGGCTACGACGATACTTAGAGCAAAGCCCCAAGATTTGACGCTCGGCGTAGTGGGCGTGGGTAACGTCGGCTCGCTTGTGGTGGAGTATGCCCAACGCTGGGGCTTCAAGGTTTTGGCTTGCGACCCACCGCGTCAAGAGCGCGAAGGTGGCGACTTCTGTTCGTTCGACAAGATAGCCTCATTAAGCGATATAATAACGCTTCACACACCCCTCGACAGCACGACAAAACACCTTATAAACGAGAGCGTTATACAGTCTCTAATGCCACATTGCATCATACTTAATGCATCGCGTGGCGGCGTGGTCGATAACCTCGCCGTTAGCCGCAGCGGACACCCCTACATATTCGATGTTTGGGAGCAAGAGCCCAACATCCTGCCCGACGTCTTGCGGTGCGCAGCGCTTGCGACGCCCCACATTGCAGGCTACTCAATACAGGGTAAGGCGAACGCTACGGCAATGAGCGTCCAGGCCCTTGCCCTCCACTTCAAATTACCACTTACGGAGTGGTATCCCGAGGGTGTGGCACGTAGCCCAAAACGCGATATTTCGTGGGAGGAGATGTGCAGCAGTATAGACAACTATTTTCCTATTGAGGAACAATCTTCACAGCTAAAATCGACCCCCGAATGTTTCGAGTCGCTTCGCGACAACTACCACTATCGCGAGGAGTATTTTTAGCTCCATTTCGTATAAAATCAGATAAAAGGTTGTTCGTTGCGGAATTATTCGTATCTTTGTGTAATTTTTAGATAAAGTGTCAGATGAAACGATCTGTCCTACAACGAATATTACGACTATTTCCCGCCGAGACAACACATAAGTTGCATATGGCTCTATTGGGGTGCGCCAGCAAACTACCAACAGGCAAATGGTGGTTGCGCCACAACCTGTGTCCACGCCACAAAGAGCTACAACGCGAGGTCTTTGGCGTACACTTCCGCAACCCCATAGGTATCGCCGCAGGCTTCGACCCAAATGGCGACTACATCGACCGTCTGGACGGCGTAGGCTTCGGCTTTGTGGAGATTGGCGCCGTGGTAGCACACCCACAGCCAGGCACGCCACGTCCACGCTTGGAGCGTCTGCGCAGCAAGAGTTCGTTTATCGACCGCTCGGGATACCCCAGTCGCGGCTTGGAGTATGTGCTAAACAACGTACGCCATCGCAAGAGTTCAAAGGATGGCATCGTCATCGGCTGTAACATCTCGAAGTGTACCGCTACCCCACCCCAGGACATAGTCAAGGAGTATCTGCGCGTATTCCGCAATATGTATCAATATGTCGATTACTTTGCTATTAACATCGTTTGCAACAGTTCGACAAAGCGTTTTATGCCCACCTCGCGTGAAGAGATACTCGACATCATAGAGCCACTCTTTGAGTTCCGCCGCGGACAGCTCGACTACCGACCCATACTTCTCAAAATATCGCCCGACCTGAGCGATGAGCTTCTCGACGAGGTAATAGCAATACTCATCGAGACGCCTCTCGACGGCATCGAGGCGGTATCTGGCTCGCTCAACCTATCCGCCACGGGCGAGGGCGCAGTATGCGGCGCCGCTCTCACCGAACGCGCCATAGAGGTTGTGCGCCATATTGCCAAACGCACCGAGGGCAACTACCCCATCATCGGCTGCGGCGGTATGATGCAGCCCGAGGATGTGCGCCGTATGATGGAGGCGGGAGCGTCGCTCGTAGCACTCAACTCGGGAGTACGCGAAAATGGCTTCCGTCTGTTGCGACACGCCGCAGACTCTCTTGTGGCACCCGCCGAGGAGGTGGAGACGCCGAGCCAAGAGCCTACAAACGAACAGAACGTCGAAAACGCACAATAATAATGAAGGCGACGATAATAACCATAGGCGACGAGATTCTTATCGGCCAGATTGTCGATACAAACAGCGTGTCGATAGCCAAACATCTGAACAACATAGGCATAACCATCGCCGAGAAGCTATCAATAGGCGACAGCGCTGAGCAGATAACCCATAGCGTCGAGCGCGCTATGCAGCAGACAGACGTGGTAGTAATCACGGGGGGCTTAGGTCCTACCAAAGACGACATCACGAAGCACACGCTGGCGCAGATGTTCAACTCAACGCTCAGCTACAACACCACCGAGGGCGAACACATACGCTCGCTCTTAGCACGTCGCAACATACCATTCACGGAGCTAAACCGCTCACAAGCGATGCTTCCCGAGTGCTGCACGGTGTTACACAACGCCCACGGCACTGCACCAGGTATGTGGTTCGACACCAACAATGGCGGTGTGGTGGTATCGCTACCAGGCGTACCGTTCGAGATGGAACACCTTATGGAAGATGAGGTTGTACCACGCCTCAAAGAGCGCTTCGAGCTAAAATCTATCGTCCACCTTACGCTGATAACACGCGGCATCCCCGAGTCGTTGCTTGCCGAACGCATTGCCGACTGGGAGGATGCTCTTCCCGACTATATGCACCTCGCCTACCTTCCCGCACCCAACATCGTGCGCCTTAGACTATCGGCATACGATGTCGAACGAGAGAGGGCGGAGAGTGCTATGCGCGCCGAGCTGTCGAAGCTTGACGCACTATTAGGCGACAACATTTTAGGTATGGAGGGTTCTACAATCGAGCAGCGTGTTCACGACATCCTCACCGAGCGCGGACAACATCTTGCCGTTGCCGAGAGCTGCACAGGAGGCACGATAGCCGCGAAGTTTACCGCGATGAGTGGCGCCTCGGCATACTTCCGCGCTGGCATCGTGGCATACAGCAACGAGGCTAAGCGCGACATCCTCGGCGTAAATATGGCAGACATAAAGCGCTACGGTGCTGTCAGCGAAGAGGTTGCCTTACAGATGGCCGAGGGCGCAAGACGCACCACACAATCCGATTACGCCATAGCTACCACGGGCATCGCAGGACCTACGGGAGGCAGCGACGAGAAGCCCGTAGGCACGGTATGGATGGCTGTTGCCACGCCATCGGGCTGTCGTGCAGTGATGCGCAACTCGGGTACCGACCGCTCACAGATTATCAGCCGCGCCTCGGCATACGCCATCGAGTTGCTATACGAGGAGTTAAAAAGAGCATAAATAAAAACACATAAAGCTATGATTCGCTCAATCTTAGACACTGACCTTTACAAGTTTACAACTTCGTACGCCTATTTCAAGCTCTACCCCCAGGCAATAGGCACTTTCACGTTCAACGACCGCGCAAAGACCGTCTTTGACGACGACTTTTTGCAGGACCTCAAAGCCGAGTTAAAGGCTTTGGAGCGTATAGCGCTCTCGGACGACGAGTTCCGATATATGAACGAGAATTGCAAGTATATCCCTCAAAACTACTTCGAGTGGTTGCTCGGCTTCCGCTTCGATGCATCTAAGATTAACGTATGGCTCGACGAGGAGAGACACTTGCAAATCAACGTTACGGACTATATGTATAAGGTTACACTCTACGAGATACCTATTCTTGCAACCGTATCGGAGCTGTTCCACCTCAAAAACAGCTACGACGCCGAGGATATGATTGCCCGCTTGGAGAAGAAGGAGCAGATAGCGCGCGATAACAACCTCCTCTTCTCGGACTTCGGCACACGTCGCCGCTTCTCGTACGACGTGCAGCGTATGGTTGTCAAGCACCTCAAAAACAACCCTTGCGGCTGCACAGGCACATCTAACTGCCACCTTGCTATGGAGTTAGATATGAAGATGATAGGCACATACCCTCACGAGTTGCCAATGTTTATCGCTGCCGTGAATGGCGGTCCTCGTAACGCCAACTACCTCACTATGGAGGATTGGGTGAAGGTCTATGATGGCTACCTCGGCACGGCACTTACGGATAGCTTTGGCTCGGAGGTCTTCTTCAACAACTTCTCAAAGAAACACGCCTGCCTCTTTGACGGCGTACGCCACGACTCTGGCGATCCGATAGCCTTTATAGATATGGCCATCAACCGCTACAAGGAGCTTGGCATCGACCCGATGACTAAGAGCATCGTGTTTAGCGACTCGCTGAACTTCGAGAAGTGTGTCGAGATTAAGAGGGCGTGTGAGGGACGTATCAAGTGTATGTTCGGCATTGGCACCAACCTCACGTGCGACACGGGACACGCCTCGTGCAATATCGTGATGAAGCTGTCGTCGTGCCAGATTAACGCCCGCAAACCCAAGGAGTTGTGTGTTAAGCTCTCGGATGTCGAGGGCAAGGAGATGGGCGACCCCGAGGAGGTAAAGGTATATCGCTACCTCCTGCGCAACCAGGGCAAAAACTAATATTTGAAGCTATGAATACCGACAAAAGCCATACACTATACAATAATAGTATTCAGAAACTTGCCGAGAATTTTCCCGAACTTAACATTAAGCAAGTGGCTTGTGCGTTGGGTATTAATGATAAGTTGATGCACCAGTACTCAAATGGCAGCAAGAATCCAGGGTTTGAGCGTCGTAAGGAGATTGAACGCTTTATACACGACCTCGGCAGAGAGCTACTAAAAGTGGAGCTATAATATTGCAAACTTTATACTCTACATTATTAGACATAATATGATACGGGTAGGTTTTACCAGCCCGTATTATTTTTTGCAGATTAAGCAAGAGATATTAAATACCCACTTTGTATTGGTAGTCATACATAACAACACAGAGACTCACAACTGTGCGGGTAGGTAAAAACCCACCCGCAAAGTATTGGCAGTCATACATAACAATTGGTACTCACAACTGCACGGGTAGGTAAAAACCTACCCACAAAGCATCGGCAATCATACATAACAAAGGGGACTCACAACCGCACGGGTAGGTAAAAACCCACCCGCAAAGTACTGGTAGCCATACATAACAAATGGCACTCACAACCGCACGGGTAGGCAAAAACCTACACACAAAGTACTGGTAGTCATACATAACAAATAGCACTCACAACCGCACGGGTAGGTAAAAACCTACCCGCAAAGCATCGGCAGTCATACATAACAATTGGCACTCACAACCACACGGGTAGGTAAAAACCTACCCACAAAGTTGAGGAACGCAAAAAAAGAAGCGCACACAGCCGAAGATAACTTCTGCAAACAAACATCAATCATCCGCACGGGTAGGCAAAAACCTACCTGCGAAGTATTGGTAGTCATACATAACAACACAGAGACTCACAACTGTACGGGTAGGTAAAAACCTACCCACAAAGTACTGGCAGTCATACATAACAAAGGGGACCCACAACCACACGGGTAGGTAAAACCTACCCGCAAAGTATTGGTAGTCAGACATAACAACACAGAGACCAACAACCGCACGGGTAGGTAAAACCTACCCGCCATACGTGATGATGACCCGCAAAGCATAAACAAGTGAGGACCTAAAGGGCGAAGACGACAAATGGGGTTTGAGAGGCTTTTTTTAAATTACGCCAAACTAATGCAACAATATCCGCGACTCACAGGCAAGCAAAAAACACCTCGAAATACATACTTTCACAACCCGACAAGCAAAATGTAAATAAAAAACAAGACCGACAAATGCCCTAAAAGAGATTTGCCAGTCTTGCTTTCAGAATAAAGACGTCCTAATGACAACTGCTATCGGAAGTATATTTCGCCCTCCATTAAAGCGCCGTTTACATCATTAACAAATACAACTCGTCCGTTATCTAATGCAATTTTCATAGTAACAGTCTTTCTGGGCCCTCTACCCTCAACAGCAATTGAGGTTACCACGCCACTTTGACCTTCGTACTTGGTAGGACACTCTACGTAGAGATATTGCTTAAATAGCGATACGCCAATAACGGCAGTACTCTGATTAACTGTTACGACTTTATTGTCTATTGTCATATATGAAGAGTAGTAGCCATTATCGAACGAAGCCAACGTATCGTAACTAATTGTAGCATCATTCACCACGAGTGCATTATCATAGGTTTGTTGTGGTACGACCTCATTAGCATCCGCAATAGAAGCACTATTTATCTCTGTCAAGGGTAACGAGTCAGCACCCCCTCTGACCTCATTCATAGCTAACGCCTCATCCAAGTTGAGGATATAAACAGTTCTGTTGCTTGCAGTCTTTACATTGGCAAAAATAGAGAAGCCTCTTTTCTTATTGCCGATAGCCATCATATCAACAATTGTTGCAGGTCCATACTCCTTGCGGGAGTTTACAAGATTTACATATCTATCATTCTGAATAATCTCAATCTCTCCACCTACACAATAAGTCAAACCATTGGCTGCCAGATACGATTGGGGGCGCTTATTAGGAATCTCTTTGGCGGACATTACTGTACTTAGTTGTTGATATGTAAGCTCCTGTGCTTCGGCACTTACAACCAACAACATTGCCACTATTAATGTCAATAATCTCATTGTTACTCCTCCTTGATAAGGTTGAACTTCGTAGAGATCTCCTTCTGGTCAATTGCCTGACGAAGATTAAAACGTTTCTTCTGTGTTATGTATCCAGCCTTTTCGCACGTTACCTCTATCTGCACGTTACCCGAGTTGTTATACGTTAAACCAATAATATCGAATGTCTCAGTAGTCTCGTATGGAGTGCTTCCAACGTAGTTTTGGTTAGTATTTTTAACATCAGGCGTAGAAGATACTACACGCAGCGAAATGTCTGCACCGCGAGGCGAAGAGTCTAAGTACCAACGAATAACCGTCGATTCGAGCGACGTGTTACCTTCGCCGCTTACTTGCTTATTGGCCTCCATAGAGGGCGATGACTTTTTATCGAGGAAGTAGGCGATACGATCCCAGTCAATATCTTCAAGAGCGTTGTTATATGCTGTGTTAAGCACACCGTTGCCATACGAAAAATCGTATGCACTACCAGCGCCGCTTGCTCTACCAACAGCCACAACATTGGGATATACCAACTGTCGATTTGCATCGTAAACGCATACGTCAAGAGATACGGTAGCAGACCAACCCACACCAGACAGGTAGCCGAGGTTAAACTCCTTAATAGCTACGTTTAGCATATAATCGGTCGATACATCGGCATCGAGATTAAAGCCCATTGTACGCATATATCGGCGCATACTCTCCGATACGAACGAATTAACATCGGGAGATACTCGCACCTGAGGCAGGCTTATCGCGCTTGCATCATACTTGGTAAGCACCTTAGATGTTGAGCGACTATCATTTACATATAATCTAATGCCGTACTCCATACCTACATATTTGTTGGCAGGCGCATCTTTGATTAGTGCAAGGTTAATCGAGTGGGTCTGAGCAACTGGCATAGGTTTAACGGCGGTGCAAGCTACCGCTACTACTGCAACAACAGCTGCAAGACAATACAGATAAATTCGTCTCATAATATACACTTTTTAAGGGTTAGTTATTGGTTTTAAGCTTAATAAGCTTTGCGCTCACAGTTGTTTGGAATACGATGCTCTTACCAACCTGTTCTACGTTTGTTGAGATTACAGGCTCAACAACACCATCAGCGCCGTACTGATATACCTGATTTATTATGCGATAGATAGCGACACGACGCGCCACCTCCTCGGGATGAAGAACATCGCCCTGTATCTCGTAGTCGTTAGCCAAATAGCCGAACTTTAAGATACCTGAGAACTTCACAGAAAGCCCCTTCTTGCCCGATGAGTACAACAGCATAAATTCATTATTTTCACCCACAATTTTTCTATTTGCGCCACCGTAACTTTCAGTGTAGGTAATTGTAGCTGTGGCTGTTGCAGTGTTAAGAATCTCATAATCTTCACGTTCGAGATTCAGCTCATTAAGGCGTACCGAATTTACCGTATTTACAGCTTTTGGTATAACGAGTGCAGAGTTAGATGCACAAGATGTTGCTACAATAGCAACTGCGATGATAATAAATAATTTTTTCATACTATTAATTTTATGAGTTAGATGTTGTGTCCAAGATAGGATATAGATACGCATAAAAAAAAGGCGCGGACCAAACTTTCTTATCGCATATCGAGGTTCTGGAATACCCTGTGGCAATAATCAAGTGAAGCCCGCACTGTATAGCGCGAGCATCAACTTCACTTCTTTTGCCACATTTTGAAATTTTCCAGATTTCGATATGCAAAGTCGCAAAGCTAACGCTTTTTTCAATATGTTAAATTATGCGTATCTCATTATACGCAGTGTTTCATAGGCAATAATTATTTCGTGTAACTACTTTTTCTCAATCACAAAAATACAAAATATTTTGGAAAAAGCAAATAGTGATAAGGTTACAATTACTTGAAATGCCATTTTTATACGCACTACGGACGTGCATGGTGCAAAATATTGGTTGTTCGTCAAATTTCAAATCGTTGCTACCACTGATAAACACACGAGACATGGCAACTGCGCCTCTACATCGTGATAGTTTTTAGGGATAATAAGTCCGCACTCCATACATTGTACTATATCTCAGCCTCTTACAATCATTGCAGGCAAAAAAAACTGCCCAAAAGTTTGAAAACGACCCGCAATGTGGGGGGGGATGGCGAGAGAGGGGGGGGGCAAGGAGAGCGGGGGGCAAGCAGGCGAGAGAGGCAACCCGCAGAGCGGGAAGGGGGGGGGATATGCGAGGTTGCGCAACCAGGGCAAAAACTAAGCGGAATAATATTGCAAAATTGGTTGGCGCAAGGCGTGTTATATAGCTGATAGCTATAAATATTGGTGGCAGATATTGCAAAATAAAAAAAAATTAGTATCTTTGTGCGCTTTTGTGCCACGTTGGTACAATAGATAAAATTTTTAGAAGAATGAAAGTTTGTGAAATTACCGGTAAGGTAGCGATGGTGGGTAACAATGTTTCTCACTCGCACATCCGCACCAAGCGTAAGTTCTCTCCCAATTTGAGAACCAAGCGTTTCTGGTCGGAGGAGGAGAACCGCTGGATCACTTTGAAGGTTTCGGCAGCGGGTATCAAAACAATTAACAAGAAGGGTCTTGCAGCTGCACTTCGTGAGGCTAAGGCCGCTAAGAAGGTTTACTAAAAACAAGTAGCAAAAAATGGCAAAGAAAGGTAACAGAGTGCAGGTAATCTTGGAGTGCACCGAGCAGAAGGAGAGCGGCGTTGCAGGTATGTCGCGCTACATCACCACCAAGAACAAGAAGAATACTCCCGACCGTTTGGAGCGTAAGAAGTACAATCCTTACTTGAAGCGAGTAACTTTACACCGTGAGATTAAGTAATTTTAACAAGAAGGTAAAGTATGGCAAAGAAAGTAGTTGCAACCCTTAAAACGGGTACCAGCAAGAAGTACACAAAGTGTATCAAGATGGTTAAGTCGGAGAAGACAGGTGCTTACGTTTTCCAGACTCAGAACATTCTGGACGACGAGGAGATTAAGAACTTCTTCGCACAGAAATAATTTGCATTAGTCATCGACTAATACAAAAGGCGACCTTCGGGTCGCCTTTTGTGTTTTATCAGCGAACAAACAAACCGAGCAAGGGCGGCGCAGAAAATGGTGGCAGCAGCCTCACACAGCTGAAAACAACCGAGAGGCGCGCGATTGACTGAGAATGGCTGAGAAAGACTGAGAAAGCCTGGGAATGACTGGGAATGACTGGGAGGCGCGCCAACAAGACGACGAGACGACGAGACTACGAGACCACGGGACGACGGGACAGCGGAACTGCGGGACTGCGAGACCGCTGAAAAACTCAGGCGTTCTCAGGTATTCTCAGGCATTCTCAGGCGTTCTCAGTTGTGCGTGGCTGCGCGAGGCAGCTTGGCGTCAGAGTGGTGCAGCAGTGTCGCCGATAAAGAGATTGGGCTGGATGGATAGTACTGAGCGTACATTCCATTCAGCCCAATGATTGAGGCGGCGCTGATGCGCCGCTATCACATCAAGCAGCTTGGTGTCAGAAGGGTGCCGAGTGCTACACTCGGCAAAAATGCCGTCGATGGGTAGTACTTGAACGTACGTCCCATTGACGGCATTTTTGTTAGGGGACGCAATCGACCCCTTATCACGCCAAGCTAATAATACTTGATATCCTTATCCTCAATCGCTGAAATAAGGTTGTTGGCTGCTGACGACGCGCCGATACGGAATAAATCCGTTGTTAGCCACTCCTCGCCCAATACCTCCTCTACGATGGTGTAGTAGAGGGCTGCATCCTCGGGGGTGCGCACACCACCTGCCGCCTTGAAGCCCACCTTACGACCTGTCATATTGTAGTAGTCCTTGATGGCGTGGCACATCACAAAGGCTGCCTCGGGTGTTGCGGCAACGTCAATCTTACCTGTCGAGGTCTTCACGAAGTCTGCACCCGCAAACATCGACACCAACGATGCGCGACGTATCAGCTCAGGAGTTTTCAGTGCGCCCGACTCGATGATAACCTTCAACACCACATCGCGCGCCTCCTCTCTAAGCAACTCCACCTCGCTTGCTGCCTCGTCGGTATGTCCTGCAAGCATCATACCTGGGTTGAGGACTATATCTACCTCGTCGGCACCATTTTCGATGGCCATAGCCACCTCCAACGCCTTGACCTCGATGAAGCTCTGCGATGCGGGGAATGCGCCTGCCACGCTTGTTATGCGCATAGGCGTACCGTCAATCTCCAAGCCTACGGTCTCGACAAAGGGCGGATAGACGCAGATAGATGCCACGTTGGGTATGTTGGGGTACTTCTCGTAGAACTCCACCGCCTTACGTGCAAATGCCTGTACCGACTCCTGCGAGTCGTTGCACGACAGCGTGGTAAGGTCTATTGCCGAGTAGCAAAACTTATAGACATCGGCATTGTCATTGCGGTTGGCTGCCACCTTAATCTTGGCGACCTCCTTGGCGACCTGAGCGTCGGTATGCGCAGGCGCATATTTCTCTAACTCCTTAGCGTAATCCATAATCACACATTTTTGTAATCACAAATATAGACATTTTTCCTCACTTAGCCAACAACTACCCCACTTTTTTGCATCGCACAATAAAAAAATAGGCGCAGCAGATAGACTGCCGCGCCATACTTACTTATATAGAGTTAATTAGTACGTAAACTCGCACTTGTTGCTCTTCTTAAAGGGCATAAGAACGATGTTCTTCTTCTCGCCAACCATCTTAGCGCTGATTGCGGGAGCAGCCTGGCTCTTAACCATGGTCATAGTACCAGTATTAACCTTGGTAGTCTCACCCGCTGTGAAATTGCCATAAGTTGCAACTCCCTGCTGACCTACTGCATAGATATCGAAGCTATCAACAATACCAGTTACCTCAGTCGTTTCTTTAGTCTCATTATCTGTTGCAGTCAATGGCATCTCACCAGGAGCAGATACCGCAGTAGTTCCATTAAGAGTAAATGTGTAAGCAGCAAAGTAGTTAAGCTCGCCATTCTCATCTACACCGAAATCATAGAACGGAATATCGACTGGAACACGATACACATCCATCTCAGCTACGGCAAACGTAGGAACCCACATAGGAACATAACCACCTTGGTCAGCTGCAGCAACCTGGATACCAGCTACCAACTCCAACTTACCACCTTCGAGAACACGTGCCAAAGCGGGGAAGCCGTCCTCGGGGAATACGCGCGATACACCATTAATAACGACAGCATCAGAATATACGGGGTAGTGCTGAATCTCCCAAGTCGTAGTGTAAGGCTCCTCCAAAACGCGATCGCCAAGGTACTCCATTCCAGTCTCCTCGTCCTCATACTGATAGTACTCCACAGTCTTATCAGCGGTTACCTCCCAAGTGCCAAGCCACTCAGCTACGTAATCTGCCATAGCGGCAGGCTCAGTCTCGATTGTGTGACGCTGAACGAGCTTATAGCCAAACTCATTCTCAGCAATAGCAACAATCTCCCACTCGGTAGCAGCCTGAAGGGGACCCCATACCAAAGTGCAGCCCTCCTCGCTATTTGCAGCAGTTACATACTTCTCCTCAGCTGCTTGCAGATAGCCCTCGAGATCAGCTTCAGACATATTGCTCGAAGCAGCTGCCTCAAACACACCGCACTTGATAGCTACAATACCCTTACCCTTCCAAGTAGAGTAAAATGCATTACTCCTGGTAATATTTTTCTCAGCATCCTCACCAAGCTCAACGGTCTGAGTAAACCAGTCCTTAGTATCTTGGGGAACAACCTTTACCTTAATCTCTGCATAATCAGAGTCGGTATAGCCCTCGCCAGCAACAGCCATTACACGTACTACATACTCGCCAGGAGCAACATCAGTGTAGGTAACCGTAGGCTCAGTAATGCTCTGAGTGTTACCACCGCAATCTACGAAGTAGCTTGCAGCACCAGCAACAGTCTTCCACTCAATAGTGAAGTAGTCATCGCCCTTCTCAGTAACCTTCAACGAAGGCTTCGAGCACTTGGTAGGAGCAACAGGCTCGGGAGTCTCCTCACCCTCACCGCAAGAAGTGAAAGCAAACAAAGTAGCAAATGCTACCATCAAAGAAAAAAACTTTTTCATTTTGTTTGATAATTAGTTAATAAATATTGTTATAAAGTTTATTTTTTGGCAATTAAAATAACGCTTAAAATCTCCCAAAATTATGTCGTCTCATAAAATCGGAACACATTAATCCAAATTGCATACGCGAAGATATGAAAAATTTTTTATTCTCGCAAAAAAAAGTAAAAAAAGTGTAGGAGAAAGGCGATATGGCGCAAAGTGCAAGCTGAGCAGCGAGGCATGAGGGGGGGGGTGAGAGGTAAGGAGCGGAGAGCGAGAAGCGGGCGTTTTTTAAGGGAACGGCTGGGTGGCGCGCGATTGGCTGGGGCGCGGGAGGCTGAGGGGCGCGGGAGGCTGAGGCGCGCGATTGACTGAGGCGCGCGATTGGCTGGGGCGCGCGATTGACTGGGAAAGACTGAGAAAGACTGGGAATGACTGGGAAGCGCGCCAACAAGACGACGGGACTACGAGACCGCGAGACGACGGGACGACGAGACGACGGGACGACGAGACTGCTGAAAAACCCAGGCGTTCTCAGGCATTCTCAGGCATTCTCAGCTGTGCGGGGCCGTGCGTGGCAGCTTGGCGTCAGAGTGGTGCAGCAGTGTTCTATCGCAAAAGAGAGTGCCGTGGGATAGTACTAAAACGTACAGCCCACGGCACTCTACTTTTTGGGATAGGACGCTGATGCGCCGCTATCACGCCAAGCTACAAGATGATGTCCTTGCCGATATACTCTCTCAAATTAACATCCTTCTTGCAACGCTCTGCATACGCAGGCTCCTTAGCGATAGCGCTGTTGAGCTGTGCAGTAGCTGCTGCCATATCGCCCTGCTTAACGGCGATGATAGCGCGCAAGTAGTCAGCCTTTGCAGTGGTGTCGTTAGCGATAAACTGCTTTGCAGCGGTGTAGTCTGCGTTCATTGCGGCAGCAACAGCAGCGTTGTAGCCGTCGAGCTGCGACTGTGCTGAGGCATAGTTACCCTCGGCAGCAGCAGCCAGCGCCTTAGTCTCGGCAGTAGCAGCAGCAACGTAGCTCTTAGCAGCAGCCGTATCGCCCTTCATAAGGTTTACCAATGCGAGGTTGTTGTTAATCTCCGATGCGTTGCCACCAGCCTTAACAGCAGCAGCAAAAGCCTCATCAGCCTTAGCAGTCTCGCCAGCCTTAGCATAAGCTACACCAAGGTTGTTGTATGCCGTAGCGCTCTTATACTCCTTAGCAGCCTTCTCCAAAACGGCAATCTGCTCGCGCTCGCTGAGCTTGTCGGTAGATGCGATGTGAAGCATCTCCTTCTCGTCGAGCTTATCGTACTGACCATTGCGAACAAAAGCAACCATCTCGTCATCGGTCTTGCCTGTGATATCCGAGCTATTTACGAGCTGCGCACGACGCAACTGAGGAAGAATGTCGTTCTTCAAAGCCTCGAATACCTGAGACATATTCTTAATCTGGTTCTCGCGCTCCGAAGATGACTCGTAGCTGTTCAACACCGAAAGGATAAGCTCCTTATCCTCGATGTCCGAAGCAGCAACAAGCTCCTTGAAGCCCTCCCAGTCCTCGCCATACGATGCGGCGTCAAGGGGCAGACCTACCTCCTTGAGGAGCTGCTCGGCAGCCTTCTTACCAGACTCGCTACGCTTAGCCGAGAGCTTATCGTTGAACTTCTCGGGACCATCGGGCGATGCGTAACCATTAACGTAGATGTTCTGCTTGATGCGGTCGTTAGACATCTGCTCGGCAGCCTTCTGCTGGAATGCGGTAAGCTCGTCGCTCTTCTTAGCCTTCGATGACAAGGTTGAAGAGTTGATAGCGTACATATAGTTAGCCTTGGTAACCTCGGTAATAACGTTCTTGTAGCCCGACTCCATAGGCTGCATAGCAGCTGCATAGTCGAGGTCACGCTGCATAGTATTAACACCCTGAGCGATAGTCAAACCGAACTGACGCTTCAACATATCTGCCTCGGCACCACCAGCAGCCAAGATCTCAGCCTGCTCCTTGGTGGGGATAGCACCATCGTTGAGATTTACCAAAGTGAACTCCTTGCACTTACCCTTAGGACACTTAACCTCGGCGCGGAGCTGCAACTCGCTGCACTCCATACGGTCGTCATAGGGGAACGACACGTGCATAGTGTATTCGCCACCGTTGTCCTTAGAGATTACTGTGTAGTTGTCATCTACCTTAGTACCCTGGAAGTACTGAGTAGTACCTGCTACCTCGCCACCCTCGAATACCATCACAGGGGTAACCTTCAACACAGCCTTCTTGTTGAAGTACTCCTCGGGGAAGGTAACCTTAACATCAGCCTCAACACGACCGTTGTTCAACACCAACACCTCGGGGGTGCAGGTAAGCTTAACATCGTCCTGATGCTTTGCCATCTTCTTGAAGCAGTTACAGCCCGTAAGGGTCATCACTGCAACAACGAGCAATGCGCTCAACTTAAAAAGATTCTTCATAGTCTAAAAAAAATGTGGTTAAAAATTATTATTTACGTAGTTGCCTTGTGGTCTCAACGCCCCGACACCTTATTATATATAGCGATGTCGGGCGTCGAACTATTGTCTATCTATTAGTGGCGCTCACGGCGTGGACCGCGCTTGTCATCACGACGCTCACCACCCTCGCGGGGCTTACGCTCGCGTGGCTCACGCTCCACCCAACCCTCGGGCTTGGGGAGAAGTGCGCGGCGCGACAGCTTCAACTTACCTGTCTTCTGATCCTTGGCGATGAGCTTAACCTCAATCATATCGCCCTCCTTCAAGCCTGTCTCCTCCATAGTCTCGAAGCGCTTGTAGTCAATCTCCGAGATGTGGAGCAGCGCATCCTTGCCAGGCAAAATCTCGACAAATGCGCCGAAATCGACAATCGAGCGAATCTTACCATTGTAGGTCTCGCCAATCTCGGGGACAGCGACGATAGCCTTGATACGTGCCAAAGCACCATCCAAAGCCTCCTTGTCCTGACCGAAAATATCTACGATACCCTTCTCATCAACCTCGGTAATGGTGATGGTGGTGCCAGTAGTCTTCTGGATATCCTGAATAACCTTACCGCCAGGGCCGATAACAGCTCCAATGAAGTCCTGAGGGATGGTAATCTGCACGATACGGGGTACGAAGGGCTTGTAGTCCTCGCGTGGCTCAGCGATAGTCTCTACGAGCTTGTCGAGGATATGCAGACGACCCTGACGTGCCTGCTCCAAAGCCGTAGCAAGGACCTCGTACGAGAGACCATCAACCTTGATATCCATCTGTGTAGCGGTGATACCGTCGCGCGTACCTGTAACCTTGAAGTCCATATCGCCGAGGTGGTCCTCATCACCAAGAATATCCGACAACACGGCCCAACGACCTGTTGCAGAGTCCGAGATAAGACCCATAGCGATACCCGACACGGGCTTACGCAACTTAACACCTGCATCCATAAGCGCCAAAGTACCAGCACATACGGTTGCCATTGACGACGAGCCGTTAGACTCCAAGATGTCCGAAACAACACGTACCGCATAGGGGTTCTCCTCGCCCAGGGGTACCATAGGCTTCAACGCGCGCCAAGCCAAATGGCCGTGGCCAATCTCGCGACGGCTCAAACCACGTGCAGGACGTGCCTCGCCCGTAGAGAAGGGCGGGAAGTTATAGTGCAGAACAAACTGCTCGCTACCCTGAACAAGCACCTCATCCTTCATCTTCTCGTCGAGCTTCGTGCCGAGAGTAACGGTCGTAAGCGACTGGGTCTCACCACGGGTAAAGATTGCCGAGCCGTGAGCGCAGGGCAGGTAATCAACCTCGCACCAGATAGGACGAATCTCGTCGGTGCGACGACCATCGAGACGCTTACCCTCGTCGAGAATCATATTACGCATAGCCTTCTTCTGCACGTCGTCGTGGAAATACTTGTGGATAAGCGGAGCCTTCTCCTCCAACTCCTCCTCGGTATAGCGCGCTGCGAACTCCGCCTCCAATGCGTCGAAGGCATCCTGACGCTCGTGCTTCATAGTACCGCTGGTAGCGATAGCATAAGCCTTGTCGTAAAGCTCCGTGATGATAGTCTGACGAAGCTCCTCGTCGTTGGTCTCGTGGCAGTAGGTACGCTTAACATCCTTGCCAAGCTCCTTCATAAGCTCAATCTGCACGGCGCAGTGCTTCTTAATCTCCTCGTGAGCGAACTTGATAGCGCCGAGCATAACCTCCTCCGACACCTCGTTCATCTCACCCTCAACCATAAGGATATTGTCGATAGTACCACCAACCATAATGTCCAAATCGGCGCTCTTCATAGCCTCAAAGCCAGGGTTGATGACATACTCACCATTGATACGTGCTACACGCACCTCCGAGATAGGACCACCGAAGGGGATGTCCGACACGGCAAGTGCTGCCGACGCTGCCAAACCTGCAAGTGCGTCGGGCTGAATATCTTTCTCTGCCGAGATAAGGTTTACAGTAACGAAAACCTCGGCGTGATAGTCGGCGGGGAACAAGGGGCGCAAAGCACGGTCGATAAGACGTGCCACCAAAATTTCAGAGTCGCCAGCCTTACCCTCACGCTTCATAAAGCCACCAGGGAAACGACCACACGACGCATACTTCTCCTTATACTCCACCTGCAAGGGCATAAAATCGGTACCCTCCTTGGCATCCTTTGCGGCAACAACAGTACCCAAAAGCATTGTGTCGCCCATACGTACAACCACCGAGCCGTCTGCCTGCTTTGCCAGCTTGCCAGTCTCGATCATAATCTCGCGACCATCGGCGAGCGTGATTGTCTTCTGTACAGCATTGTACAACTTGTTTGCTTCCATAAAAAAATCTAAAAACCTCTTAAAAATTCTGCTATATTTTTGTAATTCGCTTCCAAATTAATGAAGGCAGCACCAATGGCGTTGCCTTCATTCGTTGCACACTCTTACTTACGAAGGTTGAGTGTCTTGATGATCGCACGGTAACGCTCGATATCAACCTCCTTCAAGTACATAAGCAACTTACGACGCTTACCTACAAGACGCAACAGCGAACGCTGCGTGCCGTAGTCGTGACGGTTGCTCTTCATGTGCTCGGTAAGGTGGTTGATACGGTAGGTGAATAACGCGATCTGGCTCTCGGGTGAACCAGTGTCGGTTGTTGATTTGCCGTACTGACCAAACAACTCCTGCTTTTTCTCAGGTGTCAAATACATAAAATTAAGGTTTTATGGTGCGCCTCCTTGTAACGATTCCCGAGGAGAACGCCCCTGGTTCCACTCCACGACAGATCATCCTTACCTTGATCCTGCCGGAGCGTGCGGCAAAGATACGCTATTTTTCTAAAACTACAAAGCCTTTTTCAAAGAAAAAGAGTATTTTGGCGCAACCGACCAAAACAAACGCCAGAAACACAGCAGTAAAATAGAACATAAATTAGCCGTTTATTCCACTATTCTACCCCATCTATTCCACCTGCAAAACGACCTATGCAACGCATAAAAATCGACCGCACAAAAAGACAATTTTCCTAAATAAAATTTTGCATTTCCACACCTCAAAAAGCTATATCAGCCGCCACTACTTCACAAGACAAATTCCACCATTTTTCTAATGATTTCAAAAAAAGTACTCCCAAAATTGTAATATTTCGGAAATTTTAGTTACCTTTGTTTGTTAATTTGAGAATAGGAGCGATGTTCGCAAATAATCAAAACATAGTTCGTTTGTTCGCCGTGCTGTGTATCGCACTGCTACTCGGCGCGTGCAGCACCCCAAAGAGCGAGTTTTTAACCATTGAGGGCGAGGCACTTGGCACATTCGTACAGGTCAAGTGCAACACCTCGTTAGATGACGACGAACTAATCGCCATAGTAAGACGCATCGACACCGAAGCAAAAGAGTCGATGTCGATTTTTAACGAGAGTTCGCTCCTCTCGAAAATCAACAGAAACGACACCGACTCGCTCGATTGTCATATAATTCGCAACATCGAACTTGCCGAGCGCTTCTCGAAATTGAGTAACGGAGCGTACGACATAACCATAAAACCCTTGACCGAGGCGTGGGGCTTTGCCGCCGAGAAGAGCGACGGCTCAACACCCAACATCGACTCACTCTTGGATTTTGTAGGATACAACAAAATTTTGGTCTGCGACGGTCGTCTATGCAAGGCTGACACGCGCGTGGAGATTGACCTCAACTCCATAGCCAAGGGTTACACCGTAGATCTTGTTGCCGAAGAGTTGGAGAAGCGGGGCATAACAGACTATATGGTAAACATCGGTGGCGAGATACGCTGTCGTGGCGTGAATGCCAAGTCGGAGCGCTGGACGATAGGTATCGAGACACCATACGACGGCAATATGTCGCAGGAGTCGTTCGAGAAGATTATCGACGTTACGGACTGCGCAATAGCCACTTCGGGCAACTATCGCCGCTTCTACCTCACCAACGACGGACGCAAAGTGGCGCACACGCTCGACCCTCGCACGGGGTACAGCGTCATAAGCGACCTACTCTCGGCAACGGTCATAGCGCCCACCTGCGCTGAGGCTGACGCCGCAGCAACGATGTTTATGGCGATGGGCTCAGAGGGCGGAGCCGCAGAGTTGGCTCAACACTGCGAGGAGGAGTTCGGCTGGAAGTACTACTTCATATATGCCGATGGCGAAAATTACCGCATTGAGTGTTCCGAGGAGTTACGATAGAGCAACACACGTTTTTTAAGAAATAGCAAGTGAAGGCACTTTTACTATACAACATCAAGGCGGGCAAAGGCTCGATAGAGAAGCGTGTGAAGCGGCTGTGCGACATCTTCCGCGAGGAGGGTATCGACATCACATCGCGCAAGGTGATATTTGGCGAAAACCCCTTTGATGGCTACGAAGATACAGAGTTGGCGGTGATATGTGGCGGCGATGGCACTATAAACTATGTGGTAAATATGATGCGTCGCAAGGCGATAAACCCCACACTCGGCATAATACCCTCTGGCACAGCAAACGACTTTGCTGGCGCTGTGGGTATGAGCAGCAACCCCTACAAGGCGGCACGACAGATTGCCCGAGGTAGTGAGCGCAAGGTCGATTGTGGCAATATCAACGGCGAGTACTTTATCAACGTATTCAGCTTCGGTGTATTGACAACCACATCGCAGCAGACCTCCGACAGAGCGAAACATCGCTTTGGTAAGTTGGCATACATCGGCATAGGTCTCAAAGACCTCTTCACGATGCACCGTATGGCACTACACGTGAAGACCCACGACGAGGAGTTCGACTGCTCGGCACTGATGTTCCTCGCCTTCAACGGCGAGACTGCGGGGCGCTTCCCGTTAGCGCGCAAGGCGAAGATTGATGATGGAGTGTTCGACATACTCATACTCTGTCGCCGTAACTTCTTTGTTACGTGCTGGAATATGCTTAGATACCTATGTGGCGGTAAGCCACGCGATGTGCGCTACATAAAGAGTAGCACGGTGGAGATAACCTCCGACCGTAGCGAGCGTACCGACGTGGACGGACAGCGCGGTCCCGACTTCCCAATCGTCATACGTTGCGAGGCGGGAGCCTTGACGGTAAGATGTTAGGATAGACGACCGATAAAATTGAAGATTAGGAGAAAACAGAATAATAACCCAAAGCAGTTGCAATCAATGAAGCAGGATGGCATCAAACGAGCATCTATCGAGAAGCTCAAATCGCGTTTCGAGACGGCGTACTACTCGGAGGATATGGTGATTACACCGTTGGTAATGTTCCGCGAGTTGGACGACCTCACGGCGCTCATTCAGGGTGTCTCGATAGGCGTTACAGTAAGCGGCACGGCGAAGATTAAGATAAACGGCAAGCTCCACGAGCTACGACCCAACACACTTTTCATCTTCAACGAAAACACCGTTATTGAGCAGGTGAAGGCGTCGATACGCGCATCGGGATATATGATTACCTACTCGCGCCAGTATCTCAACAGCATACACGTCGATACACAGGACCTCATATCTATATACCACGGCTTCTTGGACGACCCCTGCGTACAGATTGAGCCTCAGGAGGCGGCATACATCCACGACATATCGAAGCTTATGCGTTCGGTGCTTTGCGACTACGCCCCCACCTCAAACCGTGAGAAGATTATCAGCTCACTCTTTGCCGCGATGTTCCACTACGTGATGGGCATCTTGCAGCAGCATAGCACCGCAGGTAGCCCTACGGTAAGCAACCGCACCGACGAGCTGTTCAACAACTTCCTCGCTCTGCTTCGAGAGCATTGCAGCACCGAGCGTAGCGTGGAGTTCTACGCCTCGAAGATGGGCATCACACCAAAGTACCTCTCACTAATACTTAAAAAGAAGAGCGGTCGCAACGCCTCGAAGCTTATCGACGAGGCGGTGGTATATGAGGCAAAGCGTCTGCTTAAATACTCGGGATTGAGTATTCAGGAGATTGCCACACGCCTGAACTTCGCGTCGCAGTCGTTCTTCGGCAAGTACTTCAAGCAGCGCGTCGGCGTATCGCCCTCTCGCTACAAGGTGTGGGATGGTCGCACCGAGGAGGCTACATCGGAGGAGGCTCTCGCGTTTTCGAGAGACACGGAGTAACAAAGAGTGCAGCAAAACAGTGGGCTGAGACAGACGACTGAGACAGACGACAGAAACAGGCGACTGAGACAGACGACAGAAACAGAGGGCTGAAACAGACGACAGAAACAAGAAAACAAACAATATAAATATCTAAACTACATTAATTTATGAAAAAACTATTTAAGAGTTTGATGCTCACTTTGGCTTTGGTTATGCCTTTTGCAGCCATCGCCGAGGAGGTTCAAAACGAGCAGATTACCGCAAAGGTAGTCAATGAGAATGCCGACGCGCCCGTAGAGTGGACCGTTACGGCTGTTAGTGAGGGTGAGGACGTTTACACCGTTACCTTCGACGCAACAATCAAGGAGGGCTTCCACGGCTACCCTATGACCGATTTCTCGGCTCCCATCTTCGAGTTCGACAATGCTGAGCTTGTTGGCGAGATGACCGAGCCTCTCACCCCCGTAGAGCATGGCATCGACGAGCTTACTGGCGGTCCGTCGTACATCTACTACGACAAGGCCACCTATGTACAGCAGATTAAGGTTAGCGAAAGCCCCGTTACAGGCTTTATTCAGGCTACCATCTGCACCAACGACACCAACCAGTGTACCGCAAACCCCGCAACATTCTCAATCGAGTTCAACAGCGCAGTAATCGCTGAGGCTGAGGAGGTTGCTGAGGTTGCTGAGGAGGAGACATCGACAGAGCTT
Organism: Alistipes sp.; assembly: GCA_017416915.1. Classification (GTDB taxonomy): domain Bacteria; phylum Bacteroidota; class Bacteroidia; order Bacteroidales; family Rikenellaceae; genus Alistipes. The sequence goes on along the minus strand of JAFQAN010000009.1, from coordinate 22,827 downwards.
GATTGGAGTTCTATCGTTCAGGCTATCCTTTGGGGCTTTGCAGCGTTGCTCACACCCTGCGTATTCCCCATGGTGCCTATGACCGTATCGTTCTTCGTTAAGGGTTCGCAGACTCCTGCACAGGGTCGCTTCCGCGCGTTGATGTATGGTCTCTTCATTGTAGCGCTCTACGTATTGCCTATCGCCGTACTGGTACTACTCTCTAACGCCTTTGGCACAAACGTAGCGGGCGATATATTCAATGCTATCGGTACACACTGGATTCCCAACCTTATCTTCTTTGTTATATTTATGGTATTTGCCGCTTCGTTCTTCGGTGCGTTCGAGATTACTATGCCTTCGAGCCTCGTAAACAAGAGCGATGCAGGTGCCGACAAGGGTGGTTTGCTCGGTATCTTCTTTATGGCATTGACCCTCGTGTTAGTATCGTTCTCTTGCACAGGTCCTATCGTAGGTTCGGTTATCATCAGCTCGACGAGCGGCGGTGTATGGATGCCTATTATCACCATGGCAGCCTTTGCTATTGCCTTCGCTCTCCCCTTCACCGTATTGGCTTGGTTCCCCTCGTTGCTCAAAAACCTTCCTAAGAGCGGTGGCTGGTTGAACTCTGTAAAGGTTGTACTCGGTTTCATCGAGGTCGCTCTCGGCTTGAAGTTCTTGATGACCGCCGACCAGACTATGCACTGGGGCTTGCTCGACCGTGAGGTATATCTCGCTATCTGGATTGTAGTATTTACCCTCTTGGGCTTCTACCTCCTTGGCAAGTTGCGCTTCGCACACGACGACGAGGTTAAGCACATCTCTGTTTTCCGCCTTACGTTGGCTATCGGCGTATTCTCGTTCGTTGTATATATGATTCCTGGTATGTTCGGCGCTCCGCTGAATGCTATCTCGGGCTACATTCCTCCTATGAGTACTCAGGATTACCAGGTTAATGGTCGCGTTGAGAATGTGAATGCTGGACGTAAGTATGCCGACTTCCTCCACCTGCCCCACCAGCTCGAAGGACACTTCGATTTCGAGGAGGCTATCGAGGATGCAACGAAGCAGAATAAGCCTATCTTCGTGGACGTTACAGGACACGCTTGCAACAACTGCCGCGAGATGGAGACTATGGTATGGAGCAACGACCAGGTGCTTCCCAAGCTACGCGACGAGTTTGTCATCTGCGCCCTCTATGTCGATGATATGACCAAGGTTGAGGGTGGCAAGCGCCTCGGCTCAATAAACGCAGCCTTCGCACAGGAGAGATGGAAGGTTAATGCGCAGCCCGCCTATATCCTTCTTTCGCCCGATGGCGAGGAGGTATTGGCAGGTCCTCGTGGCTATAACACCGATATCGACGGCTTCTTGGAGTTCTTGCAGCGCGGTATCGACGGCAATAAGTAGTCGTTGTACTACTTCGACAAAGGGTTGCTTCCTGATGGGAGCAACCCTTTTTAGTTGGGATTAGGGAGATTAGAGAAGTTAGGGAAGTTAGAGAATAAGAAAAACACAGTCGTTCTCAGTCTTTCTCAGCCTTTCTCAGTCTTTCCCAGTCTTTCCCAGTCTTTCCCAGTCTTTCCCAGTCATTCCCAACCTCGCACAAAGTCCGCCAATAAAGAGATTGGGCTGAACGGGATATTACCCCATTCAGCCCAATTACAAGGTGGCGCCAATGCGCTGCTATCGCTACGCCCAGAGGTTTCGCGGATACTCTCCCGCCTCTATGAGTTCTTCGATTTTTGCCATAAGCTGAGGCTTATCCTCCTTGTAGGTTACGCCAAACCAGTTTGCTGTGGTCGATAGTACTCGCATCGTCGCAGTACCATCGGTAATAACCTTGTTTACCATAAGGGGGATAAAAAACTCCGATTTGAGGTTTTCGATATTTGCTGCGAGGAACTCTTTGAAGTATGCCTCAGAGTGTTCGAAGTAGTCGGGAGTGAAGCCAAAGAGGTTCATCGACACAGGAGTATTCTCTGCCAGAGGCTCATCGTCGCCATTGTCGTGGAATACGACAGTGCCATTGACACGCTCAATCTTAGTGCGCTCAACCATACTTGTAAGGTTGCCCTCGCCATCTACGGTGCATACACCACGCGATACGGTGCCATTCTCCGAGAGGGTCTTGCACACCTCATAGCCCACCATACAGTACCTTCCACGCGAACCCTCCAACTGCGAGAGATAGTTGCCAATAACAGCGTAGCCATCTCTACCGTAGAAGTCGTCGGCATTGATAACGGCAAACGGCTCGTTGATAACATTTGCCGCCATCATCACAGCGTGGTTTGTACCCCACGGCTTCTGACGCTCCTCGGGCAGAGAGAAGCCCTCGGGCAGACAATCCAGCTCCTGATAGACATACTCAACTGCAATCTTATGTCCGAAGCGCTCGGCATTGAAGACCTCGCAGAAGTCATCGGCAAACGAGTGGCGGATGACGAATACCACCTTGCCGAAGCCCGCACGGATAGCATCATATACCGAATAGTCAATAATAGCCTCACCATTAGGACCTACGCCGTCCATCTGTTTCAGTGAGCCATAGCGCGAGCCCATACCCGCAGCCAGAACCAAAAGAGTAGGTTTTACCATAGTTATATTGTATTTTTAGAGTTTTTCGTGCCACAAAGGTAAAAAAGTTATATGGAAATACAAAGTATCCGACCTTTTTTCGTTATCTTTGCACGTATTATATATTTGGTCAATTGTCAGTTATTGACCGACAAACATTTTAGCTTAACCTCGACTATATGGAGCAGAGCTTTTTCGGACGTCTATGGTCTCGCCTGACCGAGCGTCGCCAGCTGTCGATGCGCAACCGCACGACAGACGAGATACACTGGAAACTCAACATTACGCCCGTGGCACTATGGGGCGTGGTAGTAACCGTGATACTACTTATCGCCGTTACGCTCGCGCTGCTTATGGCCTACACCTCGATACTCGACATTCTGCCTGGCTACCGCACACGTGCCGAGGCGACGAAGGAGGAGCTTACCGAGAATATCATACGTATCGACTCTATGGAGCGTCAGATGGCAATGATACTTAGCTACAACGAGGCGGTAACACAGATTATGAGTGGCAGTACGCCCACGATGCACTCGACAATTATGACAGATACCATACGCTACGACAAGTCGCTCGTGTTACCCACACGCGCCGACTCGTTGCTGCGCAGTGCATTGGAGCGCACCTCGGGCGAATACTCGCTCAACAACACTAAGCCTCTACGCAACGAGGCGGCGATGTTCAGCGCACCTATGCGAGGTACGATAACACGCAACTTCGAAGCACCCGAGTCGAGTTTCGACATCGCCATACTACCTTTGGATGGCGACAACTCTGTGATGGCAGTCGAGAATGGCACGGTGGTAGGCGTCGATGGCACGGTGGAGGGCAATATGAGCGTTACCATACAGCATAACGGCGGCTACGTGTCGATATATCGCCAACTTGGCGAGGTGCTGGTACGTAAGGGTCAGAGTGTGCAGAGCGGCAGTGTCATCGCTCACCTAAGCCCCACCGAGTTATCCGAGGATGACCATACAACCACCAATCGTGAGCTATGCTTTGAGTTGTGGCGCAACGGCACGGCAGTGGACCCCGAGCAGTACATTTTGTTTCAGCAGACACTCTAATTTCAGCAGACACTCTAAGTAAAGATTTTGTGAGATAGATGAAGAGCATTGAGAGAATAACACTTTTGGGTTCGACGGGTTCTATCGGTGTGCAGACACTCGATATTGTGCGCCGTTACCCCGACCGTTTCCGCATAACATCGCTTGTGGCACACAGCCGCTGGCAGCAGCTCGCCGAGCAAGCACGCGAGTTCGGCGCAGAGAGTGTCGTCATAGGCGACACGCGCTACTACGACGAGCTTAAAGAGGCACTTCGCGACACCTCGACAGAGGTGCTAGCGGGTAGCGACGCCATAAACCACGTAGCAAAGAGCTACCGCAGCGACACCGTAGTAAATGCCCTGGTGGGCTACGCAGGACTGCACCCCACGGCACTCGCCATCGAGAGTGGCAAGCGTATAGCCCTCGCCAACAAGGAGACGTTGGTGGTTGCGGGCGACCTTATTATGAAGGAGGCGCGACGCAAGGGTGTCGATATTCTACCTATCGACTCGGAACACTCGGCGATAATGCAGTGCTTGGATGGAGAGCGCCGCGAGGCTGTACGCAACCTTATCATCACGTGCAGTGGTGGAGCGCTACGCGATATGGCTCGTGAGGAGCTTGCCAACGTAACACCCGAGATGGCTCTCAGACACCCACAGTGGTCTATGGGGGCAAAGATTACGATTGACTCTTCGACACTGGTAAACAAGGGCTTCGAGGTCATAGAAGCACGTTGGCTCTTCGATATGGCACCCGAGCGTATCAAGGTGGTGATACATCCACAGTCGATAGTACACTCCATGGTGGAGTTTACCGACGGCGCCATCAAGGCACAGCTCGGCTCGGCAGATATGCACACACCCATCAGCTATGCTCTGCTATACCCCGAGCGCGCAACAGAGCCACAGGAGGACTTCTCGATACTCAACCACCCCACGCTCAGCTTCTCGGAGGTGGACCACGCCAAATATCCCGCCTTGGGCATCGCCTACGAGTGCTTGGAGCGCGGCGGCACAGCGGCGTGCGTGATGAACGGTGCTAACGAGGTGGCGGTAGCCGCCTTCCTCGGTCATAAGTGCGGCTATTTAGATATTGTGGGGGCTATACGCTATGCGCTCGACAACGCCTCGTTTGTGGCACACCCCACCTTAGCGGACTACGACGCCTCGAATATTGAGGCTCGCGAGTTGGCGCGTCGCTATCTGAAACTATAACCGAAAATAAGAAAAACAGTATAACAATGAGTGTAATTCTAATTAAGATTCTCCAATTCGTAGTGTCGCTATCGCTACTTGTGATGATTCACGAGTTTGGACACTACATCGCAGCGCGCATCTTCAAGATACGTGTCGAGAAGTTCTACATCTTTTTCAACCCGTGGTTCACGCTCTACAAGCGTAAGATAGGCAATACCGAGTATGGTATCGGCTGGCTGCCGTTGGGCGGCTACGTATCGCTCTCGGGTATGATTGACGAGTCTATGAACCTCGAACAGATGAAGCAGGAGCCTCAGCCGTGGGAGTTCCGCACCAAGCCTGCGTGGCAGCGTCTTATAGTGATGCTTGCGGGTGTTATGATGAACGTCATCTTGGCAATTGTCATATATTCGGGTATGCTCTATGCGTGGGGCGAGAGCTACTACCTCAACGACAATATGATAAACGGCTACGCCTTCAACGAGGAGGGACATAAACTCGGCTTCGAAGATGGCGACCGCATACTATCAATCGACGGCAAACATATAGGCAAGGTGAACGAGATAGGCTCAATGTTGCTTATCGCCGACGACACACGCCACGTCGAGGTACTACGTGCGGGCGACACCGTGGAGTTCGATATACCGCTCGAAAGGTTGGTTGATATGCGCGAGAGTGGCGGCTATAAGGGTCTTTATCAGGAGTACGCACCCTTTATCGTGGAGAATGTCATCTCCGAGAGCGCTATTGCGGCGGGCTACCTGCCAGGCGACCGCATTGTTGCTATCGACAATCAGAAGGTGGCAAACTTCGTGGAGGGTATGAATCAGCTCTCGACAATCAAAAACCGCAGCGTTAATATCGAGGTTGAGCGTATTATGACCGACTCGTTGGGCGTAAGTTCAAAGCAGCTCGTAACACTTCATACACCTATCGGCGAGGATAGCCGTATCGGCATCGAGCGCGCAATCATCACACCCGCCGAGATTACACACGTCGAGTACGGCTTCTTCGAGTCAATACCTGCGGGCATCAAGCGCGCGGGCAACGAGATTTCGTCGTACTGGGACCAGCTCAAAATGATTGTAAACCCCGACACGAAGCTATATAAGGAGGTTGGCGGCTTCATCGCCATAGGTAACGTCTTCCCTGAGGCTTGGGATTGGCAGTCGTTTTGGAGTATCACGGCACTTATCTCGATTATGCTTGCCGTGATGAACCTACTGCCCATACCTGGCTTGGATGGCGGCCACGCCCTCTTCACGCTCTGGGAGATTATCACACGTCGTAAGCCGAGCGACAAGTTTATGGAGGTTATGCAGTGGATAGGTCTTGCACTGCTACTCGCCCTGTTGGTATATGCCAACGGTAACGATATATTAAAGCTATTTAACTAATAGAGAGAGCTATGGCTAAGGCGAAACGTACGTTTTTCTGCACGGAGTGCGGCTACGAGACCCCCAAGTGGTTAGGCAAATGCCCCTCGTGCGGCGAGTGGAACACTATCACCGAGCATCTGGTGTCGCGCGAGTCGAAGAGCATCGCAGCACAGGTGGTAAGCCTACCACGTGCCGTACCACGCAAGGTGCAGGACATCACCGAACACGAAAACAGACGTATCGACTTAGGCAACAGTGAGATAAACCGCGTGTTGGGTGGTGGCTTAGTGCCTGGCTCACTGGTACTGCTCGGTGGCGAGCCTGGTATCGGCAAATCGACCCTCTCGCTGCAACTTGCACTCACGCCCAACAACCTCTCGACGCTCTACGTCTCGGGCGAGGAGTCGTCGGAGCAGATAAAGATGCGCGCTATGCGCATCGGCATACAAAACCGCGAGTGTACGGTATTTACCGAGACGCTACTCGAAAACATAGTCTCGCTAATCGAGGAGCAACACCCCGACATCGTCATCATCGACTCGATACAGACGATATACACCGACCTTGTGGAGTCGTCGGCAGGTAGCGTGACGCAGATACGCGAGTGCGCTGCCACGCTGCTCAAAGTGGCAAAGACGAGCGGCACGGCGATATTTATCATCGGACATATCACCAAGGATGGCGCTATTGCAGGACCTAAGATTTTGGAACATATCGTCGATGTAGTGCTGCAATTCGAGGGCGACCACAACAACACATACCGCATCCTGCGCGGCATTAAAAACCGATTTGGTGCAACCTACGAGATAGGCGTTTTTGAGATGTGCGAGACGGGGTTACGTAGCGTTGATAACCCCTCGGAGATACTTCTGCAACACTATGAGGAGCCTCTGGCGGGTATTGCCGTTGGCTCGGCGGTGGACGGCATACGCCCCTACCTTATTGAGGTACAGGCGTTGGTAAGCAATGCTGCATACGGCACGCCTCAGCGCTCGACAACAGGTCTTGACCAACGACGTCTCAATATGCTATTGGCGGTATTGGAGAAGAGGGTCGGAATGAAGATGTTTCAGAAGGATGTATTCCTCAACTTCGCAGGCGGCTTCAAGATTTCGGATACGGGTATGGACCTCGCTATCATCGCGGCTATCATATCGTCATACTACGACCGTGCGCTGATGGAGGGTGTGTGCTGCGCTGGCGAGATAGGTCTCTCGGGCGAGGTGCGCCCAGCACCACGCACCGAGCAACGCATATCAGAGGCGGCACGTTTGGGCTTCAAGCGTATCGTGGTATCGAGCTTCGTGGAGCGTAGCATCAAACGTCCAAAAGGTATCGAAGTAATCTTTATTAGCAGCATCGAGCAGCTTCCCAAGGCTCTGTTTTAGAAGAGGAGAGAGGGTGTCGCTTTTGGCGTAGATTTTGAGGGTATCACTACCAAAAATGTACGTTATGACAACAGCCGATTTCGACAACTTGGTGGCTTCCGAGCAGCTAACACTTATAGATTTTTACGCTACGTGGTGCGGTCCTTGCCGTGCTATGCAGCCCTCCATCGAGCGTTTAGCGCAGTCGATGACCGATATTAACGTGGTGCGCATAGACATTTCGGACGCCTCGCATCGCGACCTTGTGCGCCGTTATAATATCGTCTCTGTCCCCACGCTACTACTTTTCAGGGAGTCGCAGATGCTATGGCGCGAGAGTGGCGTTATCCCCTATGACCGACTGTGTAACATCGTAAGACAACACCAATTCGTTGGCAGCTACTAAGCCTACGGTACTACACTTTGGAGGTGTGCCGCAGATAGCCTCTTATCACAAAAATTGCTTGGCGTCAGAGTGGTGCAGCTACAACGCTCGGCGAATTTCGAGCCGATGGGCTGTACTAAGGCGTACTGCCCATTGGTGAGATAATTCGTTAGCGGCAGTAGATGCGCCGCTATCACGACAAGGGCTTGGCGTCAGAGTGGTGCAGCAGTACCGCCGATAAAGAGATTGGGCTGGATGGATAGTACTGTGCGTACATTCCATTCAGCCCAATGATTGAGGCGGCGCTGATGCGCCGCTATCACGCCAAGCGCCACGAGAGTTCCTCTTCGACTATACCCTTAACTTTTGAGGGGGCGATGCGCTCCATTACCACAGGTATTCCCACCTTTACGGACATATCGCGTGAGGCGACGTAGCACAACAGAGTAACAACGCCGTGGGCGATATACTCCGACTCGGGGTTGGCGCGCATAGCATTCTCCACAGCGATAAACGCCACCTCGGAGGTGGTACGCTCATTACGTGCAGCTGCCATAAGCGCCGCGTATGCCACCATCTCGCTACTCTCGGTACACCATACGCCCATCAGCGAGTTGATATCATAAATCTTCGACAGCAACGCAAAGGCTATCTCCTCGGCAAGCTCGGCATTGACGATACCTCGCGCCCAGAAGGCGAACTCGGCAGTATCCAAACACTTAGGGTCGGCGATATGACAAGCCGCGAGTTTAAGTTCGCGCACCTGCTGCGTGTAGAGGTACTTGGCAAAGGCGTAGTCCTTAGGCTCCTCGGCGACAATCTCGCGCACTGTGGCGATGCTCACTCCATAGTTAAGCCCATACTTCTGGTTGTGCGTTGCCATACTCTCAGCCACCGCACCGTTCATCTGCTTGCGCATACGTCCAAGCAGCGCTATCATACGTTGCGTCTGGTCCATACTACTTTGCTGGGGCTAAAAACTTCACCGTCTCGCCAAACTCAAAGATAGGCAGCGTCGTGGTACACAACGGCGACTGAGCAAGGCTGAGCGTTACATGCGCATTGTTGGCATAGCGATACTCTATCTTGCCCTTCTCGTTCGAGGCGGGGTATGCCATATCGGTAGGCTGTATGTTGAGCATCACAATCTCACCAGCGAGGTCGTCCGACGCAAGAACACCCTGCTCGGCATTGAAACGTGCCACGATATATGACTTTTTATCTGTCTCAACGGGGACTACGCAACGTACAACCTCCACCTTGCGGCAACGCTTGCCATAGAAGAGTTCGAGGTATGCCTGCTCCAAGCGGTCAAGCTCGTCGAGAGCCGCCTGCAAGCCAGCGCCATAGGCACCATCGCCCAGCTCACCTGTAACGAGGTCGAGACGTGCCTGGCGCAGGTCATAGACCTGCTGTGCCGCCTCACGGGCTGCCTCCTCGGGCTGCATCTCGCTAATAGATAGGCGGTTGATAGGCACTATCGGGGTAGTTGAGCGAGTAGCGACTTTCTCCTCTACTGGCTTAGCGCGGTAGTCGCCCTCCTCCAATATAGCAACCTCGGCAGCAAGGATGCGACACTCACTCTTGTTTACCAGCGGGGCGCGCTGACCAAAGTACTTCTGGGCATAGCGGGCATAGATGCCCACCTCAACGCTCTCGCTCTCGACAACCAAATCGACAGCTAAGGTCGTAGCAGCCTCCGCCACAACAACATTACCGCTCTCTATGTAGCTGCCTACACGCTTCTTGACAAGCTGCTGTGCCGACAGCTGCACCATCTGTGCAGAGGCCACAAGCATCAACGCTAAAAGTAGGATACGTTTCATAATCTATCGTGCTTTATTATCAATCAAACAATTTGGTAGTTTACAAAGATAGGTAATATTCTGCGGAGTTCAAAATTTAAGGTAGAAATCTTGTGTTAGGCGGCGATAATCGTCGCTATATGAGCCATCGAGGGAGTGTATGGCAAGGGTTTCGCAGCGTGGCATCGAAGGACTATCGCTCCTCTTAAACTCCATCAGTGTACGCTTCACGCTTTCGCCCTGCTTGGTTGCAACGTCCAGCTGCCGCACGAGCCACAGCCTCCCAAAGGCGACACGACGAAGGCGAGCAGCAGCGTCTGCGGGTAGCACAACGCTGAGTAGTCCGCCATCAATCAACAGTCGCTCCGCAGCACCTACAAGCTCCTCGAAGGAGAGTGTTGTGGTATGACGCGCAAGGTTACGCCCCGCATCGGGCGATAGCAACGGCTCCTCGAAATAGGGAGGATTGCTCACGATATGGTCAAACATACAATCGAACGTCATCGTGCGAATATCCCCTAAACGCACCTCGACACGCTCCGACCACGGCGACTGCGCGACATTATACTCCGCCTGGCGCACGGCATCTTCGGATATATCCACAGCTACGACATCCGCTCCGCTGCGCTGCGCCACCATAAGGGCAATAAGCCCACTACCTGTGCCTACATCGAGGATATTGCGGCTATGCTCGACCGCAGCCCACGCACCCAGCAGCACACCGTCGGTACCCACCTTCATAGCCGCGAGGCTGTCATCAACCTGAAACTCCTTGAAACGAAACATCGCTATAAGCCATTTTTCAACACCCCCGAGATACCCGCACCAAAGAGGGCATAGTCGTAGCGCGTGGGGTCGTCCTTAGAAAAAGCGGCAAGACGCTCGGTAATCTGCTCAACAGCCTTCCAGTCGTCCTGCTTGCGCGTAAGAAGCCCCAAAGCACGACCTACACGACCTGTATGCAGGTCGAGAGGCAAGTATAGTGCCGACATCGGTATATCACGCCACAAGCCAAAATCGACACCTCGGCTATCGCGGCGCACAAACCACCTAAGATACATACAGAGGCGCTTACACGCAGCACCTCGACAAATATTCGAGACGTGCTTCTCGCTATGGGGGTTATGCTCCACCGCAAAGAAATCCTCACGGAACATCGCCAAGACACGACGCAAGTCGCCCGTCTCTCGGTAGCGCTGCTCGAAGTAACCACCTATGCTACCCCACCCCTTGACAATATGGCGCATACCAAGGACAAAGTCGCGGAAGTCGCCACCGTTGAAGGTGCGATGCACAAAGCTACTGAGAGTGGCTATATCCTCAGCCGAGGCATTGACAACGAAGTCGTAGGGGGCATTATCCATATAGCGCATCATACGGTGTGCGCTCTGCACTATGGCGCGACGGTTGCCCCAAGCAATGGTCGAGGCGAGAAGTCCTGCTATCTCGCGGTCCTCGGTGGCAGTGAAGCTATGAGGCACGCTGATAGGGTCCTCGGCGATAAAGTCAGACGTATTGTACTTATCGTGGAGATATTCAAGTAGGTCGCGAAGCTCGTCATCCGACATTCTATCCGATAATTCTACCATCACGAAGTTCTATTTTACGGTCTGACAACGAAGCAAGCGTCTCATCGTGCGTAACGATAAGGAATGTCTGCGAGGTACGGTCTCTGAGGTCGAAGAAGAGGCGCTGTATCTCATCACGCGTGACGCTATCGAGATTTCCCGTAGGCTCGTCGGCAAGCACCACCTCGGGGCTGTTTACAAGCGCACGAGCAATGGCTACGCGCTGCCGCTCACCACCCGACAACATAGATGGCTTATGCTCTAAACGCGCACTCATACCGACCATATCGAGAAGCTCCGCGGCGCGCTCCTTAGCCGCCGAGCGACGCGCACCACCGATAAGCATCGGCATCATAACATTCTCCAATGCCGAAAACTCCTCCAAAAGATGATGATACTGAAACACAAAGCCTATGTGGCGGTTACGAAACTGAGCAAGAGCCTTCTCGCCCAAGCCCGCAGGCGAGACTCCACCAATAGTGATGTTACCACTATCGGGCTTCATAAGAGTTCCTATAATTTGCAACAGCGTACTCTTGCCCGCACCACTTGCGCCTACCAACGAGACGACCTCCGAGCGGCTAACACTAAGCGAGACGCCGTGCAGCACCTCCAACTCGCCAAAGCGCTTGACAATATCTTTAACCTCAATCATCGTTTTGGGGTATTATGTTGTAACGTATAATATCTACCTGTTTTCAAAACCGAATATCATCGGTGCATCCTATAAATTTCGTATAAATCGACAATCTGTCGTGTGGGCTTAACGTCGTGAACACGCAGTATCGAAGCGCCCTTGCACAGCGCCTCCCAGCCAAAAGCTAACGAGCCTGCGAGAGCCTCGTCGGGCGTGATACCCAACGGCTTATATATCATAGACTTACGCGACACGCCCGCAAGCACTCTATATCCCAACTCTACAATCGAGTGCAAGCCTGCCAACAGCTCCATATTCTGCTCCACGCTCTTCGAGAAGCCAAAACCTGGGTCGAGGATGATGTTTTGCGCAGAGATACCTGCCGAGAGCATATCGCCTATGCGCTGCTCGAAGTACCCTCTCACAGCCGCCACAACGCCCTCCGCATAGTCGGTAAGGCTCTGCATCGTAGCTGGCACACCGCGCATATGCATAGCAACATACGGCAAATTGTAGTGTGCCACAGTGGGCAGCATCCGCTCATCTAACTCACCCGCCGAGATGTCATTTACCATAACCGCCCCATACTCCTCGACAGCGCGGCGGATAATCTCCGCGCGGAAGGTATCAATCGACACCACAACGCTACGCTCACTCTGCGCAACAGCGCGCAGACCCATCGACACACGTCGCCACTCCTCGTCGAGCGACACATCGTCAGCACCTGGACGCGACGAGTAGCCACCAAGGTCCAATATCGTAGCACCCTCAGCCAAAGCCTCGTCGATACGACTACATACGGCATCCGAACTAAAATTGCGGCTCGTAGCATAGAACGAGTCGGGCGTAAGGTTTACGATAGCCATCACAGAGCAGCGCTCCTCGGCAAATTTATCTACGGGCAGCAGCATAACTCAAACGGCGGTGTAGTTGTTCGACATCCTCCTCTAAATCGTCCAACGATATATTTATAATGGCATAGGTGGCTCGCTCCGAACGCTCGTCGTCCGATAGTTGATTACGCATACGCTCACGTATCTGCTCCTCGCTTGCGCCATCACGCGCCATAGCGCGCTCCAAGCGTAGCGTCTCTGGTGCCATAACAGCGACCGTCGCATCTACACTATCGTCTAAGCCCGCCTCGAAGAGTATGGCAGACTCGATGACAACGTAGCTGCCCGACTGCTGCTCTGCCCACTGCGCAAAGTCTGCCATAACAGCGGGATGGACGATGCTATTGAGCCTCCGCAACGCCTCCTTATCGCCAAAGACACGCTCGGCAAGGTAACGGCGGTTAAGCGCACCATCCACGTAGCACTCCCCGCCAAACGTCTCGACAAGGGCATTGCGCAAGCTCTCGCTATGGTGCATAAGCTCCTTAGCGCGACTATCCGAGTCATAGACAGCAACACCACGCTCCGCAAGTAGCCCACATACAAGGCTCTTACCCGAGCCAATACCCCCCGTTATACCTACCTTATACATATATTTATATAATAGTATCCTACTTTGTCGGCTTGGTTATCTGAGGCTGATGCTGTGTGCGCTCCACCTCACTGACAATAGATGCGAGCTCAATAGTCGGAGGTGTACCCACCGACAGCACCTCGACATCGCTCATACGTGCCGCAATAGCCTGCTGCAACGACACCGCCGAGATATGCAGACCTCGGCTATCATTCTCCTCGACAACGCCCTCCTCGAACGAAAGCTCGCCAAGAGGTATGGTAAACCTATCGCCACGCGACCACAGCGTATAGCCCACCAAGTCGGTACCCTTACCGCGAATGGTGCAATCGACGCTATGCTCCTCGCCAGCAACGACTATGACAACCTCGTGTTCGGTTGTATAGGTATCACCCAGCTTTGTCGAGTACCACAGGATGAAGGCTGCGATAAACATCATCACATAGACGGGAGAGATACAACGGCGTAACCACCTAAAAAAAGATTTGATATATTTCATAATGTCCTCTGTTTTCTACGCAAAGTTACAAAAAAATAGGTCGCATCCAACAAAGTATGCGACCTATTTTTATGCCATAGCCAATGTTTATGGTTTTAGCCTACAAAGCTACCACATCGGCAACGGCTACGAGTATAACGATTGAGGCTTATGCCTCCTTCTGCTGAGCCTCCTTAGCTACCTTCTTGCGCTGCAAGTCGTAAGCGATAGGCGTAGCGATAAATACCGAAGAGTAAGTACCGATGACAACACCCAAAATCAACGCGAAGACGAAACCACGGATGGTCTCACCACCGAAGATAAAGATAGACAACAGCGTAACGAGCGTAGTACCCGACGTATTGATAGTACGTGCCAACGTAGCGCAGATAGCGTTGTTGATGTTATCCTTCAAGTTGCGCTTGGGATAGAGACCCAAGAACTCACGGATACGGTCAAAGATAACCACGGTATCGTTGATAGAGTAACCGATGATTGTCAAGATTGCAGCGATGAACGCCTGATTAACCTCCAAGTTGAAGGGCATAATAGCGTAGAGCATCGAGAACAGACCGATAACCAACAATGCGTTGTGAGCCAAGGCTACGGTAGCACCCAAAGCCCACTGCCAACGACGGAAACGAACTGCGATATAGAGACCGATAGCCACCAACGAGATAAGCACTGCGATAATAGAGCTGCGTGTCATCTCGCCAGAGATAGTGCTACCAACCTGCTCCGACGATGCGATACCGTACTGTGCGATACCATCACCAGCGGTGCGGAAATGCTCATACTCGAAGCCCTCCAACGTGTAGAAGCCCTTAACAGCGTCATAGACAAGCTTATCAACGTGGTCGTTAGCCTCCTCACCCTTCATATTTGTAGGCTCATACTGAGTAACGATACGCACCTGATTGTCATCACCATACTGCTTAACTTCGAGTGAAGTATTCTGAGCATCGCCAACAGTCGAGAAGGTCTCCGCCAAGCTCTTACGAACATCCTCAACATTGACGCTCTTATCGAACTTGATAACGTACGAACGACCACCTGTAAACTCGATACCCTTGTTAAGACCGAGGGTAAGGAATGATACAACAGACAATACGAGCAACGTACCAGATACGATATACGAAATCTTACGCTTCGAGATGAAGTTGAACTTAACATTCTGCAAGAAGTTCTCGGTAATCTTACGCGAGAAGGCGATGTTACCGCGACGCTTAGCCCACGACTCGATAAGTACACGAGTGATGAAAATCGAGCAGAACAACGAGGTAATGATACCCACAACCAACGTAGTAGCGAAGCCCTTAACAGGACCCGAACCGAAGTAGAACAGTACTACACCAGTGATAATTGTGGTAAGGTTACCGTCGATAATTGCCGAGTATGCGTTCGAGAAACCATCCTTGATAGCGAGCATCAAGCCCTTACCTGCGCGCAACTCCTCCTTAACACGCTCGAAGATGATGACGTTAGCATCCACAGCCATACCCATCGTAAGCACGATACCTGCGATACCAGGCAGGGTCAATACTGCGCCAAACGACACCAAGACACCCATCAACAACAAGACATTGAACAGAAGGGCGATGTTTGCCATCCAACCTGCCGTCTTGTAGAAGAATGCCATATAGAGCAATACTAACGCAAATGCCAAAGCAAACGAGATAAGACCCATCGAGATTGACTTAGCACCCAACGAAGGACCTACAACCTCGGTGTGAACGATAGTAGCACGTGCGGGAGCCTTACCCGAGTTGAGTACGCTTGCCAAGTCCTCAGCCTCCTGCGGGGTGAAGTTACCCGAGATTGCCGACTGACCACCATCAATACGGTCGTTCACGTTAGGAGCTGAATATACATAGTCATCCAAAACGATAGCTATCTGCTTACCTACGTTAGCCGCAGTGATGTCGCCCCACTTAATAGCGGTATCCGAATCCATGGTCATCGACACCTCGAAGCCACCATACTGACCACCCTGAGCGCGAGCATTGGTGATACCCGAGCCATCCAATACGGGAGTTGCAGCGCCGTTGTTACCCTTCAAAGCGTAGAGAAGGAATGTACCACGTGAGGTCTCCATCGAACTCTTGTTAGACCAGCAGAGCTTTACGTCCGCGGGCAACAAGTTACGCAAAGCGTCAATTTTGAGATACTCGCTGATGGTTGCCATATCATCCTTCTCGGCAGCACCTACCAGCGGAGCATATACAATAGCATCGAACTGCTCGCCATTCTGGTTTACACCCACATAGTCGCGACGCAAAAGGTCGGTCATAGGAGTAAAGCTTGTATCCTCCTCCGAAGCACCATTCTGCAACAAGTAGTCACGAACGATAGCATTAGCCTCGTTGTAGAGGATAGCCATAATGTCGCTTGTCTCGTTTGCATCGCATACTGTCCAGAATTCGAGCTGTGCGGTAGAGGCGAGCAGCTTGCTAACACGCTCAGGCTCCTTAACACCAGGCAACTCAACCAAGATACGGTTTGAGCCTGTTACCTGCTGGATATTGGGCTGCGTTACACCGAGAAGGTCGATACGGTTGTTAAGCACGTCCAACGAGCTGGCAACAGCGCCATCAACCAAGTTACGCAAGTCCTCTGCGAGCTTGTTGGTGTCGTTGTGGTTGTAGCCCAAAACCTGGCATACGCCCTCGCCATAGGTTGCGATGAAGGCGTCGATAGCCTCCGCTGCATCGTCGTGCTTCGAAGCTGCAACCAACGCGTCGTTCACACGATTGGTCATATCAGCGTCGTCATAGGCAATACCTACGCTCTCAACACGTGTCTCGATAACATCCTCTGCACGGATTTCGAGCATCACGTTCATACCACCTTTGAGGTCAAGACCCAAGTTCAACTCACGCTCCTTACACTCACCATAGGTGTACTTCACAAATCCGAGGTTATAGACAACCTCATCCCACTTCTGGTCGAGATACGCCTGTGGGTTCTCCGTCTTCGCAGCATCGCTCTCCACGCTGCGTGTAACAAACGTGAAAGAGAGCTGGAAAATGCTGGCAAGACCCAAAAGCACTGCCAGCCACTTAATAATACCTTTACTCTGCATTGTTAAAAAGTTTTGTTATTATTTATTCGTTTTGTTTTTCAACATTTCGCGTCGCAAACCACCCGTATTTTCGAACAGCAGCCATACGTATTCTGCAATACCTTGGTGTATTCGCGCGTTAATCGCGCAAAGATAACAAAAAAATCGCAATCCGCAACCACGGACTGCGATTATTTTATATATGTGCAGCTTTTTAACGTGTACGAAGCTCCACGATGAAGTCTTCCACATCGCCTATATCGCCCACCGTAAGTACTACACCCTCGTCGGTAGTGCGGAAGGCGACCTTCTCGCGGTCTGCAAAGCGTACAGCCTCTACCACCTCACACTCCAAAGGCAGCAGTAGCTCCTCGCCATCCAACTCAAAGATGTGGACGAATAGTCTATCGCCCTTGCGTGTTGTTACGCCCCACGGCTGAGGCTTAATATCGCCCGCCTCGGTAGCATAAATAGTCTCGCCATTCTGCGCCAACCACTCACCCATTGCCTTCAAGCGCTCAACCGCCGCAGCGGGCAACTCGCCATTAGGCTGTGGACCGACATTTAGCAGAAGGTTGGCGCCCTTACCTGCTGCCGTAACAAGATACTGAATAAGCGTCTCGACAGACTTATAGTTTTGGTCAATAACCTTATAGCCCCACATACCGTTCATCGTTTGGCACGTCTCCAACGGTAGGCGGCTGATAGCCTGTCCCGACAAGCCATACTCATTTTCGCCAGGCAGGTCGCGCTCAAAAATCTGAATATCCTCGCCCTCGAAGGGTACTTGATGGTGGTTGTTTGCCACCAAGCACGAGGGTTGCAGGCGGTGTACCAGGGCGTACTGCTCGTCGAGCTGCCAGTCGAAGGGCGTAGCATCCTCGTCGTGGTCCCACCAACCGTCAAACCATATAGCGCCTATCTCGCCGTAATTGGTCAGCAACTCGGTAATCTGGCGATTCATAAAGCCGTAGTACTCCGACCAATTTATGCGCGTAGAGTCGCGCCCCGTAACGGTCTTGGCGGTACGTCCGCGGGGGTACTCATCACGCGCCCAGTCGGCGTGCGAGTAGTAGAGGTGCAGACGGATACCCTGCTTGCGACACTCCTTCGCCAACTCACGCAGAACATCGCGCTTGAAGGGCGTAGCATCGACAATGTTGTACTCCGACTGCTCGGTATCCCACATCGAGAAGCTATCGTGGTGGCGCGTAGTGAAACATATATACTTCGCTCCCGCCGCCTTGATGGTCGATACCCACTCCTTAGCATTGAAGCGGTGCGGATAGAAGGCATCGGCAGCCTTTGCATACTCTCTATGGTCGAGACCCGCATTCTGCAAGTACCACTCGCCTTGTGCAAACATACTGTAAATACCCCAATGGATAAATACTCCGAAGCGGCTGTCGGAGAACTCCTTACGAGCTTCGATGTTCTCGGGCGTAGGCTGATACTGCGCCGATGCTTGGCTGACAACGAGCAGCGCGAGTGTCATAGATAATATTCTCTTTATCATAGTCTTAGGTTTTATTTAGGACACATAATTTACATATACTTACACCCCCACACGTACTCCCCAGCCCTACGCTTACACCCCAACCCATAGAAGGGGAGAATGAGGGTCGCGTGTGAGAGCCTTGCCTACTACACAATAGTTTGAAAAAAAGATGTAGTTTTAGGCTTGCGTAGCCCGAGAAAGCGGAGTTTACTGAGCGTAAATGAGCATTTCGAGGGCAAGCGTAACGACAAAATACACTTTTTATTCAAACTATTTGAGCGGCAAACGGGGCTCGAACCCGCGACCCTCGGCTTGGGAAGCCGATGCTCTACCGACTGAGCTATTGCCGCAACTATCTTCTCAAATATGGGAGTAAGGCGCTACACCACCTTCGCTGCCTCCAAACTATGCCTTAGTCCATCTTCAACACAGCAAGGAACGCCGACTGGGGAACTTGCACCGAGCCAATCTGACGCATACGCTTCTTACCCGCCTTCTGCTTTTCAAGCAACTTACGCTTACGCGATATATCGCCACCGTAGCACTTTGCCGTAACATCCTTACGAACAGCCTTTACCGTCTCACGGGCGATAATCTTCGCGCCGATAGCCGCCTGAATAGCAATATCGAACTGCTGACGCGGAATAAGCTCTTTTAGCTTCTCGCACATCTTGCGACCAAAGTCGTAGGCGTGGTCGGCATATATAAGCGACGACAGCGCATCGACAGCCTCGCCATTGAGCAATATATCAAGCTTGGCAAGTTTACTCGGCTGATAGTCCGTACGATGGTAGTCAAACGAGGCATAACCCTTAGAGATACTCTTCAACTTATCGTAGAAGTCGAAGACAATCTCCGAGAGAGGCATCTCGAAATTGACCTCCACACGGTCCTGCGTGATGAAGGTCTGATTCTTCATCACACCGCGCTTATCAATACATAGTTTCAGCACGTTGCCGAGGAAGTCTGCCTTGGTGATAATCTGTGCAAGGATATATGGCTCCTCAATCTTTGCCACCTTCGTAATCTCGGGCAATCCCGATGGGTTGTGTACCTCCAACTCCTCGCCCGTAGTGGTAGTGATACGGTATGAGACGTTGGGGACGGTGGTAATAACATCCATATCGAACTCACGATAGAGACGCTCCTGAATAATCTCCATATGCAGCAGTCCGAGGAAGCCGCAACGGAAGCCGAAGCCAAGAGCCAACGAACTCTCAGGCTCAAACGTGAGCGACGCATCGTTCAGTTGGAGCTTTTCGAGCGAGGCACGCAAATCCTCATATTGGTCTGCCTCAACGGGATAGACACCCGCAAAGACCATAGGCTTAACATCCTCAAAGCCCGCAATAGCCTCCTGACAGGGGTTAGCAACAGCGGTGATGGTGTCGCCCACCTTAACATCCGTAGAGTTCTTGATACCCGAGCAGATATAGCCTACGTCGCCCGCTTTAATCTCGGCACGAGGCATCATCTTCAACTTCAACACGCCAATCTCGTCGGCATCGTAGTCGCTGCCTGCATTGAAGAACTTGACGTGATCGCCCTTGCGGATAGTGCCGTTGAAGACGCGGAAATATGCGATAACGCCACGGAAGGGGTTAAACACCGAGTCGAAGATAAGAGCTTGTAGCGGTGCATTCTCGTCGCCCTCGGGAGCAGGCACACGCTCCACGATAGCCTCCAACACATCCTCTACGCCCTGACCCGTCTTGCCCGAGGCGAGCAAAATCTCCTCCTCCTTACAGCCGATAAGGTCGATAATCTGGTCCTTAACCTCGTCAATCATCGCCGACTCGCAGTCGATTTTGTTCAGCACGGGGATAATTTCGAGGTCCTGACCCAAAGCCAGATATAGATTCGAAATGGTCTGTGCCTGGATACCCTGCGTAGCATCAACGACCAACAGCGCACCCTCGCACGAGGCAATAGCACGCGACACCTCGTACGAAAAATCGACGTGTCCTGGGGTGTCGATAAGGTTGAGCGTGTAGCTTTCGCCATTGCGCGCCACATACTCCATCTGTATAGCGTGGCTCTTAATGGTAATACCCTTCTCGCGTTCGAGGTCCATATCATCGAGTACCTGCGCCTGCATCTCACGCTGATTCAACGTGTTGGTCTTCTCCAAAAGACGGTCGGCAAGGGTACTCTTTCCGTGGTCGATATGTGCAATAATGCAAAAGTTACGTATATTCTTCATCTTCATCTGCTCTATTCAAACTAACAATCCAACGCTCGCAGCATCGGTCATCGCTCACTATACTATATATTGAGCGTACAAAGGTAATAATTTTTTTCGAATTGTCCCCGTGCGCACCATTTTTTCGTAAAAAGAGCGCTTCGATTTGCGCGTTACACCAAAAGTGGCTACCTTTGCCACGCTATGAAACCAAGAAAAACAACCATAACCGACTATTTGCGATTAGTAAAATTCTCGCACACGATATTTGCTATGCCCTTTGCGCTACTATCGTTTACCTATGCGTGGACAACAGCAACGCACGACACCTCGCTATGGCTACTACTATTGCAGGTGGTGGCGTGTATGGTCTTTGCCCGCAATACGGCAATGGGCTTCAACCGCTGGGCAGATTGGCGCATCGACGCCGAAAATCCCCGCACCGCAACACGCGAAATTCCAGCAGGAAGGGTGTCGCCACGCAGTGCCGCGTGGTTTGTAGCGATAAACGCACTGCTCTTCATAGGCGTTGCCGCGACGATAAACCCCCTCTGCGGCTGGTTATCGCCCGTAGCACTCTTTATCATAATGTTTTACAGCTACTGCAAGCGCTTCACGTCGTTGGCACACATCGTCCTCGGAGTATCTCTCGGCATAGCCCCCGTGGGTGCATATATGGCGGTAGCGGGACACGACACGACACTATGCTGGTTGCTTGCAGCGGTGGTTACTACGTGGTGCGCTGGCTTCGACATAATCTACGCCTTGCAGGATGCAGCCTTCGACCGCGAACGTGGACTACACTCCATACCCTCGCGCTTCTCGGCACGTACATCACTAATAATCAGCGCACTGCTACACCTTGCAAGCGTCGTACTGCTGCTTCTCGTGGCACGTTATATGCCGCAAACGTGGTTGCTATGGACGGGGTGTTCGCTCTTTTCACTGATACTGCTTTTGGAGCATATCCTCGTTACGCCTACCAAGCAACGAAACATCGGCATAGCGTTTGGAAATCTCAACGCTATGGCAAGCGTATCGTTAGCGGTGTGTCTTATCGCTAATCTATTAATTTACGGTTAGTTATGTGGGTCGGCGCAGCATTCTTATCTGCCCTACTTTTAGGCTTTTACGACGTCGCAAAAAAGCGGTCGCTCGCGGACAATGCCGTAATCCCCGTACTGCTGCTCAACACGCTCTTTGCGACACTCCTTTTTTCGCCCATAATACTCGACGCAGAGTTGTCGTTGGGATGGTTTGACGGAACACCCTTTGAAAGCTCGCGCGGCACTCTTGGCGACCACGTGTTGGTTGCGACTAAGGCAGCAATAACCCTCTCGTCGTGGCTCTGCGGCTACTACGCCATTAAGAGTCTGCCACTCACCATCGTAGGTCCTGTAAATGCCACTCGCCCCGTAGTCGTACTATTGGGTGCGTTGTTGCTCTTTGGCGAACGCCTTAATGCGTGGCAGTGGTCGGGCGTACTGCTTACCATCGTATCGCTCTATCTGCTAAGTGTTGCAGGCAGCCGCGAGAGTATAAATTTTCGCCATAACCGCCACATCTGGGCACTCTTTGCCGCAATGCTATTGGGAGCTGTTAGTGGTCTGTGGGACAAGTACATAATATCGTCGCACTCGCTCGACCCGCTCTTCGTGCAGAGTTGGTTTGGGGTCTATCAGTTAGCGATGATGTCGCTTATAGCCGCAGTAATGTGGCTACCCAAACGACATATCGAGAAATTCCGTTGGGTGTGGACCATACCCTTTATATCGCTCTTTGTCTCTGCCGCCGACTTCTTCTACTACCACGCCCTCGACGCCGAGGGGTCGATGGTCGCCGTGGTCTCGATGATACGCCGCTCGTCGGTCATCGTAACGTTTATCTGCGGCGCTCTGCTCTTTGGCGAACGCAACCTTCGCGCTAAGGCGGTCGATATGCTACTCATACTTGTTGGTATGACGCTCCTCGCCATAGGCAGCCGATAGTATGTCATACGATGATAGTATCAATTTATACTGTTCGCGCGCGAAAATCAAAATTATTGGAGTAACTTTTGCAAGAAAAGATAACTTGCTTAGAATAAATCGATTGGTCGGATTGCCTGAAAATTGGGTAACGAGATAGCAACCGTTCGTATTTCTGAATTCTTCATTGTTATGCTTCAATGTGGTAACTCTTGATGCTACA
>JAFQAN010000038.1 GCA_017416915.1 Alistipes sp. | reverse complement strand
CTATCACGACAAGGGCTTGGTGTCAGAAGGGCGCCGAGTGCTACACTCGGCAAAAATGCCGTCGATGGGTAGTACTTGAACGTACGTCCCATTGACGGCATTTTTTGTTAGGGGACGCAATCGACCCCTTATCACACCAAGCAACGCCAAGATTAGAACTGCTGACCCATAACAAAATGGAACTGCGACCCGCTACGCTTGGTATCTCCATACGGAGCGTCGAAACCATAACCCCAGTCGATACCCAACATACCAACAACGGGGAGGTAGAGGCGTACGCCGACACCCGCAGAGCGCTTAATCTTAAAGGGCGAGAACTCCTTCCACGAGTTAAAGCCATTACCACCCTCCAAGAAGCCGAGGACGTAAATCGACGAGTTAGGCTTCAATATCACGGGATAACGAAGCTCGACAGTATATTTGTTGTACGCTACCGAGTAGTAGCTCGACGGGTCGAGAGCGCCATCCTCGTAACCACGCATCGAGATAATATCGACACCATATATATTATAGCCCGTCATACCATCACCACCAATCTCGAAACGCTCGAAGGGCGACACCTTATTCTTGTTGTAGTGTCCCAAGTAACCCATCTCGGCACCGAGCATAAGCACAAGGTTTTGGTTCTGCGTCAGCGGGAAGTACCAGCGTGCTTTAAGCAACCACTTGTGGTACTCTATCCAGCGGTAGCGATCCTGATCGCTGAGCGTCTTTGAGGCGTAATCCTTGCCATCCCAGAGCGAGAAGGGCGGCGTTGCCTGCACCGAGAGCATAAACTCAGAGCCTGAACGCGAGAAGAATGGTGCATCGACAGATGAGCGTTGTAGCACGAGTTTCAGCGACAGCGTATTGGCGTTACCGTTGCTCAGGATAAACGAGTCCCAACCTTTAAGGCCGTAGCGCTGGTAACCCAACTCGCCATAGAATGTGAAGTAGGGGTCGGGCCATTGCAGGCGCTTACCAAAGCCCACAGCAAGACCCATCGTACGGTAGTACATCGTGGCGTTCTGCCATACGTAGTATGCGTTATTCTGCTCGGAGATATATCCCGACACGGTAAACGAGTTGGGGCGACGACCACCGAGCCACGGGTCTGTGAAGCTCAGCGACAGCGCCTTATAGTATGTACCGTTGGTCTGTCCCGAAATAGAGAGACGCTGGTTTTGACCCGAAGGATAGGGTCGCCAAGCGCCCTTCTTGAAGAAGTTGCGCATCGAGAGGTTATTGAGCGTTACGCCAATAGAGCCGACAAAGGTACCTGAACCCCAGCCACCAGCGATATTGAACTGGTCGGACGCCTTCTCCTGCAAGGGCCAATTAATATCCACCAGCTCGTCGGATACGGGCTTAATATCGGGCATAATAGCCTGCTCGTCGAAGTGTCCCATACTCATCAGCGTACGCATAGTCTGCATAAGCAGGGCGCGGTTGTAAAGCTCGCCAGGACGCACATATAGCTCACGGCGGATAACCTCGTCATCGACACGCATATTACCCGTGATGCCCACCTCATTAATGGTAAAGGGCTTACCCTCGAAGATACGTATTTCGAGGTCGATAGAGTCGGCACCTACGACAATCTCGGCGGGTTCAATCTGCGACATAAGGTAGCCGCTATTGTTGTAGAGCGACGATATGGACATCTCCTCGGGATTCATCTCCTTGCCTATACCGAGGCGCTTGTGCATCGACTTCTTGTCATAGACATCGCCCGACTGCACACCAAACATCGCTTCAAGCTGCTCGGTGGTATATACCGAGTTACCCACCCACTTGATGTTGCGGATGTAGTATTTGTTGCCCTCCGAAACCTCAATATCAATGCCGAGTGTCGCATCGTCGATATAGTATATCGAGTCGCGCACGATGCTGGCATTGCGGTAGCCTCGCGAGTTATAGAAGTCGAGCAACAGCTCCTTATCGTTGGCATACTCCTCCTCGTTGAGCTTACGGCTCTGGAAGAAGTTGATGCTCTTCTGATGTGTCTTCTTGAAGGTGCGGCGGAGACGCTTATCCTCGAAGTTGTCGTTGCCCTCGAAGTTGATAGCACCAATCTTCACCTTTGGACCCTTGTCGATGAGGAACGTAACATTCACGCACTGCTCATAAATCGTGTCGTTGTCGATACGCACGTCCACCTCGCAGGTGCGAAAGCCCTTCGAGGCAAAATGCTCTTTGATGAGCTTCACGTTCTTGTCGATGACATAGTCCGAGAGTTCGGTGTTGCGGCGCAATTTTAGCACCTCCTCTTTGAGGTCCTTCTCCTTGCTCTGTCCCACGCCCTCGAAGTCCCACGAGAGGATGCGGGGACGCTCTTTGAGAAATACCTCCAAGTCGAGCGAGTCGCCCTCGATGGTGGCACCTATCTGTATGTCGGAGAAGTAGCGCGGCGCCCAGAGACGCTGCATCGCGTTCGAGATAAATTGGCTCGGCAGATATATCGAGTCGCCCTCCTCCAAGCCTGCCGACGACTTCAAGATGTCGTGGTTGAGGTACTTTACGCCGTGGATGTTAATCTTGCGGATGTAGTACAGTGTGCCGTCGCCCTCGGTAAGTATCGGCGCGTTAAGGTCGAAGTCCACCGAGTCGGTTATCTCGTTGTTGGAGGCATCGCCGATGGTGTAGCGCGTAGAACGCGTCTGCGCCCCCGCATCGAGGACGCCGAGCAGCAACATTACCACGGCTATTGCCAATATCTTTGTATATCTCATTATCATCGTTACTTGCTTGGCTCTGAGGTTACCAAACCATATCTGCGGTCGCGGCGGGCATATACCTCCAAGGCGCGGTCAAACTCCTCCTCGGTAAAGTCGGGCCACAGCACCTCGGGGAAGTAAAACTCGGCATACGACGCCTGCCAGAGCAGGAAGTTGCTGAGGCGGCACTCGCCACTCGTGCGTATTATCATATCGGGGTCGGGCATCGAGCGGGTCATAAGACTCTCGGCTATAACCTGCTCGTCGATAGCCTCCGCCGAAAGCTCGCCCTGAGCCACACGGCGCGCTATGTCGCGTACACCGAGGACTATCTCGCGGCGTGATGAGTAGTTGAACGCCAACACCAGTGTCATACGCTCAGCAATGGCAGTGGTCTGCTCGATGTAGTCTATCATACCGCGCACCTTCTCGCTGAAACGACCCCTCTCGCCCATAATCTTCACCCTCACACCCTGGTCGCGAAGCTCTGCCGCCTCGCCCATCACGGTCTTACAGAAAAGCTCCATAATGGCATCTACCTCGGCGGTAGGACGCCCCCAATTCTCGGTAGAGAAGGCGTAGAGCGTCAGCCACTTAACACCATTACGAACACTGGCGCGCACCACAGCACGCACCGACTCAACGCCAGCGATATGTCCTTCGTAGCGCTCCTTGCCACGCTGCTTGGCCCAGCGTCCGTTGCCATCCATAATGATAGCGACGTGTTGAGGTATAGGTTTTGTCTCGGTCATAATAGGGTGCAAAGTTACTAAATAAATTTCAAACAGCTTCTAACTTTTGCCACAAAAGTTGCATATGGGGCTTCGGCAACTATGCGAAAGGCTAACGCTTATCGACGCCCCACATCATCTTCTCTCTTAACGTATCGTAGAAGGTGTTATTGTGTGGCGTTGCCAAAATAAGTGCATTTGGAGCAGTCTCTATCTCGATAGTCGCACCATCTTGAAGTGTGTAGGTGCGGTTGTCTGCCGAGAGAAAAGCCTCGCCGCCACGAGCATTGAGCCTCAGGGTTATGTGGCTGTTGTCGGGCATAACCACAGGACGCATCGTGAGGTTGTGTGGCGCAAGGGGCGATAGTATCAAACAGCGGCACATAGGATCGACCACAGGACCACCAGCACTTAGCGAATAAGCGGTTGAGCCTGTGGGTGTTGCTACGACCAAGCCGTCGCCGTGATAGGTTGCAACGCTATTGTCGTTTACCGAGGCATCAATCGAAATCATCGTCGCGCCGTGGCGGTGTATCGCCACCTCGTTGAGGGCGAGATGCTCTACCCCGTCGGATGCGGTTACGCGGAGCATACGACGTTCGGTGAACGCCACCTCGCGGCGTACGATACGCTCCAAAAGTTGCTCAATACCCTCTCCATTGTCGGCTGTGAGGTAGCCCAAGCGACCGCAGTTAATCCCTACAACGGGGGTACTGCTCTCGGCGATAAGACCTACGGCTTCGAGTAGAGTGCCGTCGCCACCATAGGTTACCATAACATCGTCGCCACTAAGCGTGGGACGACAGGTGTAGATACGCTCGGGTGCTATGCGGATGCCCAACAACGCCTCGACGGTGGCTGCAAGCTCCTCATTTACTGAGTAATCGACGCCCAAACGCTCGATTGTAGAGAGCATCGTGCGCAGCTGCTCAGAGCGGTGATTAACCTGTTTGCGTGAAAAAAGTATAATGTTCATTGTGCCGAAATGAAAAAAAATCGTAACTTTGCTTTTGCAAAGATATGAAAATTATGACAAAACTGAGCGTAAATATCAATAAGATTGCCGTTGTTCGCAATTCGCGCGGCGGAAATATGCCCGATTTGCTGAAAGCAGCCCTCAATATCGAGCGTTTTGGGGCAGATGGTATCACGGTGCATCCGCGTCCCGATGCCCGCCACATCCGCTACTCGGATGTCCGCGAGTTGAAGGCAAACATCTCCACCGAACTCAATGTCGAGGGCAACCCCATCGAGAGCTTCTGTGAGCTTGTCGAGGAGGTGCGACCCGCACAGGTAACCCTTGTGCCAGATGCCGAGGATGCTATCACCTCGTCGGCAGGCTGGGATACGGTCAAGCATCGCGACTTCTTAGTGGCGATGTCGGAGCGCTTCCACAAGGCGGGCATACGTGTATCTATCTTCGTAAACCCCGATGTCGAGATGGTCAAGGGCGCAAAGCTCTGTGGTGCTGACCGCGTGGAGCTATACACCGAGGCGTACGCCGCAGGCTATGCTACCGACCGCGAGGCGGCGATTGCCCCCTACGTGGCGGCTGCCGAGGAGGCTCGTCGCCAGGGCTTGGGTCTTAACGCAGGACACGACCTCAACACCGAGAATCTGCAATACTTCATCGAGCGTATTCCGTGGGTCGATGAGGTATCTATCGGTCACGCCCTCATCAGCGATGCCCTCTACTGGGGCTTGGAGAATACGGTGGGCATCTATCAAAACTGCATACGTCGCGCTCAAAACAGGTAACCAATGCCGCTAAGTAAGCCTATTTTTCAACATATAATGCGCGTGGTCGATCGTATGGGCGTCGAAGCCTATGTGGTCGGCGGCTATGTGCGCGACTACTACCTGCATCGTCCCTCTACCGACATCGACGTAGTGGTTGTCGGCAGCGGCGTTGCCGTGGCAGAGGAGTTAGGCAAGGAGCTTGGCGTAAAGGTCTCTATATTCAAGACTTACGGTACGGCAATGTTGCGTTGGAAGGGTACTGAGGTGGAGTTTGTCGGGGCGCGCAAGGAGAGCTATACACCCTCATCACGAAATCCGCAGGTGGCGCCTGGCACGTTGGAGGATGACCAGCGACGCCGCGACTTCACGATAAATGCTATGGCGTGGTCGGTAAATGGTGCTACGTTCGGCAAGCTTGTTGATCCGTTCGAGGGTATGTACGACTTGGAGGAGTGCATAATACGCACACCGTGTGAGCCTGAGCGCACCTTCTCGGACGACCCGCTAAGAATGATGCGCGCCGTGAGGTTTGCCTCGCAACTCGGCTTCGACATCGACGACGAGACATTCGAGGCGATATGCTCACAGGCGGAGCGTATCAACATCGTGTCGAAGGAGCGTATCATCGTCGAACTAAGCAAGATAATGGCGTCGCCCGTACCCTCTATCGGTCTGAACCTGATGCACACATCGGGGCTTCTGCGCCACGTGCTGCCCGAGTTGGAGCGTATGGCGGGCGTGGAGCGTCGCGGCAAGCACGCCCACAAGGATAACTTCGCCCACACGATGAAGGTGCTGGACAATGTAGCCAAGCGCACGGACGATATATGGTTGCGCTGGGCGGCACTCTTCCACGATATAGGCAAGCCACAGACCAAGGCGTACGACGCCCGTACGGGGTGGACATTTCACCAACACGAGGCGGTAGGCTCGAAGATGATACCGAGCCTCTTCCGTCGTCTCAAACTGCCCCTTAACGAGAATATGCGCTTTGTGCAAAAAATGGTCTTTTTGCATATGCGCCCCATCGTCCTCTCGGAGGATATGGTTACCGACTCTGCGGTGCGCCGTCTGCTCTTCGAGGCGGGCGACGACGTGGAGCGTCTGATGCTGCTGTGCGAGGCGGACATCACCTCGGGTATCGACAGCAAGGTGCAGCTCTACCTACGCAACTTCGAGCTTGTAAGAGAGAAGATGCGCGACTTGGAGGAGAGAGACCGAGTGCGTAACTTCCAGCCCCCTATCACGGGCGATATAATAATGCAGACCTACCAGCTGCCGCCGTCGGGCGTCATCGGCGAGATTAAGGATGTGATTAAAAATGCCATCCTCGACGGCATCATCCCCAACGACTACGACGCCGCATACCGCCTAATGGAGGAGGAGGCAGCGCGCCGAGGCATCTTAAAGCCCGAGTAGGGCGAAAACAGATAATGCAAATTTATGCGACGTATGGCGGCTATCCTTATCTTGACTTTGTGCGTGTATGTGGGCGCTACCGCCTACATATACCTGCGTCTCGTGCAGTCGCTGCCCACGATGCCCCTCGCCGCCCGCATAGGCTTGGGCTTAGTGATGATATTCTTGGCTATGGCGATGTTCCTCGCTATCGGTCTGCGCAACACGGCACTCCCCGAGGTGGTGCATAAGTTCCTCTTCGACGCAGGCTCCGTGTGGATGGTCTTTATACTCTATATGACCCTCTCGCTCATTGTCGCAGATGTGGCACACCTCCTCTTTCCCACCCTCTCGGGCAGGGTGTGGTATGCGCTGGGTATCACGCTGTTAGTGATGCTCTACGGCTATATAAACTACCGCCATCCACGTATTGAACATATCGACATACACTCCGAAAAGTACCACGCCGAGAAGCCTCTGCGCATCGTTGCCATCAGCGACGTACACCTCGGCTACGGCACCGACCGCACGGACCTTGCAAGGTATGTCGATATGATTAACGAGCAGCACCCCGACATCGTCTTTATCGTGGGCGACCTTATAGACAACAGCATCGAGCCTGTACGCCGCGACAATATGGCTGCGGAGTTCGAGCGTCTCGACGCCCCATTGGGCATCTATGCCGTACTTGGTAACCACGAGTATATCAGCGGTTTGGAGGCGTGTGCCGACTACCTTGCCACTACACCCATAACGCTTCTTCGCGACAGCGTTGTTCTGCTCGACGACATCGCCATAGTGGGGCGTGATGACCGTATGAACCCTCGCCGCAAGCCCCTTGCGGAGCTACTTGAAAGGGCAGATAGCAGGCTGACCATCGTCCTCGACCACCAGCCCTACGATATACGCCTTAGCGACAGCCTCGGCGTCGATATACACCTCTCGGGGCATACGCACCGCGGTCAGGTGTGGCCTTTGAGCTGGGCGACAGATATGATGTACGACCAGAGCCACGGCTACCGCAAGTGGACGACGACCCACGCCTACGTGTCGAGTGGTCTCTCGTTGTGGGGACCCCCATTCCGCGTCGGCACACACAGCGATATGGCGGTTATCGACCTGCGCAAAAAAAATAGGCTGACAAAAAGATTTTGCCAGCCCCCTACTTTGTGTTTAACTATCGACACTACGCGATAGAGTAGTCTCTCAGCGCATCGTTTAGCGAGGTCTTCTTGTCGGTCGATTCCTTGCGCTTGCCGATAATCAACGCACACTGAACACCATACTCCCCTGCGGGGAACTTCTTGGTATATGTGCCTGCGACAACCACCGAACGGGGTGGAACATAGCCCTTATACTCCACTGGCTCAGCGCCCGTTACGTCGATGATATGTGTCGAGCCTGTAATAACCGTGTTCGAGCCGAGTACCGCCTCACGACAGATGTGTGCGCCCTCGACAACAATCGAGCGCGAGCCGATAAAGCAGTTGTCCTCGATGATGACAGGCGACGCCTGCACGGGCTCCAACACGCCACCGATGCCCACACCACCGCTAAGATGGACATTCTTGCCTATCTGCGCGCACGAGCCTACCGTTGCCCACGTATCTACCATAGTGCCACTATCGACATACGCGCCGATATTCACATACGAGGGCATAAGGATAGCACCTGGGGCGATATATGCGCCATAGCGCGCCACGGCGTGAGGCACAACACGCACACCGAGCTGCTCGTAGTCGTGTTTTAGCTCCATCTTGTCGTACCACTCCAACTCGCCAGCGCGCATAGTGCGCATCGTCTGTATGGGGAAGTACATAATGATAGCCTTCTTAACCCACTCGTTTACCTGCCACTCGCTACGCTCCGCATCTAACGGCTCGGCACAGCGCAGTTTACCCTTATCTACCGCCTCGACGGTGGCACGTATCGCCTCGCGCACCTCGTTGGTGGCAAGCAGCTCGCGGTTCTCCCACGCCTGCTCAATCAATATTTTTTGTACTTCGAACATATCATTTCAAAATTTTAGTATTAACGGATGCCCAAAGATACAAAAATTTTAGACGCGCACATACGATTAAATAAAATTATGACTATCTTTGTATAAGTTCCTAAAAATCGCTGTGCCTATGTTAGTCTTTATCTTGGTAGTAACGTTCGTATGGGGTGTCTTCAACCTTATTAAGAAGTTCTATGATGTAATAGCAATAAGAGTTATCCGACAAGTCTCTGATGTTAAACAAGCAGTAATAATTAGACGGCGACTTCTTAAACTGAGGATGGTTACGCTGTATCTGTGGTTGGGGATATTGATTGTGTCGGTATTTGTGATATACAGCGTTATCTACTCACAACCTGGTGTCGAATGCGATGACAACGACGTACTCTCGTTCTTGCTCAACTTCTTCGTATGTGCGACTATACTATATATTCAAATAAGTTTCGAGAAGTCTAAAACAGATATTTATGGCAACCTCTCTTATTTCACAGCCGACGAGTACATCGCACGAGACGAGGAGTTCTATCTCTACCTGAGGGGCTTCGAGGACGACACACCATTCAAGGAGTCGGGTAAGCATTCGCTAAAATTCGACGAATCGTTGCTTGCTGAGGCAGTGGAGTACGGAACAGGGGTGCAGATGTGTGCGCTTGGTATGACCTACGAGCTGGATAGCCCTATTGGCGCTCAGCGCGTATATGTCAATGACGACAATTGGCAGGAGAAGGTGTTGATGCTAATGCAAAAAGCGAAGCAGATATTCATTCTAATAAACAATCGCAAGAGCTGCCTTTGGGAGATTGAGCAGGCTGCCGAAATGAAGGATAAAATTGTCTTCATCGTGGATAGCCGTGAAAAATACGACTATGTAAGAGGCATTTATGGCGCGATGTTCAATATGCCCGAGCCGCCTGCCAACACCTCCGACTGCTTCTTTTTCAGGAGCGAAGGCGAGGCTACCCATTTTGATTCGACAATTAGTGGCTACTTAACCATTCTTAATCGTACGCTCGAAGAGGTGGAGGCCGAGCAGTTGGAGAACAAGAAGAGTGCGCATCGAGCAAGAAATGAAAAATTGGTAAAAATATTGTGGATAAAGATTGCGTTGTGCGGTGCAACTCCCGTTATATTAGCATATATTTGTTACGGCATATTAAAAATTCTGGGTAAAGTTGATGTGTTTTTCCACTAAATGTTGTAACTTTGTGGTCATAAATCATTATTTTTTATGGCTATGAAAGTGTATAAATTTGGCGGCGCATCGGTAAAGAATGCCGATGGCGTACGCAATCTTCTCGATATAGTAAGCGACGAAAAGGAGCTTTTCATCATCGTCTCGGCGATGGGCAAGACCACCAACGCCTTGGAGCGCGTATTTGAGGCTATGCAGCACGGCAACGAGGCAGCAGCAATGGAGCATATCGACCAAAGCTACGCCTACCATCGCGGCATAATCGACGACCTTATGGGCGCCGATGTTACCATCGAACAGGTAGATACGCTCTTCCGACAGCTACGCAACACCGTGCGCAACACCATATACCGCCCATCGGATGCCGAACTATGGTACGACACCATCGTAGCCTTCGGCGAGCTTATATCGACAACCATCGTATCGAACTACCTCAACGGACACGGCGTAAAAAACCGTTGGGTGGATATGCGTCGTGCCTTCCTTACCGAGCAGCGCCACAAGGACGCCAACGTAAACTTAGAGGCTACGGCAGTGCGTCTCAAACGCGAAATATCGGATAGCGATGTATCGGTATTTGTGGGTCAGGGCTTTATCGGCGGCGCTCCCGACGGCACTACGACGACGCTCGGTCGTGAAGGCTCGGACTACTCGGCAGCGATTGTTGCCAACGTCCTCGATGCCGAGTCGATGAGCGTATGGAAGGATGTCGATGGCATACTCAATGCCGACCCCAAAATCTTCCCCGACGCCCGCAAGATTGAGCGTCTGAACTATATGGATACTATCGAGATGGCATATAGCGGCGCGCAGATTATCCACCCCAAGACCATCAAGCCGTTGCAGCAGAAGAACATACCGCTCTATGTGCGTCCCTTCGGCAACAAGCACGCCCAAGGCTCAGTCATCACGGGCGACGTGGAGCGCGCCTACGAGCCGATAATGATACAGAAGAGCAATCAGGTGCTGTTGAAACTGCACTCGCGCGACCTCACATTCGTCTTGGAGGAGAAGTTCGCCAATGTCTTTGCCACGCTCGACAGCCACCGCATAAAGACCAACTTGGTACACAACTCTGCCATTGAGCTATATATGGCCGTAGATGCTTCATGGCATATCGACGAGGCGGTTGCCGAGTTGGAGGGTATGGGCTTCGACGTGGAGCGCCGCGACGACGTGGAGATGGTAACCATACGCTACTACACCGACGAGCTATACCACCGCTACGCCTTCGACGAGCGCATAATAATCAAGCAGGCAACACCCCACTCGCTACGCTTTGTTCGCACAAAATAGCAGGGGGAGATGATGTATGGTTGTAAGTAACAGAATTTTTGCTATCTTTACGCTATAAACATTAAAAATGAGCTAATGAAGAGGTTTATTATACTCGTAGCTGCCATCGTATGTGGCTCGCTTACCGTATCTTTGGCGGCATCGCCCGCAGATAAGGAGTCGCCCAACAACTATGGCGAGAATATGTGGGGTCTCGAACGCGATGAGTCGGGCTTACGCCATCAGGTGGAGGTAAACGCAGGCTTTATCACGGGCGGAAAACTGCGCCTTAAAGACGATAAGGGTCTTATCAAGACCAACTTCTCGCGTCCATATATCGACGCTGTTGTTGGCGCGCGATTTACCGACTACGTCTTTGCTGGTGTGGGCGTAGGAGTGCAGTACGCCTATGGCGACTGCCGCCTCATACAGCTCGCAACGCAGAATGCTCCCGAAAAGTGGGGCGCCGTGATGATGCCTATATACTTCAACGTCAAGGGATACGTCCCCACTAAGACAATCGTATATCCCTATATATCGGTGGGCATTGGTGGCAACGTCGTACTATCGTCGAATTTCAGCCGCGAGGGCTACGGACATCTGCGCGGCGGTATGTTCTGCAAGTTTGGCGCGGGTCTTACGGTGTCGAAGTTCAACTTCGGGCTGGGTATGGTGTCGCAGAGCTTGAAGTGGATAAATGCCGATAATGTAACCAACTTCAAGGCGGGAAATAACGCGTTCTACATAGAGGCTGGCGTCAAGTTCTAAGGTATGACCGATAAGAGGCAATCGTCCGAAAATGCCGTCGATGGGTTACACTCCATCGGCGGCATTTTTGCGATGTGCAACTCTTGGCACAATATTGGAGGTATTGGCTGCGTGTAATAAAACTTCCGATATGAAGCCAACAAAGAAAAAACATCTGACGGCGGAGAATGGACGTCCCGTCGCCGACAACCAGAATACGCAGACCGCAGGTGTGCGTGGTCCTATAACACTTCAAGACCCGTGGTTTACCGAGAAGCTCGCCCACTTCGACCGCGAGGTAATCCCCGAACGCCGTATGCACGCCAAGGGCGCGGGAGCATACGGCACATTTACCGTTACGCACGACATCACAGCCTACACTCGTGCCTCGATATTTTCAGAGGTGGGCAAAAAGACCGACTGCTTTGTACGCTTCTCCACCGTGGCGGGCGAGCGCGGTGCCGCCGACGCTGAGCGCGATATTCGCGGCTTCGCGATGAAGTTTTATACTGATACAGGTAATTGGGACTTGGTAGGTAACAATACCCCCGTCTTCTTTCTGCGCGACCCATTGAAGTTCCCCGACCTCAACCACGCCATAAAGCGCGACCCTCGTACGGGTATGCGCTCGGCAAACAGCAACTGGGACTTTTGGACGCTGCTACCCGAGGCGTTGCACCAGGTAACAATCACGATGTCGCCGCGCGGCATCCCCGCCTCGTTCCGACATATGCACGGCTTCGGCAGCCATACATACAGCTTTATAAATGCTGACAACCGCCGCACGTGGGTAAAATTCCATCTGCGCACCTTACAGGGTATCAAGAACTTAACCGATGCTGAGGCAGAGGCGGTAATTGCCAAAGATAGGGAGTCGCACCAGCGCGACCTCTTCGACGCTATCGAGCGTGGAGAGTACCCGCGATGGCTGATGCAGGTGCAGCTGATGACCGAAGAGCAGGCGAAGGAGTACCATATCAACCCCTTCGACCTTACGAAGGTGTGGTACCACGGCGACTTCCCGCTGCACGACGTCGGCATCTTGGAGCTTAACCGCAACCCCGAAAACTTCTTTGCCGAGACCGAGCAGGCGGCGTTCAACCCGATGAATATAATAGACGGCATTGGCTTCTCGCCCGACAAGATGTTGCAGGGACGACTATTCTCGTATGGCGACGCTCAACGCTACCGCTTGGGCGTAAACCACCATCTGATACCCATAAACCGCCCGCGCTGCCCCTACCACGCCTACCACCGCGACGGTCAGATGCGCACCGACGATAACGTGGGACGCACCATATCCTACGAGCCAAACAGCTATGGCGAGTGGCAGGACTCCCCCGCGCTGAAAGAGCCACCCTTGGCGGTCTCGGGCGAAGTATATAACTACGATGAGCGTGAGCTGGATAGCGACTACTACACGCAGCCAGGTAAGTTGTGGCGACTGATGTCGGAGGAGGATAAGAGGGCTACTTGCGAGAATACCGCTCGTGCGATGGGCGATGCGGAACTCTTTATCAAGCAGCGACATATCCGCAACTGCCACCGTGCCGACCCCACCTATGGCGAGGGCGTTGCGAGGGCATTAGGACTCTCGCTTGCCGAGGCACTTACCGCCGACGACCCCGCCCACCCCGCGTGGGATTGGAGATAAGAGATAAAAGTGATGTCGCACGAGGAGCGGAAGGCGTGATTGTGGAGGCTGTACGACAACAATGCCCTACTCGGCGCTCTATAAGAAGGTTTTTCGGGTGTAAGGCGCAGAACAACCGAGAGATAGCATAAAGCTGTGGACGACGAAAGGTGATTTTGCGGAGCGGTGTGCCAAAAATTTGCTACCTTTGGGGTAAATTTATTGTGATTAACCCACTTTCTTATGACCGAAAAGGAGAAGATGTTGCGTCAGATGTTGTATGATGCAAACAACGATACAGACCTTATCGAGGAGCGCAAGGTGGCAAAAGACCTCTGCTACGACTTCAACAACCTGCGTCCGTCGGATAGCGCTGGGCAACAGAAGATTATGCGCCAGTTATTAGGCAAGACGTCGGGCGATAGCTTCTGCATAGTTGCACCCTTCTGGTGCGACTACGGCTACAATATCGAGATTGGCGAGAACTTCTTTGCCAACCACAACACGGTAATTCTCGACGGCGCGAAGGTGAAGTTTGGCAGCAATGTCTTTGTTGCCCCCAACTGCGGCTTTCACACCGCGGGACACCCCATCGACGCCGAGCGCAGAAACCGAGGTTTGGAGTACGCCTACCCCATTACTGTTGGCGACAATGTGTGGATAGGCGCAGGCGTTCAGGTTATGCCAGGCGTAACGATTGGCTCGAATGTCGTCATTGGCGGCGGCTCGGTGGTGGTCAAGGATATACCGTCGAATGTCGTTGCGGTGGGCAACCCCTGCCGTGTCATACGACCAATAACCGAGGAGGACATACACAAATCGTGGGATAGAGAGTAGAATATAAAGAGAGAAAAAGTTTCGGCTTTTTCTCTCTTTTGTAATCCACACGGATAACGCCTGTGCATCTGAAATATAGTAAAATTCTATACTCTCCACAACAGCGGTTTCTCGCACAAAGTTAGCAATTTTTGCAAGATGGTGTGTGATTTACTCTAAAACATACACCGCCTTATCGCTGTACCTATCGAGGGTAAAGTGCAGGGTGCTGAGGGAGCTGGTGTTGTCGAATTGCGTGAAATAGACCTCATCGGCGAGGTCGGCAACGGCCCAGTTGCGCTGTTGGGCAGTGTTCCAGCTGTGGCGCGTGTAGCCACGAAACGAAATAAACAATAAATTACCCTCGTCAAAAGCCGATTGTAGGTGTGGCGGGACCCTCTTATACAGCGCTCTTCCAAGCGCAAAAATCACGGGATGATGGTGTTCAAGCAGGTAGTTTAATACCTCTTTTTCGAGTGGGGAGTGAAAGCCGCTGATAACGACTTTGTCGGTTTGGCAGATAGATTCAGCCCATTGCAGCGCCAATTGAGTGTCGTGTGGCGTTGCTTTACGCGAAGCGAAGAATGCCACCAATCGTCTATCGAGCAAGTCCTTATTTCCGGATAAGTCCATAAAAAAGCGCAGGCTGCTGTCCGCTTACCCTGCGCCCAAGGCCTTCGCTGCCCGTCAACAAGGATAAGTGACAGACAACCCACGCCGGATGTATATACAAGCATACACTACGCCATAAGCGCAGTGCTGACGATATAACATCGCAGGTGGTGCCTATCACCGTTCCTCCTGTTGACAAAATTTGCGAAGTTTTGGGTCGCAGAAGAATCGTTAATAATGCACAATCATATACTGACTTAACGATTTTCATCGTAAGCCATTACAAAGAT
>JAFQAN010000008.1 GCA_017416915.1 Alistipes sp. | reverse complement strand
TAAGGGGTCGATTGCGTCCCCTAACAAAAAATGCCGTCAATGGGACGTACGCCTTAGTACTACCCATCGACGGCATTTTTGCCGAGTGTAGCACTCGGCGCCCTTCTGACACCAAGCCCTTGACGTGATAGCGGCGCATCTGCGGCACCAAGCTCGTTCGTCTGAATGGGGATGTACGTCAAGTACACCCCCATCCAGCCAAACTTCGACTTGGCACCACATCTGCACCACTCTCACGCCAAGCTGCCTCGCACTGCCTCGCACTGCCACGCACGACTGAGAATGCCTGAGAACGCCTGAGAACGCCTGTGTTTTTCAGCAGTCTCGTCGTCCCGCAGTCTCGTCGTCCCGTGGTCTCGTCGTCCCGTCGTCTCGCCGTCCCGTCGTCCCGCAGTCCCGTCGTCCCGTCGTCTCGCCGTCCCGTCGTCCCGTCGTCCCGTCGTCTCGCAGTCTCGTCGTCTCGTCGTCCCGTTGTCTCGCCGTCTCGTGGTCTCGTCGTCTTGTAGTCTCGTTGGCGCGCTTCCCAGCCATTCTCAGTCCTTCTCAGTCTTTCCCAGTCGTTCTCAGTCAATCGCGCGCCTCCCATCCAATCGCGCGCCTACTCAGTCCTTCCCAGCCAATCTCGCGCCTACTCCTCCGAACGCACGAACGACGAACGCCCCCGTTCGCCCGTTCGCCCGTTCGCTCGTTCGCCCCAATTCGCTTTTGCTTTTAGCAAAATTTTTGCTACCTTTGCAGAATAACTATATACGATATATAGACTATGAGACGTATTTTGGAAATCAGCTACGCGCACTATGACGCTCTCAGTGAGCTTGATAGCCGCGACCGAGACCTGGTCAGCGAGGCGCAGGAGGCAACAAAGACAGCTAACGCTCGATACTCCAACTTCCACGTGGGCGCTGCCGTGAGGCTACGCAGTGGCATTACGCTCCACGCCTCGAACTTCGAGAGCGAGGTATATCCCGCAGGTCTCTGTGCCGAGCGCTCGCTGCTCTTCTACGTCGAGGCTAACCACGCCAACGACCCCATAGAGGCTCTCGCCATAGCCTCAAACCCCTCCGTAAGAGAGTGTTACCCCTGTGGGCAGTGTCGTCAGGTTATCGTCGATGTCGAGCGCCGACAGCAGTCGCCAATACGTGTGATTATGACGGGTGCTGGCACTGCAACGGTTGTCGATAGCGCCGAGAAGCTACTCCCATTTACATTTAAGCTATAACCGTTAAACTGTTGCAACGTGTTTACTATTAACGACATACTCTACGAAGACAACCACCTCATCGTGGTAAACAAGCACGTGGGCGACCTTGTGCAGACCGACCCCGACCAGACCGAGGCGATTGAGGACCAGATAAAGGCGATGATAAAGCTCCGCGACCACAAGCCTGGGGCGGTATATCTCGGCGTGGTGCATCGCATCGACCGTCCTGTGAGCGGTGCGGTCATCTTTGCAAAGACATCGAAGGCGTTGGTGCGTCTCAACGAGATGATACGTGCGGGGCAGATACGCAAGACCTACTGGGCGATAACCGAAAACCGTCCGAGCGAGGAGCAGGGTACGCTGCGCCACTGGATAGTGCGCAATGCCCGCACCAACCGCTCACACGCGCACCTCTCGCCCAAGAGGGATGGCAAGGAGGCGATATTGGAGTACGAGGTGTTGGGTGCCTCGACAAACTACACGCTCGTCGAGGTGGACCTCAAAACGGGGCGTCATCATCAGATACGTGCGCAGCTCTCGGCGGTGGGGTGTCCCATCAAGGGCGACCTCAAATATGGCTCGAAGCGCTCCAACAAGGATGGTGGCATATCGCTGCACTCGCGTCGTGTGGCGTTCAAGCACCCTGTGCGTGGCGACGAGGTGGTCATCACCGCCCCTGTGCCGCGTGAGGACAACCTATGGCGATTTTTTGAAGATAGCATCGGATAGCCTATGCGACTTCTTATACAGCGTGTTACCACGGCGCACTGCCATATCGGCGGCGAGGAGTACTCGGCAATAGGGCGGGGTATGCTCATCCTCGTCGGCGTGGGTATGGACGACACGGCAGAGGATATAGAGTGGCTTGTGCGCAAGGCGGTATCGATGCGCATCTTCGACGACGAGGAGGGTGTTATGAACCTCTCGGTGCAGGATATTGGTGGCGAGGTGATGGTGGTGAGCCAGTTTACGCTCCACGCCTCGACCAAGAAGGGCAACCGCCCCTCGTGGTTTCGTGCCGCACCCGAGGCGGTGTCTAAGCCTCTGTATGAGGCGTTTGTGGAGCGTATGGGCGAGGCTCTTGGGCGCGATGTCGCCACGGGGAGCTTCGGTGCGGATATGCAGTTGGAGCTTACCAACGACGGACCCGTAACAATATGGATAGATAGCAAAAACCGCGAGTAGAGGAGAGCTTGTAACCCCTAAGCACTCCTCCCCGAGCGGTAAAATATGTTTATTATGAAGAAATTGCTGAAAATATTTTGCGTTGTGAGCCTCGCTGTGGCGATGCTTGCATCGTGCGAGAAGGAGGAGCCGTTTAGCTGCCGCCTTGTCGATATGGAGGTCGAGAAGATTGGCTCGGCGGGTGCTACGCTCAGCGCCACCGTCCACGCCACCAACTACGAGGCTATCGAGCGTATGGGCTTCTGTGTGCGCCGCACGGGAGGCGACGACTACGAGTGGTATAACGCCTCGCGTTCGCGTATTATCAGTGTGGATGTCAGCGACTTGCGCCCCGATACCAACTACGAGTACCGTGTCTTCGTTATGGCGGCTGGCGAGACGTGGCTCTTGGCGGAGGATACCTTCCGTACCCTCGCCGACGGCGAAGAGCCTAACCCTAATCCCAACCCTAACCCCAACCCAGAGCCAGAGCCCGAGCCCGAGCCTGAACCTGACCCCGACCCAGAGCCAGAGCCTGAGCCTACTCCCGACCCTGTACGCGGCAAGACCTACCGTGCGGCGTGGTACGAGTTGCCCGAGGAGGCTGATGCCGACAACAACGGCATAGACGACACCAACTCGACATACTACTATGCGCACCACCTATGCGCGGGTGGCGAGCGCAATGCGCAGCGCAACGGCACAGCACGTAACTACACGGTATGTTACAGTAGCGAGCATCACTGCCCCGTGTGGGTAGCGGCGCCGCGCCACGATATGTACGAAGGCTCGGCAAACCGCACCGATGCCTACGCCCAAGACCCCTCTATACCCTCGTCGGTGCAGACATCGAGCAAGCAGACGGGAGGTGGCTGCAACAAGGGACATATGCTCGGCTCGGCGGAGCGCACCTCATCGTCGGCAACAAACCGTCAGGTATTTTATTATACCAACATCGCGCCGCAGTACTCCGACACCTTCAATACGGGTGGTGGAGCGTGGAACAACCTCGAAGACCATATCGACGGCTTGGTATGCAGCGACACGTTGTATATCGTCGTTGGCTGCTACTTCGACAAATACACCGACAAGTATGGCAACACCGCTACGCCCAAGAAAATATCGTTCGGTGGTCGTAGCGATGTGTCGCGTCCCACGATGTTCTACTACGCCCTGCTGCGCACCAAGAGCGGCAGAACGGGCAAGGCGGTAACGTCGTGTTCGGCGTCGGAGTTGCAGTGTGCCGCCTTTGTTATGTGCCACGAGCAGGATAAGGGACACGAGCCGCAAGCCAAGGATATAATCTCGATTGCCGAGTTGGAAAAGCTCACGGGCTTCACCTACTTTGGCAATGTCCCCAACGCCCCGAAGACGACATTTACGGCGTCGGACTGGCTGTAAGAGGCTGATACGATATAAGTTATTTAACGCTTAAAGATTTTGCCCGATGCTTATAGCACTACAAAAACGGCGCGAGAACATCGCCGAGTACATCCTCTACTTATGGCAGGTCGAAGACCTGTTGCGCGCCCTGCAATTCAGCCCCGAGGCGATATATTCGACCCTTGTGGCGAAGATGGAGGGTACTACGGAGGAGCAGCGCGAGAA
This sequence comes from Alistipes sp., assembly GCA_017416915.1. Classification (GTDB taxonomy): domain Bacteria; phylum Bacteroidota; class Bacteroidia; order Bacteroidales; family Rikenellaceae; genus Alistipes. Next base: position 939 of record JAFQAN010000008.1, on the reverse strand, counting down.
CATCTTTAACTGGTATATGCAGATTGTGGCGCTACTTCGCGAGGAGCATAAGGAGCAGCAGGGACACCTCGACCACACGCTGCACCTTATCGCCGACCTGCACAACCTGCACCTACAACTTATGGAGCTGCCCGCGGGAGAGCATTACCGCAAGACATACAGCCTCTTAGCGCCGCAGCTGCCGCACCTCAGAGAGCTTCTCGACAACGACACGTTGAGCGACACGGAGTTATGCTTCCGCGCCCTCTACGCCGCGCTGCTCTACCGCATACGTGGTGGTGGCGAGGGTGCTGTGGCAGACACCGTAGCGGTGGTATCGCCCGCCATAGGGGAGCTTGCAGCGATATATGGCAAGGTTGAGCGTGGCGAAATAGACCTCTTCAAGGAGTAAAAGAGGGCGTCATACTAAAATATTTTTGGCGAATTGTTTGCAATTACGAAAAATCGTTGTACCTTTGCACCTCGCGTAAGTAGTATAAAGCGCGTATAACTAAGCAATAAACAATAAAAAACAGATACGACTATGGCAATGAAAAGAACTTACCAGCCTTCTCGTCGCAAGAGAATCAACAAGCACGGTTTTCGTCAGAGAATGGCTACTGCCAATGGCCGCAAGGTATTGGCTGCACGTCGCGCAAAGGGTCGCAAGAAGCTGACCGTATCGGATGAGGCGACATTTAAGTACAACTAATCCGACGGGGTTAGTTTAGAGGGCTGCGAGGGATTTTCTTGCAGCTCTTTTTTTTTGCTTGACGTTGCTTGGCGTGATAGCGGCGCATCTGCGGTACATCCCAAAAAGGGCTTATTGGTCAAAATAGTACATAAAATCGGAGCGGTTTTTGATTATTGGTCAAAATTAGTACATAAATGCGGGTGTTTGCCCGCATTTTCTACTTGTATTTGAGTCTAAAATACTCGTCTATAAAGAGCCTTCTATAC
>JAFQAN010000007.1 GCA_017416915.1 Alistipes sp. | reverse complement strand
TGACACCAAGCCCTTGTCGTGATAGCGGCGCATCAGCGCCGCCTCAATCATTGGGCTGAATGGAATGTACGCTCAGTACTATCCATCCAGCCCAATCTCTTTATCGGCGGTACTGCTGCACCACTCTGACGCCAAGCTGCCTCGCGCTGCCACGCACTGCCACGCACTGCCACGCACGACTGAGAATGCCTGGGAACGACTGAGAACGCCTGAGAACGACTGTGTTTTTCAGTAGTCTCGTCGTCTCGTCGTCCCGCAGTCTCGTCGTCTCGTCGTCCCGTCGTCTCGTCGTCTCGTCGTCCTGTCGTCTCGTTGTCTCGCGGTCTCGTTGGCGCGCCACCCAGTCTTTCTCAGCCTTTCTCAGCCTTTCTCAGCCTTTCTCAGCCAATTGCGCGCCTACTCCCCCGAACGTCCGAACGAACGAACAAGCGAACGGGCGAACGGGCGAACGGGCGAACGGGCGAACGAGCGAACGGGGCGTTCGCGCGTTCGGACGTTCGTCTGTTCGCACAAAAAGCAGAGATGTCGCCGCAACAATGCGACGACACCTCTTACTAAGCACCCTATAACGGTTGCCCTATGACCTATGCCCACTTAACAAGGGCGAAGTCCATACGGTGTTCCAACTTGTCGTTAGAGGGGAAGATACGCAACGCCGTGTCGAACATACCCGTATGCTCGGGCTTATAGTCTAACGCCAACGTCACGGTATTGCCATCCGTCGATACAAGCTCCAAGCGGCGTGTCTCGATGACATTTGCTGCCTGACCTGCCTCAACCTGTGTTGCTACAACCAACTCGGCGCCTATATCCTCCTTAGCCAAGCCTGCCAAGTCGAGGGTTACCTCGAAGTGGTACTTCTTGCCGACGTACATTGCCTCGCTCTCCAACTCGGCGCGCTTAACATCCAAGATAGCCACCGCGTCCCACGCTGCCGACACCTTACGCTTCCAAGCGGCAATTTGACGTGCCATAAGGTAGTCCTTATCGAGCATAAGAGCCTTGCGCTCAGCAAGTTTATTGTAGAAGCGCTCCTCGTAGTCGATAAGCATACGGTTAGTGGTGAAGTTCGATGCTATATCGGCAACGCACCTCTTGACCGAGTTCACCCAGCGGTGGGGTACGCCATCCTCGGCGCGGTCGTAGTACAGAGGCACAATCTGCTCCTCGATGGTGTTGTATATCATCTCGGCATCAAGCTCATCCTGGTAGCGCTGGTCGGCGTAGCTGCGCTCCATAGGCAGCATCCAGCCTGCGCCCTCCTTGTAGCCCTCGACCCACCAGCCGTCAAGCACCGAGAACTGCATAACGCCATTCATCACGCACTTCTCGCCCGAGGTACCCGACGCCTCCAAGGGGCGTGTGGGCGTGTTGAGCCATACATCGACACCCTGAACCATACGGCGGGCAAGCTCCATATCGTAGTTCTGCAAGAAGACAATCTTACCCACGAACTCGGGCATTGCCGACACCTCGACGATGCGCTTGATGAGGTCCTGACCTGGCTTATCGTTGGGGTGTGCCTTACCTGCGAAGATAAACTGCACGGGGCGCTCCTTATTGTTTACAAGTGCCGACAGACGCTCCAAGTTGGTGAAGAGCAGGTAGGCGCGCTTATACGTCGCAAAGCGGCGGGCAAAGCCGATAGTAAGCACATCGGGCTTGATGCTCTCGACAACCTGCACCATCTGGCGGGGCGACTGCAAGCGTACCTGTGTGGGGTCGCTGAAACGCTTGCGGATGGTCTTGATGAGGCGCTCTTTGAGGAACATACGCTCCTCCCACAGCTCCTTATCGTCAATCTTGTGTACGTTCTGCCAAGCGGGAATGTCGTAGGTATGACCCTCGAACGCCTTGCCGAAGTACTTAGAGTAGAGGCGGCGCAAGTTAGAGGCTACCCACGTGGGGAAGTGTACGCCGTTGGTGACGTAGCCTATATGCAGCTCGTTCTTGAAGTAGCCTGGCCACATATTGCCCAATATATCCTTCGACACCTCGCCGTGCAGCCACGACACGCCGTTTACCTCCTGTGAGAGGTTGCAGGCGAGTACCGACATCGAGAACTTCTCGTTCTGGTCGTTGGGGTTGGTCTTACCGAGGTTGATAAACTGGTCCCACGTGATGCCCAACACGTCGGGGTAGTGCGACATATACTGACGTATCATCGACTCGGGGAAGGCGTCGTGTCCTGCGGGAACGGGTGTATGTGTGGTGAAGAGCGACGACGAGCGTACCACCTCCAACGCCTCCGAGAACGAGAGGTGCTTCTTGGCGATGAGGTTGCGTATGCGCTCGATGCCGATAAAGGCGGCGTGTCCCTCGTTGCAGTGATATACCTGCTGCTTGATGCCCATCTTCACAAGGGCGCGGATACCACCTACGCCGAGCAGTATCTCCTGCTTCAAGCGGTTCTCCCAGTCGCCACCATAGAGGTAGTAGGTTACCTGACGGTCCTCTTCGAGGTTTGCCTCGTAGTCGGCGTCGAGCAGGTAGAGGTCGGTACGTCCCACCTGGCACTTCCAAACACGTGCTGTGAGGGTACGTCCTGGCAGTGCTACCTGCGTCGTTATCCAGTTGCCATCCTCGTCGCGCACGGGCGAGATAGGCAGCTTAAAGAAGTTCTGTGCCTCGTACGTAGCCTCCTGTGCGCCCTGCGCCGAGAGACGCTGCGTGAAGTAGCCGTAGCGGTACAACAGACCCACTGCCACCATAGGCACGTTGCGGTCCGACGCCTCTTTGAGGTAGTCGCCCGCGAGGATGCCCAAGCCACCCGAGTATATCTTCAACGACGAGTGCAAGCCATACTCCATAGAGAAGTAGGCAATCTTGGCGTGTTCTGCCGAGGGCTTCTCGGACATATAGTCGCAGAACTGCTTATATACGGCATCCATCTTGGCGAGGTACTCCTTATCCTGAGTAAGCTCCTCGTAGCGCGTTGCCGAAATCTTATCTAACAGGGCGATAGGGTTGCGGTCCACCTTTACCCACAGCTCCTTGTCGGCGCACTCGAACAGGTCGCGGGCGCCTGGCGTCCAGCACCACCACAGGTTGCGCGACAGCTCCTCCAACGGCTTCAAACGCTCGGGGATGCTCTTCTCGACCATCATACGGTGCCACGTAGGACGCGACTGTGCTAACTGCTGGCGCAGGAAGTTAATCTGCTCGGCACGACCACCACCGTCGATTACCACACGGTTGGTGCGCGATACCGAGTTGTCGAGAGCCTCCTCATAGGCGGTCTTGTACTCGTTGAAGAGCTTCGACCACAGCGCCGTAGAGGAGATGGCGTATGCCGACTTACGCGCCGAGGCATACTCCTCGCTGCCCATATCTATATACTTGCGCAATACGTCGCTAAGCTGCAATACCACCTCGCGCTCGTTGTAGTCGTCGCGGCGTACGATGTCCACGCCCTCGTGCGACGAGTGCTTCGACACCCACATACCGAAGCCTGCAAGCGTCGTAGTTACCGTAGGCACGCTGTATGCCACCGACTCCAACGGTGTGTAGCCCCACGGCTCGTAGTACGAGGCGAATACCGTAACATCGACACCCGAGAGCAGGTCGTAGTAGGGCATATTGAAGACACCGTCGTTGCCGTTGAGGTAGGTAGGCACGAACAGCACCTTAACACGTGATGCCGAGGTCGATAGTATGCTGCCCTCGATGCTCTGCGACACCTGGTCCCACGCCTCCGACTCCAAGTAGTGCGTAAGGTAGCGCTTCTGCGAGGGGTCGATGGGGTTGTTGCTGTCGGCGAGGTGGTGTACGAGGTCCTGACGTACGCCTGCTGTTGCGGCGGGTACGGCGATAACTGCCACCACGTCGCGGTTGAGCGATGTTGCGGCGAGCTGCTTCAACGAGTCGAGGAAGACGTCGATACCCTTGTTGCGGAACTCGTAGCGACCGCTCGTAGCGACGATAAGAGGCTCACCATCGAACTTGTACTCCCACGTTGCCTCTGCCACATCCAAAATCTTGCGTCGTGCCGCCTCGCGCTTCTTCTCCAAAGCCTCGCCTACGGCAACAAAGCCGTTGTCGAAGCCGTTGGGTGTGATGCGCGTTACCTCTCTGCCAAGCAGATACTTACACTCGTTTGCGGTGATGTCGCTCACGGTGAGGAAGGCATCGGCGTATGTTGCGGCAGCCTTCTCCAACGAGTGCTTAGCCATCACGTTGAACTGACGTGCAAGCTCATCGGCGTTGAACTTGTGGAGGTCGTTGTAGAGGGGCAGGCGGTTACCTGCTATGCAGCGACCGATGACTGTTGCGTGTGTCGAGAATACCGTAGCGATGTATGGTGCGTTGTCTCTCAGGTAGAGTGAGCCTGCGGCGGTCATCCACTCGTGGAAGTGTGCCACCACCTTGGCTGTCGATGCGCCCATAGCCTCCACTAACGAGGCGATAACCACACCTGCGGCGTGTCCAAAGAGCGCTGGCTCCACGTAGTCCCACTGACCCGTGAGCGAGTCCACCTTGTAGTTGTCCCACAGCTGCTTCAATATGGCGTCCTTCTGCGAGAAGAACGACTTGAAGTCGATGAGGATGGCTATGGGGTTGCCCTGTACCATCCAGCGACCTATGCGTACACGCACACCGCGGCCGTATAGCGACTCGCGCCAAGCAGCCATCAGCGATGTGTCCTCCTTAAATTCGGGATTTGCGGCGTCTTGCGAGAAGTCGGGACCGATAGTGATGTACTTATCGCCCAGCAAGCTCTTAACCGTCGGTGCTTTCGATGCGATGACCGTATGTATGCCACCCACCTTGTTGCACACCTCCCAGCTCACCTCAAATAGGTAGTCGGGAGTCAAATTGACATTGCTCATAAAGTTTGTGTTATAAAGTTATTATCCTATTCAATTTCGTTATCACTTATCTCAGTTACGTTATTAAACGTAAACTTCACGTATGCTAACAATAAATCACGTTGCAAAGGTAATACAAATATTTAATAAAGAGAAATCATATTAAATTATTTTAATAAATGGTATTAAATGGGAGCTGAGTGGGCGGATTTTGGGGCTGAACGGGGTGCTTGGTGTGATAAGGGGTCGATTGCGTCCCCTAACAAAAAATGCCGTCAATGGGACGTACGCCTTAGTACTACCCATCGACGGCATTTTTGCCGAGTGTAGCACTCGGCGCCCTTCTGACACCAAGCCCTTGACGTGAT
>JAFQAN010000006.1 GCA_017416915.1 Alistipes sp. | reverse complement strand
GTATAGAAGGCTCTTTATAGACGAGTATTTTAGACTCAAATACAAGTAGAAAATGCGGGCAAACACCCGCATTTATGTACTAATTTTGACCAATAATCAAAAACCGCTCCGATTTTATGTACTATTTTGACCAATAAGCCCCAATAAGCCCTTTATTCGCACCTCACAAAAAAAGACGAACGACTTAAAAAGTCGCTCGTCTCAAACCTTGTGCGGATAAAGGGACTCGAACCCCCACGCCTCTCGGCATCAGATCCTAAGTCTGACGTGGCTACCAATTACACCATATCCGCAGGATCTTTGCTCACCCATTACCTATCCAAGGTGGAAAAAGCGTTGCAAAGGTAAAAAACTTTTTACAATAAATGCAAATATTGACCTAATTATTTTATTTTTTCGTATTTTTGTGCGTATAAACGCTCCCTTTATGCCAAAGACCGTTACTTTACAACTATCGCCCAAGCAGGCTGCCGACGAGAAGTTCTACATAGCACAGGTGGCACGTCGCCTCGGAATACGCCAGAGCGATATCGCCTTAGCACGTGTGGTAAAACGCTCGATAGATGCACGTCAGCGTATGGCAAAGGTTAATCTCTCGGTCGAGGTATATATCGACAACGAGCCGCAGCCTGCACCCCTGCACTTCGACTACCCATCGGTAGATAGCGCCACCGAGGTCATCGTCGTTGGCTCGGGTCCCGCAGGGCTCTTTGCATCGTTGCGCCTTATCGAGTTGGGCTACAAACCTCTACTTTTGGAGCGCGGCAAGGCTGTGTTGCCTCGTAAGCAGGACATAGCGCAGATTAACCGTGGTGGCAGCATCGACCCCGACTCGAACTACGCCTTTGGCGAGGGTGGTGCTGGCACATTCTCTGATGGCAAGCTCTTCACGCGAAGCAAGAAGCGCGGCGACTACAACAAGGCGTTGCAGACCCTCGTATGGCACGGCGCAAACCCCGCAATACTCTACGAGGCACATCCACATATCGGTACGGACAAGCTACCACGCATCATCTCGAACATATGTCGCACCATCACCGAGCATGGTGGCAAGGTTATGTTCGAGAGCAAGGTGTCGGGCTTTGTGGTCAAGGGCGGGCGTATCACAGGCGTCAAGGTGGGCGACAACATAATAGAGGGTGCCGCCGTGGTGCTTGCCACAGGACACTCGGCGCGCGACATCTACGAGCTGCTACACGCCTCAGGCATCGCCATCGAGGCTAAGCCCTTTGCAATGGGTGTGCGCATTGAGCATCCTCAGCGCCTTATCGACAGCATACAGTATCACCGCGACGAGCGTGGCGAGTGGCTACCTGCGGCAAGCTATTCGCTTGTTAGCCAGGAGGCTGGACGTGGCGTATATTCGTTCTGTATGTGTCCAGGCGGCTTCATAGTACCCGCTATGACCGATGCCAAGCAGACTGTCGTAAACGGTATGTCGCCGAGCGGCCGTAACTCGGCATTTGCCAACTCGGGACTCGTTACCGAGGTGCGCTTGGAGGACTTTGCTTATCTGAGAGAGGAGTGGGGCGAGCTTGCAGGACTACGCTACCAGCAGCTCTTCGAGGAGCTTGCGCGCAGCAATAGCGATGCTCGTCAGGTGGCCCCAGCACAACGTGTATCGGACTTTGTGGCGGGTCGCGCCTCGCACTCGCTGCCTCGCAGCTCCTACATCCCAGGTCTTGCGCCCTCGCGCCTCGATGAGTGGATGCCCGAGGATATCGCTATGCGTCTGCGTAGCGGTATTGCCACCTTCGGACGTCGTATGAAGGGCTTTGTTACGGATGAGGCGGTGGTTGTTGGCGTGGAGTCGCGAACATCGACGCCAGTGCGCATACCGCGTGATAGCGAGACACTTATGCACACCGAGGTAGAGGGCCTATTCCCCTCGGGTGAGGGAGCAGGCTATGCTGGCGGTATCATCTCGGCAGCCCTTGACGGTGAGCGTGTGGCGGATGCTGTGGCGCGCTACTGCATGGCACACAACTTTTAACCATAGGCTATGTCGTCCGTAGCGATAATACTCACCCTTTGCGGCTATCTTGCCCTGCTCTTTGTGGTGGCACGTCGTGCTGCGCGCAAGGGCGATAATGCCACCTTCTTTACGGGTGGGCGTACCACGCCGCGCCTTGTTGCATCTATCGCTATGGTGGGTGCTGCAATGTCGGGCGTAACCTATATCTCGGTGCCAGGTACGGTGCTTACCGACGGTTTTTCATATCTGCAAACCACGTTGGGCTTCTTTGTGGGCTACGTCATCATCTCTACGGTGCTGATACCGCTCTACTACCGTTTGGGCGTGGTGTCGCTGTACGAGTACCTCGATAGCCGCTTTGGCGGTGTGGCACACCGTACGGGGGCGTGGCTCTTTTTTGTGGCAAAGATTGCCTCGGCGTCGTTGCGCGCATACGTCGTCTGCGTGGTGCTGCAAGCGCTCCTCTTCGATGGCTACAATATCCCCTTTGCGGTAAATGCAGCACTTATGATGTTGCTCGTATGGCTCTATACGCGGCACGGAGGCGTGAGGTCGGTGGTGTGGACCGAGATGATGAAGACGCTACTTATGGTGGGTAGCATCGTGGCGTGTATAGTCTTCGTTATCGGCGATATGAACCTCGATGTGGGAGGTGCTGTGGCGGCAGTCGCCGATAGCCACCTGTCGGACATCTTCTTCTTTGATAACCCGCTGGATAGCAGATACTTCTGGAAGCAGTTTGTAGCAGGCATATTTCTCGTTGTGGCGATGACGGGCTTGGATCAGGATATGATGCAGACGATGCTCTCGTGTCGCAGTCGGCGCGATGCGCAGCGAGGTATGATGTCGTCGATAGTGTTGCAGAGCGTTGTCATCTTGCTCTTCTTGATGCTTGGTGCGCTCTTCTACCTCTATTTGGCTGGGCGCGGCATCTCCGCTACGGGGGGTGCGATGCCCCTTACAGACGCCTCGGGGAGTGTAGTGGTGGCACGTGGCGATGACCTATTTGGCTATGTGGCCACCGAGTGCGGACTGCCTATGGTTGTGGGTATCCTCTTTCTGCTCGGACTTATCGCCTCGACATATACATCGGCGGGGTCGGCACTCACGGCGCTGACGACATCGTTTACGCTCGATATTATGGGTGGCAAGAGCCTCGCGGAGGAGCGATTAAGCACCTTGCGCCATAGGATACACACCCTTATCGCTGTTGCGATGACGCTGATTATCATCTGCTTTGAGCTGTTCAGCAGTAGCGGCGTGATAAAGCTCATCTTCACCGTTGCGGGCTACACCTATGGTCCCATCTTGGGACTGTTTGCCTTTGGTCTCTGCACACGCCGCCTACCGCTTCGCTACGCTCCGCCCATTGTTGCTGTCGTAGTCCCCGTGGTGTGCTACATTGTCAGTGCGCACTCCGAGGCGTGGCTCGGTGGCTATACGTTCAGTTACGAGATAATTGTGCTTAACGCTGCGCTCTGCTTCACATCATTGCTGCTCTTCTCGAAGCGTAAATAGAAGAGGGATAGTGGGATAGCCTTCGATAAGTGGAAAATTGACACAAATATCAGTGGCGACGAATGCTTAATCGCGGTGTTGCCAGTCCCGAAATATTATCTGCTATAAATATTTGCCTGCGGAGGAATTACCCTACTTGCAGAAGAATACGACGTTGTCTCCCGATGGCATTGTCAGCGTCGTGCGGTCCAATTCGCGCTCCGCTACGATATTGTATGCTTTGCGCTGCTGTGCTACGGGGATATACAATCTTACTATGCCCTCTACATCGCTCGTCGTCTCAATGCCGCCAATCTCGACGCGGCAGCCCGCAATGGGTTTTGTCGTCTGCGCATCGCGTAGGCGGAAGCATACATCGCCGTAGAGCAGTGTGTCGCGTGTGATGCTGAGCGTCATCTGCTCGTCGAGGGTCTGTGTAGCCTCCGTGGGGTAGTAGTTGTCGCCGCTAAGGGTTATGCGCACCTTGCTGCCGAGCTTGTTGCGCGGGATGTTGGGAAATAGTATCTCGCGGCTGCCATCGGCGATACTCTTTGTGATGATGTCGTTATCGAGGTAGAGCGTCGCCGTTCCGTTACAGAGCGGTGGTAGGCTGTCGTTCTCAGTTGTCGTCTCGCTCAGGTGCAGCGTGATGTCTGTCGGGCGGTTAATGCTCCACGCCCACACTATGGCGGCAATTACGACGATAATGGTGCAGACGGCGGTTATTGCGCGACGTATAAGCAGGCGACGGTGGCGCTGCCAGACGCTGTCGAACTCGACATTGAGTAGCGTTGTTATCAGTTGCACGTAGGCGCGCTCACGGTTAAGGCGTTTGAGGGTGTAGTTCTTCTCGTTGATGTTAGCTCCAAGCACACCATCCAGCCCAAGCTCTTTAATCACGGGGTTGAAGCACTCCTCGCGGGGGTCGCTGCTGTTGGGAGTACCCTCGATGATGAAGAAGTGTATGTTTTTGCTGCGTCCGAGGCTGTGGAAATAGCTTATCTCACGCCCCACCCACTCCGACTGCGCGGCATTGGGCGAGCAGATGACGATAAGATGACGTGATGCGCTGAGGCGGCTTTTCAGCTCCTCGTTCAGCTCGCCTACCTGTATGTCTGTTGGCGCGAAGAATATGGGTTTAAGTGGTTTACGCTCCCAGCCGCGCTCGCTACATAGTGTCGCTGGCATACGGTACTCTTCGAGCTTTCGTTGCAGGCGCTTACCCCAACGAACATCACGGCTGTTGTAGCTTATAAAGGCAAAATATTTATACTCGGTTTGCATTTAGTTTTGTGTTTTAAGTGTGGTAATATTTTAGTTAAAATATACGTATGGTCTTAACTTCTCTACCAGCAACTGTAAATTTTGATACGTTGGGTCATTCTCTGTGAGTGTCGTCTCTGCTATGTTGAGAGCCTTTTCGAGATACTCGTATGTTCTCTTAATATCGCCTAATACCCCATAGCACATTCCAATACCTTCGTACAACCTCAGAGGCATCATTGATGGCGTTTCGGGATCGTTCGAGCCAACGTAGGCAGACTCTGCTAAAAGTAGGTACTCCAATGCACAATCCACCTGCTCCAACTTAAAGTAGAACATACCAATCATCATATATGTAGTAGCGGTTTCCAAACTCATCTTACCGTTACATTTTATCGTGATATCCAGCGCTTTGTGATAATGCAAAAGGGCTGTATCATACTCGTACATATTCTCGTAGCATCTGCCTATGCAACTATACACAATTGATGTGTGAGGATGTTCCTCGCCATATATCGTAACATTGATGTCCAACGCTTTGGAGTAGTATGAGAGAGCTGTTTTGTAGCTATTTAGACACTCATAACACCGCCCTATAAGACTATATGTCATCGCCGTATGCTGATGATTCAATCCGACGACTTCTATATTGATATCCAACGCTTTATTGTAATACTCCAACGCTTTGTCAAACTCCTCCAACGCCTCGTAGCAGCTGCCTATGCCCTCGTATGACATCGCTGTATTGGCGTGATTTAGGTCTATCTTCTCTTGTATTGCAAGCGCCTTTTTGTAGTATTTTATAGCGGCATTGTAATCGCCTAAAAAATTATAATTGCTTCCGAGAGAGTTGTATAGTGTTGCGTTGTCGCTATGTTTTTTGCCCAAGACTTTTTGTTGGATGTATAATGCCTTGTTGAAATACTCTTCCGCTTTGCTGAAATCGTTTAGCCCAGTGTAGTACTCTCCCAGATACTTATATGTTATGGCGGTGCGTTCGTGTTCTTCGCCGAAAAGTTCTACGTTTATATCCAAGGCTCTGTTGTAGCACTCTGCCGCCTTGTCATACTCCTTGGAGTATTGGCAGCATAAGCCCATTAGACCCAGTATGTCTGCGGTCTCGGGATGCTTTTCGCCATTAATCTCAATGCTTTTTGCCACAGCCTTGTCGTATATTGTTAAAGCTGTATCATAATCAGCAATATACTCTATGAGGTACTCGGCTAATTCAACCTGCCACTCCATATTTTCGGGGTCAAGCTCTGCGCGTAGCTCCAAGTAGTAGGCTGCCGAGTCGCGCTCGTAGCGCAAGCTGTGTATCTGATGCTTGCTATAACAGCGGCTCGCAATATCCTCGATACGTCTGCGTGTAAACTCCTCGCTCTGCTCCAAGTCGTGGTGCAACTTTTGGTTTATGGCACGATGGCGCAATAGTGCCGCATACTCACTCTCAATGTCGCCCGCCGTAATTAGAAGTGAGTCTGCCTCGGCAAGGTCTCCGTTGATTATAAGTCGGTTAAGTTCACGGTTAAACTCATCCATACAATCAAAGTCAAGCCCTGCATACCTCTCCGACATATAGCCTATTAGCTTGTCGTTACGCTCAATATCATCATACACCAGCTGTAAGCGCTGGTAGTACTCCTCCTCTGTGATCTTCTGTGCCTCGTACTGCCTCTCAATCTCGCTCTCAACCCTTTCGAGCTGCTGTTTCAATGTCCTGCGTACCTTCTGCTCGGCGTGTAGCTGCACTTCGAGCTGCTCCGAGGGCTTTACGAGGGTGATATATAGCGGCTCCACATCGGAGTAGATGTAACTGCGCATCAGAAAGTCGGCGTCGGAGAGTTCGTAGCCCTCCTTGCGCACACTGCTGAAACGATACTTACCCGTCGAGGGCTTACCCATACGTAACTCTCCGTTGGTGTCGCTCTCGTAGGTGTTGCCGCCCTGTACGGTAACGTACGCCTCGGCAATGCGCTGACCCTTCGTAATAGAGCCGTCATCCTGCTGACGACCAGGGGTCTTGACCACTACACGCTGCGTCTGCGCCGCGGCAGAGAGTGCTAAAAGACAGAAAACTATGGCTGTAAGTATGCGCTTCATAGTGAATTGACTTTTATTTTGTTGCTTCTAATTGCTCTTGGCAGTATGCAATATTCTCCTTTACTATTTGGGTATTAGGATGCTCTATGCCTAAAACTTTTTCAAAGATTTTCAGTGCCTTATCGCAAAATTCCAACGCCTTGTCGTAATCGCCTAAACTATAGTAACACCCTCCAATATTATTGTAAGAGAATGCTGTATCAGGATGCTCTGTACCCAAAACTTTTTCTTGTATTTCCAGCGCCTTATTGTAATACTCCAAAGCCTTGTCGTAATCGCCCAAATTGTCGTAACACACTCCAATATTATTGTAAGAGAATGCTGTATCAGGATGCTCTGTACCTAAAACCTTTTCATATATTTTCAGCGCCTTATTGTAATACTCCAACGCCTTGTCGTAATCGCCCAATTTAGTATAACACGTACCCATATTATTGTAAGATAGTGCGGTACTTGGATGCTCTATGCCTAAAACTTTTTCTTGTATTTTCAGCGCCTTATTGTAATACTCCAACGCCTTGTCGTAATCGCCCAAATTGTAGTAACACGCTCCAATATTATTGTATGATGTTGCTGTACTTGGATGCTCTGTACCCAAAACTTTTTCAAAGATTTTCAGCGCTTTATTGTGATACTTCAACGCATTTTCGTAATCGCCCAAATTGCCGTAACACGCTCCAATATTATTGTATGATGTTGCTGTACTTGGATGCTCTGTACCTAAAACTTTTTCTCGTATTTCCAGCGCCTTATTGTAATACTCCCACACCTTGTCGTAATCGCCCAAACTATTGTAACACGCTCCAATATTATTGTATGATGTTGCAGTATAAAGATGCTCTACACCTAAAACCTTTTCATATATTTTCAGCGCCTTATTGTAATACTCCAACGCCTTATTGTAATCACCAATGAAGTCATAAACATATTGCGCCACGTCATCTAGCCACTCCACATTTTCGGGGTCGAGTTCTGCACGGCGCTCCAACCAATATGCCGCCGAATCGCGCTCGAAGCGCTGACTACATATATCGTGCTTATAATAGCACTCCTCAGCAAGTGAAACAATCTCTTTTTCAGTCTGTTCGCGCAGTCGTATATTGTGAGTAATACGCTCGTCGAGGTCGCCACGTGTGGCAAGCATCGAGTCCGCCTTTTGCAACTCACCATTGATAATGTAGTAGCTAATCTCGCTCTTGAAGTCATCCGTTAGGTCAAAGTCTATGGTGAGGTATTCGCGTGCCTTCTCCTCAACCATCTTCTCAAAGTTATCCCACGCAGCGTCTATCTCTGCCTGCATACGCAGTAACTCCTCACGTGTTGTCTTGCCCTCGGCTCTAAGACGCTCTATCTCATCGGTTTTTGCTTGTAGTTGCGCCATATAGTTGCGACGCACCTTATTCTCAACCTTGCGCGTTAGCGCTCGCAGCTCATCGCCGCTATCCATATTGATATATAGCGTATTCTCCGCCGAGTAGTTGTGGTCGAGCATCAGAAAGTCGGCGTCGGAGAGTTCGTAACCCTCCTTGCGCACACTGCTGAAACGATACTTGCCCGTCGAGGGCTTACCCATACGCAACTCTCCGTTGGTGTCGCTCTCGTAGGTGTTGCCGCCCTGCACCGTAACGTATGCCTCGGCAATGCGCTGACCCTTAATAATCGAGCCATCATCCTGCTGACGACCAGGGGTCTTGACCACTACACGCTGCGTTTGCGCCGCGGCAGAGAGTGCTAAGAGGCTGAAAACTATGGCTGTAAGTATGCGTTTCATTGGTAATATCCTCTTATTGTTTTTCGATTTTGAAGCCGAGATAATATATCATTCGCAGCGTATTTAGTGCCGTTGTGCGGTCGTATTCGCGCTCCTCCTCCGATAGCTCGTCGTAGGACACAAGGCAGGGATGCTGGCGTAGGCGGTCGTTGCGCTCGGGGCCATAGCTCCATCCATCGGCGTAGCGCTGTGCAGCCCACGCCTCGTGGACGTTGCGCGCTATATCTTCGCGGAGAGATAGTAGCTCCTCGGGTAGCTCAATGTCAGAGAGGTCTATGGGATGTGGTGTGTAGTTGTTCATAACGTGTTGAGTATTACTTGTTTGGTGCTGCGCTTTTTGCCTCTTTACTCTCCGCTGTGGCGAGGTAATCAAGAAGCTTTTTAGCGTAATAGACATCAATTTTCAGCGTATTGTCTAATGCCGTAAGCATCTCCCACGAGCATATATTATAGTGTGCCATACGGCCCTTGAAGACCTCCTTGACCTCATCATTTTGACTGTTATAGACCGCAAACTGCTCCTCGCGTGTCAGCGGACGATAGGTCATAAGTAGCTGCTCCATATTCCAGCGGTTGTGTTCGACAATGGCCAAGTCCCACACCTGCTGCTCGCTTAACTCGCCATTAATCTTACCTGCGCTGCGTAGCTTAGTCCACATCATATTGCTGTTATAGATACTCGACCAGCTCTTTGCCGCCTCGGTCTTGCCTATACTTTGCAGGTTGCAGTCGAGGCATATCCGCGCCCTCTCGCCCAAAAGATCTGTGATGGTCTCGTTGGCGAGTTTTACGGCATCTTTATCGCCTCGTATCTGCTCCATATTCTGGCGCACAACGTCGCGAGCGCGCTCTGCTGCCTTGGTGTCGTCAAACATCTCTATAAGCTTGTCGGTAAAGCGTTGTATGTCGCCGTTGCTATCTGCTGAGGCCTCCTCATAGTCGCGTTTTACCTGGCTGGCAATATGCTCGCTGAACTGCACTAACGAGTAGTCGTAGCCACTGCGCGCCATACCAAAGGGGCGTAGCTTGTTGTGGAACGGGTTGTGGTAACACTCCTGCGTTATCTGCTCCACAAGGCGGTCGCCACCACGCTGATTTACAAGTATTTGTATTGCACTGTCGAATACCGTGCGCGGCAGGTAGAGTGCCGCTGCAAGCGACTTGTTGGCGTCGGGAATACATACAGCGATGCTCAGTCTTACGTGTTGTTCGTTGGCTGCTGCGGCGATAAACTGCTGCACGGCGGGCGATTCGATAGAGCCTTGCACGAACTCCCACTCAATGTCGATGAACTCCTCGCCGAGGTAGTTACCGCGGTATGGCGACTTCGACTCGGGGTCGGTCAGCGGGTTGTACCACTCGGGGATGGTAGTTGAGGCGTCGAGGTCGATAAAGCGCTGTGGTGCCACATCGAACAACGAGCGGAAACGACCCATAAAAAAGTCCTTTTCATGGCGCATATTATCGTCGATGATGGTAATGCGCGATCGACGTTTACGAGTGTTGAAGTTGGGGTAGTGGGCGAGGTGTGCCGCCTCGATAGCCAGCGCCGTACCCATACGCGACATACCTATTACGATTAGATGTACGTAGTCGTCCGAGTCGCGTAGTATGGGTTTATGTCCCTCCAATGGCAGATATTGGCTGCGGGCGACGATGTGTGTGTTGCGATTTACGAGTACCCTCTGCGCCCACATCTCGTAGATGTTGAATGGGACGAAGTCGATAAAGCTCTTTATGTGGCTACTGATGTCGGCAAATTGGTATATTGAGAACGATGTTTGGTACTCGAACATCACGCGACACTTCAACTTTTGGCGCTCCTTATTGTTATCCTTGCGCGCGGCGCTGTATATACTTGATATATGCTCCAAGGCGCGCATGTTGTAGGTGTCGTGATATGTCTCGCCATCGCCCTCATCGCGGCTCTCGCGGCTCTTTTCGCCGATTATATACACCTCCTCGGCACGGTATGGTTTTAGGCTCTTGATGTCCTCTAATGAGGTGCGGTTGCCGTAGTAAATTATCGTGTGCTTCTGTTCGTCGTTGTTGAGTGTCGAGAAGAGTTCTTGGCGAAACTCCTCGACATTGCGCGACGTCTGCACCAAGATATATGGTATTGCCATACCATTGTTGGAGTGCTGCTTAAATATCTGAGCCACAACGCCCATCGCCACCTCCGTACCGCCTATTACGATATAGTGTTTTCGGCGCGCAAAGAAGAAGTCGTAGCGAGCCTCGCCCTTTGTCCAGCGCTCCTTGCGACGGTCAAAGTAGCTTGTTAGTGTCGATATGAGTAGTCCGTTGAGTAGGAAGATGCCGAGTATCGCCATTATAGCAGCGCCCGTACGTCCTTTGGGGCTTATCGCCATATTTTGGTTTCCTGGGTCGATGTAGTGAAAATATACCGACCATATAAGGTTGGGTGTCTCCTGCTGTTTGAGCGGCTTGGCGTCGAGGGTAGATGCTATCTCCATCTTGCCATCATCTCCGACACGCTCCTCGTGGGGGTATAACAGCTCGTCGTAGGTGATGTTGTATGATGAGAAGCTGTTGTCGGTGTGGTGGATAATGAATGTCGCCACGAAGGGTATGTATATGACAAAGGCCACAATCTGCGCCACAAACCATCCGCGCACAATCATCCAGTCGCGCTTTATCGGGTCAAAGAGACATATCCATAGCATCCAACCTACGTATATAAGACCTACACCACCTGCGACGTTGCATACAGGGTCAATGTATTGGGCGGGGATGATGCCGAGTATTGAGAATATGGCAATGAAGCTGACTGCAATAGCTATGACAAGGGCAGCCTTTTTTAGTTTATTGAGCATAGATGGGTTAGTTTTATCGGTGTTATTAGGTACCTCCTACAAATTAATAAATCGTTGTTGGCAGCCTCTATTTTGGTCGCTTTTGAAATTATTGCGATACGCTCCGGCCCAATTTATAGGAGCTGCCATAGACCATTTGTCGCAGAGGCATATACACTCTGCAAATGCAAATTTATAAAAAAAGGATAAAATGTGCAATTATCCACGACTCTATTTCGTCTGCACGATGCTTAAAACGCAAAAAATGGCGCTCTTCCACCCCCTTTAACGCGGATAGAAGTTTTGCTGTTTAGTGTAACGCGACTACAAGATAGTATGCAACCGCGATATTTTTCGCTAATTCATAGCTTTTCCGCCTACTTTTTTCTATCTTTGTAGCAATAATTACAATATTATAGTATGAAAGAGGTACTCAAATTTTACAAGGATTTCCCCAAGGAGGGCATCAACTTTGTCGATATTATCCCCTATCTGCAAAACAAGGGGGTATATAGCACCCTTATCAAGAAGATTGGCGAGTGCTGCACAACCCCCAATATCGTGGCTCCCGAGGCTCGTGGCTTCCTCTTCGCCGCTCCGTTGCTCGTTACCGAGCCTGGCGTGGAGAACATCGTGCCTGTGCGTAAGAGCGGTAAGCTCCCCTTTGCCGAGGGCGACCTACACGAGGTGCTTATCGAGAAGGAGTATGGCTGCGACAAGCTCTACTACCGTCTGAGCGACATCGCTGCGGGTAAGACCAATGGCGACTGCTTCGAGGTTACCATCCTCGATGACGTCCTCGCCACGGGTGGTACTGCCGAGAGCCTTGCAGAGTCGCTCCAAGCGATGCGCATCGTGCGCGACGGCAAGGAGTATGGCATCCGTGTCAAGGAGTTCGTCTTTATCGTCGAGCTTGAAGAGTTGGGTGGTGCGGAGCGTCTGCGTAAGATTGCCCCCGTGCGCTCTATCTCGGTGATTTAGAGCTGCTAAGCGTTTAACCTGCCGACGTGGATGAGTCTATTATCGCGCGATATAAAGTTTGTTGGCGGCGTGGGCGAAGCTCGCGCTCGTCTGCTCGATCGTGAGATAGGCGTACGCACTATTGCAGATCTCATCTACCGCTTTCCGTACCGCTACATCGACCGTTCGCGCATACTGCGTATCGACGAGGTTGATGAGTCGATGGATAGTACCTACATACAGCTACGCTGCCGTGTGGTTGGCTTCGCCTACTCGGGCGAGTTGCGCAAGCGTCGCTTTATGGTGGAGTGCAGCGATGCCACGGGGTCTTGCGAGTTGGTATGGTTTCACGGCATCAAATGGATAGAGAGGCGATTGGAGGTAGGGCGCGAATACCTTATCTTTGGTCGTCCCTCGTTCTTCCGTAGCCGACTGAGCATCATACACCCCGACATCGAGCCTATCGAGCAGGCACTGTCGCGTAAGCAGCAGAGTGGCTTTCAGGGTATCTATGCCTCTACGGAGCGTCTGTCGGAGGCCATAGGCGTCAAGACGATGCACACCATAGTACACAACGCCTGGCAACTTATTGCTGCCGAGAAGGATGCTATCCGCGACCCGCTGCCAGAGGATATGCGACGCCGCAATGGACTGATGTCGCTGTACGACGCCCTCTACAACATCCACTTTCCACAATCTGCCGAACGGCTACGTGAGGCGCAATACCGCCTCAAATACGATGAGTTGCTCGGTGTGCAGCTCACCATACAGGCACGTCGCTCGGAGCGTAAGGCGCGTAATGACGGCTTCCTCTTTCCTCGCGTTGGCGAGGCGTTTAACGCCTTCTATCACACAAAGTTACCTTTTAGCCTGACCGCGGCACAGCAGCGCGTAATCAAGGAGATTCGTGGCGATATGTTGTCGGGACGCCAGATGAATCGCCTGTTGCAGGGCGACGTCGGTAGTGGCAAGACTATGGTGGCGTTTATGTCGATGCTCTTGGCTGTCGATAATGGCTTTCAGGCGTGTATTATGGCGCCTACCGAGATTCTTGCGCGCCAGCACTACGCCTCGATGTCGCGCTTTGCGGAGGGCATAGGCGTTCGTGTGGCGATACTCACGGGTGCCTCCAAGACACGTGAGCGTAGCACCGCGATTGAGGGCATCGCCTCGGGCGATATAGACATCCTCATCGGCACACACGCCCTTATCGAGGACAAGGTGCAGTTTGCCAACCTCGGCTATGTGGTCATCGACGAGCAACACCGCTTCGGCGTTGAGCAGCGTGCCAAGCTGTGGACCAAAAATCTGCAACCGCCACATATCCTTGTTATGACCGCCACACCTATCCCGCGCACCCTTGCGATGACGCTCTATGGCGACTTGGAGGTGTCGGTTATCGACGAGCTGCCACCAGGACGCAAGCCCATACGCACGTTCCACTACTACGACTCGGCGCGTCTAAGGATGTTTGGCTTCTTGCGCGAGGAGATTGCCAAGGGGCGCCAGGTGTATATCGTCTATCCGCTTATAAAGGAGTCCGAGAAGATGGACTACAAGGACCTCTACGACGGCTTCGAGTCCATTTCGCGCGACTTCCCGCTACCACAATATCGCACCACGGTATGCCACGGCAAGATGAAGAATGAGGATAAGGAGGCGGCAATGGCGCAGTTTAAGCGTGGTGAGGCCGACATCCTTGTTGCCACATCTGTTATCGAGGTGGGTGTAGATGTGCCGAATGCTACGGTTATGGTCATCGAGTCGGCAGAGCGCTTCGGACTATCGCAGCTGCACCAGCTACGAGGACGTGTGGGGCGTGGTGGCGAGCAGTCTTACTGTATCTTGATGTCGGGCGATAAACTCTCGAAGGAGAGTCGCGCTCGTTTGGATGCTATGTGTGCCACCAACGACGGCTTCGAACTCTCGGAGTTGGACCTCAAACTACGTGGCGCGGGGGATATTCACGGCACACAACAGAGTGGCGACGCCTTTGAGTTGAACATCGCCAACCTCGCTACCGACACGCAGATAATGCAACTCACGCGCGACGAGGCGATAGCCATCCTCGATAAGGACCCCAAGTTGGAAAGGGCTGAAAATACCCTGCTTGCCGAGCTTAGAGAGCGCCACCGCAAGCGCGAAAAGATTGATTTTTCGAATATTTCGTAATAACACTAAATAAATTTACGTTATATTTGCAAGCACAATTTGAGTTATGGGAACATTCAAAAGCGTGTTTTCATAGCCATAGAATAAATTTACGTTATATTTGCAACATTAATACCACTTTATACGATTTAGATTATGGCACTTATACGATGTAAGCAGTGTGGCAGCCCCGTTTCGAGCAAGTCTAAGGCGTGTCCCGTGTGCGGCACACCACTTAGCGCCCCCGAGCAGGAGGCTGTCGAGCAGAGCGCACCTGTTGAGCCTGTTGCCCCTGTGGAGCAGTCTGTTGGCACCGCCCCCGCGGAGCAGCCTGTCGGCACAGCCCCCGCAGAGCCAGCTATAAGCGCGTCGCAACCTAAGACGTTGAACGATATATTGGCAGAGAGCAGTAAGCCTCGCACCCTGCACGATACCCTCTCGACGGAGGAGACCAAGGCGACGACAGCGCATACGCCCACCCCTGCCCCCGCCCCGATGCCCATCCCTACGACAGAGGGTGCTTCTGAGGCAGAGTATTACGACGATGAGTATGATGCCGATGTGGAGGATTTGCAGAACGAGCTGCAACGTAAAAACCGCTCTATACGAGGACTATATATCGCTGTTATTGTGCTGATACTGTTGCTGTTGCCTGCGGGCTACTTCCTTGTGCGCTACGGCAAGAAGATAAAGACCGTCGAGCAGGACTATGCCCTTGTGGAGTCGGCGCGCAAGCTCTTCGAGGAGCAGAACGCTATGTTGCAGCACGACGCTGAGGACCTGGTTGCCGAGTTGGAGAACTTGAAGGATCGCAACGATACGATGATGGTCAAGTATAACGAGGCGGTGGTTATGTTGGAGCAGTTGCAGAGGGAGAAGACCTATAACTACGATCAGCTGGCGCGCTATAAGCGTGAGGTTGAGACGCTTAAAGGTGTTATGAAGGGCTATCTGCGCCAAATCGACTCGCTCAACAACATAAACCGCAACTTGCAGGCGGAGAATATCGAGTATAAGAGGGAGATTGGCGATGCTCAGCTACGAGCCGATGTCGCCGAGGAGAAGGCGGATGAGCTGAATACTAAGGTGCGTATCGGTGCTGTGATACGTTGTAGCGGCATCCGTGCAGCACTTATTAACGAGCGCGGCAAGGAGGTTAAGGTAAACCGCGCTACACGTATGCGTGTCGATTTCGACCTCACAGCCAACGAGCTTGCCGAGCCAGGCGAGAAGAGCGTATATCTCTGTATCACAGACCCTCATGGCTATGTTATGGCTCAGCAGTCGCCCATACTCTTTATGTTCGAGGGCGAAGAGATGATGGCTTCGGCAGTGCGTAAGGTCGATTATGAGAATCAGACCGTTCCAGTGAGCATCTTCTACGACAGCGAGAAGTTTGAGAAGGGTACATACCGCTTCGATATATATATCGACGGACGCCTTAGCGGCTCACAAGAGAGCTACTTCGAGTAGTGGCTACGGCAACCGTGTTACTTAACAAGAAAAGGATAGCAGGCAGCTATCCTTTTTTTGCGGATGGTTTTTTAATACCCGCGAGACTACGGGACTACGAGACGACAAGGACGACTGGGCGCGCGCGATTGTCTGAGAATGACTGAGAACGCCTGGGAACGCCTGAGAATGACTGGGGGTCGCGCCAACAAGACCACGGGACGACGAGACGATGAGACTACGAGACGACAAGACAGCCGCACCCCAAACGCCTCGCCGCCCCCCCCCACACATTGCGGGTCTTCTTCCGCGCACTCCTCAAAAAACGCCTTATTCCCCCCTCACATTGCGGGTCGTCTTTCCGCCCAAAGCGCCCACCACCCTCCTGTATTGCGGGTCATCTTTCGCATTGCGGGTAGGTTTTTACCTACCCGAGCGCTTTCGAGAACTCGGGACTACGAGACGACAAGACAGCCGCACCCCAAACGCCTCGCCGCTCCCCCCACATTGCGGGACTCCTCACGCTCTTTTCCATCAAAAAGCGCCTCACTCGTTGAGGTCTATGTCGTTGTGTGCCTCTCCTAATATATTGCGCTTAGTGTGCGGCGAGCCAGTTGTCGCCGCTGTTTACCTCGGCGGTGAGTGGTACGCGCAGTTGCGCGACGCTCTCCATAGCTCCCTTGACAATCGCCTTTACCCTCTCCAACTCGCTTTGTAGCGTGTCGATGACAACCTCGTCGTGTACCTGCAATATCATCTTTGAGCGTATGCCTTCGGCATTGAAGCGGCGGCGTATCTCTATCATCGCCAACTTCATAATGTCGGCAGCAGAGCCTTGTATCGGGGCGTTTATGGCGTTGCGCTCTGCCACGCCACGCACCGTGCGGTTGTTCGACGAGATGTCGTGCAACGTGCGGCGGCGACCAAACATCGTCTCGACATATCCATTCTGCGTCGCTTTACTTACCGCATCGTCCATATATCGCTTGACGTCGGGGTATGACACAAAGTAGCTCTCTATGAGGTCGCGAGCCTCGCGGTTGGGGATGTCGAGGCGCTGTGCTAAGCCGAATGCTGATATGCCATATATGATGCCGAAGTTGGCGGTCTTGGCGCGGCGGCGCTCGTCGGCAGTAACCTCCGCGGGACTCTTATGGAAGAGGCGCGCGGCGGTAGCGGCGTGGATGTCCTCGCCCTGCATAAAGGCGTCGATAAGCGAGGCATCGCCGCTGAGGTGTGCCATAAGGCGCAGCTCTATCTGTGAGTAGTCGGCAGCGACCAGTACACGGTCCTCCGCCGAGGCGACAAAGGCGGCACGTATAGGCTTGCCGAGGGCGTCGCGGATGGGTATATTTTGCAAGTTGGGGTTGGTCGATGAGAGACGCCCCGTGGCGGTAACCGCCTGATTATACGATGTATGTATGCGTCCCGATAGTGGGTTTACCAATTCGGGCAGGGCTTCGACGTATGTCGATAGTAGCTTCTTGACGCCGCGGTACTCCAATATCTTACCGACGATGGGGTAGGAGTGTGCGAAGCCCTGCAAGTACTCCTCCTCGGTGGAGAACTGCTTGGTGCGTGTCATCTTTGGCTTCTCCGCGATGCGCAGCTTTGCGAACAGCACCTCGCCAAGCTGTCGCGATGAGTTGATATTGAGCGACGGCTCGTCGGCAAGCTCCCTTACCTCCGTTTCGAGTGTAGAGAGCAGTGTGCGCAGCTCCACGGCGTAGTCTGCCAGTGCAGAGGTGTTTATACGTACGCCCTCCATCTCCATATCTGCCAACACGTCAATCATAGGCTCCTCGACAGTGCGGTACAGCTCCATCATACCGCGTTGTTCCACCTCGCGGGCAAGCACCCCTTTGAGGCGCAGTGCCACGTCGGCATCCTCGGCGGCATACTCCGCGACGCGCTCGATACCCACAAGGTCCATCGTCAGCTGCTTAGCACCCTTGCCAATGAGTGTCTCGATGGCGATAGGCGTGTAGCTTAGGTAGCGCTCGGCGAGGAAGTTGAGGTTGTGGCGCGCCTCGGCATCGAGGATGTAGTGCAGTAGCATCGTGTCATACTTAGCACCACGCAGCTCAATACCCATACGGTGCAAAACCATAATGTCGAACTTCATATTCTGACCTATCTTGGCGATGCGCTCATCCTCGAATAGTGGTCTGAGTATCGCCGCATAGCTCTCTTGTGTTGCGGGGCTGATAGGGAGGTACCACGCCTTGAAAGGCTCTGCGGCAAACGACATACCTATAACTCGGCTTGCTATGGGGTCCAAGCCCGTGGTCTCGGTGTCGAAGCAGAACTCCGTGAATGTGAAGAGGTGTTTTACTAACTCGCGCAACTCGCTCTCGCTCTGTATCGTGCGATAGTCGTGCGGCGTGTCGGCGATGGTTTTAAGCTCTCCAACGACATCTGTCGCGGTCTCCATCGCCTCTATCGTGTCAGGCTCTAAGCTATCGGTGCTTTGTCCTGCAAGTGGCTCGGTTGTGGTGGCTGGGGCTGTTGCGGCGGGTGTAGCTGCTGCCGTGTCGAACATCGCAAAGAGGTCGCCCTGACCTTCGAGCTTGGCACGTCGGCGCGCCTCGCTCTTGCTACGTGCCACCTCCTGCAACTGCGTTTGTGGTGCTTGTTGCGGCACGGTTGGCGAGGGAGCAGGGGTCTCGGGTGCCATATTCTCCAAGTCGCGGAGAAACGATGTGAAGTTCAGCTCGGCGTAGAGACCGCGCAGCAGTGTGTAGTTGGGGCAGCACATCCTTAGCTCCTCCTCGCGAAACTCGATGGGTACATCCAATGCTATGGTTGTAAGGGTCTTAGCAAGCATCAACGACTCGCGCGATGCCGCGATGTTGTCTCCTGTTTTGCCGCCAATCTTATCGGTGTTGAGCAGTATGTTTTCCACCGTTCCCCACTCCTTGACGAGCTTGCATGCACCCTTCTCGCCAATGCCTGGCACTCCTGGGATGTTGTCCGATGAGTCGCCCCATAATGCTAGTACGTCGCGTACCAACTCGGGGTTAGAGAAGCCATATTTAGCCTCTATCTCTGCCTTGCCGATAATCTCGATGCCGTCGCCTTTCTGTTTGTATATCACGCACTTATCATCTACAAGCTGACCGTAGTCCTTGTCGGGCGTAACCATAAATACGTCATATCCTGCCGCTGCACCACGCTTTGCCAACGTGCCGATAACGTCGTCTGCCTCGTAGCCCGCAACCTCCAATACGGGGATGCACATAGCTTCGAGGAGGCGCTTAACGTAGGGTACCGAGAGCTTTATATCCTCGGGCGTAGGGGGGCGGTTAGCCTTATATTCGGGGTACAGCTTGCAACGGAACGAGCCGCCTGGGGGGTCGAAGGCGACGCCTATAAGGTCGGGTTGCTCGCGGCGTAGAATATCGCGCAGAAACTTCGTAAAACCGAAGACTACGGACGTATTCATCCCGTCGCGGCTACGCATAGGACGCCCCATAAAGGCGTAGTAGTATCTGAAAATCAATGCATAGGCATCAACCAAGAATAGTTTTCCTCGACTCATAGTTGGCTTGTGTTGCTCGTTTAGAAGTTATCTGAGGCGTGCCACTCGGCATACGACGATGCTGTCTCGTGCAGACGCAGTGAGCATAGCTCTATGTCGTCGGGCAGCGCACCGAGTAGCCTCTCGGCAAAGTCCGACAGCATATTTTCGCACGTCGGCTGATACTCCGTGAGTACCACCTTCGAGAAGCGATAGCCGAGGTCGTTGGCAACCTGCTCGGCAGCTAACGTGTTGCGCATCATAAACGAGTGGTCGAGGCGTTCGACAATCTGCTCATTGACAATGCGTTTGAGTACGCCGAAGTCCATCACCATACCCAACTTGGGCGACTCGGGGTCTCTCTCTGGCTCACCCTTGATTGTTACGAGCAGGCGGTACGAGTGTCCGTGAATCTCGCGGCACAGTCCGTCGTAGCCCTCCAACATATGGGCTGTCTCGAAGGTAAACTCTTTGGTAAGTCTTATTACCGACATAGCATCAAAATTTAGTGAGAGGTGCTTTGTGCAGCCTCTAAAATAGTGCGTATGGTGGCGTTCAACCCACCATACGCCAAAATAGAAAGGTCCTTGCGGTATTCCCGCTAAGTTAGACTATTTGAGGACGTTGAGCTTCTTGCCCACCTTCACGAATGCCTCAACACAGCGGTCGAGCTGCTCGGTAGTATGACCTGCCGACACCTGTACGCGGATACGTGCCTGACCCTTCGGAACAACGGGGTAGTAGAAGCCTGTAACGAATACGCCCTCCTGCTGCAACTCTGCTGCGAAGTCCTGCGAGAGCTTGGCATCGTAGAGCATCACGGCGCAGATAGCCGACTGTGTAGGCTTGATGTCGAAGCCTGCGGCAATCATCTTCGTACGGAAATGCTCGACGTTGGCTACGAGCTGATCGTGGAGCTTATCGCTCTCCTCCAACATCTTGAACATCTCGATAGATGCACCCACAACGGCGGGGGGCAGAGAGTTCGAGAAGAGGTAGGGGCGTGAACGCTGACGGAGCATGTCGATAATCTCCTTGCGGCCTGTTGTGAAGCCACCCACAGCACCACCAAATGCCTTGCCAAGCGTACCTGTGAGGATGTCCACCTTGCCACGGAGGTCGAAGAGTTCGGTAATACCGCGACCCGTCTTACCCAAGACACCTGCCGAGTGGCACTCATCGACCATCACCAGAGCGTCGTACTTCTCTGCCAGCTCGCAAATCTTGTCGAGTGGAGCGGCGTTACCATCCATTGAGAATACACCGTCGGTAACGATGATGCGGAAACGCTGTGCCTGAGCCTGCTTCAAGCACTCCTCCAACTCTGCCATATCGGCGTTGGCGTAGCGGTAGCGCTGTGCCTTGCAGAGGCGTACGCCGTCGATAATCGAGGCGTGGTTCAGGGCATCCGAGATGATAGCATCCTCGGCGGTAAACAGAGGCTCGAAGACGCCACCGTTGGCGTCGAAGCAAGCTGCATAGAGGATTGTGTCCTCGGTGCCGAAGTAGTCGGCGATAGCCTTTTCAAGCTCCTTGTGCATATCCTGACAGCCGCAGATGAAGCGTACCGACGACATACCGAAGCCACGCTCGTCCATAGCGCGCTTTGCGGCGTCGATAAGACGCTGGTTGTCTGAAAGACCCAAGTAGTTGTTTGCGCAGAAGTTCAATACAGGGCGGTTAGCCACGTCAATCTCGGCGCGCTGGGGCGACTCGATGATGCGCTCTGTCTTGTAAAGACCAGCAGCCTTAATCTCTGCCAATTCGTTCTGCAAGTGTTGCTGAAATTTTCCGTACATTGCTAATAGATTTTAGTAGTTTATGTATTGTTTTGTACTCTTTTGTCGATATTTGCGGGACAAACTCCTACAAAGATACGTTTTTTCGCTAACTTTTACAACTTCCACAGCTAAAAATGTGTATAAGTGTGTAGATAAAAGGTGTCGCAACGCGTTAAGTGGGGGCTTGTCAATGGCGTGTGGGGCTATCCTCCCGACTTTTTGCAGCGGTATCCCGCCTTTGTCAGCAGCTCCAAGATGCGGTCGCGGTGGTCGCCCTGAATGATTATCTCGCCCTCCTTTGCCGTGCCTCCCACGCCGCAGCGTGTTTTTAGCTCCTTGCCAAGTGCCGCGAGGTCATCGGCCGAGCCTACGAAGCCGCGTATGACGGTTGCCACACGTCCGCCTTTGAGCCTATCAAGCCATATGCGTAGGTTCTGCTTCTCGGGCGCTAAGGTCTCCGCCTCGCTCTCGGTAGCGGTATCGTATTGGTAGTCGGGGTTGGTTGAGAAGACCACACCCAAGCGCTCTTTCCAGTCGTTTGCCATTGTTGAGTGTTGTTTGTGCTATTAATGTTTGGTTGTTGCCGACGAAAAAACTATGCCTACGGCACATAATTTCTCCGAAACGTCGCTTCTAAGCACAAAGTTAATATTTTTTTTGTAACTTTACCACAGACAAACAAAACAAACATCTGAAAAAGCGATGAGCCGAAACAGAAAACGTAAGCGTAATCTGACGTCGTTTAACCCCGACCGCCTACCCGAGATACTGCCACCCGAGGATGACCGTAAGTTGGTGCGTGTCTTTGTCGAGGGCTACGAGGATGTCGCCTTTTGGCGTGGCATCTTCGACCACTTTCACAACCCCTACCTGCGCTTCGAAATATCGGTCCCCAACCGCGATGACCTACCCAAGGGTAAGAAGGTGCTGATGTCGATGATAGGTCGCTATGCCGCCGACGAGGTGTTGCTGTGTGTCGATTCCGACTTCGACTACCTCTTCGATGGTAGCACGGAGCAGTCGCACGACATCCTTGCCGCCGACAATATGTTCCATACCTATACCTACGCCACGGAGAACTACCTCTGCTATGCGCCGTCGCTACGTAACGTATGTGTCAAGGCTACGAAGAACGATACGCGCATCTTCGACTTCGAGCGCTTCTTTGCCGCCTACTCTTCGACCATCTATCCGCTATTTTTGTGGTATGTATATTCGGCGCAGCAGTCGCACGAAAATATCTTCACGCTCGCCGAGTTCCGTGCCTCGGTGCGTCTCAACTATGTCGATATACGCCTCAATGGCGAGAGTACGTTGGCGTGGTTGCAGCGCAACGTGGAGCGTAGGCTACGTTCGTTGGAGGAGAATAACCCCGAAGAGAGGCTGCAAATGGAGGCCTATGCCGAGCGCCTCAGGTCGTTGGGTGTCGAGAGAGATAACTGCTACCTCTTTATGCACGGCCATACACTTATGGACAACGTGGTAATGCCTCTGCTTAGTGCTGTGTGTGATAAGCTACGACAGCTCTCCGTGGCGAAGATTCATCAGTCGAAGGTCGAGGGTGTTGCCAAGAAGAACGAGCTGCAAAACTACACCAATACCCTGCGCTCGATACGCGACGTGCTGCTCGACAACGAGAACTACACCTCTTGCCCGCTCTACAAGCGTCTGCGCGATGACATCCAGTGCTACTTGGATAGGATGATTGCGGCGATTAAGGCGGAGGAGCCGCAGCCCGTGATACTGCGTTGTAACTTCGAGCCTTAGGTGGCTGCTTAGCTCTCCTTCGAGAGACTCGTAGCCCAATTTATATATCCAACATTTTGTAGCATCGTTATCTTTTAGGGGTGAAAAAAGACCTTAAAAGTGCATATTTTGCACATTTTATTAATATTTTGTGTGCAAAATGCTTGGATATTCAAAATTCGTGCGTATATTTGTATTGCTATTAGGAGGCAAATAATCAAAAACTACAACCTAAAATTATAAATAGTATGTCAAATCAGTGTCCAGCAACCTGCCATTCATACACCTTGGAACCCGAGGCGGGTTTTAACTTTATAACCTTGCGTGAGGGTGAGACGCTAACAATCCAAAATGGAGAACAGAACAACCTTATCTTCCTGATGTCGGGTAGCTTCGAGATTACCTCGGAGGAGCGCCGCAACTATGTCGTGCGTGAGGGACACTTCGTCTTCTGCTTCCGTGCCTACACCTATGAGATTGTGGCACTTAGCGATGTCGAGATTGTCAAGGCACACTTTATCGCTGCTGGCGCTGCGTGTGATATGATACCGTTCAACAGCATTGTCGGCAAGATTAAGAAGATTAACTACAAGTTTACGCAGGTAGCCTTCAACGAGCCTCTTGATTTGCTGTTGCGCTCGGTTAAGCTCTATCAGCAGAACAATATGAAGTGTAACCATCTGCATCGCGCCAAGATACAGGAGATGTTCGTCATCTTCAAGTTCTTCTATACGCCGCAGATACAGCTTCGCACATTCTACAACCTCTTCGACCGCAACCAGTCATTCGCCTCGTTGGTACGCAACAACGCACCGCGCGTCAAGACCGTCGAGGAGCTTGCCGACATCTGCGGTTTCAGCATCCAGCACTTCAACAATATGTTTAAGCAGGAGTTCAACGATACGCCGTATAGCTGGATGCAGAAGCAGCGTATTGTCGAGATTGAGCGCTTGCTTACGGAGACCAACGTGCCGTTGAAGAGTATTATCAAGATGTATAGCTTTACCAACCACGGACACTTCGCACTCTTCTGTCGCAAATATTTGAAGAAGACGCCGTTGAAGATTCGTAAGGAGGCTCGTGCCAAGAAGTTGGCAGAGCAGTAAACGCTTACAATCGACCATCGGGGCAATCATCTTGCGCGATGAGTTAAATGAAGGGGAGTGAATAATTCGTTCACTCTCTTTGTTTTTTGGGGGCTGACAAAATCCCCTTTTTAGGTCAGTCCGCTTTCATTATCTGAGTAGCCACTCCTGGGCGATACGCTGTGCTGTGAGTCGCAGGTTGCGCTTCGCTGTGTCGTGGCGCATAGCCTCGTCGAGCGACATAGTGTCGGGTGTTGTGGCATATATCGCCCGAAAGCCGCTATTGCGCAGTCCAT
The DNA here is from genome assembly GCA_017416915.1 of Alistipes sp. GTDB lineage: Bacteria > Bacteroidota > Bacteroidia > Bacteroidales > Rikenellaceae > Alistipes. The sequence goes on along the minus strand of JAFQAN010000006.1, from coordinate 89,678 downwards.
CAGATAGTTCCACGCTGCCGCCAACGGCTATTACGGGGATACCCAATCGTTGTGCGTGGCGCAGTATTCCGTGTGGGGCCTTGCCACGTAGCGTCTGTCTGTCGATGCGCCCCTCGCCCGTGATTATAAGGTCGCAGCCCTCGGCATATTCGTCGAAGCGCAGTAGCTCCAATACTACCTCTATGCCGCGCCGTAGCCGAGCGCCAAGCAGCGCATAGCACCCGCCACCCATACCGCCCGCAGCCCCCGCACCAGCCATCTCTTTTATCGCGATGCCTATGGTGCTCAGCACGATGTCGGCAAAGTGTTCCATACCCTTGTCGAGGCGTACTACCGTAGCCTCGTCGGCACCCTTTTGTGGGGCATATATGCGAGCGGCGCCACACTCCCCCGTAAGCGGGTTATCAACGTCGCAGGCGATGGTTATGCGGGTGCTGGTAAGTTGAGGAAGGAGGGTGCTGCTATCAATTGTGGCTATCTGTTCGAGGCTCTCGCCACAGCCATAGAGAGGCTCTCCTGTGGCATCCAAGAAGCGGCATCCTAAGGCTTCGAGTAACCCCATACCACCATCGTTTGTGGCGCTGCCACCTATGCCCAAGACTATGTGTTGGCAGCCCCGAGCTATGGCATCAGCCACCATCTCGCCAGTGCCGTATGTCGTGGTTTTGAGAGGGTTGCGCTCGTTCGATGTCAGCAGTGTCAGACCGCTCGCCGCTGCCATCTCTATTATTGCCGTGCGACCGCTTATGGCGTAGTGTGCCTCGATGGGACGTCCCAGAGGGTCGCTCACCGTGAGGCTCACACGCTCGGCACTCAGCTCTCGACATAGTGTCTCGGTAGTACCCTCGCCGCCGTCGGCAATCGCTATGCGGCGTATCTCGCAGTGGGGTACGACATCTCTAATGCCGTGCGCAAAGGCGTCGGCAACCTCGTCGGATGTAAGCGACCCCTTGAATTTGTCGAATGCGAGAAGTATGCGTTTCATTGGTCTGTATAGTCTTCTATTGTTTCCCCTTTTCGCTCGGCAGGGAGTTTCGCTCCCCATCGTCTAAAAAACTTCTTGGAGGACGCGGAGTGATTCGACTGAGCGTATCGAGTCGAGGTGGTAGGCGTAGTATTTGAGCATCGCCTCCAAGAACTCTACACGTTCGGCGCGGTTGAGTCCTATCTCTCCTAAGTAGCGCACGTCGCACTCCAACATATCGTGCAGTATTCGTGCGTTCTCGGGTGTCAGCGCCTCGGAGGGTAGCAGGGCGTGTGGTGTGAAGTGTCCGTCGCGGATGTCGAGCCACGCGCCGTCGCAGTATTCGTTGTCGGGCGAGAAGCCTAATGGTCGGCTCAGGTTTGCCAAGAACCATAGGTGGAAGTTGGCGATGCCCTCGTCAATGTGGTCGAGTGCCGCCACCGAACCCCATACAAAGTCGAAGAGACCCTCGGCCACCTCGTTTTCGCGCACAAGACGGTATAGCACCTCTGCCATAAAGAGCGCCATTGTCGATTTTCGCACGTCGAAGGGTATGCTTTGTAGTACGATGCCTGGGACGACGTCCTTCATGCGGTGCAGCGACATCTTTGACGATGTAAGACCCTCAAACTCTACCGTAAACATCGGTTGCAGAAGAGCCATCTTCGAGCCACGCGCTGTGGGTTTTACCCCCTGTATCATATAGCTCTGGCGACCCACAACGTCGGTGAGTATATGCACAATAACGCCGTTATCGCCATACTTCAACCTGCCGAGAACTATGCCTCGTGCTTTGTACGATTTGAGTGCCACGCTCCAAGATAGTTTTGGTTAAGGCTCTATCCAGCGGCCGTCCGCCTTGATAATCTCGATGAGGTGGTCGAGAGCTTCGCTCTGGTGGATGTTGCGCTCGACAATCTCTCTGCCGCGATATAGTGTAATGTGTTCTGGTGACGAGCCTACATAGCCGTAGTCGGCATCTGCCATCTCGCCAGGTCCGTTCACGATGCACCCCATCACGCCTATTTTCAGGTCTTTGAGGTGTGATGTTCGAGCCTTTATCGTAGCGAGTGTCTGCTGTATGTCGTAGAGCGTACGTCCGCAGCTTGGACACGCTATATACTCCGTACGCGAGAAGCGTACACGCGCCGCTTGCAGTATCATCAGCTCTAAGTCGCTCTGCTCGGCCTCGCTCAGCGCAGGGGCGTCCACCCATACGCCGTCGGCAAGACCGTCTATGAGTAGCAGACCCATATCTGCTGCGGCGTGAAGTGCCACAAGCTCCTTGTCGCTCTCGTCGTAGCGACGACGTATCACTACGGGGCGGCTGTCGTCGCGGTTGAGTATCGCTGCGCGCCACTCTGCTGTGGGGTTTGCCGAGGTAGCATCCACAATGTCGTATAGGTCGGTTATCTCGCTATGTATTATAGGCTTATGTGTTGTTCGTGGCTGATACTTCGTGGGCGAGTAGCGCTCGGGGTGCTTTACCTCAAATTCGCCGTCGCGCTTTGCAAAGTGTGCCACGAGGGCGTTGCCTACGGGTACCTCGCACTCGGGATCTTCGGTCAGCGATACGCGCAACGTGTCGCCGATGCCGTCGGCAAGCAGAGAGCCAATGCCTACGGCGCTCTTCACTCTACCCTCGATGCCGTCGCCCGCCTCGGTTACGCCAATGTGCAGTGGGAAGGTCATCTCTTCGCGCTCCATCGCCTCGACCAGGAGGCGGTATGCGTGTACCATTACGCGGGTGTTGCTCGACTTCATCGACACCACCACATCCTCGAATTGTAGCTCACGGCACATCCTTAGAAACTCCATCGCCGAGGCAACCATACCCTCGGGTGTGTCGCCCCACTGGTCAAATATGCGCTTGGCAAGTGAGCCGTGGTTTACGCCTATGCGCAGTGCTACGCCGCGGCGACGACATATCGCTACGAGTCGCTCCAACTCGCCATTCGACGTGCGGAAGTTACCAGGGTTTATGCGCACCTTGTCCACCGCCTCGGCGGCTATCATCGCTATCTCGGGCGTGAAGTGTATGTCGGCGACTATGGCGGTGTTGTAACCATCGCTACGCAGCCGCTCGACAATCGGGGCAAGTGCCTCGCCCTCGCGTCTGCCCTGCGCCGTGAGACGCACTATCGGGGCGCCCGCATCGGCTATGCGGCGTGTCTGCGCTACGGACAGCTCGACATCGGCTGTCGGGGTGTTGGTCATCGACTGCACGGCGATAGGGTGGTTGCCGCCTATTAGGGTGTCGCCTATGCGTACTTCGTGGGCGCGTCGGCGCAAAAATTTTGTTATCTGCATAGCTCTCGAAAAATTACTCTACAAAGTTAGCCTTTTTTCTCGGAAAATGGTGCGCTCCCCGCGTTTTTAACTTTTGCTTGGGTGCTATGCATTGATTATCAATATGTTACAATATTTGATAGCGTCGTTAAAAATACACCTTTGTAACTTACTGAAAATCAATGAGTTAAAAAATTGGCAAAGTTTCATTTTGTAACGTACTGTTTTTCAATGGTTTGTAAGTCGGCCGCTGAAATATTTTTGGTTAAAAAATTTGGAAAATGGTACGTGTGTGTTGTAACTTTGCACTAAGCAAAGGCTTAATAGCCGAAAATAAGCAAAAATCGAGATGACAATGAAACGACTAATCTACTTTCTGCTCGGTCTTTTTGGGGTAACGATGGCAAGTTGTAGGGTGGAGTATGGTGCGCCGCACGTCGATTTTCGCCTTACTGCACGTGTTGTTGATGAGCAGGGTACTCCCATCCAAGGTATTTTGGTGCGAGGCAATTATGGACACTTTGGAGCAAACACGGGTTACTCCGACTACTTAGGAAACATTGATGCTCAGGGAGGGTATATGTCAAGTTGCCCAGATAGGCTTATTTTTGAGGATATTGATGGCGAGCTGAACGGCGGCGAGTTTGAGCAGCAGGAGGTTAGCCTTGCGGGTCGTGTTGTTCAGACCGAAAATGGTAGTGGCGAGTGGTATGGGGGAGCTTTCGAGGCGGAGTTGGGCGATGTGGTAATGAAGCGCAAAGATAAAGACGGTGCCGAGCCACACGGCGAAACAGACGAAAATAGATAATAATATATAGGAGTATGAAACGACTTATCTACATTCTTTTAGGACTTCTTGGCGTTGGTGTCTCGGGCTGTGATGATGGCTCGGATGGTGGCTGGGATGGTGGCGGAGTGGCAGAATATGGAGTTCCGCACATTCAATTCCGACTCTCGGCACGTGTTGTTGATAGCGAGGGTAACCCCATTCAGGGTATCGTTGCGAGTCCAGAGGGCGATAGCTTTGACAATCAAACAGGCGTGTCGGACTATTTAGGGCTAATTGATGCTTCGGGCAGCTGTTGGCCAGGTAGTCAGAATGTTGTTGAGTTTGTCGATATTGACGGCGAGCTGAATGGGGGAGAGTTCGAGACTCTGCGGCTCGATATATCCGACAAGGTGCAGCAGACCCACGAGGGCGAGGGCGCTTGGTACGATGGCGATTACGAGGTCTCTCTGGGCGACGTGGTTATGACACGAAAAGATAGTAACGAGTAGATTAATTGCATCAAAAACAAGGCATTATGAGGAGGTATTTTATCGTAATATTAGCCCTGCTATTAGGTGTTGCTGGTTGCGAGAAGGAGCAGACATTGAAGAAAAACCAGTACTACGTGCTGTGGATTACGGCGCGTGTCGTGGATGAGGCAGGCGAGCCGATACAGGGCATCTATGTCTATCCCGAGGGGGCAAAATTCCCAGGACGCGAGGGCTACACCGACTATAAGGGTGAGATGGGTGGCAATACCCATATCGACCCCTACAAGCCGGTAAAGATTGTATTTGAGGATGTTGATGGCGAGTATAACCGTGGCATATGGGCGACGCGTGTTGTGGATATAAGTTCACTCTTGACGCCACCTCAAAAAGCCGACTCGAACGGCTTTTTAGGGAGCAGTTTTATCGAACTTGGCGATATTGAACTGATGCAGGTGGATTTTGCCGATAACTAAGTATTGGGTTATGGGACGATTTCTAACAAGGCTCTTTGCCCTTATGGGCATATCCATAACCACAGTGGCGTGCTACGGTACGCCCTATGACGAGTACCACGAAGAGTGGGGTACGTCGGGACGTGTTGTCGATGATAAGGGCAACGCTATCAGTGGCATACAGCTCTCGTTGGGTGGCGATAACGACCTCTCGGACGATGATGGCAGGTTTTCGCTCCGTGCTACGGGTGGCGAGCTACTTATCCAAGATATTGATGGCGAGTCGAATGGTGGCGAGTTTGCCGCTCGGCGCATAATACTCTCCGAGAGCGACCACTATTTGGGCGATATAAAGCTCGAACGCCTCGACGACAAATAGACATAACAGCGATAACAACCAATAAAACGATAAGCGATGAAGAAGCGAGCAATTCTCTCGATGTTGGGTCTGCTTGGTGTAGGTATGACAGGCTGTGGACCTGAACCCGATATGTATGGTCCTGCGCCTATGTATGGCCCCGCATCGTCGATGTACCACCCCTCGGAGCGAGTGGAAGATGACGGCATCGACATTATGGATGATAGTGAAACTGATAACGAAAACCCCGTAGAAGAGTAATGGGCAAGCGATTAAGTGTACGACAGTGGCTCGTACTCAAACTATTCAAAAGACTACATAAGATACACCAAAAGGAGCATACGCTCGACACCCTCTTTTGGGAGTGTACGTTGCGCTGTAATCTGCAATGTCGCCACTGCGGTAGCGACTGCCGCGTCGATACAACGCTGAGCGATATGCCCGCCAAGGATTTTTTTCGTGTACTCGACAATGAGATAACACCCAACGTAAACCCCAATAAGGTGCTTGTAATCTTGTCGGGCGGCGAGGTGCTTGTGCGCAAGGACCTCGAAGAGATAGGTATCAACCTCTACCGTCGTGGCTACCCGTGGGGTATGGTTACCAACGGTATGGCTCTCACGCGCCGACGCCTCGACTCGCTCATCCGTGCGGGCTTGCACTCTATCACGGTGTCGCTCGATGGCTTCGAGGAGCATCACTTCCACATTCGCCAAAACCGAGAGAGCTTTGCGCGCGCTGTGGAGGCTGTGCGTATGATATCGGCAGATAAGGAGCTTGCCTCGGATGTGGTTACCTGCGTAACCCCTGCGCTACTGCCGCGCCTCGGCGAGTTTAAGGAGTTTTTGTATAGCCTCGGTGTGCGCCACTGGCGCGTCTTTACCATCTTCCCCGTTGGCCGTGCTGCTCAGGATAGCTCGTTGCAGCTCAACAACGAGGAGTTTACCTACCTTATGCAGTTTATCGACGATAGCTGCCGCGAGGGGCGCATTAGCGTATCGTATGGCTGCGAGGGCTTCCTCGGTGGCTACGAGTTGAAGGCTCGCAAGTCGCCCTTCGAGTGCCACGCGGGCCTCAGCGTCGCCTCTATACGTGTCAATGGCGATATTTCGGGATGTACGAGTGTACGTGCCAACTTCACGCAGGGCAACATCTATCGCGACAACTTTTGGGATGTGTGGCAAAACCGCTTCCAGAAGTTCCGTAACCGCGATTGGGCGCGTAAGGGCAAGTGTGCCAAGTGCAAGATGTGGCAATATTGCGAGGGCAATGGTATGCACCTCTACGACGATGAGGGAAATCTGCTTGTCTGCCACTACGAGCGCTTAGTGCGATAGCCGACCGCGCGCTCGGCAACCCACAAAAACTACGCTCAGAGGCTCACAAAAACTACGCTCGGCAGCTCAATGCTGACCTAAATACAAAGTCTTCACTAAATGCACCCTTCCTCACTTTGCTGGTATTAAAATGGGACCCGCAAGGTGGGGGAGGGTGCGCTGTCTTGTAGGCTTGCAGGCTCGTCGTCTCGTCGTCCCGTCGCCCCGTCGTCCCGTCGTCCCGTCGCCCCATTGTCTCGCGCCCCGTCGTTCCGTCGTTCCGTCGTCTCGTCGTCCCGTTGTCCCGTCGTCCCGTCGTCTCGTCGTCTCGTCGTCTCGTTGTCCCGCGCCCCGTCGCAGAAAACATCCGCCCGCTACTCCCTACTAACTGCATAGTTCGCCCCTAAAACAGCCCTCTTTTTCGTGTTGTGGTCAAAAAAGTTGCAATTTATTTTTCAGTCTCAAAAAAAAATCGTAACTTTGACAATTAGACAAACCTAAAACAATAACTATATGAGAAAATTACTTCTCGGTGATGAGGCTATTGCACAGGCCGCTATCGACTCAGGTCTGTCGGGAGTATATGCCTACCCCGGAACACCCTCAACCGAAATTACCGAATTTATTCAGCTGCGCGAGGAGAAGCGCGGCGATGCTGAGGCACCCATTTTCTGCCGTTGGGCGACCAACGAGAAGACCGCAATGGAGGGCGCTCTCGGTATGTCGTATATGGGCAAGCGTGCGCTTGTTTGTATGAAGCACGTCGGTATGAACGTGGCTGCTGACCCCTTTGTGAACTCTGCTATGACAGGCGTAAACGGTGGCTTGGTGGTTGTTGCTGCTGACGACCCATCGATGCACTCGTCGCAGAACGAGCAGGACTCGCGCTTCTATGGCAAGTTCGCTATGATGCCCATCTTCGAGCCTTCATCACAGCAGGAGGCCTACGAGATGACACGTGCAGCGTTCGAGCTATCGGAGGCGGTACACCTCCCCGTGCTTATGCGCGTAACTACACGTATGGCGCACTCACGCGCCGTAGTCGAGATTACCGACTCGCCACGCAAGCAGAGCGACATCAAACGTCCCGAGGATGTGCGTCGCTGGATTCTTCTGCCCGCCTTTGCCCGCCTTCGCTACAACGAGCTTATTGCGCAGCAGGACGACCTGCAACGTTCGTCGGTAGAGTCTAAGTTCAACGCCTACACCAAGGGTTCTAACCCCGAGCGTGGCGTCATTACGACGGGTATCGCCTACAACTACTTTATGGAGAACTGCGCCGACGGCACCGACCGTAGCGTATTGAAGGTGTCGCAGTATCCTCTGCCCGTAGCTCTTATCGAGCGTATGGTTGAGGATGGCGCCAAGGAGATACTTGTTATGGAGGAGGGTCAGCCCGTTGTCGAGGAGATGGTGCGCGCCATCGTGCCTTCGACCGTAGCCGTTAAGGGCCGCCTTACGGGTGATTTGCCCCGCGTGGGCGAGCTTACGCCCGATAGCGTACGCCTCTCATTGGGTCTTGCTCCATTGGAGCGTCTCGACGCAGACAACATCGTAGTAGCACGTCCTCCCGCCTTGTGTCAGGGTTGCGGACACCGCGATATGTATAAGGCGCTCAACGAGGTGGCTGCCGAGTATGAGAATCCCCGCATCTTTGGCGATATTGGCTGCTACACATTGGGTGCTTTGTCGCCCTTCCACGCGCTGCACGCCTGCGTTGAGATGGGTGCTTCGATAACTATGGCAAAGGGTGCTTCGGATGCTGGTCAGTTCCCCGCATTTGCCGTTATTGGCGACTCTACATTCACCCACTCGGGTATGACGGGTCTTTTGGACTGCGTGAACTCTAAGTCAAATGTTGTGGTTATCATCTCGGACAACCTCACAACGGGTATGACAGGTGGTCAGGACTCGGCAGGTACGGGTAAGTTGGAGGATATATGCCGCGGCTTGGGTGTTCATCCCGACCACGTGCGCGTTGTGGTGCCTCTGCCCAAGAATATGGAGGAGATTAAGCAGACTTTGCGCGAGGAGATTGAGTACAACGGTGTATCGGTAGTCATACCTCGTCGCGAGTGTATTCAGACCGCTAAGCGTCACGCTAAGGCTAAGGCAGCAGCTAACAAATAATCAGGAGGACAAAACAATGAAGAAAGATATCATATTGGCAGGCGTCGGCGGACAGGGTATTCTGTCGATTGCCACGGTCATTGGCGAGGCTGCTATGGCCGAAGGATGGAACATCAAGCAGGCAGAGGTTCACGGCATGAGCCAGCGTGGTGGCGATGTGCAGAGTAACCTGCGCCTCTCTACCGAGCCTATCGCCTCGGATCTTATCGCTAAGGGTGGTGCCGACATCATCATATCGTTGGAGCCTATGGAGGCTTTGCGCTACCTCTCTTACTTAAAGAAAGATGGCTGGGTTGTTACCAGCAATGTGCCATTCATCAACATCCCCAACTATCCCACCGAGGAGGAGCTAAATGCTCACCTTGCAGCGTTGCCCAACTGCGTATCGCTCAACGTTGAGCAGCTTGCTAAGGAGGCTGGCGCACCCTTGCAGGCGGCAAATATGGTGCTGCTGGGTGCCGCTATACCGATGCTCGACATCGAGTTGGAGAAGATTGAGGCAGGTATCCGCCGTATCTTCGCTCGTAAGGGTGAGGAGGTTATCGAGAAGAACCTCGCTGCGGTACACGCTGGCTATAACAACAGCATTAAAAAGTAGTCGCTATGGATCGTCCATTAGATAAACAAACCGTAGATAATATCTGTATTGCCAACGGTCTGCGCAATGCCAAGGAGCTTGGTGCGGCGTCGATACGTCAGTTTGTGAGTGTCGTTAAGGACATCGAGGCAAAGACGGGTATCGAGTATATCCGTATGGAGATTGGCGAGCCAGGCCTGCCCGCCGAGCAGATAGGTATCGAGGCAGAACACGAGGCGTTGCTCAATGGTGTAGGCTCTAAATACCCCCTTATCACGGGTATCGAGCCACTCACCAAGGAGGCATCGCGCTTTGTCAAAGCGTTCATCAACCTCGACATTCCTCCCGTGTGCTTCGTACCCACGGTAGGCTCTATGCAGGGTGCTTTTGCAGCATTTATGGCGCTGTCGCAGATGCGCAAAGACCGCGACACCATCCTCTTCATCGACCCAGGCTTCCCCGTGCAGAAGATGCAGTGTAAGGTGCAGGGTGTGCGTTTCGAGTCGTTCGATGTCATCGACTACCGTGGTAAGAGGCTCGAAGCGAAGCTCGAAGAGATACTTTCGTCGGGACGTATCAGCGGTATGATATACTCTAACCCCAACAACCCGTCGTGGATGTGTCTCAACGAGGAGGAGTTGGAGATTATCGGTCGTATGGCTACCAAGTACGATGTCATCGTCATCGAGGATTTGGCGTACCTCAATATGGACTTCCGTGAGGACCGTTCAGTGCCTTTCGAGCCGCCCTATCAGCCCTCGGTAGCGCGCTACACGGACAACTGTATGCACCTGCTTTCAGGCTCTAAGATGTTCTCGTATGCGGGTCAGCGTGTCGCTGTGGTGGCTCTCAACCCCAAGCTCTCGGACCGCTGCTACGAAGGCTTCGCCGAGCGCTATGGCAACGATGGTCAGTTCCGTCGCAACTTCATCTTCAACATCCTCTACGTCCTCTCGTCGGGTGTTCCCCACTCGGCGCAGTACGCTCTCGCGGCGATGTTCCGCGCAGCGTCCGACGGTCGTTTAGACTATGTGAGCCACACACGCGAGTATGCGCGTCGTGCAGCGCGTGTTAAGGAGATTATGGTGCGCAACGGCTTCCATATTGTCTATGACAAGGATTGCGACAAGGAGGTCAGCGACGGCTTCTTCTTCACCTTCGGCTATAAGGATATGACGGGTGAGCAGCTTATCAACAAGCTCATCTACTATGGTATCTCGGCTATTACGCTTGCTCCTACGGGTAGCGCGCGCGAGGGTCTTAGAGGTTGTGTGTCAATGATTTCGGACTACCAGTACGACGAGCTTGATAGGCGCCTACGTCTATTCTCGCAGGATTACTAATTTATTGTGATAAGCGCCATTTACGGCACTACGCCCATCTTACCGAATGGGGCTACACCAAGGTACAGCCCCATCGAGTAAGTTTTCGGGGTAGCCCGTATCTCACGGCGTCTGACAATAAATTGGCGTGATAGGCTCTTATGATGCCTTCAACGAAGCCACAAATTAACAAATAACAGAGGGCTGCCCACTACGGACAGCCCCTCTTAAACCGAATAAGTTTATATGAATTTAGTGAGCGCGGCGGAAGCCGTAAAACTTATCAAATCGGGCGACTCGGTCTTTATCCAGGGTTCGACATCTATCCCCGAAGTTCTTGTTCAGGCAATGACCGACCGTGCGTCGGAGTTGCGCGACGTGAAGGTATATTCAGCCTTTGCCATAGGTCGCTTCGATGCCCCCTATGCCAAGCGCGAGTTGCGCGACTCGTTCGAGCCGCTGAGCTTCTTCGTTGCCAACAACCTGCGTAACGCCATCAAGGAGGGTGTGGCGCAGACCATCCCCGCATTCCTCGGCGAGATACCCTTCCTCTTCCGCTCGGGACAGGTACCTTTGGATGTTACGCTTCTCAACGTCTCGGAGCCTGACGAGGAGGGATACTGTTCGTATGGTGTATCTGCCGACCTCGCCTTCTCGGCTGCCGAGTGTTCTAAGATTATCATCGCACAGGTAAACAAGTATATGCCCCGCACCTTTGGCGATCCCGTGATACACGTCTCGAAGATTGACGCTATGGTACGTGGCGACGAGCCTCTGGTGGAGGTGCCTACGGTAGTTCCCAACGAGGTGGAGCGCGCCATAGGTAACTACATCGCGCAGGAGATACCCGATGGTGCTACGATGCAGATTGGCGTGGGAGGTATCCCCAACGCTGTCCTCGACGCTCTGCACGACCACAAGCACCTCGGCTTGCACACCGAGGCGATGACCGATGGCGTTGTACCCCTTATTCAGAAGGGTATTATCGACAACTCGCTCAAAAAGATATACCCAGGCAAGTCGGTAGCGTGTCTCTGTCTCGGTAGCCAGCGTCTCTACGACTACTTAGACGGCAACCGCGACGTGGTAATCCGCGATGTGGCGTGGACCAACGACCCGCAGAATATCCGCCAAAACCCCAATGTGATGGCTATCAACTCGGCTATCGAGGTGGACCTCACGGGACAGATATGTGCCGATAGTATCGGTGAGCGCATCTTCTCGGGTGTAGGTGGCCAGCACGACTTTATGTATGGTGGTGCGCTGTCGGAGGGTGGCAAGTGCTTTATCGCTCTGCCCTCTATTACCAACAAGGGTATCTCGAAGATTGTGCCTACGCTAACCAAGGGTGCAGGTGTCGTTACCACACGCTTCCAGGCGCAGTATATCGCTACGGAGCATGGTATTGTCTATCTGCGTAACAAGTCGTTGGCGCAGCGTGCCAAGCTGCTTATCTCGATTGCCGACCCATCTGTACGCGAGGATCTCGAAAGAGCTGCTGTCGAGCGTTTTGGCATCGGCTTCCTAAGAGCGTAGAGCAACATTGCTACATAACAACAAAGGCGCACGACATCGTGCGCCTTTGTTGTTGATATGTAGCAAGCCTCTATTCTCGCCCCGTTTAGAAGCGGAAGCCGAGGGTCAGCACCGCGATATGACGTTTTGTGCGGGTGGTGTAGAGGCGGCTCTCAATGTCGTTTGCCGCGTCCACACTGTCGATAGCGTAGAACGTCTTATAGGGGGTGTATTTTGTGGTGTTGTACTGATACGCAAGGTCGAGATATACGCTGCGGGTGAACTTGATGCCAAGACCTGCGGTGATATAGCTCTGCTGCTTAGCTATGGGGTGCGTGAGGATGACATCCTTATACTCGTTGCGCAGTGTCGAGCCGCTCCAAATATATCCTGCACGGAGTGCCAACCACGGCATAACCATACCCTCGGCACCTACACGTACCGTGTTGCTACCCTTGAACAAATCCTCGACAACGGGGTACTCCAAGCCATTGATAGGGCTCTTCTTCAAGCGAATACCCTGATACCAGCTACGCTCGTAGTCTGCCGAGAGGATGACACGCTTGGCGATGGTTACCGCAACACCCGTAAGCAGGCGCGAGGGCGAGCGGAAGCCCCAACCGTAGCTGCCCGTATCCTCCCATACGCCCGAATATACGTTGTCGTACATATAGCCGTTAGGTCCGAGGTCGTAGCCATCGGGGTTGTTACCCGCGCTATATGTGCGCGACCACATCTCTGCATCGTAGCGTAGCGATAGCGAGTAGTAGGTAGGCGTGTGGTAGGCGATACCTATGCGTAGGAAGTCCACAGGGCGGTAGGTAGCACCCAATTTAAGGTTGATACCCGTACCCGAGATGCGTGTACGCTGCATATAGTTCATATAGTCGAGCTGATAGGGCATAAAGTCGCCCGACGGGTATTGGTCGTTGAGATATACGTAGTTTTCGCCATAGTAGGTATTGCGCTTGTAGTTTACGCTCTGAATACCTAACGACGCACCAAAGTATAACTTATCTACGAAGTTGAAGCCCATCGTAATAGCGTATTCGCCTATCGAGCCGCGGGTCTCCACCGACGAGTATTGGTCAATCTCTGCCGAGGGGTCTATGCGGTCGATAACCCAACCCTGTTCATCCTTGTTCGTTACGCCATTCTTGTACGCCAACACCGCGCCCCAGTAGTATGGGTCGTTGCCAAAATCCATCCTGCCATTAGAGTCTGTCTGCAAGCCATCGACATTCGATAGTGTGCAGAAGAGGTTTGCCATCGACTGCGAGGCGTGGTTACCTATCGAGGCATTGAGCGAGTTGTGGTTGAAGTCGGCGATACGGTTATAGACGAAGCCTACGTTGAAGTTCGTCAGCGCGCCTGTGCCACGGTAAGCCGTAAATACGCCGCCCGCACTCGACATCCCGAAGCGCTCGGTATGGTCCGAGAACTCCTGCTGGCTGCGCGGCACGTCGTTGTAGTAGGGGTCGCTATTGGTGGTAGGACTCTTGGTAAACTGCATCATAAGCGAGAAGCTAACATCGCTATCGACATACATACCTATACCCGCGGGGTTGAGCGACGCAGATACCATATCGGCGCCGAGGGCGGTAAATGCGTTACCCATACCCATTGAGCGCGCCGTACCGTAGTTGTGCGCCGTGAAGCTCAGTGTGTAGAGGTCCGTAAAGCCTACGATGTCGTTGTTGAGCGTTGTGCCGCCAAAGTCCACCGTCTGCGCAGAGGCGTTATTGGCGCTGCCCAGAAGCAGCGTCGCGGCAAGTAGAGCGTATAGTTTTCTCATAGTTTTCTCTTTTATCGGTTATAATCAAGGAGTATGCCATCCGATGACATACTCCCGTATTGCTATTTAGCGACGCGATGATGTGCTGCCACCACCTCCCGAGCGTGAACTGCCCGAGCTGAAACCTCCTCCCGAGCTGCCGATGCTGCTGCCCGAACGAGAGGTTGTAGATATTGTCGAGCGGTACGAGTTAGACGCTTTCTGCGAGAAACTTGACGATCTGCTTGATGATGAAGAGCTACGCGACGAAGAGCCCGAGCGGTACGACGAGCTTGAAGACTTGCTCGACGAGCCTGACGAGACGCTACTGCTGCCACCGCGACGTGTTGAGGTGCTACCTCCCGTTACCTTTGATGACGAGCTGCTGCTGCCCGACGACACCTTTGACGAGCCTGTCGAGGTGTTGTTGCGACTCGACGATGTACCCTGACGGAAATTACTCGTATTCTTATTGTTCGTCGTGTTCGTTGCGCTACTGCCCGAGCCACTAACACTGTTACTCGACGATGAGGATGTGCTAAACGAGTAGTTACCATTGTTCGTGGTAGCCTTATTGCTCACCGTGCCGTCGAAACGGGTGTTGCTATCAAACATATTGCTCTTATTGTTGAGGTTGTCGCGCGACGAGCTATTCGACGAACTGCTCGGGCGGTCGTTGCCTCCATATATACCCGTCGATGTTGAGCCTGTCGATGCCGAAGGACGTGTTGTCGTGCTTGCACCGAAGTTGCGGTTTGTCGTGGGCGACGTATAACGTGATGCGGTCGTCTCGCGGTTACCGTTCAGGTTATAGTTGGGTCCCGACGACGCTCCCGAACCCGTAGGACCGTGTCCAGGACGGTAGTCGGGTCCGTGACCAGGCTGCGGACGGTGCTGTGGCGGACGCGGCGGGTTGTGCGGGTGGTAAGGATGGTGCGGATACCCAGGATAGTAGCCACCATACCACCAGTCGTAGTAGTGGTTGTGCCACGGGTTGTAGCACAACGTCCAGTTCCAGTCGTACCACGAGTAGTGCGGATAACCCCACCACGAGTAGTAGAACGGATCTACGCGGTAGCTCCAACCGAAGGTCCACGGCGACGCATAGATGCCGAACGATATGTTGGTAGCACCCCACGAGCCAAACATCGAGGTAATGTACTTAGGCTCTACCCATACCTGATTGCCCGATACCATCACATTGTAGAACGCGGGGTCGTACGCCGTGGCGTAGAACATCGCGCTGCTACCAACTAAGTCGTAGTAGCTCGACGGCATACGGTAGGTCGGCGACTGGAAGCCATACAAGCGGCGAGCATAGGCGCTATTGTAGTCGTTTACGACGATATTGTTGAAGTTAGGCTCATCGTTGAACGAGGCGTAGTAGTCCGCTTCGGCGCGGTTTGCTGCTGCCTCTGCCTGACGTGCCTCCCACTGTGCGCGACGTGCCTCTGCCTCGGCGCGCTCTGCCTCAGCTTCGGCGCGCAGACGGTTGGCAACCTCCACGCGGTTGTCGGTACGGTAGAGATCGCTCGAACCATACGACGACGAGTTAAACATCGCCGTACAACCGTGCAACAGCACTGCCGATGCACCAATTGCAAAAATACTTAGTAGTCGTCTCATAACTTAATCTCCTTATCGTTTAGTGTGCCGTAATCAAAAACTGTCGTTGTGCATATCCCTTTTGGGTGCAACCATCACGCAGTCCTCTGTGGCAACCCTCTATTAATAAACGTTTAGCAAGGACTCTTCGGTATGTGCGAGTCGCAAATTTCCGACCAATAAACAGGTTATACACCCTTGCTTAATACAAAGATAGTATAAATTTATGAATTTTAGTCGCGTTGTAGTGCGAAATGTTCAATTATGCGAGGTGAAGCGCCCAAATCGTGCCGTGAAATGGTGCAGCATACCTGCGATGCTCTACTCCTCGACGATAATACGTGTGCCGATAAACCTACGCGGCAGCGATACCTCGTCGTAGCGGCACTCTTCGCTTGTGGCAAGGAGAGTTGTTAGGAGCGAGGCTGGCACATTGCTCTGTGAGGTTGTCGTGCTGTCGATGTTGAGCGTCATTGCGAGCGCTGCAACGTATGCCGCATCGCCACTGCCTCCCCACGTGCAGCGAGGCAGCGGGTAGTTCTTGTCGGTAAGGTCGAGGCTGTTCTCTGTCGAGATGTTGATGTCGGGTTCGATGCCCTCGCCAAAATCGCCGAAACCCTTGGCATTGAAGCACATAAAGGTAATGGGCGCATACTCCAAGTGGGTGCCGTTTATTGTTCGGTACGAAACATCCATACCGCAGTTTTTACCCTCGGTGCGGTTGCCCACTAACTTTACGGGGATGTCCAAGCCTCTAAGACCCTCGATGACCATCTCAGATGCCGACGCCGAGTTCTCGGAGCAGATAATCGTAACCTCTCGTAGGTTTAGTGCCACACCCACATCCTCCAACAGAAATTCGGTGCTTGCCTCTGCTCGGCTGTTGAGCGGGTTGCGGCGCACCTCACACAACAGTCGTTCGTTATACTCTGTGCCGAGGATTGCCGAGACGAGCTTTATTGCCGATATGATATTGCCTCCGCTATTGCATCTTAGGTCCAAAATTAGCGCCTCAATGCCCTCGGTCTGAAACCCTTGCAGTGTCGATAGTAGCTCCTCGTCGTACTCCGTGTCGAACGACGTATATACCAAGTATCCTATCTTCGTGCCGTACTCCTCATTAACGCTACTGAATACCACGGGGCTGGGGGCGTATGTTGCCACATCTATCTGGGTGTTGAACGAGTTTTCTTCGCCCTCGACCGTGAGCTGGCGTTGCAACATAAGATGTATCGTGCCACCCGTGCCATTTTGTATGGCGTTGAATACCGTCATATAGTTGTCGCGCGTGATGTTGGCGTTGTTGTACTTAACGATGATGTCGCCACGTCGTATGCCACTCTCGGCGGCGGGAGTACCCTCATATACCCACTCTACGGCGATGCCGAGACGTGTCTGGTCGAGCGCTAATAGCGTGTAGTGCAGCGATATGCCGTAGCCCGAGGTCTGCGCACGTGTCGATACATCCTCGCGGATGAACGAGTAGTAGTAACGCTGACCGTTGTGGTTGTAGTAGCCGTCGTCGCTATTGGTTGTTAGCTTCGATAGCGAGGCTTTGAGGTACTCCTCCCACGGCAGACGGCGGTTGAAGGTGGCGCTCTTCTCCTTCACCTCGTCCAACCAGTAGTACTCCTCCTCCAAGCGCTGGTCGATGTAGTTGATTATCGCCAAGTCGTCGCTTTGCTGCCCACCGCCCGACGGCTTATCATCGGGGAAGTAGTTGCCGCCATAGTTGGTGCAGCCAACCGCAACAGAGGCGGCAATAGCGTATATTGCAATATGTAATCTGCTCATATTCATCGTATTATTTATTCTCCATTTTTGCATTTTTACGCTGCTCTGCGGTGTAGTGTCGGCAGATAGCACTAAGAGCGCAGCTCGCACACTTGGGCTTACGTGCTGTGCAGGTGTAGCGACCGTGCAGTATTAGCCAGTGGTGCGCCAAGGGTAACAGCTCCTTGCGAAATCCCGCTTCGAGTTGTCGCTCGGTGGCAAGGGGTGTACGGGCATTGCGGCTCAGACCCAAGCGCGCTGCCACGCGGAAGACGTGGGTATCGACGGGCATCACCTCTCTGCCCCATAGCACAGCACCCACCACGTTGGCGGTCTTGCGTCCTACGCCTGGCAGCGACTCCAACGCCTCGCCGTCGCGGGGTACCTCGCCGCCGAAGCGCTCCACGATGTCGCGCGCGAGGGCAACCAGGTGTCGCGCCTTGTTATTGGGGTACGATATGCTGCGTATTATTTGGTAAATCTGCTCGGGTGTCGCCTTTGCCATCGCCTCGGCAGTGGGGTAGGCGGCAAAGAGTGCGGGGGTGGTCAAATTTACCCGTTTGTCGGTACACTGCGCCGATAGTACCACAGCCACAAGCAGCTCAAAGGGGGTGTTGAAGTTCAGCTCACTCGACGCCTCGGGCATAGCTTTTAGGAAGTACTCCTCGACGGCACTAAAACGCTCTTTTGTAGTCATTCAACTAACTCTGTTTGCGCCACATACGCCACGCTACCTTCTTTACGAAGAGGCCGTATGAGGCAATGTTAAACATCAGTCGTGGTGAGCGACGCACATCGCTCCACCAGCGCCTCAGGTATTCACCGACGCTACCATTGTAGGATAGTACCCATAGGGCGGTATTCTGCTTCGAACGCAGCAGTTCGCGGCGTAGGCGGCAGCTGTTGTAACGCTCGTCATACCAGAGGCTTATCTCGCTGAGTGAGTCGCAGAAGGCTATCTTTCGGCGATAGTCGGGGCTGTGGCTCACGCTGTATGTCAGTACGCGGTGTACTGCCATTGGCTTATCTATGGCGGCGTAGCGGCTCGTGGCAGCAAACCACAACCACATAGGTAGGTCGTCGGTAAGCCACTCGTCGTGTAGGTCGGGGCGAATCTCCGAGTAGTACTGCTCCACAAGGTCGCGGCGGGCTACTACGGTGCAGTTCTCGGCGGGGTTGCGGCGCAACATCTCGTCAAACGAGGTGTGGCACGGACCCTCGGGGTATATCGTTTCGTTGCCCCTCTCGTCGCGGCGTATCGAGCGTGTGTAGCACATACCTACCGTGCTGTCCGCCTCCAACAGCTCGACTTGACGTTGTAGCTTGTCGTCGTCGATGAACATATCGTCGCCGTCAAGCAGGGCGATGTAACGTCCCTTGGCGGCAGCTATCGTGCGTCGGTAGTTGGCGCGCCAACCCACATTCCTCTCCGAGCGCACGATGCGTACGATGTCGGGGTGGTTGGCAGCGTAGCGTTGTGCCAACTCCAAGGTGCGGTCGGTGCTGCAATCCTCGCCGATGACTATCTCGTAGCGAAATGTGGTGCGCTGGCGCAACACACTCTCGATAGCCTCTGCGAGGAATGCCTCGTGGTTGTAGGTGGTCATCACCACCGATACTACGACCTCTGGACTCTGCATAATCACTCGATATATTCGTAGTTGTGTTAAAACTGCCTATAATTTGTTGAGTTTCGCGAACTTGGCAAGTAGCGTCTTGCTGCCGAACTTATCGAACATCACCACCACCTTGTGGTCCGTTGCTAATGGCTCGACACGCTCCACTGTGCCGACGCCGAACTTCGGATGCTCGACACGCTCGCCAGCGCTATAAGCGCACACTCCAAGGTCGTCGTGTTGTATCTCCGTGCGCGGACGTACCGCCACCTTGCGCATACCCGCCTTTGCGGGGTCGAGGGGCGCGGGTGTCGAGATAATCTCGGGGCGTGGTGCTGCTGGTTGTGCAGGGCTGCTGCGATGCGCAAAGAGCCTGTCGCCACTGCTACGTGTGCCGTAGCTGCCCGAAGGGGTGTTACGGCGGCGCAGCTCGTCGAAGCGTGTGGACCTCTCATCATCGTCATCCATACCGCGCAAGGCGCGCTCACAGCGGCTACGTCCCGATAGCTCTTCGATGTCAAAGTTGGCGTCGAGGTACTGCTTGTCGATGTCGCGCAGGAAGCGGCTGGGTTGCGTATTTTCGGTCTTGCTCCACACGTGGCGTGTCTCCGAGAAGGTGAGCATCGCCTCCTTGCGAGCGCGTGTCAGCGCCACGTAGAAGAGTCGTCGCTCCTCCTCCAAATCCGACAGCGACTCGGTGCTACGCTGCAACGGGAATAGCTGCTCCTCCATACCTACGATATATACGTAGTCGTATTCGAGACCCTTGGCAGAGTGTACGGTCATCAGCGTAACCTTGTCGTCATCATCCTCGGTATCTTGGTCGGTCTGCAACATCATATTCTGCATCCACTCGTCGATTGTCGGCTTGTCGTTTTCGTCGCGCAGGCCATCCTCCACGTCGCGCGCTACCTCCTCCTCGTAGGCGCTCATCATCGTCAGCAGCTGTTCGAGGTAGTCTTTGGCGGTGTCGTTCTCGGGCTTCTGCTCCGACTCTAACAGATGCATTATGCCCGAGCGTGTTATCACCTCCTGAGCAAACTCCGCAACGCCCATTGTCGAGCGTTTCAACGACAGCTCGCTGATGAGTGCCACGAACTCCTGCACCTTGCGTATTACGGTACGTATGAGGGCGTGCTGCTGCGCCTCTTCGGGGCTTTTGGGCGATGCTGCGGCAAGCTCCTGTTGTAGTAGCTCTACGGTGTGCCACATCGAGCGCCCACGCTCTGCGGCGAGTTGCGATATGCGCTCCACGGTCGTTGCGCCGATGCCTCGTGCAGGGTAGTTTATGATGCGCTTGAATGCCTCGTCGTCGTTGGGGTTGATGATAAGGCTCAGGTATGCCAGCATATTGCGTATGTCCTTATGTTCCAGTAGCGACATACCGCGATATACGCGGTAGGGTATGCCTCGGCTCGATAGTGCCTGCTCGAAGAGACCGTGCTGCTTGTTTGTGCGGTAGAGGATGGCGAAGTCGCGGTACGAAGCCCCCTCTCGCATCTTGTCTTTGATGTCGATGGCTACCTCCAACGCCTCACTGCGGTCCTCCATAACGCGCACTAAGCGTATCTTCTCGCCCTTGTCGGCTGCCGAGAAGCAACGCTTTTCGAGACGGCGCGAGTTGTGGCTGATGAGCGAGTTGGCGGCATCGACGATGGTCTGCGTCGAGCGGTAGTTCTGCTCCAATTTATAGACCTTGGCTGTGGGGTAGTCGCGCTGAAACGAGAGTATATTCTCTATCTTTGCACCACGGAAGGCGTAGATACTCTGCGCGTCGTCGCCCACCACACATACGTTCGAGTGGTTGAGTGCCAATCGGCGCACGATGAGGTACTGCGCCATATTGGTATCCTGATACTCGTCCACCAAGATATACTTGAATCGCTGCTGGTAGCCCTCCAAGACATCGGGGGCGTCGCGCAAAAGGATGTTTGTCTGCAACAGCAAATCGTCGAAGTCCATAGCGCCGTTACGCTTGCAACGTGCTGTGTATTCGGCATATATATCGCCAATCTCGGGTGTGCGCATCTCCCTGTCTTCTGCCATAAGCACCGCGTTGGCGATGTATGCGCCAGGCGTGATGAGGCAGTTTTTCGCCATCGAGATACGCGCTGCCACATTCTGCGGCTTGTAGCGGTCGTCGGATAGGTTTTTCTCCTTTATGATGGTCTTTATGAGGTTCTTGGCGTCGTTTGACTCATAGATGGTGTAGCTCTGAGGGAAGCCTATGCGCTCGGCATTCTCTCTGAGCAGTCGCGAGAATACGGAGTGGAACGTACCCATACGTATAAAACGCGCCTTGTCGCCCACCAACTTCTCGATACGTTCGCGCATCTCGCGCGCCGCCTTATTGGTGAAGGTGAGTGCCAATATCGAGCTTGGAGCAACGCCGTTTGCAAGCATATAGGCGATACGCGTGGTAAGCACACGTGTCTTTCCCGAGCCTGCGCCCGCGATGATTAGCGATGGTCCCTCGTAGTTTGTAACAGCCTCACGCTGTGGGGGGTTAAGTCCTTCAAGTATATCTTCGTACATTCTCGTCTAAGGTTTAGAGTACAAAGATACTAAATTTTTGTTAGAAGCCGCAATATGGAGCGCCAAACTCAGAATTGTGGGTAATGCGTGTATTTTTTCAAAAATTTTTGTATCTTTGCGCCATTGTGTATATATATAGGAGTAATAGATAACAAAAATATAGTAAAACTACAAAATTATGGGAAGAGCATTTGAGTATCGCAAGGCGAGAAAGATGAAGCGCTGGGGACATATGGCGCGAGTATTTACGAAGATTGGTAAGGAGATAGAGATGGCGGTTAAGGCGTCGGGTCCCGATCCCTCGACAAACCTCCGCTTGCGTCTGTTGATGCAGAACGCCAAGGCTGAGAATATGCCCAAGGAGAATGTAGAGCGTGCCATCAAGCGAGCTACCGACAAGGACTCTGCCGACTATAAGGAGATGATATACGAGGGCTACGGTCCTCACGGTATCGCAATATTGGTTGAGACAGCTACCGACAACACCAACCGTACGGTCGCTTCGGTGCGTATGTACTTCAACAAGTATGGCGGCGCACTTGGTACATCAGGCTCGGTAGGCTTTATGTTCGATCATAAGTGCGTATTTAAGTTCAAGCCCACAGCAGGTGCCGACCTCGAAGAGATGGAGTTGGAGATGATTGACTTTGGTGTCGATGAGTTCTACGCCGAGGAGGGTGAGGTTACCGTATATGCAGCGTACGAGTCGTTCGGTCAGATTCAGACCTGGATTGAGGAGAAGGGCTACGAGCTTGTATCGGGAGAGTCGGTACGTATCCCCACCGACCAAAAGGAGCTTTCAGCCGAGGAGCGCGAGGCTGTGAACAAGCTCATCGAGCATCTCGAAGAGGACGACGACGTTACCAACGTCTATACCACAATGGCCGAGAGCGACGACGAGGGCGACGAAGAATAATAGCGATATATATATAACTCAATAAGTTAGGTATGGATAAGTTTAAGCGATATGAGGAGTTGGATCTCGCAGGTGTTGCCGATGAGGTGTTGGCACGCTGGACCGAGGACGATACCTTTCACAAGAGTATAACCACACGTGAGGGTCATCCCACGTTTGTCTTCTATGAGGGTCCCCCCTCGGCAAATGGTATACCAGGTATCCACCACGTGATGGCACGTACCATCAAGGATGTCTTCTGCCGCTATAAGACGCAGAAGGGCTATCTCGTACACCGCAAGGCGGGATGGGATACCCACGGTCTGCCCGTGGAGTTGGGCGTAGAGAAGAAGCTCGGCATCACAAAGGAGGATATTGGCAAGAAGATTACCATCGAGGAGTACAACCGCCAGTGCCGTGAGGCAGTTATGGAGTTCACCGACATCTGGGAGGACCTTACACGCAAGATGGGCTACTGGGTAAATATGGACGATCCATATATCACCTACGATAATAAGTTTATCGAGACGCTTTGGTGGCTCTTGAAGCAGCTCTACGACAAGGGCTTGCTCTACAAGGGCTATACCATTCAGCCCTACTCGCCCGCCGCAGGTACAGGTCTCTCGACGCACGAGCTTAACCAGCCTGGCTGCTATCGCGATGTTAAGGATACCACCTGCACCGCGCAGTTCCGCATCCTCGACCCCAAGGCGGAGATGGAGGGCTGGGGAACACCCGTATTCCTCGCGTGGACAACTACGCCGTGGACACTGCCCTCGAATACAGCACTCTGCGTTGGTCCAAAGATTGACTACGTGGCAGTACGCACCTACAACCCCTACACTGCCGAGAAGATTACGGCGGTTGTTGCCGAGCCGTTGCTCTACTCGCTCTTCAACAAGAAGGCCGAGGGTATCGCGTTGTCGGAGTATAAGGCGGGCGATAAGCTCATCCCCTTCGAGGTTGTTGGCAAGTGGAGGGGTACGGAGCTTTGTGGTATGCACTACGAGCAGCTCTTGCCGTGGGTGAAGCCCGTCGAGGCTGACGAGAATGGCAACTGGAAGGAGGCGTCGGAGAAGGCTTTCCGCGTGATTCTCGGCGACTACGTTACCACCGAGGATGGTACAGGTATCGTACATATCGCACCTACGTTTGGTGCTGACGACGCCTTTGTAGCGCGTCAGGCAGGCATCCCCTCGCTCTTTATGATTAACAAGCGTGGCGAGACCCGCCCGATGGTCGATTTCACGGGTAAGTTCTACCTTCGTGCCGAACTCGACGAGGAGTTTGCTAAGAGTTGTGTGGCGGAGGCTTACAACGAGTATGAGGGTCGCTGGGTGAAGAACGCTTACGACCCGCAGTTTACCGTTGATGGTCGCTATGACGAGAAGGCTGCTGCGGCTGCCGAAAACCTCGACATCTACATCTCGATAAAGCTCAAAGAGGCGAACAAGGTCTTCAAAATCGAGAAGCATACCCACAACTATCCCCACTGCTGGCGTACCGATAAGCCCGTGTTGTACTACCCTCTGGACTCGTGGTTTATCCGCACCACGGCGCTGCGTGAGCGTATGATGGAGCTTAACAAGACCATCTACTGGAAGCCCGAGAGTACGGGTACGGGACGTTTCGGCAAGTGGCTCGAAAATATCAACGACTGGAACCTCTCGCGTTCGCGCTTCTGGGGTACTCCGCTCCCCATCTGGGCTACGGAGGACCGCACCGAGTTAAAGTGTATAGGCTCTATCGAGGAGCTTATCGCCGAGATTGAGAAGGCGGTGGCTGCTGGTGTGATGGCAGAGAACCCCTACAAGAACTTCAAGGTGGGCGATATGTCGAAGCAGAACTACTCGACAGAGAATATCGACCTGCACCGCCCCTATGTAGATAACATCATCCTCGTATCATCGACAGGCGAGCCTATGCGCCGCGAACCCGACCTCATCGACGTATGGTTCGACTCGGGTGCTATGCCCTATGCACAGGTACACTACCCCTTCGAGGCGAAGGAGGGCTTCGATCAGATATATCCCGCCGACTTCATCGCCGAGGGTGTCGATCAGACGCGTGGTTGGTTCTACACGTTGCACGCTATCGCAACGATGCTCTTCGACTCGGTAGCCTTCAAGAATATCATATCTAACGGTTTGGTACTCGACAAGAATGGCAACAAGATGTCGAAGCGTCTGGGTAATGCCGTGGATCCCTTTGAGGTGTTGAAGAGGTATGGTGCTGACGCAACACGTTGGTATATGATATCAAACTCGCAGCCGTGGGATAACCTCAAATTTGACGTCGATGGCGTTGATGAGTGCCGCCGTAAGTTCTTCGGTACGTTCTATAACACCTACTCGTTCTTCGCCCTCTATGCCAACATCGACGGCTTTACGGGTCGCGAGGCCGAGATTCCTGTTGCTAAGCGCCCCGAGATTGACCGTTGGATACTTTCGGAGCTTAACACCCTTGTCCGCGACGTTACGGCATCGCTCGAAGCGTACGACCCCACGCCTGCGGCACGTCTTATTGATGCGTTTGTCGATGAGAACCTCTCTAACTGGTATGTACGTCTCAACCGTCGCCGCTTCTGGGCAGGCGCTATGAATGACGATAAGCTGGCAGCCTACCAGACGCTCTACACCTGCTTGGAGACCGTGGCAATGTTGGCTGCGCCCATCGCACCCTTCATCACCGACCGCATCTTCACGGACCTCAATGCCGTGAGTGGTAGCCACGCCGAGTCGAGCGTACACCTCGCTACGTACCCCGTATGCGACGAGTCGCTTATCAATGTCGATCTCGAACGTATGATGGCCTTGGCACAGCGTACTACATCTATGGTCCACGCATTGCGCCGTAAGGTAAATATCAAGGTGCGTCAGCCTCTGGCTAAGATACTTATCCCCGTTCTGGATAAGACTATGGCGGAGGATATCGACAAGATGCGAGCGCTCATCATGGAGGAGGTCAATGTCAAGAATGTGGAGCTTATCACCGATACCACGGGTGTCATCACCAAGCGTATTAAGCTCAACTTCAAGTCGTTCTGCCAGCGCTATGCTCCGCTGTCGAAGGCTATGTCGGCGCTTATCGCCAGCTTCTCGCAGGAGCAGATTGCCGCTATCGAGGCTAACGATGAGACCACGCTCGATGTTAATGGTCAGCAGGTGGTGGTTACCGCTGCCGACTTCGAGATTACCTCGGAGGATATGCCTGGCTGGTTGGTATCTTCGGAGGGCAAGCTCACCGTGGCTCTCGACATTACCATTACCGAGGAGTTGCGCCGCGAGGGTATTGCCCGCGAGCTTGTAAACCGCATCCAGAACATCCGTAAGGAGTCAGGCTTGGAGGTTACCGATAAGATTAGTGTCGAGATTGAGCATAACGACCTCACAGCGGCTGCTGTCGAGAGCTTTGCCGACTACATCGCATCGCAGACCCTCTCTGTCGAAGTTCGCACAGCGGCATCGCCCGAGGGTAAGTTTGTGGTAGATACCGACTTGGAGGAGGCGTCGTTGAAGATTGCCATTTCGTTGGCTTAGAGTTATAGCTTGGTGCGATAAGGGGTCGTTTGCGTCCCCTAACAAAAAATGCCGTCAATGGGACGTACGCCTTAGTACTACCCATCGACGGCATTTTTGCCGAGTGTAGCACTCGGCACCCTTCTGACACCAAGCACTTGTCGTGATAGTGGCACATCTGCGCCGCCTCAATCATTGGGCTGAATGGAATGTACGCACAGTACTATCCATCCAGCCCAATCTCTTTATCGGCGGTACATCTGCACCACTCTGACGACAAGTGGCCTCGCACGACTGAGAACGCCTGAGAAAGACTGAGAACGGCTGAGAACGACTGGGAACGACTGGGAACGACTGAGAACGACTGAGAACGACTGAGAACGACTGAGAACGACAGGGAAAACTTGGGGCGTCTGAGAGTGCCTGGGTGCATTGTCCCCTACCGCTGAAAACATAGCCATTTTGCCCCCTTTACGTCGTTATCACTCTTTCCTTGCGGGTCTTACTATCTCCCTGCTTGATACTTTTTTTGTCCAATATTTGCAAGTTTGATATTTTTTGTTTAATTTTACAATTATTAATATTAGAAAACTGCAAAAAACGCATACAACTATGGCAGCGGAGAAGACAAGATATAGCGACGTTGAGCTTGAAGAGTTCCGTCAGCTGATTGAGCAGAAGTTGGCATCGGCACGTGCCGACTACGAAATGTTGCGTTCTTCGACAGTGAACGAGAACGATACTGAGGATTCGTCGCCCACCTTCAAGGTGATGGAGGAGGGTGCTACAACGCTATCTAAGGAGGAGTATGGTCGTTTGGCAGCACGTCAGGCAAAGTTTATACGCAACCTCGAAATGGCTCTGGTGCGTATCCAGAACAAGACCTACGGCATCTGCAAGACCACGGGCAAGCTCATCCCCAAGGAGCGCCTTATGTGCGTACCTCACGCAACAGAGTGCATCGAGGCGAAGAATGCCCGCAGGTAGCGTGTGAACAGGCGGATGCGAGTGCTGCACCCTTCGTGTGTGCCGCTCGTTGCAACTACCACGCATACAACACCATAAAATTAGGCTGTCCCGAGATTGGGACAGCCTAATTTTGTTGGTCGTTATCTGCGTTGTAGGCTCCTCACGAGTCCACCACGCGGCAACTGTTTACTGTGCAGGGGCGTCGGTTACGCCAAGCTCCTTCTTCACCTGTGCAGTGATGTCGATGAGCGCCTCCTTGTCGAAGTATGCCAAGCCTGCTGATGCGGGGTCATCGCCCGCGGTGCTGAACACCACGAGGAAGCCGCCCTCCTTCGCAATCTTTTCTACTGCGGCATTAGCCTTCTCATAGATAGGTGCAAGCAACTCCTGCTGCTTCTTCTGCATATCCTGCTGTGCTATCTGCGAGAAGTCTTGGTAGCGCTGCTGCAACTGAGTAAGCTCGCTCTCTTTGAGCTGACGTACCGAGTCGGTATATGTCGCAGCGTTCTTCTCGTACTCGGCGAGCTTCGTGTTGAACTCCACCTGTATCTGTTCGAGCTGGTCCTGCAAGTCCTTACCATAGGCTTCGAGGTTGGTCTGTGCCTCCTTAAACTCCGCCATGTTGGGTACTACGGCTGCTATATCAAAGCGTCCGAACTTCTGTGCAAATGTCGTCGAGCAGCTCAATACGAGTGCTACGGCGAGGGTCAGTTTCAAAAACTTCTTCATCTTAGATTATCTTAATTATTAGTTATCTCAGCTATTTTTTTTGTTGCTAATGACGGCTATGTTATCGTCCCTTAGTATCTCAGTGCTTGAATGATACGGTCGGTGAAGTCCACCTTTGTCGAGTAGTACAGCACGGTGGGGTTTGCCGAAATATCGAGTACGAGGTCGTAGCCATACTGCTTCGAGAAGTTCTCGATGGTGTCGAATACCCTCTCCTGAATGGGCTGTATAAGCTCCACACGCTTGTTCATCAGCTCGCCATCGGTGCCAAATAGCGACTCCTGATACTCGGTCGCCTCAGCCTCTCTGTTGAGTATCTCCTGCTCGTACTGCTGACGTGTTGCCTCGCTGAGCGATGCGCGCTGCGCCATATATCTGTTGTAGAGGTTCTCCACCTCTGCGAACTTGGCGTCCACGCTCTTTTGGTACTCCTCTGCGAGGGTCTCAATCTTCTCCAATGCGTCGTTATATGCCGAGATAGACTTAAAAATCTTCTCGCTATCTACGACCATATAGTTCTGTGCCGATGCCCAGCCGATGCTCATCACAGCCACGGCGAGGGTTAAAATCCAACGTCTCATAATATTAAATGTTAGTTCGTTCTACAAATATAGCGAAAAAAAATAAAAATTATTGCGTTTCGGACGTTTAATATGCAAATAATATGCTATTACCGCTCTAATTACCCCTCGGTTGCTAAATTGGGCGCATAATATTGTGCTAATGCCGCAAACAACAAGGCACAACTCCCGAAGAGAATCGTGCCTTATTATTATATATAGGTAGCCGAGGTCTCCCACGAGGTCTCCCACGAGGTCTCCCACGAGGTCTCCCACGAGGTCTCCCACGAGGTCTCCCACAAGGTCTTCCCACAAGGTCTTCCCGCGAGGTCTCCCTAAGCTCCTATCCCACTAACGGTACTCGTAGTCCACCGAGCCAGCTGCGGGGCATAGGGCGGTATTTACCACCTCGTATTTGCCACCGACAGCGTTTGGTGCGCTCACGATGATTAGGGCTTTGAGGTTTTCGCGCTCCCAGCCGCTATTTACCCCTAAGCTAATCTTCTTGGTAGCTACGCCATCCACGGCGATTGTGCCAAGGCTCTCGCCCGAGAGGTCCTCGGCTGAGCCTGCGCTAATGCGGCGCACAGCGTTGTTGTGGGTGTTCATCCACGGCTCGTAACCACCATTTTGGCGGGCGCTGATGCCATCCTCCAAGAGCCATACGGCAACGCGATACTCCTGCTCCTTTTTAGCCGTTACCTCCACATCGACAACCAAGTTATCGCCCTCGAATGTTGATGATGCCTTGATGCCAGCATCTGCGGCAACCTTCCACAACTTGTCAATCTCCTTGATGATGTTGTCGCGACCTATTGCGGGTGTCTGTCCGCCGCTTGCTGACTCCATATGGCAGAAGTTGAAGAATAGACGCGGGTAGCCAAACGAAGGATCAATGTTTGTGCGATAGTAGTTTGATATGGTGTATGCGTCGGTCGATGATGCGGGGTCTGACGAGTTGTATG
The DNA here is from genome assembly GCA_017416915.1 of Alistipes sp. Lineage (GTDB taxonomy): Bacteria > Bacteroidota > Bacteroidia > Bacteroidales > Rikenellaceae > Alistipes. The sequence continues at coordinate 60,556 of JAFQAN010000006.1, read as the reverse complement.
TGTGGCATACTACCTCGTTGTAGCGGCGGTGGTACTTGCTATCTTCGCTCAGTGCTTTTAGCGCCGCCATCATACGGGGGCAGTTCGGGCAGTTTGTTCCCGAATGGTCCACGAGCAGTACACGGTGGTTGAAGTTATCGCCCGTCGATACCTCTACGCTGATACGGTCCGACTCGTAGAATCCCCACTGTGCGTAGAACTCCAATGAGCAGGTCTCCGACGGTGTGGTGTAGGGGTTGCTCACAACCGAGTTATCTGCGGCGTTGTAGATTGTAGATTGTGCAGTAACATCCTCGCCGTTATGTGTTACGGTGAAGGTTATCTGCTCCTCGATGCTGGGGAGGTCGTTATTCACGCTCAACTCGATTGTTGTCGTGTCGGGCTTGTTGCCTTTGTCGTCCTCGCCAGGGGTCTCGGTTGTTTCGCAGGCTGTGCCGAGTGTCGCTGCGGCAGCAAGCAGTGCAAAAAATCTTGTTGCTTTCATAACTTTTTGTCTTGTTGAAAGGTTGTAGGGCGATCTCTATTATGGGTGGTTTCACCCTTCGCCCCTCTTAAAGTACTCCCCATAAATGGGAGTAGCCCACCTACGGCAGGCTACATCCATTAGGGCTTGTACGATTAGTTGTAAGCGTACTCAACGGTAGAGTTGATGGGGCAGATGGCTACGTTAGCCACGTCGAACTTGCCGCTCTCGTTAGCTGCTGTTACGATAACCATTACCTCCAAGTTCTCGCGTACCCACTTTTTGCCAAGAGGAGTAATCTCGATGATGTCGCTCCAAGTCTCACCCTCGTTTACTACGCCGATGCTATTGCCAGTGATATTGCTGTTGTTCACACCAGTAATCTTGCGGATAGCGTTGTTGTGCGTGTTCTGCCAAGCCTCCGAAGCATGCGCCTGCTGACCGTAGATGTTGTCTTCGAGCAACCAGCAAGCAACTCTGTACTCCTGGCTCTTGCCCGACTTAACCTCAACGGCTACCGATACCTTCTTCGAGAGAGCAACAGTAGATGCTGAGATACCTACATCCGCCTTCTCCTTGTGTACGCCATCGAGGAACTCCATAATGTTCGAAGCGATACCTGACGGATAATCACCAGAATTGATTGAGCCATAGAAGTTACCCGTTACAGTTGGCCAGCCTCTTACGCCACAGAATGAGCTAACAACGTAAGCGTCATCCGAAGATGCAGGGTCGCTACTGTTGTAAGAGTGAGCAAATGCCTCATAGAACCAGTCGTGGTACTTGGTATCCTCCAACAACTTGATAGCCGAGAATACACGGGGGCAGTTGGGGCAACCAGTACCTGTGTGGTCGATAATCAAGGCGCGGTGCTTGAAGTCGGTGCTTGAAGCGTCGGGGTCTGTGGGAAGTACGGGAACAGCCTCCTTAACGGTAATCGAAATGGTGGGGCTTACCGACGGACCCTTAACAGCGTAGAAGCTGTAAACGCCATCCAAAGTGGGGGTAAAGGGGTTGCTAACCTGCTCGTAGGTCTCCTTGTTGTAGATAGTGCAATCGGCAGTAACATCTACCATTGAAGCCTCATCCTCACCCTGCATTACGGTAAAGGTGATAGGCTGATTCATCTCGCCAATCTCAACACTTGCGGTCAATTCAAGATTGCCTTTGGGCTCGGGCGGTATTGGCCCTTTGCCTGAATCATCGGGATTGGAATCATCGCAACCCACAAATGCAATCGCTGCGCACATAAGCGCAAAGAACTTTGTAATTTTCATAGCTTTGTAAATTTTTAATTGTTTGTTTTCTTCTATTGTATTCTCTGTTTTTCGGTCTTTGAACTATGCCTTAGAACGATGCTGTGAATGAGAGGTTAGCACCTGTGTATGCGGGCTGGTAGCGGCATACACCACCCGAGCAGACGGTACCTGCGCGGTTACGTCCGTACGAGAGCTGCACACGGTAGCGGTCGTATGTAAAGCTTGCACCCACCTGGTAGTAGTGTAGCAACTTGCCTTGATTACCGCCATCTACGCTATAATAGCCCAAGCTCTTGGTAATGTTCCACATATCGCTAACGTAGAAGCTGAACATAGGTGCGAAGTTGTACTCTATGGTTGCAGCAACCCAGTCGCCGTCGTTGTCGTAGGCGCGATTCTTACCCTTGCGAATCATTGTCGCCTCGTCAATCTTGCCCTGCTCAAAGAGCTTGGCCTCCTTGTCGCTCATACTCATCTCAAAGGTACTCTGCGCTGTCTCGTCATCCTTGAAGGGGTAGTAGAGGTTGGTAGCATCCCACAGATACTGCAACTCTACGCGCAACGAGTGCTTCTTGTTGAACTTGTAGGTAAGGTCTGCTACGAAGATGTCCGATACGCAGTAGATAGTCTCCTTCTCGCCGTTTGGACCCCAACCAAGGTAGTTGCTGTCGTACTGCTGACGCGAGTAGAGGAACGTAGTTTTGAGCTTGCGGCTCCACTGTCTATCAACATCGGCGTTGATATCGAACCATCTTAAATGTGCCTCGGGGTGCAACTCGTCTTTAAGCTGATAGAAGAGCGATGCGTTAAGGTGGAAGTTCCAATACTTAGCGCGGTTCTTCGGGTTACGCAACGAGTAGTAGAGGTCTATCTGACCACCCGCCTCGCGGTCGTTCTTAACACCTGTGTAGGGGTTAAGGTTGGCAAGCGAGTAGGTATATTGACGCGTAAGCATTGGCAAGTAATTGATAGTGTGGATAATTGGCGGCTCATCAAAGCACTTGCCGTCGAGCTTCGTCATAGTGTTCATATTTACCTGACGACGGAATGTTGCCGTTGCCGAGAAGCGCTTATAGCTATAACCTAAGTCGAGGTATATGGCGTTACCCTTAGCGGCATCACTACCTGGGAAGATGTCGTTGTTGAGCTTTGCGGCATACTCGCTACGCAGCGTGAAGCCTGCATACTCGAAGTTGAAACGACCCGATACCATATTGAGCAGGTCGCTGTCGAGACCCTTATCTGCCAATGATAAGCCATATGCCGGCAGCGTTACAAGCTGCGCATCCTTCTGGTAGCGACCAACGTAGCTACCCTCCAACGATACCATACCGTCGTTCCAGCCCGCCATATCCGAGATTGAGAGGCTCAAATCGCCACCCCACACCCAGTTGCCAGCGCGCTCGTCATAGAGGCGGGGGCTACCTGCCAAAACCTTGATGTTGAAGTAGTTTTTGAGGTTGTAGTGAACACGAGCGCCCGCTACCGAGTTGTTGAAGCCCAAGGCGCGCTCCTCGTATGCACGGAAGATAAGACCATTACCAAACTGGTCGTAAATATCGCCTACGCGGATGCCATAGTTGGTATCCTCCCACTGTATGTACTTCGTAAGGAAGCCGCCAAATAGCCTCTTGCCTTTGGGGTCCTCCATTTCGTTGCGGTTAAAACGATAAACGTCATAACCATAGAGTGCGGGGAGGTAGCCATCAATCTGAATACCTGCCGAGAAGCGGTCGAGGGTATAGTCCAATTTGAGGTAGTCGTGCGAACCGAAGTTACGCAGACGTGGGTCCTGCCAATCGTCCACTGAGGCTGTTGCCTCGTCGGTAACGTATAGGATGTTGTTGCTCTCCAACGAGCCAGACAACTGTCCCTTGCCGACCTGCACCTGTGCGCTTGCGCTCTCAACCATAAATGTAGCCGCTGCCACACCAACAAAAAGTAAAAATTTCTTCATTCTATGCTCTTTTAGTGTTCAAAGAGGGGGTTGTGTGAGGGTGTCGCACAACCCCATTAACTAACCTAATTTCAAGGAAATGAGACTCTCTTAGCGGAGCTTCTTAATCTTCTCGAATAGCTCCTGCTCGCTGCCAGGGGTGTAGCCCGAGTGCGAATATACGATGTTGCCCTTGCCATCGACGATGAATACGTGGGGTGTGAGGCTCACGTTCATAGCGCGCTTGAAGTCCTGATTCTTGTCGTAGATACATTCGAAGTCGTCCCAGCCCTGACCCTGAGCCATAGCGCGAGCGCGGCTTACGGTACGAGCGTCGTCCACCGATACGGCAACAACCTTCATATCTACCTCCTCCAACCAGTCGTAGAGTGAGTCGTTGATAGCGTTAAGCTCCATAATACAGGGCTTGCACGTTGTTGACCAGAACGAGATAATCATAGGCGTACCATCTGCCAACGACTTGGTAGAGATAACCTTACCATCCTGATTTTCAACCTTTACATCGGGCAAAGTCTGAGCCGATGCGCTTACGCCAACGAAGAGTGCAAGCATCAAAAACAACATCTTTTTCATAGTTCAATAGAAGTTTTAAGTTAATATTTTACTCTCTAATATCACATTTTGGCTGATGCCAAACTCTTACCAAGGGTAAGACAATTTTTGGCTACCATTCCAAATTCGTTGCAAGATAGTGAAAAAATAGCAAATCGTAGCACATTAACGCAAAAAAATCAGTGAAGCGGAAAAAATTGAGGTTGAAACGCTGCGCTTGGCGTGATAGCGGCGCATCTGCGGCACCAAGCTCGTCCGTCTGAATGGGGATGTACGCCAAGTACACCCCCATCCAGCCAAACTTCGACTTGGCACCACATCTGCACCACTCTGACGCCAAGCTGCCTCGCACTGCCTCGCACTGCCTCGCACGACTGGGAACGCCTGAGAATGCCTGAGAACGCCTGTGTTTTTTACGAGAACACGGGACTTCGGGACTACGGGATATTGCGGGCGATGCCCGCATTTTTTTTGTACTCTCGTTGTCTCGTAGTCTCGCAGTCTCATTGGCGCGCTTCCCAGTCTTTCTCAGTCTTTCTCAGGCATTCCCAGTCATTCTCAGCCAATCGCGCCCCAGCCAATCGCGCCCCAGCCAATCGCGCGCCTATCAGCCGTCCCGCTGTGCCGCTGCCCAACCGCCTATATCTGCTTGCGCATACGGGCAACGGGGATGTCGAGCATCTCGCGGTATTTGGCGACCGTGCGGCGAGCAATGCGATAGCCCTTCTCGTTGAGAATGTCCATAAGATGTTCATCCGTGAGCGGATGGCGCTTATCCTCGCTGGCGATGCAGTCCTGCAAAATCTTCTTTATCTCGTGCGACGACACCTCCTCGCCCGAGGTGGTCTGCATACCCTCCGAGAAGAGCGACTTCAACAATATTATGCCGAAGTGCGTCTGTATGTACTTGCTATTGACCACGCGCGATATTGTCGAGACGTCCAACCCTGTGCGGTCTGCCACATCCTTCAATATCATCGGGCGCAGCTTACTCATATCGCCATCGACGAAGTAGTCGCGTTGTAGGTCCAAGATGGTCTGCATAGTGCGCATAAGGGTATCGTGGCGCTGCTTAATCGCCGAGATAAACCACTTTGCCGAGTCTATCTTGCTCTTGACAAACTGCAACGCCTCGCGGTCCTTCTCCTTGACCGTGCCGTCGGGGGCGACCATATCGCGTATCATATCGCGATAGCGGCGCGAGATACGCACCTCGGGGATGCCCGACGAGTTGAGCGAGAGGCGCATATTGCCGTCCGACATATCGAGGATGAAGTCGGGGACGACGTATGGCGTGGTGTCGATGCCCCCCTCCGAATATAGGTTGCCAGGCTTAGGCGAGAGGCTGCGTATATGCTCTATGGCGTCGCGGAACTCCGCCTCGCTGACGCCAAGACGTGCGATAAGCTTCTCGTAATGCTTCTTCGTAAAAGCCTCGAAATGCGAGGTTAGTATCTTCATCGCCAGACGTTTAGCGGGCGTATCTAAGCTCTGTTGGCGCATCTGCAACAGCAGGCACTCCTGCAATGTGCGGGCGCCGATGCCAGCAGGCTCCAATTCGTGAACGATGGCAAGCACCTCCTCTATCTGCTCGACGCTGACGTCCATACCTCGCGTAAAGGCGAGGTCGTCCGAGAGCGATACGAGGTCGCGGCGCAGGTAGCCATCATCGTCGATGCTACCGACGATATATGCGGCGATGACCATCTGTTCGTCGCTGAGCGAGCGGAAGCTGAGCTGCTCCATAAGCGACTCGCTGAGCGAACGACCCTCGCTGATATATACTGGGCGCTGCTTGTCGTCCTTCGAGTAGTTGTTCACCCTCGACTTATACGACGGCGTATCGTCCTCCTTGCCGAGGTACTCCTCGACAGAGATTTTCTCGGGAGCCTCCTCCTCGCTCTTGCTATCGGCATCCTCCTCCAACACAATATTCTCCTCAATCTCGCGCTTGATACGCTCTTCGAGCTGCATTGTGGGCAGCTCCAAGAGCTTAATCATCTGTATCTGTTGCGGCGAGATTTTGGTCTGCAACGCAATAGTCTGTTGAAGTCGATTTGCCATAGTTTATCTTCTGTTACACAAAAATACAAGAGGCTGACCATAAGGGGTTGTCGTCGTGCCTCGCCTCTGACGCGCCGCATACTCTTAGTGTAGATGCAGCTTACGTAGGGTCATTAGGCGTGAGCCATCCTCTTTTAATCAGCCCCTTAGGTGTCGTGTCGCGGCTTAGAACTCGGCGTTCTTCGTCGTACGCGGGAAGGGTATCACATCGCGGATGTTTGCCATACCCGTAACGAAGAGTAGCAGACGCTCAAAGCCAAGACCGAAGCCCGAGTGGGGCGCCGACCCCCAACGACGTGTGTCGAGGTACCACCACAGCTCGCGACGGCTCATGCCTAACTCGTCCACTCTTGCACAAAGCTTGCCAAAGTCTGCTTCGCGCTCCGAGCCACCGATAATTTCTCCAATTTGCGGGAAGAGGACGTCCATAGCGCGTACGGTCTTGCCATCCTCGTTCTGCTTCATATAGAACGCCTTAATCTCCTTAGGATAGTTAATAAGGATTACGGGGCGCTTGAAATGCTCCTCGACGAGGTAGCGCTCGTGTTCCGACTGCAAGTCGCAACCCCAGTCGCAGGGGAACTCGAACTTCTTGCCCGACCTCTTCAAAATCTCGATACCCTCGGTGTAGTCCAAGCGCACGAAGTCGTTGTCGAGAACAAACTGCAAACGCTCCATAAGACCCTTGTCCCACATCTTATTCATAAATTCGAGGTCCTCGCGGCAGTTCTCCATAGCGTAGCGAATGAGGTATTTGAGGAAGTCCTCGGCGAGGTCCATATTGTCCTGCAACTCGTAGAAAGCCATCTCAGGCTCAATCATCCAGAACTCGGCAAGGTGGCGTGGCGTGTTAGAGTTCTCGGCGCGGAACGTAGGACCGAAGGTATAAATCTGTCCCAATGCCAAGGCGCCAAGCTCGCCCTCCAACTGTCCCGATACGGTGAGGCTGCACGGCTTGCCGAAGAAGTCCTGCGAGTAGTCCACCTCGCCCGTCTCGGTGCGTGGCGGGTTCTTGATGTCGAGCGTCGTTACGTTGAACATAGCGCCAGCACCCTCACAGTCCGAAGCGGTGATAAGGGGTGTGTGCATATAGTAGAAGCCACGGTCGTTGAAGTACTTGTGGATGGCGTATGCCATAGCGTGGCGTATGCGCAACACGGCGCCAAAGGTGTTGGTGCGGGGGCGCAAGTAGGCTATCTCGCGCAAAAATTCGAGCGAGTGTCCCTTCTTTTGTAGAGGGTAGGTCTCGGGGTCGGCAGTGCCATATACCTCGATTTTATCTGCCTGAATTTCGACACCCTGACCTGCGCCAAGTGATGCTACAAGCTTACCATCGACGCGCAGACAAGCACCCGTCGTTACGCTCTTTAACTCTGACTCGTCAATCTTTGTCAAATCGACAACTACCTGAATATTAGACACGCACGAGCCATCGTTAAGTGCGATGAATGCCACGTTCTTGTTTCCGCGTTTGGTTCTTACCCAACCCTTAACGGTAATCTCTCTGCCGTCGCCCTCCATTTGGAGCATCTGGGCTATTCTGATAAGTTTCATAGTGTATATATTATTTTATTCGTTTGTATCGTTCTCTATGCAGGGCATAATATCGTGCAAAATTACTAAAAATTTCGTAAACGATTGCACTCTCGCCACTTTTTTGTACCTTTGTGAGAGAATATTTAAGAATATAACTATGCAAACGAGAATATATTGTTCGCTGCTGCTCATCGTCGCCCTGCTGTTGATGCCCGTTGTGGCACACTCTCAGGCACGTATAGCGCGCTCGGAGTTCATCTGCTATGATAAGCGTGAGGATGCCAAGCGCGACATCCGCCAAAATATCGACAAATATATAGCCCTTAGCCCGACGCTCAGCTTCGAGCAGGAGGGTACGCTACGCGCTGTCTATGAGCAGACCATCGACGTCCCCGCCGCCTGGAACGACTATAACGCATATATGCACGTCGAGAATGTCGGCGCCGACTACGTGGTGTTCATCAACGGCAAGCAGCTATGCGCACCCATCGACTGCTTCACCCCTGGCGAGCTATTTATCTCGCCCTACTTGCAGCAGGGCGAAAATGTGGTGGCTATTGCCGTGGTCGAGGAGCCTTATATGTCGCGTATATTTGAGGAGGCTAACCCCGTGAAACGCACACAATTCTCCAATAGCTACATCTTTGCGCAGCGCCGCCTGGGCATCTACGACTTCAATGTGCGTCTCCTGCCCGACTCGCTTGACCGCTTTGCGCAGCTGCACCTCGACGTGTTGGTAGATAACTCTTTCACCACCGACGAGACCATCGAGGTAGGCTACGACCTATACGACCCCGCAGGCAAGCTCGTCGATTATAGCGTAAACGACATATCGTTGAGGGGGCGTTCGCGTGATACACTGCGCTTTACCCCCTATGTATATCACTCAAATCCCAACCGTTGGTCGCCAAGCAACCCCAAACTCTACGACCTCACGCTCTATGTCAAGCGTAGCGGCATCCTGTGGGAGTATATACCATTGAAGGTCGGCTTTGCCGAGTATGGCTATAACGAAAATGGCGAGATAACACTCTTCGATAAACCGTTGGCGTTGAAGCGTGAACGCTACAATGCAGCGGTGGATCGTGCAACTACCGAGCGAGAGATAAAGGCGCTGAAAGCTAAGGGAACAAACACCCTTTGTCCCGACTACCCGCAACCATCGTGGTTCTATGATATATGCGATAAGGTGGGCATATATGTCATCGACTGCGCCGCTGTGTCGTCGCCTACAAATAGCGATATTCGTACTGCTGAGGGTACGCCCGTAAACGCCCCCGAACTCGTCGAAGACTACCTCGCACGTGTCGAGGCGATGTACCGACGCGCACAAAATCACGTCTGCATCATCGCCTTTTCGCTGAGCAACACCTCATCGGGCAATGGCTACAACCTCTACAAGGCGTACGAGCTGTTGAAGTCGATGGGCGATAGCCGTGCCATTATCTACCCCGCAGCCGAGGGCGAGTGGAATACCGATATTGAGTAAGTATCATACTATTAGCGATATAACCCTAAGATAGACGATTATGAATATTGAGTTTATCGTTGTCGGTAAAACCGATATGAGGGAGGTTGAGGCGTTGGTTGATATGTATGCCAAGCGCATCAACCGCTATGTTCGCTTTGCCACTACGACGATTGCCGATGTGCGCAACACCAAGAAGCTGTCGGTTGTAGAGCAGAAGCGCATCGAGGGCGAGGCGATAATGAAGCAACTCACAGATACCGATTACGTTATGCTGCTCGATGAGCATGGTATGGAGCTGCGCTCTATCGAGTTTGCCGACCTTATGCAGCGCCGTATGGCGTCAGGCACCAAGCGTCTTGTCTTTATCATAGGTGGTCCTTATGGCTTTTCGGATGCTCTCTACCAGCGCGCTGATGCCAAGCTCTCTCTCTCGAAGATGACCTTTTCGCACCAGATTGTTCGTGCTATATTTACCGAGCAGCTCTACCGAGCATTTACGATTATTAATCACGAGCCCTACCACCACGAGTAAATTTTTGTGATAAGGGGTGCTTGGCGTGATAGCGGCGCATCTGCGGCACCAAGCTCGTTCGTCTGAATGGGGATGTACGCCAAGTACACCCCCATCCAGCCAAACTTCGACTTGGCACCACATCTGCACCACTCTGACGCCAAGCAATCTCGCTTGGGAGCGTGGCGATAGCGCGCAGTTAGTGGGGAGTTTAGTGAGTTTAGGGAATTTAGAGAGGTTAGGGAGCGCGCCGCTCGATTTAGCGGTAAGACGTCAGATACTTGGTTTGTAGCGGGCATCGCCCGCACATCCCTAAACTCCCTATTTTCCCTAAATTCTCTAATCAACCACGCTCGATAGCGCACAGCCTCGCACAGCCTCGCACAGCTGAGAACGCCTGAGAATGCCTGGGTTTTTCAGCAGTCTCGTTGTCTCGTTGTCTCTTCTTCTCCCTCTCGGTCCTTCTTACTATCTGCTCTGCATACGCAAAAAAACTTAGCGCCGAGCAATATTGTATCACTAATCTTATAATTTGCTATATTACAATATATTATGCTTTGTAGTAGCCCGTGCTATGATTGACCAAATGGCCATATTGGTAATAAAAATATGATTAATTTCAAATTCATTTCAAAATTTAATATTATATTTGACAAGTTAAATTATCTATTCATTAAAACTTTATTTTGTAACACTATATAATATGAAGAGTTATTTTGATTATGCAACACCCGAGATGGACGTTATTGAGATAGTATTTGAGGCTGGTTTCTTGGTAACTGGCGACATTGGTGATGGTGAGGATGGAGGCGAAATTTGATGTTAAATAGCTATATATCACAAAATTGACAACTATCACAACGCCGTATATTATGAGACGATTATTAGCCATACTTGCCGTAGCGACGCTATTTGTAGCTTGCACTGACGATAAGCCTTCGATGCCCCAGCAGATGGGCGTAACAGGCTCATTCACACCAACCGACTCTTCGGACGATGATTCGCAGCAGGAGCCTCCGATATGGGGCGTTGAGATTGGCGGCGAGACTCTAACGGAGTACACATTTGCTGCGGGCGACAAGATTTGTCTGGTATCAGAGAGGGGTGTGGATGTGGTGCTTACTGCCGAGAGTGCAGGTAGCAAGGGTATCCGCTTTAACGGCGATTTCAGACCTGTTGCGGAGGTCGATACCTACTATGCCATATACCCTGCGACCTACGAGTTGCAGCCCGACGGCTCGTTCCATGTCGATAACTTCTTCGATGTGCAGACAGGCGATGGTGGCGATGCTGCTCTGTTAGGCGCTGTGGCGTACAATGTCTCTGGCGACCAGCTACACCTTGACTTTCATCCCATAAATTCGCTGTTGTATGTTACCGTGGAGGATGCGCCGTCGCAGATTGATGCCGCTGTCATCACACCCCACCAGAGCCGCACATTTATCAATAACGGCGTATATTACATCAATTACAATGGCAACGAAGGTCCTATGTTCTACTATGACGACGAGCCTAACATTGTCGAGGAGTTGGTTATCGAGAAGCCCAGTAGCGATGGTTTCTTTATTAGCTTCCCTGCAAGCTCCTATATCGCCGATGGTTTCACGCTCACGATTAGGTCTGGGGATATGTCGGTACACAAGGTCTTCGAGGAGGACTTTCTGTTTAAGTGTGGATATACCTACCGCACCTCTGTTCAGTGGGGTGATGCCTCGTTGCGTGGTAGTGTGAGCTGCGGTGCGCGCACCAGCTATGACTACTATAAGGATGGGGCGTGGGAATTTGCCAATAAGATGACCGATATTGCCGTGGTGTTGGGGTCGGACGTTACCATTGATGGTGTATCTTACAATACGAATGCTACATCTACATACACCGACATATACGACGATGAGATTAGTGATGCTGGTGTTATCCTCCGCAAGAATGGGTCGGGTGTGGATATGAAGTATAGTCTGCCCTTTGGCGATGGCATCATCGGAAAGGATTGTGAGTTCAACCTCGATTTTGAGAGTATCGAGTGGGCAGAGTATCTTGCAACGGCGTACGTAACGCTCAAAGATGGACGAACGTTGCTCTCTGATGCAAGGCATATAGTTGTTACGGGGCTTCCGTATGACACCCAGGAGGGTCTATACCACGGATTCTACACCGTGGACGAGAAGACTTGGGGTGAAAGTGCTATGGATGAGCGTTATATGAAGTTTTTCTGGTACGACATATCAAACGGCTCTTTGGATTTGACCGATAATACCAAGTGGTATGGACACGGAGGCGTAGGTCTGCATGCTGCAATATTTCGCTGGGCGCAAATACTCTCTCCCAAGTTCTGTATTCCTCAAACTACCGACGTGAAAGTATCGTGGGAGCTGCAAAACTCGTATGCTGAGGTGCAGGTTGGTATGTTCTTCTCTACGCCTGAGGGCGACGACAACCCCGAGGACCTCTTTGCTGTCGATATTAAGGCGGGAGAGACGCTGGAATTGACCTCTCCGAAGGTGGGCATGACGCCCGATTACCCCTGCATACAGATTGAGCATCGTACTGCCCAGATATTACCCAGTTCGGTGGTACGTTATATGAGGGTTGAGTATGCGCGCTATTAGGCTACTGCTTAATTAGCACCTGCGCAAAGACTACCGTTGCTGGGCTGACCAATTTCATATTGAGTCAGCCCAACTTTTTAGCGCCATAGCTTAAATAATCGTTCTATCTCTATATGATTACCGTTACGCTCTACCTCGACGATATGTCTGCCATTGAGTTCATTCATATCGGGAAGTATGGCCATCCGAACATTATCTGTCGTGTGGTAGTATTGATCCGTGCAGACAATCCTTGTCGAACCCTCGGTGAAGCACTCGCGGCTGATATTTACGCACAAAGGCGTAGTAGTCTCGGTGGTTAGTCTCAGTGGGTAATGCTCACTCTTGTCGCGGTGTATCGAGCTTATCTTGCCCTCTATTAACAGTTTATACCTCTGCTCGTTGCGCTTAACGTCGAAGTGTGCCGTGCCGTGATGCTCCTTGCCAAACCCATCGCCTACGGTGATACTCTCAAACCTCACGGCGTAGCGTCCCGCCTCGCCGTTGTTACCCGAAATCTCCATCGTGTAGGGCTTATATCCCGTTCGTTCAACCGTCCACTTACCACCAGCGTCTAACCCCACTGCATCGAGGAGTATCGTGGTCGTAGCCCCGTTATTGCCACTTGCGGCCGCGGTTATGAGGATATGTTTGTCGCCATTGACGGTACGCGACTTGTAGCCGAGTGCCTTCCACGCGCGCTGCTTGACGCTCTGCTCCGCGTCGCTACTCTCAATTGCGAGGTAGTCGTTGTAGTTGATGACCTCCTTGATGATTGCTGCGGCATATCCCAACTCCGTCATTGATGCGTAGGCGATGTTTACGCCAACATACTCAGCGCGGTTATTCTCTGCACCCTCGGGTTCACACGCTATGCCTATGGTGGCAATGAGGGCAGCGTATATCAATCTTCTCATACTGTTATTGCTGTTTAGAGGTGTTAAAACGTACGCCGATACCAGCTCTTGCTACGCCACTTATGCCGCCGCCAAGCTCCACAAAGCCATATACGCGGCGACCAACGCTAAGACCGATAAACGTGGCATCGAACATCGGTACTATGATGCCGTCGTGGCGCTCTATACGTGCTGCAAGACCGACACCTATGGCAGAGTACAGCTCGACAACGTTGCGACGCAGCCAGCCGAAGTGGATGTTGAATATCGCCGCTGCGTTGTAGCTGCGTTGCCTACCTGTAATGTCGTAGGTGTCGCCGTTGTACTCATTGCGCCAGAGTGCGCCAAAGTTGCACTTTGCGCCAAGGCTCAGCCACGGCTTAACGGTGTAGAGATACTCGGCGTTTATGGAGTATATGACGTACTCCTTGCCCCAATAGTGGCGGTTGGCGTGTATCTCGTCGCTAAGGTTGTCGGGCATCCACGGCTCGTATGCGTCCCCAATCACTAAGCCATCCCGTATCAGTGCCGTATTTACGAGGCTCGGCGTGCCGATGCCGATATTTAGGTTGTGGCGGAAGCGAATATCCGAAATCTGTTTGCTGTGGCGCTGCTCTTTGCGTGTTGTCTCAAACTCTATGTTAGTGACGCTCTTTGCCACGCTCTGCTCTATCATCTGCTCGGTAATAGGCTGCGAAGAGCCACTGTGCGCGGCACTATCCTCGACCTCCTGTGCGAGGGCGGTGAAGGTGGCGGTAACTGCCGCCACGGTAAACACCATATATCTATATAATCTCTGCATAGCTCCAATCAATTAGTGAGACCTACCTGTAAAACGGTGTCCGAAGCCCACGCTTACTATGCCGCGAGTGCCTATGCCGAAGTCGGCATAGCCAAACCAGTCGCGACCCACGGCAATACCCAAAAATGTGATGTCGTAGGCGATGGCGGGTTTTGCGTATGGCTCGCTGTTGAACGTGTTGTGTAACGCCACCCCTACACCTAAGCCTGCGCCCGAGTATAGCTGCACGATGCCGCGTCTAAGCCACGCTAAGCGCACTGTGGGCATAATGGTTAGCTGGTTGTAGCTCTGCGTCTCCACGCGCTTGCTATCCGATATGCGGTAGGTATGCTCGAAGCCTCCTGTCCACGTGAGTGTGCCACCCACATAGAGCCACTCTTTTATCCAGTAGCCGAAGTCGCCATTGAGTGTAGCCCATCGCTCCCCCGAGATATTTACTGCACCCGAGTAGTCGTGCTGCTTGTTATTCTCGTAGTCGTAGTAATGGTTGTAGGGTAGCGACCCATCCAACGACGATATGCCGTAAGCCGTGTGTGCAGCGTAGGCAATGCCTAAACGTACCTCGAAGGTGCGGGCGTTTAGTGGCTTTTTTCGTGGCGTTGCGATTTTTGCATTATGCTCGTGTGGCGTGAACTGCACACGGTAGCTACCTAACGAGTCGCGGAAGGTGTAGTTGTACTGCGCCGATGCACTGCCTATGCCCACGCTGAGTAGTAACACCGCCACGGCGACGAGGTGTAATGTCGATATTGAATTGACCCTCTTCATCGAATAGAAAGTTTATAGTTCGTATGATAAAAACTCTCCTGTTTTCTTCTGCAAAGTTACTTACGGATAGAGCCTTTACCAAATTTTTTAGCAGATAATTTTTCAGCGTTGTCTGTCTTAAATTGTTGATTATCAGCGGATAAAATACAGCCTAAAATGTCAATTTTTCAACATATTGATTATCAGCGAGTTATGAGTGTTGTTTGTTGTGCGGGTGTAACGCCTTGATTTATAGATGCATAGATAAAATTTGCCGAGAAAGAAGCCTCTACTATGCCCATTCAGCAAAAATCTTATTTGTCGCTCAACAATGTGCGAAATAAAAGGGGGTAAGATGTAGCTTTGATTAAAAAATCATAAGTCCATCTTACCCCTAAAACAGTGCCCTCTTTGGAGCAAGGTATTGGTGTGAATTTATCGAACACCCTCTCTATGTGTAGGTTACATCGTTTGCAGCAGTTCGATACACATTCGCGAGTTGTGGTAGGGACACTTCCAGAAGCCCGCCTTATCGTCTGTACGGTTAATTGAGCCGTCCGCCTTGCGGCTCCACCACCACTCGCCGCCCTCGCGGTCGATAATCTCACGCTCGATATACTCCCACGCCGCCGTAGCGCGCGCAAGAGCCTCCGTGTCGCCAAACAGATGCCACATATAGTAGTAGCCCACGACACTCTCTGCCTGCACCCACCAGTGGCGGTCATCGTCGCGCTCACCACTCGACGGGGTGTATTCGTAACTCATTGAGCCATCGGCGTTAAGACCCTCCGCGGCGGCAGCGGCGATGCGCTGTGCTATCCTGCCAAAGTGGTCGATAAGTGCCTCGTCGCCGACCACCTGTGCCGCCTCGATAAGCAGCCACGCAGCCTCGATGTCGTGTCCGTACGAGACCATATCGCTCTGCGACTGCCACTCGTCGTCGAAGAAGAGGCGTAGGTGCGAGGTCTCTGAGTCGATGATATGCTTCTCGAAGGTGTCCAACAGCCCGCAGACGCTCTCCACAAGTTCGTCGCTACGCCATACACGCAGTAGGTTGGCGTAAGGCTCGATGATGTGCAGATGTGTATTCATCGACTTGCGGTCGTTGCGGTCTTTTGTTGAGAGGCGCATATCCTCTATCTCGCCCCACTGGCGCGTTGTGGCCTCGATATATCCGCCGTAGCGACGGTCGTGGCTATGCTCCTCGATAGCGTCGTAGAGGCGTATAGCGTAGCTCAGTGCCTCCTCATCGCCCGTAGCACGCACATACTCCGAGAGACCGTAGATGGCGAAGCCGAGGGCGTAAAACTGCTTCTTCGTGTCGAGGGGTGTGCCGTCCGCCTCGACCGACCAATATACGCCACCAAACTCCTTGTCGTAGAGCTTGTCGAGAAGGAAGCGCTTGGCGTGTGTTGCGGCATCCAGGTATTCGGGGTTGTGCGTGATGCGGTATGCCGCCGACATGCTCCATAGTATGCGTCCCGTGAGGATAGCACCCTTTGGGGCATCTCTCTCTACAACACCGTCGGCGCGCATACGACCGTAGAAGCCACCCTGCTCGCGGTCAATCATCTTGTCGAGCCAAAAACGCAAGATGTTGTCCTCCAACGTGGACAACATCTTGCTAAGTATCTTATCTGCGTTATTCATCAATCTCACGTTTTAGTTTCAGTTCTGCACGTATGCCCTCCATACGCTTCTCGCCGAGCGGGTAGAGCAGCATTATAAGTGCGCCAAGCAGTGCCGCAAGGGCGGGTATCCAGCTTATGAGCGACTTCAAGCCGTCGATTGCCGTCTCGCTCTGCACCGTAGAGTAGCTCTCCGTAATGGTGCCGTCGGCCTGCTTTTCGAGTGTGATGTTAATCACCGCGCCGCTGTCGTGCTGCACACCGAACTCATACTTAGGCATCTGGTCTTGTGCCATAAGCACCTCGCGCGCCTGCTTAACCTCACCCTCGGTGTATCGCTTGGCATCCTCGGGTACGACGTAGTTGAACGATAGCAGCAGCCAGCCGATAACCAACGAGCCAAAGGCTGCACCGAACTTCTGCGCCATCGACGATGACGAGAAGATAAGACCTACCGAGCCTGTGCCGTTCTTATGCTCCGAGTAGTCGGCGACATCGGCAAACATCGACCATACCAGAGGCAGTGTAACGCCCGCAGCAACCGAGATGACAACTTGCAGGAGCAGTATCAGCCAGTAGCTCATAGCACCCGTCGAGGGTATGAAGTAGAAGAGTGCGGTGAAGAGTGCCACAACCAATATCGACCAGATGTATGCCCACTTCTTACCCAGACGTTTGGCAAGGGGTACGGCGAGAGCCACACCCACCATATTGGCGACCTCGCCAATGGTGAGGAAGATGGTACACGTAAGGAAGATATTTGCACCAAAGAGAGCGCCCATAAAGCTATCGTTGCCGATGTAGTCCGAGAAGTAGTACGCTGCGACACCGCCACGTATCGAGTTGAACATCACAACCGCCAATGATACGCCGAGAAGTATCCACCACGGGGCGTTGCGCACCAGAAGTTTGAGGTCGCGACCGATGCTCGAATGTTGCTCGTTGTTTACAACCGTCTTAACCCTCTCGCGCGTGAGGAAGAAGCACATAAGGAAGAAGAAGAGGCATATCGCGCCGATGACAATCATCGTTGTCTGCCAAGCGGCAGGGTCGGTAGAGAGCTGTATATTGCCATCTGTGCTTGTGGCGTTGTTGGTGCTAAACAGGTTGCACAGCGGACCAAATATCATCAGCGACACGAAGCTACCTGCATAGGCGAAGAACATACGGTACGACGAGAAGACGTTGCGCTCCTTGCCATCTGCCGACATCACGCCGAGCATGGCGCCGTAGGGTACGTTGATGGCCGTATATACGGTCATCATCATCACGTAGGTACAGTACGCCCAAACTAACTTACCGCCGTAGCCGAACGTAGGCGTAGTAAAGGTAAGCACACCGCATACGGCAAAGGGGAGGGCTATCCAGAGCAGATAGGGGCGATACTTACCCCAACGTGTCGAGGTGCGGTCCGCGATAACGCCCATAAGTGGGTCGCTGATGGCATCCCACATCTTGGTAACAAGGATAAGCAGCGTTGCGTCCTCCAACGTCAGTCCGAAGACCTGCGTATAGAAGAACATTATGTAGTACATAAATATCTTCCAGAACATCGACGATGAGAAGTCGCCGAAGCCGTAACCTATCTTTTCTCGTAGCTTTGCCATAACAGTCTCTATTTCAAGTTTTTGTTTTTGTCAATAAGGCGGCATATGGCAGCCACCGACTCCGCCGTACGAAGACCATCCTCGGGTGTCGAGAGGCAGTAATCTACCAAGCGCTCAACCGTCGATTCGGCAACGTGCATACGCTTATCTGCCGAGGCGTAGTATATAAGTACTCTGCCGTCGTCATCCTTAATCCAGCCATTCGAGAAGAGTACGTTGCCCACATCGCCGATGTACTCGTCATCCTCGGGCGCCATAAAGAAGCCTGCGGGGGCGGCGATAACACGTGTAGGGTCGTCCAACGCCGTCATATACATATAGAGGACGTAGCGCAGACCCCACGCGCAGTTTCTCACGCCGTGTGCCAGGTGCAACCAGCCCTGCTCGGTACGTATGGGGTGCGGACCCTCGCCATTCTTTACCTCCTTGATGGTGTGGTAGGCACGGGCGTCGATAATCTTCTCGTCGTGTACCTCGGCACACGTAATGTCATCGACCAAAGCCCAGCCAATGCCGCCGCCGCTGCCCGTCTCGATGAAGCCATCGGCAGGACGTGTGTAGAGGGCGTATTTGCCATCCACAAATTCGGGGTGCAGCACCACGTTGCGCTGCTGGCTATCGGATTTGAGGTCGGCAAGGCGCTCCCACGTGATAAGGTCCTTGGTGCGGGCGATACCTGCCGAGGCGGTAGCTGCCGAGAGGTCGTTGGGCTGTGTGTGGTCTTTGCGCTCGACGCAGAAGATGCCATAAATCCAGCCGTCCTCGTGCTGTGTGAGGCGCATATCATAGACGTTCGTAGCAGGCTCACCCCACTCGGGCATAATTACGGGATGCTCCCAGAAGCGCCAGTTGTCAGTGCCATTGGGACTCTCTGCCACGGCGAAGAACGACTTGCGGTCGTTGCCCTCGACACGCACAACCATAAGGTAGCGTCCATCGAGCTTAATGGCACCTGCGTTGAAGGCTGCGTTTACGCCGATACGCTCCATAAGGTAGGGGTTGGTGTGCTCGTCGAAGTCGTAGCGCCACTCCAAGGGTACGTGTTCTGCCTCGATGACGGGGTATTCGTAGCGATAGTATATGCCGTTGGTATGCTCCACACGGCGGTTGCGACGCGCCAACAAATCTTCGTGGTTGCGCTTTAAGTGTTGTAGCTTTTGATGAAATGTTGCCATTGTATTGGGATTGCTAATTATTGGTTATCAAGCTGTTTCGTTATTTGAACGACGGTAGCTCATCGCGGCTAATGACGCGGCTATCCTCGAAGGCTTTGCGCCACCACGCTATGTCGGCGTGCATATGCTTATATGCTGCCGTGAAGTTGTTATTGTTGTCGTACCACGGCATAAAGTAGCTCCACATAGCACCTGCATCTAACTGATCGCCGATGTATGCCACGTTGCCCATCTCGCTAAGCGTAATCATCTTGTGCGGGAAGTGTTGCGCTACGCTCTGCCACTGATTGGGGTACTCCGAGGCGTTCGTTACGTTGTAAATGTCGCGGCTGACCATATCGACATACTCGTCGCCAGGGTAGAACTCCATATCGTTGAGCTGTGTGGTCCACACCCATATCAGGTTGTTGATACCGCGCTCGACGAAGTAGTCGAACATCGTGCGCCACAACTCTCGGTAGGCCTCCGCGCCATCGTTACCCCACCAGAACCACGCTGTGCCGTGCCACGGCTCGTAGATGTTGCCTGCAGCCTCGTGTAGTGGACGCCATACCACGGGAATACCCTTATCTTGGAGCAGCAGAAGCATATCTGCCATCTCGGCAAGGTCGCTCTTCATCACCTCGTTCTCCCACGTACCCTCTCTAAGGGCGCGCTTTACGGAGAAGCTGTTGTTGTCGGTGTAGAAGGCGTGTGTCGAAGACCCCTCGCTCACAGGCACGTTCCAGTGCCAGCCCGCCGAGACGATGCCGCCTGCCTCCCACCAATCTTCGGCTACGGCAGTGTTGGTATAGTCTATCCAGTTTGTTGGCGAGTAGTCGAGGTGTATGTAGTCGAAGGTTGCCATCGCTGGCCACTTGCCCGTGTTGTTATATACCCACTGCGCCTCGTCGATGTTCCACGCTACCTTTGCCATAGCACCCGACAGACACTTCTCGCCATACGACTCCCACAGATAGTCGTAGATGCGCTGTGCGGCGGGCATAGCGTTGGGCATCACGAGTGTTGTGGTAGGGTCGGTGGGGGGTGTGTAGGGCTTATCCTTGGTGCGGAAGTGGATGGTGTACTCCACGTTCTCGCCCGATGTGCTTTTGTCGAGCAGTGCGCCCGCAGCGATGCGTAGCGTGTAGTCGGTCTCGTAGTCCAACTCCTCTGTAATGGCGATGCGTAGCGATGTATTCTGCACCGATGTCTCCAACGCCTTAGCGGGGCTGAGCGTAATCTTGCTCATATCGCCCTCTACAACGGCGCGGTTGAAGAGTAGCTTTATCTCGAACGGCTCTAACGATAGATCCGTTGCGCCCGATGTGAACGATGACGACGTTACCTCGGGGTTTATCTCCGAAGTGCCGATAGGCTCCTCCTCAGCACAAGCCATCACGACTGTTACAAGCAGCAACAGCGATAAACTTTTGAGTAGTTTCATAATTAATCTCTTTTGGTTGGGGATAGCGGCGGTAGTCAGCCCCCGCTATCCAAAGATTCACACTATTTGAGTGATAGACGCATATTGTCGAATGCAACGCCAGCGCCGATGTCGGTACCTGACGCCAAGCCGAGGTCGCCTGTTGAGAGGTCGAACTCGCCTGTGAGGTTGAGAGCGGCGCAGTCGATAGTGATGGTTACCCACTTGCCATCGGTAGTTGAGGGCAGGATACCTGCATTAACCCACTGCCAGCCGTTGAGGACAACCTGCAAAGCGGTAGTTGCGGGGTCAATGTCGGGAGTGCCGTCAATCTTAACATCGAGCTTGAAGTTGTAGTTGTCGAAGTTTACCGTGGGGAAGTAGCCCTCGCCGTAGTTTGCCTGGTGGTTACAGTTCATAATCCAGCCTGTACCTGAGCCTGTTGTGCGGATGTAGGCGTTACCCTCCTCCTTGACAATCTCAGCAGGAACGCCCCACGAGCCATCCCAGTCGGCATTGTGGTCGCCGTGCTGCTCGTAGTCGAGAATCATAACGTCGCTGATGTAGTAAGGCTCTGCCGAGGTGTTCTCGTAGGTGATGTAGATGCGCTCGATGATAAGACCGCAGCCACCAATTACAATACCCGTAGCATACAACTTCTCGACATCCTCGGTAGTCAGAGGATGAGCATACGATGTAGTACCTGCATCAACAGCTACAACGCCATACTCGTTGCCGGGGAAGCTCGGAAGCTGTGCCCAAGTAGCGTCGTTGAGCTGAATCTGCCAGTAGTTGTTCTCCGTAGAGAGCGTGTAGTCCACGTGCAGGGTAGCACCCGTGCGCGGAACTTTGGCAAATACGCTACCGTCGTAGAGCTGCCAAGCATTGCTCCAAGAGTAAGCCAGGTCGTGAGAGAGACCCTCAGCGATGACAATCTCGGCGATAGCGCCACGAATCTCAACGGTCTGCGCCGTGAACTCGGTGTCGCCAGAGAAGAGCAAGAACTCCAAAGGATAGCTACCCGTATCCACGGTTGCAGGTACGGTGAAGCTGAGCTTGGTGTCGGTACGCTCGCTGTAAGCGGTAACCTTCTGACCACCGATAAAGACGTTCTCGACGAGCGAGAAGTTAGAACCCTCGATGCTCATAACATCGCCCACCGAGCAGCTCTCCTGCATTGTGGTAACGATAACCAATGAGTCGTAAGTGAGCGAGATGGTCTCGGTAGGCTCTACCTTAACACCATTCTCCTGTGTAAGTACGATAAGACCACTCTGCGAGGTGTTCGTAGTAGAGATAAAGATGTCCTCGCCCGAGAGTGTGAACTCGTGGTCTGCGCCATTGAGCTTAACACCCTTAACCAAGTCGAGGTCGGTACCCTTAACGGTAATCTGCTCGCCAGCCATAAGCTCGGTAGGCGTAACTGCCGTAACAACAGCCTTAACAAGGGTCAAAGCCTCGGTATCTACCGTCGTGCCGTTAGCCAACGAGAGGGTGATAGCACCATCGACAGCCGTAGCGGGAATAGTAGTGGTAATAGCCTTAGTATCAACGTCGTAAAGCATATCGGCAGCAACGCCCGACGCAAATGCGAGTGATGTTACCAAGTCGAGGTTGTTACCCGTGATGGTAACCTCTTCGCCAACCTTGAATCTCTCGGCAGCAACCTTGATGTCGCTAAGACCGATGAGCGTGATGGGGTCGGGAGCAACGGTCTCGACACCTGCAAACGAGGTACCCTTAACAGCACCGTCGGTAGCCGTAGCGGGAACGACAACCTTGATAGTCTTGGCATCGACAACCTCGATGTCGCTAACCGCAACGTCCGTAGCGAAGGTAACCGTCTCGATAAGATCTACATCCTTACCCTTGATGGTAAGAGTCTCGCCCGCCTTGATAGTGGTGGGGCTAACGCTCTCGATGACAGGCTGACGTACAACAACCTCATTGGTCGAATATACGTTGACGCCATCGGCGTCGGCAATCTTAATCTGACCCGTAACGGCGTTATTGGGAACAATCACGTTGATATGGTTACGTGTAACCTCTACTACGGCCTCCGAGTCGATAGCTACATCGACACCCGACATAAAGGTAATGGTTGCCACGTTGTAGAGGTAGTCGCCCTCGATTGTAATCTGGTCGCCACCACGTACCGACTCAACGCCCTCACCCATATTGATAGTAGGAGCGGTAAATACGTCCACAAAGATAAGGTCGGCGGTAGATGTGATAACCGACTTATCCTTCAATTCGAGTTGTAGCTTACCTGCCTCAGCCTCGTAGGGAACCTTAACGACGATTTTCTCGTTTGACTCCAAGGTGAAATCCTCGACACGTACAGCCTCGGGGAAGATCACCGCTACGACATTCTGCAAGTTCTTGCCGATGATGGTCAGGTCGCCATTGCGCTGCACCTTGGGACCGAATGCCTCCAACGTGGTAGCATCCTCATCGCTCTTGTCCCACGGGAACTCGTTTTGGTTCTCCGTACACGCTGTGAGTGCCACTGCTGCCACACCCACGAGCATTGCTATCTTGCTAAAAATATTTCGTATCATATCTTCTCAGTTTTAGTTCTTCGAAAGACGAAGGTTATCCATATAGAAGCTGATAGGAGTACCTGCATTGGCAGCATCCTTCACGCCACCGAAGAAGAAGATGCAGAAGTTACCCATATCGCCAGGAAGCACTACGCGGTCGTTGGCATTCTCCTCCTTGTTGGTCTTGAACGCTGAGAGAGGTATGCTTACGGTAATCCAATCCTCGGTAGCTGTTACGCCCTCGGTGAAGGGAGCCCAGTGGTACTGTGCCTGAGGACCGTCGGTCGTAAACTCGTTATATACGCCCGAGAACCACATCGAGAGGTGCAAATCCTGCCAAGTGTTAATCTTAACCTCGAATTTGAGGGTGTAGTCCGTGGGGTTATCGCCCTCGGGGATGAGGTCAACCTTGCGTGAGCCGTCGGGCTGCACGTTGTTGAAGAACAGAGCGCCACCGTTGGTGTTCCAGTTCCAATCCGATGCGGGGGTGTTGAACTCTACGTAGTTGCCAGACAACGAGTTGCTGTCGGTGCGTGTCCACGCGCCAGAGTAGCTCCAACCATCCCACCACAAATCCTCGAAGTCGATGAACAGACCCTTCGAGTCGCGGTAGTTGAACTTCGTGAGACCTACGCCATACTCGCCCTCAACAGAGATAGCACCCTCCATAAAGCACTCGGGAACGGTTACGGTGAGCGATGTCTCCGTGAACTCGACAACCTCGGCTGCAACGCCACCAGGGAAGGTTACGTTGAAGGTGTTGGTATCGGTGAAGGGGTAGAAGTACTGACCCGTAAGTACCATCTGCTTGCCTGGGGCTGCCCACTCGCAGTTTACGCCTGTGATGAAGGGCTTGGGAATCTCTACGGCGAAGTCATAGACAACGACGTTGCCGACGCCCGTGGTAAGGGTGATGGTGTTGGTAATCTCGGTAGGCATCACCGCGGGTACCGAACATACGATAGAGTTTGCCGTGATGAGCGCGGGGTTAAGCTCTGCCTCGATGTCGTTGAACTTCAACGATACGACGCCTTCAAGACCCTCGCCGATGATGGCGATAACGTCGCCCATAGCAGCGCTCGTAAGCAGCTGATCCTGCGTTGCGGGGTCGGTAGGACGGATATACTTAATCGACGGTATCGACTCGCTATCCTTGTCATTAACGTTGGGCTGATCACACGCCGTGAACAGCAGCGACATCATCGCTACGCCACCCAACATTATGGTTTTCAATATATTTTTCATATCTCTTATGCTTTATTGGTTAGTTACTCGGCATAATAATCTACGGCAGCGCTGTTGAGGATAGGAGCCTTTGTTGCTACGTCAGCAGGAATAGCAACTGTGAGGTTCTTCTCGCTCAGCACGATAGCGGCAGCACGATTCGAGGTGTCGACATTGCTACCCGCACCTACGTCGGTGTAGTCCTCAGCCTCTACGCGTGTGTACCACGAGCGTACGAAGTAGTCCTTGTTGTTCTGTGCCTCGTAGAGGTTCTCCTCGGTGTTGTCGGGGTAGTCCTCGCCATACTTCTGCCAGTTGAACAGGTAGATTTTGTCGCGATACATATTGTTCAGATACTCCAACGCTGTGTTCACGTCGAGGTAGTAGAGACGCTGGATATCCAACCAGTTCATACCCTCGAATGCGAACTCCTTGCGGCGCTCCTTGATAAGCTCCAAATATGTGAGTGCATCAACGGTGTAACCTGCGTCAGAGTCGCCACCGCGGTTAAGCACCTGGTTTACATAGCCAAGAGCCTCAGCGTCGGTAAGCGTTGCTGAGAGGTCGCCCTTCAAGCAAGCCTCGGCATATACGAAATAGACGTCAGCCACGCGCAACAAGTAGATGTTGTTCGAGCCATCCTGCATTGTGCCGATGTTTGCGCCACCGTGTGCGTTGATGATATACTTCTTAATGTGTGCAAGACCCTCGTTAGCGCCCTCTGTTGAGCCGTCGAGAGAGGCGTTGCGATATACATAGCCGTTCGAGTAGTCCACCTCGCCATTGCCGTAGTAGTCCGACTCGCCGATAGCCAACGACGGATAGACGTCGCCCTGCTTCATATAGGTCCACTTACGACGACCATCCTCGGGATGCTCCTCGAATACCTCCTGCAATGCCACGGTGGGCGATTTACCTGCACCCCAGCAGCTTGCGCCAGTAACAGTACCGTTACGACCCCACTCGATAGAGCGGTTGTTGCCGTAGCCGTAGCCACCTACCATACACTGAATGGCGATAAGCGACTCCGAGAGGTTCTCGCCCTCAATCTCGTACAACTCCGAGAAGTTCTTGTAGAGGGCAGGACCTGCGGTGATGACCTCCTTAGCGTAGCTCTTAGCAAGCTCGAAGTAGTCGTTGGTGTCGCCCTCGTAGCCGCCGTGAGTCTTCTCATATACGGCACGTGTGAGGTACACCTTTGCCAACAGACCCTTTGCCGACCACTTGTTCACGCGACCAGCCTCCGAATCGCTCTCGGGGAGTAGCTCGATAGCCTTCTCCAAGTCCTCAGAGATGAAGCGGTAGAGTGAGCGCTGTGTAGCCTTAGGTACGTAGATGTCCTGCGTATTACCCGACGTAATCAGAGACTCGGCATTGGTGATGATAGGTACCTCGTGCCAGTACTCCGTGAGGAAGTAGTAAGCCAAGGCACGGAAGAGGTATGCCTCACCCATTGCTGCCGAGATAACGCTCTCCGATACGCCATTTTCGCGTGCTGCGGCGGGCATATCGTTAAGCACAGAGTTGGCGTACGATACGACATTGTAAAGACCTACCCAACCGTTGTTCGAGTACTGGTTGTTATCGGTAACGGTGTTGAGGTAGAACTGACCCTCGTCGCCATAGGTGTAGTGGAGGTCGCCCGCCATCATATCGCCACCCATCCACATAAAGCGGTTCTGGAAGTCCCACCATACGTGGCTGTAAAGTGTTGCGGTGTTGGCACGTACTGCCTCGCTGCTTGTATAGTAGTTCTCCTTAACGAGTGAATCCTGTGGATTTACCGTAAGGAACTGCTCGCAACCCATTGTGAGAAGGGCTGCCGAGAAAGCGAATATTTTTACAAACTTTTTCATCTTCATCCAATATTAAGAATTAGAAACCGATGTTCAAACCAACGATATACATACGAGGCGTGGGGTAACGACCCATATCGTAGTTCTGCATAGCAGCCGACTGGTTGAATGCACCAATCTCGGGGTCATAACCAGTGTAGGCTGTCCAAGTGTAGAGGTTCTGCAAGGTTACATACAGCTTCAAGCTCTGCATATGAATCTTCTTCATCCAGTGCTGTGGGAAGTTGTAAGCCAAGGTGATGTTCTGAATACGCAGGTACGAGCCATCCTCCAACCAGCGGTCGCTCATACGGCGGTTGCCGTTGATGTCGTTAGGAGCGAAGCGAGGTGCGATAGCCGAGCCAGCGTTTGCGAGGTAGTCGTTGCCATTTTCGTCGGTAGCAATCAGCGCGCGGTTAGTCATACGTGCCGACTGGTTGTCCCACTGCGAGCTGAGCGACTCTACGCGGTAACGTGCAATGTTAAGAATGTCGCCACCATATACGCCATTAAGACCGATGGTAAGCTCCAAGTTCTTGTAGGTAAAGGTGTTGTTCCAACCGAATGTGAAGTCGGGGTTGGGGTCGCCGATGATTGTCTGGTCCTCAGATGTGATGAAGCCATCACCGTTGAGGTCCTTGAACTTAACGTCGCCGACGTAAGCACCGTTATTCTTGTTATAGAGGTTTGTACCCTTGTTGTTGCCATCCTCAACCTGTACGGCGTGCGACAACACATCCTCCTCGTTGGCAAAGTAGCCATCGGTAACGTAGCCGTAGAAGGCACCGATAGGCTGACCTACCTGGATAACCGAAGCGGTCTTGAAGGCTGCACCGAAATAGACATCCACACCGTTGTAGATTACCTGAGCGTCGTCGTTAAGAGCAAGCACCTCGTTGCGGTTGAGCGATACGATGATGTCCGAACGCCACTGGAAGTTGGGCTTCTCTACGGGTACGAGGTTTACTGCGATGTCAATACCGCGGTTGCGCACCTTACCGATGTTAGCAAACGGAGGCTGAATGCCTGTGCCGAGGTATGAGGGAACAGATACCTGCAACAGGAGGTCGCGAGTATCCTTCTGGTAGAGATCAACCGAGAATGCTACACGGTTGTTCACGAAGCCAGCGTCGATACCGATGTTGTACTGCTCCGAAGCCTCCCATTTGAGGTTGGCATTAGAGATGTTCGAGGGGCGATACGACGAGCCTGTGAAGGGCGACAGCAGTGTGGTCATTGTTGAGCCATACTTGTAGGTACCGATGTTGTCGTTACCTACCAAACCGTAACCCAAACGCAATTTAAGGTTCGATACAGCCTCTACGTCGCGCAGGAATGCCTCGTTAGAGATACGCCAAGCGAATGCTGCCGAGGGGAAGAAGCCCCACTTATTCTCGGGACCGAACTTCGAAGATGCGTCGGCACGGAATGTTGCGGTAAAGAGGTAGCGGTCGTCGAAGTTGTAGTTTGCACGTGCAAATGCCGAAGCCTTTGTTGCCTCATCCTTCCAGCCGTTGTTTGAGCCGAAAGTACCGTCAGCCGTTACAATCTTGATGTCGTCGCTCGACAGACCGTGCTTGATAAGCTGTGTGCCAGACCAAGCGCTCTTCTGAGCCTCGAAACCTGCCATTACAGAGAAGTGGTGCTTCTCGTTGAAGGTCTTGTTATATGTTGCGTAAGCCTTCCAAATCCAGAACATCGAGTCGTCGTTGCGTACCAATGCCTGATTAATCTTGCTGGCTACCGTACCGAAGTCGTAGCGAGGCATAAAGCTCTCGTTCTTGTTGTTCGAGAGGTCGAAGCCGAACTCGGTGCGGAGGTTAAGACCCTCTACGGGGTCGATCTGCAAGTAGAGGTTACCCATAGTACGGTTACGTACGAGGGTGTTTGTCTGCGACTCAGCCTGCCACAATGGGTTGTAGCCCGAAGAGGCGTAGATTGAGTTAGGCGTAGCGTAGTTGCCCTCGAAGTCATAGACGGGTACGTTTGGCATCATCGAGAGGGCGCCCATGATAACACCGTCGTTACCATCCTGACGTGTGATTACCTCGTCGGTGTGTGTAAATGCCAACGAACCACCGGCGCGCAACCACTTGTTGATCTGACCGTCGCCATTGAAACGTGCGCTGTAACGCTCGAAGCCTGAGCCTACTACCGTACCATCCTGCGACATATAGCCACCCGAGCCAGCAAACTGGAACTTATCGGTACCACCCGAGAATGATACTGAGTGAGAGTGTGTCAGTGCTGTGCGGAAGATGGCATCCTGCCAGTCGGTGCCGTCGCCAAGGATTGTGGGGTCAGCGAGGGTCTCGTCCACCTCGATATTGGGGTAGAGCGCTGCGATGTCGTTCTGGTATGCTGCATACTCCTGCAAGTTCATCATATCGATACGCTTGCCCTGCTGCTGCCAAGCTACGTGTCCGTCGTAGTTGAGCTTCATAGAGCCCTTCTCGCCACGACGTGTTGTGATGATAACCACACCGTTAGCACCTGCCGAACCGTAGATTGCCGTTGCCGACGCATCCTTCAAGACGTCCATCGATACGATGTCCGACGGAGAGATTGTCGATAGGGGGTTTACTTTGGTCTGACCACTCGTACCACCAGCCCAGTCAAAGCCGCCGATTGAGGTACCATCACCCGAGAATGGAATACCGTCGATGACATAGAGAGGCTCGTTTGACGAGTTGATAGAAGATGCACCACGTACGCGGATAGAGGCAGCACCACCTGGCGCACCAGAGTTCTGTGTTACCTGCACACCTGCTACGCGACCCTGCAACATCTGGTCGGCGTTAGTGATAACCGACGTTTTGAGGTTTTCGGTCGATATCGAGGCGATAGAGCCAGTGAGGTCCGAACGCTTCTGCGTACCGTAACCTACTACTACTACCTCGTCGATGTCGGTAGCATCCTCTTTAAGAGTGATGTCGTACGAGGTTTTGCCGCTAACCAGCGCTACGCGCTCGTCGCTGAAACCGATGTACGATACAACCAATGCCTTGCCGTTGCTGACATTGATTGTAAAGCGACCGTCAGTACCTGTTGTCGTGCCGACGGTTGTACCTTCGACAACAACGGCTGCGCCGATTATCGGTGAGCCTGCCGTGTCTTTAACGGTACCCTTCACTTGTTGGGCAAATGCCGAAGCAGTGCCTACGCATAGGATCGCTATGACCAATGCGATTCTGTAAGTCAAGTTTTTCATAGGCTTTGTTATTAGTTAGTAAAAATTTGTTTAGTTATATCAGGTTTTCGGGTGAAATGATATAATTTCGTTGTTTTGGTTGCTGTGCCTAAGCGGTTTATACTTAATTTTGTTCAGCATCTCTCTTCGACAGTGCGACGCTGTGTCTGAGGGTATTACTCACGCTCGGCAAACTTTTTTCGCTCGGTCCTCTATTCCCCAATCAATCGAGAATAAAAATTGGAGCGGGCGTTCCACCACTCTGCTTCGCGTTCCACTTGGTGTCCTGCGTGGGGGAATACTATCCACTGCTTCTCGGTGGGGATGTTGTTAAATCCTGCGAAGTTGGTGTGTGGCGGACACACGAAGTCCTGCAAGCCGAAGCCCATCAGCACGGGACACTCGATATGTTCCACAAAGTTCTTCACGTCGAAGTACGACAGTGTGCGGTATAGCTCCTCGTCGCTCAGTCCTAAGAGCTTTGCCTCCTCCATCACGGGCCATTTGGGCCAATCTACCGTTGCGAAGTAGTCGGGGTAGTCCGAGAGGAAGGGTACGAAGGGTGCTGCGCCTGCCACACGGTTGTCGAGCGATGCTGCTACGAGTGTCAGCGCGCCACCCTGCGAGCCGCCATCTACGAAGATGTGCTTCAAGTCGCTCTCGGGGCGCGAGCATACGAAGTCTATCGCACGTACCGCGTCGAGGAATGCACCACGGTAGTAGTATGTGTATTTGTCGGCGAGGCCGTAGCGTATCCAGTCGCCGTACTTGTTCTCAAATTCGTTGAGTCCCTGACCGCGGTGCGACAGTACAAACTCCGCTATGTCGCCACGGCTGTCAGCCTCGGGACACCACGGCTTCGAGCTGTAACCCATATAGGTAATCGTTACGGGGTACTTACCCTTCGCCTTGGGTACTACCCAGTAGCCGCGTATCGTCTCGCCGCCCCACGACAGCATCTCTACGGTATATACGTTGCGTAGCTTTCCCGAGAGGGTCTTGTCGCGTTTTAGCTTGTATTCGGGTGCCACCTGTGCCAACTCGTCGAGGCTCTGCTGCCAGAACTCCCAGAAGTCGGGCTGTGCGTCGCGTGCCGACACCACCTCGTCAGGACGTATGCCGAAGTTGAATGCCGTAGCCTCCGCGCCATCATCCTTTACCGTTACACGGTAGAAGCCAGCGTCGAGTGCTGCGATGCGGAATTGCAGCTGGCATGGCTCGCCCGCAGCTATGCTGTACGACTGGCTCATCGCCATAATGGCCACACCCTGGTCTGTTGCCACCGAGAACTCGATGACACCCGTGGCGTGTTGCTCGCCTGCGGTGAGCATAATGTTGAAGTATGCCTCTTGGTCGTATATCCAATTGCTGGTACACTCTACCTTAACCTCCGCAAGCCCCTTTGCTGAGAGTGTTGCAGCAGCACTAAGCAGCGCTACAACAAGTGTTAATCGTCTAAAAAGCTCAGTCATAATATTTTATGGTTTTATTAGGGTCTCTGTTATTGTCTCTTCTTCGTTACGGGACTTAGACGGTATAGCACTACGTCGTGCGACGGGATTGTTACGCTCTTGCTGCGCTTTGTTGTCCCCTCGTTGGCCTCTTTGCCCTCCTTCCAGAGGTTTTCGATGTTGTAGAGCTTTGTTGATAGCTCTGTCGAGAGTCCCGACACCTCGTCATCTGTCCAGTCGAAGTTTGCCCACTCGATGGTATATTGCTTCGGCTCACTACCGCGGTTGAGCATACAGAACGCCCAGTCGCCCCCTGCAAGGGGTTTGAGCCACACCTCGAAGTCGCCCTCGTCCAAGAAGCGGTAGCCCTGCACACCCAGAGGGTCTTGGTCGATGGCTATCACGCAGCGGTTGAGTATGATGTCGAGTGTCTGGTCAGATACTGTGCGGATGTCGTTGCCGAGGATAAGCGGCGCCGAGAGCATACACCACATCGTGAAGTGCGCTCTATCCTCGCTCTGCGTCAGTCCGTTGCCCACCTCCAACATATCGGGGTCGTTCCAGTGTCCAGGACCTGCGTAGCGGCGTAGGTCGGCGTTCATATCAAGGATGTGCATCACGCTCCATGCCTTCCACGTGCCGAGGTCCTGCACTTGGTCGAACGAGAGCCATATATCTCCCGTTGTACGCCACGAGTGCGCTATATCTTTTGCCCACTCCCACGGCTTTGCTGTTCCCCACTCGCACATCGAGAAGAGTATGGGGCGTCCCGCAGCGCGTAGGGCGTTGCTCATCAGCGTATAAGCACCCTTGGCGTTGATGTTGTCTGTTGAACACCAGTCGTATTTGAGGTAGTCGATGCCCCAGCGAGCATACTGCAACGCATCCTGATACTCGTGGCCAAGAGAGCCGAGACGACCGCCGCAGGTGTGTGTTCCCGCGTCGGAGTAGATGCCGAGTTTCAGCCCGCGCTCGTGTACGTAGTCTGCCAGCGCCTTTATGCCCGATGGGAAACGCTCAGCGTCGCACTGTATGAAGCCGTCGGCGTCGCGCTCCGAGGCGTGCCAGCAGTCGTCGAGGTTGATATATACATATCCTGCGTCGGCGATGCCCTTCTCTATCATCGCATCGGCAATTTCGCGTATAAGCTCCTCGTTGATGTCGCAGGCAAACTTATTCCACGAGTTCCAGCCCATCTGCGGAGTCTTTGCTAACTCCTCGTACTTCTGTGCGCGAAGTCCCTCGACAGAGAGGATGATGCCGAGGATAAGTAGTAGGGTAGATAAGCGTTTCATAGTTCGCGTTTTTTTTGGGTTTAGGGTTGAGTGTCGTCCGTATCTCTTTTATTTGGCGTTGTTTAGCTCCGCCTCTTGGTGCAGTGTTGCCATTACCAAAAGCGACCAATCTTTCAGGTCGGCAACCTCCCAGCCACCCTCGGCGGGTGTTGTCGTGGTGCCGTGGCGCAGCATAGAGCAGGTCTCCACCTTGTCCGACAGCGACCACGCTATCCAGCCTATGTCGTTGCGGCGCGCCCAGTTGGTCCAGCGTCCCCACCACTCTATATCTACCATACCTTGACCGAGGTGGTCCATACCGCCACACTCCGATATAATGAGCGGCAGACCCTTTGCGAGGGCGTAGTCGCAACGGTCCATATTTGCCTGCTGGTGTGTTGCGGCGTAGAAGTGGAACGAATATACAAGGTTGTCGAAGCCCTTGATGGGGTCATCGGCAACAATATCTACATCCTGGTCCCAGTGAGGGCAGCCCACGATGATAAGGTTGTCGGGGTCTATGGCGCGTATGGTTTCGATAACCTCCTCCGAGTACGCCTTGACCTCAGCCCAGCTCTGATACTCAGGCTCGTTGAAAATCTCGTAGATGATATTTGCCTTGTCTCCGTAGTCGGTAGCTACACGTGTGAAGAACTGCTTTGCCTCGTTGAGGCGGATGTTGTGGCAGTGCCAATCAACCACCACGTAGCAGTCGCGCTTGATGCACTCGTCAATTACGGTGTATAGTGCCTTGTATGCGCGCTCGGGGTTTTTGAGGATGCCATCACCAAGCTCCACGCTCACAGCGGCACGTATCACCTCGGCATGCCAATCTTCGGTGAGGGTGCGCACCACATCCGCATTGTAGTACTGGTCGGCAAAGTGGTGCCACGCAAGCGATACACCCGTGAGCGCCTGTGTTTTACCGCTCTTAGCCTCCACGACCTTGCCGTTGCGCACGGCCAGAGGCTCTACGGCAAGCGTGGTAGATGTCGTGGCGAAGAGTGCCGCGATACTATATATTATATATAAGGTGTAGCGTCTCATATCTTTGCGTTTTTTTTGGTTATCGGTTTGTCAGGGTCTCGTTAGTCAGCTTGATAAGCTCTATTGTCGTGCTGTCGTCGGCGAATACCGAGTTGCAGCCCTGTGGCTCTTGTGCGGGGTCGCCCGTGTAGTCGTAGCCGTGCGCCCACTTGTAGTCGTCGGCAATCTTCTCGGCGTGTCCGCCCCAGCCCCAGAAGTTACAACCTGCAAACTTGCCACCTTCGGCCGCCGACTGCTTGACCATATCGAATACGTAGCCATAGTAGGTGTCGCGGTACGAGGTGTTGCTCTGCTTGGCGTAGTTCATATCGTTGCGCGGGAAGCCGAACTCCTCAACTACGAGAGGTTTGTTGATAGCCTCCGCTACGTCGATGTGCATTGCGATATACTGCTTAGTGTTCTCACACGCGGTGGGTAGCTGCTCGCCCATATTCTCTTCGTCTATCCACTTCCAGTTGTAGGGCCATACGTGGCAGTTGATATACCCTATTTCGTCGTAGGCGTGTATCTTCTGACATAGCTCGATGTCCTGCTCGCAGCCGTGATAGCCCTCCGAGCCAGTCGAGATGAGGTGGTTGGGGTCGAGTTCGCGTATGAGCTTTGCACTTTGGAGTATCCACTCGGCGAAAAGTTCCTTGTTTTCGGGGTCGAAGGCGCGTGGCTCGTTGCCTATCTGCCACGAGAAGATTGTCGGGTCGTCGATGTAGCGTACGTCGGTGTAGCTGTTTGTGCGGCTCACGATGAAGCGCACGTGGTCATAGAACAGCTCTTTGGCGCGCTCGTCGCGTACAAAGGTGCGGGCGCTCGCCATGTAGCGCGCCCAGCCTTCGCCATCCCAGCCCTCGCTACCTGGGGTAGGCACGGGAACCTCTGTGCCGTTTGCCCAAGCAACATACTGTGTGTAGCCGCCGCTCCACTCCCACGAGTTGTTGAGGTAGAGTACTGCGGTCATATCGCGCTTGCCCATCTCCATCAGCAGATAATCCAAGCCGTCGAGTAGCTCCTCGTTATATACGCCAGGCGCCGTCTGCAACGTAGGCTCTATGCGCAAGGGTACGCCGTTGTCGCCATCGCCACCTACCAATATGCGGAGATTATCGACACCCATACTTTTGAGCATATCTAACTCTTTTACAAGACGCTCACGGTCGCCCGCCTCGCCCTGTGAGCCGAGAATTGCGCCGTACCAGAAGTTGGTGCCGACGAAGTAGTAGGGCTTGCCGTTGCGGATAAATTGTCCGTTTTCAACCTTTACAAAATCCTTTGCTTGGGGCTTCTCTGTGGGTTGTGATGTGCAAGATGTGCCAAGTGTGATGGCGGCTGCAAGCATCAAAATCAGTGTTGTTGTGCGACTAAAAATTCCGTTCATACCGCTATACATTATTTCATATTGCAAATTTAACACATATCTCAACACAATAGTAATACTATTTTAACACAATACAATACTAATATATCATAGTTGATTTTTTTGAGCTTTTGCATTTACACCTATTATTAAGTGCGATAAGTAGAGTAATAGTATTATAATTTGTTAAAAAAGTATTATTGTGCATCTGAAAAAATGTGCTAACTTTGTGGTGTGATAATACTTTTTTTACGCTATGAAACACTACCTATTAACTACCATTGCAACCCTTTTGCTTGTGGGTTGCGCCGCAACCGAAAATAGGGATGAAAAGACCTCAAATAGAGTGCCTGCCGATAAGGAGGCAACAGCGGCTACCGTAGAGCTTTACAACTATATGTATGACCTTGCTACTAAGGGAGTTATCTTTGGTCATCAGGACGACTTGGCATACGGCATAGGTTGGGTCGATGAGGGCAACTACCGAAGCGATGTCGAGGGCGTCACGGGCGACTATCCCGCACTCTTCGGCTGGGACTTGGGAATGCTCGAATTGGGCGCTGCCAACAATCTCGATAACGTGCCGTTTGACGATATGCGCCGCAACATCATCTGGGCAGATGCTCACGGTGCAATCAATAGCTTTTCGTGGCACGGTCGCAACCCGCTTACCGATGGCGACTCGTGGGATGTGTCGTCGGATAAGGTGGTGTGGTCGATACTCAATGATGAGGCTGTTGCCGAGAGGTATCGCCTGTGGCTCGACCGTATGGCAGATTTTATGTTGAGCCTGCGTCGTGCCGATGGCGAGTTGATACCTGTCATCTTCCGCCCCTACCACGAACTATCGGGTAATTGGTTCTGGTGGTGCGCCTCACAGTGTAGTGTCGAGGATTATGTGGCGCTATGGCGATACACCATTGACTATCTGCGCGATAAGGGAGCGCACAATATGCTCATATCGTACTCTATGGCGGGTTATGAGACCATTGAGGAGTTCGCCGAGCGCTACCCAGGCGACGACTATGTCGATATTGTAGGTTTCGACATCTACCACTACTCTACGGGTGAGGCTTATATCGCCGAGATGACCGTTCGTGCAGATGTAGCGCGCCAATTTGCCGAAGAACACGGCAAGCTGTGGGCGGTGTGCGAGACGGGCTACGAGACCATCCCCGATGATGACTGGTTTACCACGGTGCTGCTGCCTGGTATCGAGGGTAAGCAGTGTAGCCATCTGCTGTTGTGGCGCAACGCCTTTAACCGCCCCAACCACTTTTACGCCTCGTATCCAGGACATAGCTCAGCTGAGGATATGAAAAACTTTGTGCAACGAGATGATGTGTTGATGATGAACGACTTGCAGAGGTAAGAGTATGGCAAGTATTGGAGTCCTTACCGAAATACCCCCAGTAAAGGAGGAGGAGAGTTTTGCGATATTTGAGCGCCATAAGTCGTCGTTCAACTTCCCGATACACATCCACTCGCTCTACGAACTCAACTATATCGAGGGGGCGCGAGGTGCGCGACGTATTGTTGGCGACCACTCGGCAGAGATTGACGACCTGGAACTTGTGCTTATCACGGGCCGTAACCTCGAACACGCGTGGGTAAATCACAATTGCACTTCGCAGGACATCTATGAGATTACGATACAGATGAATGGCGACCTCTTCGAGGGAGGACTCCTTGCCAAGAAGCAGTTTCGCCTCATCAGTCGTATGATGGCACGTGCGGCGTATGGCTTGTCGTTTTCGCGCGACACCATCATCGCTGTTAAGCCTCTGTTACAGGAGTTGT
The DNA here is from genome assembly GCA_017416915.1 of Alistipes sp. GTDB lineage: Bacteria > Bacteroidota > Bacteroidia > Bacteroidales > Rikenellaceae > Alistipes. Next base: position 24,186 of record JAFQAN010000006.1, on the reverse strand, counting down.
TGCACTCCGACGATAAGTTTAACTCGATGCTCATATTTTTGCGTATGTTGCAGCTCTTGGCCTCAGATGAGAGGGCGGAGGAGCTGTCGCACGAGATGTTCTCCGAAGGTGCGCAGGTCTATGATTCGCGCCGTGTGAAACTCGTTATGGAGTATCTGCATCAGCACTATGCCGAACGTATAACACTCGCCGATGTGGCTCGTTTGGTCAATATGAGTACCTCGTCGTTCAGCCGCTTTATCAAGATACGCACAGGCAGCAACTTTATCGACTGTCTCAATGAGATACGAGTGAGTGCTGTGGCGCGACTACTTGTAGATGAACCCACTAACTCGATTGCCGATATAGCCTATAAATGTGGCTTTAATAATATCTCGAATTTTAATCGTATATTCAAGAGACTCAGGGGTTTCACTCCCCAACAGTTTAGGGAGCAATTTGTAAAGAAGCGCATCATCATTTAATTGCTTGGCGTGATAGCTTGGCGTGATAGCGGCGCATCTGCGGCACCAAGCTCGTTCGTCTGAATGGGGATGTACGCCAAGTACACCCCCATCCAGCCAAACTTCGACTTGGCACCACATCTGCACCACTCTGACGCCAAGCTGCCTCGCACAGCCTCGCACGACTGAGAATGCCTGAGAACGACTGTGTTTTTCAGGGGTCCCGTGGTCTCGTTGTCCCGTTGTCCCGTCGTCTCGTCGTCTCGTCGTCTCGTCGTCTCGTTGTCTCGTTGTCTCGTCGTCTCGTCGTCTCGTCGTCTCGTCGTCTCGTTGTCTCGTTGTCTCGTCGTCTCGTCGTCTCGCTGTCTCGCGGTAGTGAACGGCGCGCCTCTCAGGCGTTCTCAGGCATTCCCAGTCGTTCTCAGTCGTTCTCAGTCATTCTCAGCCAATCGCGCGCAACCCAGCCAATCGCGCGCAACCCAGCCAACCGCGCGCCATCCAGCCAATCGCGCGCCCCTCAGCCAACCGCGCGCCACCCAGCCAATCACGCCCCTCTCCCCGTAACAAAAAAAATCTTTTTTCATAGAAAAAAACTGCAAATTTCAATTTGATTTTCCGCAGAGAATTTATAATTTTGTAGAGTGAAATTGCATACATATCGCGATTTTGGTAATCGCCGTGTGCTATGTTTTTGAAAATCATATTGTTTGCCTCTACTCTTATGGCGACAAACAACGAAAATTTTAGATGATGAAAAGAGTAATTCTCTCTGGTGGTGGTACCGGAGGACACATATATCCCGCCGTTTCGGTTGCCGAAGCGCTAAAACGCCATTGGGGCGATGACGTCGAGCTTCTTTTTGTGGGCGCTGAGGGTAAGATGGAGATGGAGAAGATACCTGCGCTCGGCTATCGCATCGAGGGTCTGCCCGTAGCGGGCTTGCAGCGCCGACTGACGCTCAAAAACTTGGCATTGCCCTTCAAGGTGGCATCGAGCATCCGCCGTGCTAAGCGCATAATACGCGACTTTCGTGCCGACATCGTCGTAGGCTTTGGCGGTTACGCCTCAGCACCAGTGCTGTGGGCGGCACAGCGTCTTGGCGTCCCGACAATCATACAGGAGCAGAACTCCTATGCAGGCCTGACCAACAAGATTCTCTCGAAGCGCGCTAAGCGCATCTGTGTCGCATACGACAATATGGAGCGTTTCTTCCCTGCCGACCGTATCGTGATGACGGGTAACCCGTTGCGTGGTCGCTTTTCGGCGGAGGGCAGCAACCGCAGTGAGGCATTGGCGCACTACGGCTTCGACGACAGACTCCCCGTGATACTTGTCGTGGGAGGTTCGCTCGGCACACGAACACTCAACGAGATGATGAAGGCGTGGCTGCTGACGCTCGATGGCGAGGCCCCTGTGCAGGTGATATGGCAGACGGGCAAGTACTACGAGCGCGAGATGCAGCACTTTCTTGCCGAACATCCGACAAAGAATATCTGGCAGGGGGCGTTTATCGAGCGTATGGACTATGCCTATGCCGCTGCCGACGTGGTAATATCGCGTAGCGGTGCCTGCACCGTGTCGGAGCTATGTTTGGTGGCGAAGCCCACGATATTTGTGCCGTCGCCCAACGTGGCGGAGGACCACCAGACAAAGAATGCTATGGCGCTTGTGGAGAGGGGTGCTGCGGCGATTGTGCGCGACAGCGAGGCTGTGGAGCGCGCAATGAGCGAGGCGGTGAGCCTTGTGTTTGATGCCGAGCGTCTCGCGAAGCTAAGACAAAATATCGCCCTGCTTGCCATATCGGACTCGGCAGAGCGTGTGGTACACGAGATAGAGAACGAGCTGTCGAAGGCTTAAAAATTTTGGAACAGTGAACACGGAGCTTAAAAACATATATTTTCTCGGCATAGGTGGTATTGGTATGAGTGCTATTGCCCGCTACTTTATGCACGAGGGCTACGCTGTGGCGGGCTATGACCGCACGGCGACACCCCTCACGCGCGCGTTGGAGGCTGAGGGGGCGTTGGTACACTACGACGATAACCCCGAGCTAATTCCCGAGACGATGCGCTCGGCGGAGGATACGTTGGTGGTGCTGACACCCGCAATACCTGCCGACCACCGCGAGTGGGCGTGGCTACGTGAGAGGGGCTTCCGCATCGAGAAGCGCTCACAGATGCTTGGCTACCTGAGCGAGGGTAAGTTGGTTATGGCGGTGGCGGGTACGCACGGCAAGACCACTACATCGACACTTGCGGCGTGGCTCAATAGCGATGCGGCGCAGGAGGGTAGTGCCTTTCTTGGTGGCATATCGCGCAACTTCTCGTCAAACCTTGTCTTGGGTGCAGGACGTAGGCTTGTTGTCGAGGCTGACGAGTACGACCGCTCATTCTTACGCCTACACCCCGACGTGGCTGTGATTACGGCGGTGGATGCCGACCATCTCGACATCTATGGCACGGTGGAGGCTGTGGTCGAGGCGTTCGAGCAGTTCGCGGCGCAGATTAAGGTGGGTGGCGCGCTGATATTGAAGCAGGGCGTGGCATTGCGCTTCGATGCTACGCAGCGCGACCTCTACCGCTACTCGTGCGATGAGGGCGGCGACTTCCACGCCGAGAACATAACGCTCGAAGAGGGTGGCAGCTATCGCTACGACATAGTGCTTCCCGATGGACGCATCGAGGGTTGTACGCTCGGCATACCTGGTAAGGTGCATATCGAGAACTCGGTGGCGGCAGTGGCTATGTTGTGGGCTGCGGCAAGGATGGAGAATAGGCGTTTCGATGGCGAGGCGGTACGTCGTGCCTTGGCATCGTTTAGCGGTGTCAAGCGACGTATGGAGGTCTATGTGAATAGCCCCAAGCAGGTATATATCGACGACTATGCTCACCACCCCGAGGAGCTGCGCGCTACGATAACATCGCTACGCGGCATCTTCCCCAATCGACATATAACGGCGATATTTCAGCCACACCTCTACACCCGCACGCGCGACCTCGCCCCCGAATTTGCCGAGGCGTTGTCGTTGGCGGACGATGTTATTCTCGTGCCTATATATCCAGCACGTGAGGAGCCTATCGAGGGTGTATGCTCGGAGCTTATCGGCGGTATGCTTACGGTGGAGTGGTCGTTGGCAGAGCGCGAAGAGCTTGTCGAAAGGCTTGCTGCGAGGAATACCGACGTGGTGGTAACCTTCGGAGCAGGAAACATAGATGTTGTGTGCAACGATGTAGCCGCACTATTGCAAAAACGGGCTTAAAAAGGGTAGAATGTTACGCAAGATAGGCAGATACATAGGCTATGCCCTGATGTGGGTAGCACTATTTTTCGTGTGGCGCTGGGCTGACGGCGGCCGCAAGGAGTATCGTGCCACGCAGCGTGTCGAGGAGTGTAATATCGTCGTTGAGGGCAGTGCCGAGCGTCAGTTGGTCGATGCGCGCCTTATGCAGGAGTGGTTCGAGCTACACGGCGTATCGCCCGTGGGACGCCCCCTATCGGAGGTGGACCTCGCAGCGTTGGAGCGTACGGCGCTCTCGCATAGTGCCGTAGAGAGTGTCAATGCCTATGTTACGCACGGCGGCTGTGTTACGGTCAATATCACGCAGCGTGAGCCTGTGGTGCGTCTGAGGGTCGATGGCTACGATATGTATATCACCGAGGATGGCTACATATTCCCAGCGTCGGATGGCTATGCGGTGCTTGTGCCTGTGATTACGGGTGGCTACAAACCTATCTTTGCTGCCGACTATTCGGGATATGTTCACGATATGGTGCGCGACTCGGTGGCGACCATCGAACGCGCGATTGCCGATGTCGAGCAGCAGAAGGTGCCTCACTACAAGCTATTGCGCCAGTACGATAAGGAGTTGCGCTCGGTGCTAAATAGCCGTGTGCGCCGCGAGATGTTTATGTCGGACTACGAGGTGGCGAAGCGTAAGGAGGAGTTGGACCAGCGCAAGATTGAGGCGCAGAGGGAGAATGAGGAGCGCCACGACCGCATAGATGCCGACATTGCGATACTCGACCGACAGCAGGAGCGTCTGCGCGAGCAGCGTCGATATGTAGAGTGCGTGGGCAGCGACTTCGATAACCTTATGGACTTTGTGCATAGGGTCGATGCCGACAGATTTTGGCGGGCAGAGGTTGTGCAGATACTCGTCGATGGTGGTGGCACGGTGCCGATGCAGCTATCGTTCGTGCCACGTTCAGCGAGCTTCGTAGTGGATATGGGCTATGCCGAGCAGATGGGCGACAAGCTCGCTATGCTGCATCGCTTCTACGATAAGGCGCTACCAAACGTGGGCTGGGATAGCTATTCGACTATCAGTCTGAGGTATGAGGGACAGGTGGTGTGCCGTTAGGGGCGAAATAGATGAAGAAACAAAAATGAAAAATATATAAAGCGATGAAAAACAAGCAGATTGTAGTTGTCGATGTAGGTACATCGAATGTTGTGATTGCCGTGGGTGCTGTGGAAGATGATGGTAGAGTGAATATCGTCTATATTGTTGCAGAGCCTGTAACGGGTGTAAATGCAGGTCGTATCGAGAATAGCGATATGGTTGGCTTGGCGATAGCCTCTGCCAAGAAGAAGATAGAGCAGCGTCTTAACATCCGCCTTACGGAGGTATATGCGGGTCTGTCGGGCGAGTATGTGCGTTGTGTGCAGGTTACCGACCACGTCTATGTCAAGGATGAACTGCGCAACGGCAGCAACCAGATAACCCAGAGCGACATCGACGAGCTGGACCGTCGTATGAAGACCGTGAAGCTCCCCGATGACCGCGAGACGATTATGACGATGCAGCCCCTGCGCTACAAGATTGACGAGAAGGAGGTAGATGTTCCCGTGGGTGCTTACGGACATCTGCTCACGGCGACCTACAACTTCATCCTCTGCGACAAGGCTATGCGCGACCGTTTGAGCCAGTGTTTGGAGGTCCACGGCATCTCGGTTAAGGAGTTTGTTCCCAATGCCTTCGTGTCGCATCTGTCGATAGCCAATACCGACGATATGCAGGATGGTGCTGTGGTGGTGGACCTCGGTGGTGGCGTAACGGACGTTACGGTACTCTATGGCGGCAAGGTGCGCTATATGGCCTCTATCCCCATTGGTGCAAATGCCATCAACAACGACATCCGCACATACAGCATCCCCTCAAACTATGTCGAGGACTTGAAGGTGCAGTATGGCTCGGCAATGGTCGAGAGGGCTGTCGATGACATCATCGTCTTCCAGTCGATGCGTCGCGGTATGCCCAAGAGTATTCTGCGTCGCAACCTCGTTACGGTCATCGAGTCGCGCTTGAAGGAGATTGCAGGGTGGGTAGCTCGCGAGATTAAGGATGCGGGCTGCGGCTCTAAGTTTATGCCTGTGGTGTTGCTTACGGGTGGTGGCTCTAATATGCGAGATATAGAGGCGCTGTTTGCCCGCGAGTTGGGCTATGAGGATGTGCGCGCCGTACACCCCGAGTATGGCTTCGTCGAGGAGTCGCTATTGGAGCATGTTACCACACCAGCCTACGCTACTGCCGCCTCACTGCTTATCTATGGTGCTACGCACGGCGAGTGTGCCGTTTCGGAGAGTCCTGTGCGCCGTCATCAGCCGTCGAACGTGGTTGTGAATACCCCCGACCCCGCACCCGTCCACGTGCGCCGTCGCTCACTTATCGACGATGCGCCTCAGGCCGCTGATAACAACACCGAGCAGACGCCAGTGGAACAGACCGTGCAGGAGCCTCAGAAGTTTGACGACGAGGGTGTCAGCTTCAACCCCGAGGGTGGTGATGATAAGGCGAGCAAGACATCGAGCCTTACAAGCCGCCTCTCGAAGATGTGGAATAAGCTGAACAACGCCTTTGTGCAGAACGAGAACGATAGCGAATTTTAGAACTTAAAAATCAGACTAAGAGTATGAATACAAATAATATAGCGACGGACGAGCTGTTGGTGGCTGTTGCTGGCGATAAGCTCTCAAACCTTAAACTCGACCCCGCCTCGAAGATTATGGTTGCGGGTGTTGGTGGTGCTGGTGGCAATGCAGTACACCACATGCAGACGATGAATATCGAGCGAGTAAACTTCGTTGCTTGCAATACCGATAAGGCGGCTTTGGATAACTGCAATGTCCCCAACAAGATACAGATGGGTCCTGGCGAGGGTGCTGGTAACGACCCCGAGATTGGCCGCAAGCTCGCCATAGAGAGCGAGGAGCAGCTACGTAGCCTGCTCACCACGTCGGATACACGTATGCTCTTCATCGCCGCAGGTATGGGTGGTGGTACGGGTACGGGTGCGTCGCCCATCATCGCGAAGCTCGCCAACGAGCTTAATATCCTCACCGTGGCGGTAGTTACGATGCCTCTGCGTATGGAGGGTCCTACGCGCTACGAGCAGGCGTTGAAGGGTCTCGAAGAGTTGAAGCAGTGGGTAGATGCCATTCTTATCATCGACAACGAGAAGGTGATGCAGATGTATGGTAAGTTACAGCTTAAAGAGGCCTTCGGCAAGGCTGACGAGGTGCTGGGTATGGCGACGAAGGGTATCGCCGAGCTTATCACTGTCGAGGTGGCGCTGGTACGTGTCGATTTTGCCGATGTCAGCCGCGTTATGCGCAAGAGCGGACGTACGCTTATGTCGGTGGTTACGGCGGCGGGCGAGGACCGTGCCGTGCAGGTTGCCGAGCGCGCATTAACATCGGCTCTGCTCGACAACAACTACATCGCAGGGGCGAAAAACATACTGCTTAACTTCGCCGTGTCGGATTTGAACAACATCACACACGAGGATGTTACGTTGGCAATGACCCACATACAGCAGAACGCAAGCTACAAGGATGAGGATGGCAACCTTCACGCTGCCGACATTATCTGGGGTGCTTGCCAGAAGCCGTGGTTGGCGGACGATGAGTTGGAGTTGGTTGTTGTTGCTACGGGCTTTGCCGATGGCTATAACCTCGGCGAGCAGAAGCCATTTGACGACGGCGAAATGTTCAAGAACAAGGTGTCTGTGGGTGGAAATACGGGTGGTATTGCTGCCAAGCCCTCTACACAGCCTGTGCAGCCTATGCCGCACGACATTCCCACTATCACGCCGTCGAAGGGTCGCTACGAGCAGTTGAAGATACAGATGTTGCAGCCTGCCTACGTGCGTGATGGTGCTACGTTTGCTGCCGAGAGCGAGACTCAGACACGTACTATGTTCCGCCCTGCGCCACAGCAGAAGGAGGATGCGGTGGAGAGCAACACATCGGATGTTGGTGGTTCGCTCTTCTAAGGTGTACTTTAACGATTGATGATGGAGCTACTTGTTACAAACATTGATATTGGCGAACTTATCGTCAAACTGCTTATCGCCCTTGTGCTTATTGTCTTCTCGGCAATAGCATCAGGCTCGGAGGTGGCATTCTTCTCGCTTACGCGTGCCGATATTGAGGATTTTGAGGCACGTGGCGATGCTGCGTCGCAGCGAGTGTTGTCGTTGTTGGATAATACCGACCGACTGTTGGCTACTATATTAGTGGCTAACAATCTGGTAAACATCTGTTTGGTAATTATCTCGGCACAGATTATAGACATCCTGCTACCCGACCTGACGGGCATCTCGGACTTCCTTATCAAGACCGTCGTTGTAACCTTTATCCTGTTGCTCTTTGGCGAGATTATGCCCAAGGTCTTTACGCAGAGCAACCCCGTGAAGATGGCGCGTATATTCTCCGTGCCGTTCAAATTCTTCCGTTGGGCGTTGTATCCGCTGGCGTTTGTGCTTATGCGCACCAGCCGCCACGTGAGCCGCTTTGCGTCGAAGAGTGCCGAAATCTCTATTGAGGAGCTTGCCGATGCTGTCGATTTGACGGAGACAGGCTCGGAGGAGGAGCAGAAGATGTTGTCGGGCATCATCAGCTTCGGAAATACCGAGGTTGTGGAGATTATGCACTCGCGCGTCGATATAACGGGTATAGAGTACGATGCCGACTACGACGCTGTGCGTAAGGTCATCGTCGAGACGGGCTACTCGCGTATTCCAGTCTATGGCGACGACTTGGACGATGTGCGCGGCGTGCTGTATGTCAAGGATTTGTTGCCGCATATCTCCGAGGGACGCGATTTCGAGTGGCAGAGCCTGCTGCGCAAGCCCTACTTCGTCCCTGAGCATATGATGATTGACGACCTGTTAAAGGCTTTCCAAAAGAGGAAGATACATATCGCCATCGTCGTCGATGAGTATGGCGCTACGCAGGGCTTGGTGTCGTTGGAGGATGTGTTGGAGGAGGTCGTGGGCGAGATTACCGACGAGAGTGATGACGAGGAGCGCCTCTACGAGAAGATAGGCGAAAACACCTATATCTTTGATGCTAAGATACATATTGGCGAGTTTGAGCGAGCGTTAGGCTTCGACGAGGAGACCTTCTCGGATGTCGAGGGGCATGCCGAGACGTTGGCGGGTCTTATGATGGAGCTTAAACGCGACCTGCCGCGCCGCGGAGACGAGCTTTCGGCACACGGTGTGCGCTTCTTCATCGCTACGATGGATGGACGACGTGTCGATAAGGTAAAGGTTGAGGTCGATGGTTAAGCTCTTCATAGAGGAGGTAGCGCCGCTATATGCCTGTTGCGATGTGCTGCTCACGGCGCAGGATATTGCCTCGGCATCGCGCTTTCAGAATGAGCGTCGCCGTGCTGAGCATCTGGCGTGGCGTAGGGTGGTGCGTCGAGAGCTTGGACGCGATGTTGTCATAGATTATGACGAGGTGGGCGCCCCCATTGTTGATACCCCTAATATATATATAAGTGTGTCGCACGCCCGCGGCTGCGTGGCGGTGGCTATTGCCGATTGTAGGGTTGGCGTCGATGTGGAGCTTATAGATAGGGACTTCGACCGTGTGCAGTCGCGCTATATGAGTGATAGTGAGGCGTCGCTATCGTCCGAGAAGTGGTGGTCGGCAGCGGTGTGGAGTGCTAAGGAGGCGATGTTTAAGTACTATGGTGTGCGGGGTATAGAGCTTTTGAGCGACCTGCGTATCGAGCGCTACGACGCTGAGCGTGGCGTGGCGGTAGGATGTTTGGTCGGAGAGCATAGTGTCGAGGTCGAAATATCGCATCCTGCCGAAAATTTGGTTGTGGCGTTAGCGCACGCCAAGTAATTTGGTATCTTTGTCGCCGTAAAAGAGTAAAATAAATACCTTGCTATGTCTATTGAGCGTTATAGTTGTGGGCGTTCGCAGCAAGCGATAGGTAAAATAAATACATGTAGGATTATGAAGCGAATTATACTTATATTCGTTGCCTTGTGCTTTATTGCACTTGAAGCAGAGGCTCAGGTGGGTAGTGGGCGTCCAGCTGTAACCACACAACTCTCTGATGTGAGGTATGAATTTGTGCAGGCTCCAACGGATAGTTCTCAATCTTTACTTGTTGATAAATTTGCAGGTAGGGTATGGAAGTATAAGGGTAAAAGAAGAGGCTTTGTTGAGATAATACGAGAGGATGCAGATGCGGTAGATACAACTATAGTAAACTATCAAATTTATATGAGTGCTACCGATTCAAGGATATGCTTTTTACTGAATGTTCACACGGGGCAGATGTGGCGATATGGAGAGGGAGATGAAGGAGGTAAGGCTTTCAAGAGAATGGAAATGCCGTTTTTGACACCCCAAGAGGAGTAGTTAGGCTCAAAGAGGTATTTTGCGAACGACAGAAGACAATTTGCTCCTTACAAATACCATAGAGGTGGCGTTAGCGCATAAATGATAATTATAGGATGACAGCAGAACAAAATAGTACCATTTCGTTGGGTAGCGACTCGTTGGGAAAGCTCCTTGCGCGTTACGCTATCCCTGCGATTATCGCTATGGCGTCGTCATCGCTGTACCACATCATCGATAGCATCTTTATCGGTAATGGTGTGGGCGGTGCAGCTATTGCAGGTATGGCTATCACGTTGCCTATTATGAACATAGCCTCCGCCTTTGGCGCTATGGTGGGTGTGGGCGCTGCTGCTCGTATCTCGATACGTCTGGGCGAGGGTAATAAGCGCGCTGCGGAGCATATATTGGGTAATGCTGTGCTGCTAAACCTCGTACTTGGCGTGGCTATAATGCTCATTTTCTTGTTATTCCTCGACCCTATATTATACTTCTTCTCGGGCGGCGATGCTGGGGAGCAGACGTTGCAGTATGCGCGGGACTTTATGCAGATTATTATGTTCGGTAATATCGTTACGCACCTCTACTTGGGTCTTAACGAGCAGCTTCGTGCCTCGGGTTATCCGCGTAAGGCGATGTATATAATGCTTATGGCGATGGCCATATGCTTGGTGCTTAACCCACTGTTTATCTACGGCTTCGGATGGGGCGTCAAGGGTTCGGCGTGGGCTACGGTCATCGCGCAGAGCGTCGCTCTACTGGTGCAGATACACCACTATACTGCGCCGTCGAGTTTTCTGCGCTTTAAGCGCGCGAGCTTCCGTTTCAATAGACGTATCGTCGTGGCTATAATCTCGATAGGTATGGCGCCGTTTCTGCTCAACCTCTGCGCCTCGTTCGTTACACGCTTTATGAACACTGCGCTGTTGGAGTATGGCGGTACGGGTGCCGATGATGTCATTCAGGCGGCGACGTTTGACGGTAATGTCGGCGATGTGTATGTGGGAGCTTACGGTATTATGAACCGTGTGCTACTACTCTTTATAATGGTTGTGCAGGGCTTCAATCAGGGTATGCAGCCTATCGTGGGCTATAACTACGGAGCAAAGCAGTATGACCGCGTTATTAAGGTGCTTAAATATACGATTATATGTGCTACGTGCGTTACGACGGTTGCCTTTTTGATAGGCTACTTCTTCCCTACGCAGGTGGCGTCGCTGTTTGTTGATTCGAGCAATGGTGCTGCCGATAAGGCTATGGTCGATGTTGTGGCTCAGGGTTTGAGTGTGGCGATGTTGGTCTTTCCGTTTGTCGGCTTTCAGATTGTTGCAGGTAGCTTCTTCCAATATATCGGTCGTGCGCCGTTGGCAATGTTTCTCTCGACTACACGTCAGCTGTTGTTCCTACTTCCGTTGCTTGCGATTCTCGCGCCGAAGTATGGCGCTATGGGTGCCTGGATGTCGATGCCTATCGCCGATAGCGCTGCGATTGTCGTTGCAGGCACACTGCTGATAGTGCAGGTACGTAAGCTCAGACGTATGGAGCGCGACCTGCGCCGCACAAAATAGAGATATAGGCAATTATGACCATCGAAGATTTCGCTCTGCTCTTTACGCGTGGCATTGGTAGCCGCGGTGCTGCACACCTCATCGACTATTTCGGTAGTGCCGAGGCGCTCTTTGGCGCGTCGCGCGCAGAGCTTATCGAGGGGGCAAGGCTACGCACGGAGCTTGCCGAACGCATACTCGCGCGCGAGGGTATGTCTCTGGCGGAGCGTGAGATAAAGTATTGTCGCAAGCACAACATACGCGCCCTTGCCGCTACCGACGAGGAGTATCCATCGCTGCTGCGCGATACGCCCGACCGTCCGCACGTGCTGTTTGTGTGTGGCGATGTTACGGCGCTCGCGGGGAGTATGCTCTCGGTGGTGGGTACACGTGCGATGACGCCCCACGGACAGCATATCACCACGTCGCTTGTCGGCGACCTCGCCACGATGGTCGATGACTTGGTTGTTGTTAGCGGGTTGGCATACGGTGTCGATGCTGCGGCACACCGCGCCGCGCTTGCACACGGCGTACGTACCGTTGCTGTCGTTGCCAACGCCCTACCCGATGTTACACCCGCTGCACACCGCTCACTTGCCGACGATATTTTACGAAATGGAGGCGCGATAGTGAGCGAGCTGCACTCCGCAACGCGCCAAAACGGCACATTCTTCCTCGCTCGTAACCGCATTATCGCGGGTCTTTCGGCGGCGACGCTCGTTGCCGAGTCGCCCGCCTCGGGAGGCTCACTCGCCACGGCAGACATCGCCGATAGCTACCATCGTGTGGTCTTAGCGCTGCCTGGACGCGCTTCGGATAGCGCCTCATTTGGCTCAAATAACCTTATCCGCACGGGCAAGGCGCGCTTAGTGCTTACCGCCGCCGATGTCCTCGAAGATGTAGGCTGGCAATGCTCCGTGCCGACGCAGAGCTGTACGGAGAGCGAAACGTTGCAACTTACCGATGCCCAAAGTCGTATCTACGACATCATCTCCTCGGAGCAGACAATTGATATGGATACGCTGTTGGCGCGCTCCTCGATGAGCTTTGGCGAGCTGTCTATGGTCATTATGGAGTTGGAGCTAAAAGGCGTCATACGCTGCCTCGCGGGGCGCAAATATGAAAAGATTTAGTGCTATGATTGATACCCATTCACACATATACGCCGAGGAGTTCGACGATGACCGTGCAGCAGCGTTACAGCGCGCCCGCGAGGCGGGTGTTGAGTGCCTTATGTTGCCCGACATCGACTCCGAGAGCCGTGATAGGATGTTCTCGCTTGCTGCCGAGTACCCCGATTTTTGCCACCCTATGGCGGGTCTGCACCCCACCTCGGTAAACGATAATTCGCGTTGGAGGGACGAGGTGGATATGGTCGAGCGACTGCTTCAAGAGCCACCTATGCGTCTATATGGTGTGGGTGAGATAGGTATCGACCTCTATTGGAGTCGCGACTTCTACCGCGAGCAGCGCGAGGTGTTGCACGCCCAATTGGAGCTGGCTTTGAGGCACAACCTCCCCGTGGTGCTGCATACCCGCTCGGCATACGATGAGATGTTGGATGCCGTTGCTACGTATCGTGGGCGTGGTCTTAGAGGTGTCTTTCACGCCTACGCCGACAGCATCGACACCTACCGCAAGATTGCCTCGATGGGCGATTTTTACTTCGGCGTGGGTGGTGTCGTAACCTTCAAAAATAGTGGTTTGGGTGCAGTTGTGGCAGAGATGCCGTTGGAGCGTATATTGCTCGAAACGGACTGCCCGTACCTTACCCCAGTGCCGCATCGTGGCAAGCGTAACGAGTCGGCATACGTGGCGTTTGTGCGCGATAAGATTACTGAGCTGCACGGCGTCGCGGCGGATAGGGTAGATTTTCTCACAACGAAAAATGCTACGGAGCTATTCTCTTTGTAGTCAGCCTATTGGCGACCACATCCTTTGATTATCTCTTGACTACCCCTTGACTGCCCTTTAACTACCCTTTAATCTTCTTTTACCGCCCCCTTGATACGTCCTCTCAGCCCACTCCTCATAGTATAAATGTTTTGGGGTGTGAAAATTATCGCTCTTGAAGGGTTGTGTTTCTAAAATTTTTCGTATCTTTGTAAGGATATGTGCGGCACTAACGCCGTACGAGCGATTGTTATGAGACGATCTTCGATACTTATTATATATACCGGTGGTACTATCGGTATGAAGACCGATGAGGCTACGGGGGCGCTCGTCCCCTTCGATTTTAGCGGTATATATGAGGAGTTCCCCTCGTTGAAGCGACTCAATGTCGATATTGAGGTATTTACCATAAAGCCCCCTATCGACTCCTCGAACGTATCGGTGGAGAACTGGGTGGATATGGCACGTATCATCCGCGATAACTACTCGCGCTACGATGGCTTTGTCATCCTTCACGGCACCGACACGATGTCCTACTCGGCGTCGGCACTGAGCTTTATGCTCGAAAACCTCTCGAAGCCCGTAATCTTCACTGGTAGCCAAATTCCTATCGGCATACTACGTACCGACGGCAGAGAGAACCTTATCACGGCTATCGAGATTGCAGGAGCGCGTAACGACGATGGCGCACCCCTCGTGCCAGAGGTGGCTCTCTACTTCCAAAATAAGCTGTTCCGCGGCAACCGCACCACGAAGTTTAGTGCCGAGGCGCTTAACGCCTTTGCATCGTTCAACTACGCTCCGTTGGCAGACGTAGGCGTTAATATTCAGTATAATACATCGGCTATTGCCCCCTATGCGCCCGACTTTTCGGACGAGTTCCGTATCAGCGAGTCGCTCTCGAACGATGTGGTTGTGGTTAAGCTCTTCCCTGGTATACGACCCTCGGTGTTGCGTGCTATGCTGTTGGAGAGTGGTGCGCGCGGCGTTGTCTTGGAGACCTATGGCGCTGGTAATGCCCCCACGTCGCAGTGGTTTGTCGATTTGGTAAAGGAGAGCATCGAACGCGGCGTTGTTGTGGTAAATGTGTCGCAGTGTAAGGATGGTGCTGTGCAGATGCACCTCTACGAGACAGGTTTAGCATTGCAAGAGGCTGGCGTGGTGTCGGGACACGATATGACAATCGAGGCGGCAGTTACTAAGTTAATGTACGTTTTGGGCAAAAATTTGCCTTTATCGGAAACACTTAGCTTGATGCGTCGTCCGCTGCGTGGCGAATTTACTCTGTAAAGGGTTGCATTTTACGAAAATAATTTGTAAATTTCGCACTGTAAAATGTCTCAAAAAGAGTGCTTTTGCTGAGTGTAGAGGACTCTTTTAGAGCGTAATGGTTTGATTGATATGTACTTCGCGAGGTTGTCGCCACCCGTTTGGTGTGGTTTGGTCAGCCGTCGCGTACGTGCGTGAGAGGGGCGTAAGGCAAAAAAATGAATAAAACCAATAAAGATAACAACTACTAAAAATTTCAAATTTTAACTTAACAAAACACTATGAAAAAATTATTTTTGGTTTTGGCAGCTGCCACATTGTCATTTGGCGCTGCTTATGCAGAGGATGAGGCTCCCGCACAGGAGCAGACCGTAGAGCAGGCTGCACCCGCTGTTGAGGCTGAGGCAGAGGCAGAGGCTACTGAGGATTTGCAGGGCGAGCCTATGCACTTCGCTTTGATGAAGAAGTTCTTGGAAGGTGGTTGGGAGTGGATGCTTCCCGTGCTTGTCTGCTTGGTTCTCGGTTTGGCTATCGCTATCGAGCGTATCCTCTACTTGACCTTTGCTCAGATCAACACCAAGAAGTTCGTTGCTCGCGTTGAGGAGTTGCTCAACTCGGAGGGCGTTGAGGCTGCTAAGGAGTTCTGCCGCAACACTCGTGGTCCTATCGCGTCGATTTACTATCAAGGTCTTATGCGCTACGATCAGGGCTTGGAGGCTGTTGAGAAGGCAGTTGTATCTTACGGCTCAGTTCAGCAGGGTCATATGGAGTCAGGTCTTTCTTGGATTTCATTGTTCATCGCTTTGTCTCCTTCACTCGGTTTCATGGGTACCGTTGTTGGTATGATTCAGGCATTTGATGACATCCAGGCTCAGGCAACCATTTCTCCTACCGTCGTTGCAGGTGGTATCAAGGTGGCTCTTTTGACTACTTTGATGGGTCTTATCTCGGCTGTTATTCTTCAGGTATTCTTCAACTACATCCTCTCGAAGATCGAGTCGCAGGTAGTTAAGATGGAGGATACATCTATCACCTTGGTAGATATGCTCACAGCATACAGCAAGCGATAAACTAAGACCTAATTATTAAGGAGAAATTTATTATGAAAAATATTAATAGAATAGTATTCCTCATCGTTGCCGTTATCTCGGTTGCCTTGATGGGCTACGCCATCTATGTTGGTGCAAGCGCCCCCGAGTCAGCCAAGATCGCTGGTAATATGGCTCTTGTTCAGCAGTTCGACGAGAACGGCGAGCCTATCAACAGTGAGGATGGTAAGCCTATGCCCGTCAGAACTACTGAGGAGGGTATCGAGGCTTTGAAGACTGTGTTCGCAACACAGTATAAGGCTGAAATGGAGACCACTTTCCCTGGCTTGACTCTTGATGAGGTAAAGGCAAAGCGCGAGGAGAACAAGGTGGCTATTTCGGAGTTGGAGGCTAAGGTTGCTGAGCAGCAGGCTGCTTACGACGAGGCAAAGGCAACTCTCGACGAGTTGAAGGATGTAAAGTACAAGAATGGCTCACAGAAGAGGGCTTACGAGGAGGCTCAGAAGGTTGCCGAGGAGTATGCCAAGGTTGAGGCAGAGTTGAAGACTCGTCGTGATAACGAGGTAGCTTGGTCGGAGAATATCCCCGCTATCGAGGAGGCTATGGCTCAGTCAGAGAAGGATGCAGAGAACGTAGGCGCTTTGGCTCAGGCTATCAGCATCAACATCATGTGGTTCTACTTCTTGATGGTATTTGCTGTTGTCTTTGTTGTCTTCCAGGCTATTTTGGGTATGTTCCAGAGCAAGGGCGGTGTCGTTAAGGCTCTCGTATCACTGGTTGTTGTCGTTGCTATCATAGGCATCGCTTACTTCGTAGCAGCTGGTCACGGCTGGGCTGATGGTACGGTTCTTTACGATGTTAAGGGTCTGCCCCTTGGTGTTGGTAACGATCCCGCTACACGTACCGTATTCGGCGAGTTTGAGTATATGGCCGCCGACGTATGTATCTTGGTAACTTATATTGCTTTCGTAGGTGCAGCTTTGGCAGCAATTTACTCAGCTGTTCGTGGCACATTTAAATCGTAATTAGTATGGCAAGAGGAAAGAAAAAGGCTGGTGAGATCAATTCCAGCTCAATGGCGGATATTGCGTTCTTGCTGTTGATATTCTTCTTGGTTACTACTACGATGGATGTCGATACTGGTATGAAGCGTACGCTTCCTAAATGGGTCGATACTACCGAGCAACAGAACGACGTCGATGTAAACGAGCGTAACGTTCTCAAAGTGAACGTGTCAAAGAGTGGTATGATCATGGTGGGTACCGATGAGTACGTGCCTAACGATCTTAGACGTAACGGTCGCCATTCACGCTTGTCGCAGGAGGTTTACAACTTCCTTACATTGCCCGATCGTTCGGCTAAGAAGGCTACCGAAATCGACGGTATGAACTACGATATCAGCGAGGGTTTGGTGTCGCTTAAAGCCGATGACGAGACCAAGTATAAGATTTACTTGCAGGTTCAGGATGAGCTTACGCACGCTTTCAACCTCTATCGCGATGATATCTCATTGAAGGTATATGGTAAGAAGTACGGCGAGTTGGAGGATATTCAGGCAAATAACATCCGTAAGGCTGTTCCTATGCGAATATCTGAGGCTGAGCCTAACGATCAAACAAAGAAGTAGTTATGGCAGTAATGGCAAAGAAGGGCAAGAAAGAGGTGCCCGCGCTATCGACATCGTCGCTTCCCGATATTATCTTCATGCTTCTGTTCTTCTTCATGGCGGCAACGACCATGCGTGAGACAGATCCTTTGGTAACCGTTGCGATGCCAGAGGCACATGAGATTACGGAGCTCGATAAGAAGAATTTAGTAAATGTTTGGATGGGTAAACCCCTGAGTGCTAAGGGCCAGGAGGGTGATGCGTTGATGATTCAGCTCAACGACCAGACTGGTGATGTTGCCGATATCCAGAACTTTGTGGCTGCTTCGGCAGTAACCAAGAAGATGGATGTGCAGTCATTGACAGTAAACTTGCGCGTGGACGAAGGTGCTACCGTAGGTAAGCTGACGGCTGTAAAGCAGGAGTTGCGTAAGGCAGACGCGTTGTCTATCTCTTATGCAGCAAGAGCTGTCGAGAACAACTAATCTACAATAGTGTGTGGCAAGCGCCACACGATAAGAGGGATGGCTAATACTATAATATTAGCCATCCTTTTTTTGTTTGGCGTGATAAGGGCGCATCTGCGTCCTATCCCAAAAAGTAGAGTGCCGTGGGCTGTACGTTTTAGTACTATCCCACGGCACTCTCTTTTGCGATAGAACACATCTGCAACCCTTCTGACGCCAAACAATCACGCTCGATAGCGCACTGCCACGCACGACTGAGAACGCCTGAGAACGCCTGAGAACGCCTGGGTTTTTCAGCAGTCTCGTCGTCCCGTGGTCTCGCAGTCTCGCGGTCTCGCAGTCTTGTGGTCTTGTTGGCGCGCCTCTCAGTCATTCCCAGGTGTTCTCAGTCTTTCTCAGTCTTTCCCAGTCAATCGCGCGCCTCTCAGCCATTCCCAACCGCGCCCGACATCTAAGCCTCCCAATTTCTATCACTTCAAAACTATCTAAAAAAACGAGGTGTCCTCCGCTATTGCAGAGAACACCTCGTTTTATCCTTTGTTGCGCACTATGCGCGGAATAGCTCGACATCCGAAGCCTCGCTCTGCTCGATGTACGACGAGGCCTCGACAATCTTCTTTGATGCGTACTTAACGAAGATTTGTGCGGGAGCAACGTACTCCTCATTCTCGCCAGCTTGACGCAGGAGGATGTGCGACATGATGATATAGCCCGCAATCTCAACAAGGCGGCGTGCGTGGAAGTCCTTGTAGCCTGCGCACTCCTTGTCTATACTCTCGACGCGCTCAACAGCCTTCGTATATACCTCACGCAGTGCTACGAGCTTGTCGAACATCGCCTTGGTTGCCTCGGTGGGAGTATTCTCCTCGTAACGCATAATCTGTTCGAGGTACGTACCCTTCGTTACGTGGTTGATGGCCGCCACTACCTGCAACTGCGTAGTACCCTCGTATATATTCATAATACGAGCATCGCGGTAGAGGCGCTCACAGGCGTAGTCCTTCATATAGCCCGAGCCACCGTGAATCTGTATCGAGTCGTAGGCGACCTCATTGGCGTACTCCGATGCGAACATCTTGGCAAGCGGCGTGAAGCCATCGGCGAGGCGGTTGTAGAACTTCATCTCCTGGCGCTCCTCTGGCTCTAAGCTGCGCTCGTGCGAGATATGGTTGAGCTGCTTGTATATATCCACAAAGCGGGCGGTCTCGTAGAGCATGGCGCGCGATGCGATGGTCTTAGCCTCCATATTTTTAAGCATCTCAGCCACGGCAGCAAACTGTATGATAGGTTTGCCGAACTGCTCACGCTCGCCAGCATACTTCAACGCCTCGCGGTAGGCGGCCTCGCACAGACCCGTAGATTGCGCTGCGATGCCGAGACGTGCCGCGTTCATCAGCGACATAACATACTTGATAAGACCCATCTTGCGGTCGCCAACGAGTGTTGCAGGGGCATTGTTGAATACCAACTCGCAGGTGGGCGACCCCTTGATGCCGAGTTTATTCTCGATGCGGCGCACCTTTACGCCACCGTCGCGCTTGTCGTAGATGAGCATCGACAGACCGCGGGCATCCTTCGTGCCATCCTCGGTACGTGCCAGCACGAGCGATATGTCGCCATCACCGTTGGTGATGAAGCGCTTAACGCCGTTGAGACGCCATACGCCAGCAGCCTCGTCGTAGGTAGCTTTGAGCATCACTGCGCCGAGGTCCGAGCCTGCATCAGGCTCGGTGAGGTCCATAGCGCAGGTAGCACCTGCCGATACCCATGGCAAGAACTTAGCCTTAATCTCCTCCGAGGCAAACTCGTTGATAGTCTCGGCACAGTCCTGCAAGCCCCAGATATTCTCGAAGCCAGCGTCGGCACGTGCAACCATCTCGTTTGCCATAGCGAAGCACGTAACGGGCATATTCAGACCGTCATACTTGCGGGGTAGTGTCATACCGCTCAGCCCCGCCTCAATGAGTGCTTCGATGTTGCGAGCAGTGCCTGCGGCATACTCCACGTGGTCATTTACCACGCGAGGACCCTCCTTATCGACGCTCTCGGCGTTGGCTGCGATAACCTCGCCGCATACCTCGCCGACGATGTCCAAGACGCGCTGATATGAGTCTAAGGCGTCCTCCACATTTTGCGGTGCGTAGTCATAGACGCCTGCATCGGCAAAGTTGCGCTCTTTCAGCTCGATAATCCTCTTCATCAATGGATGCGAGAGGTGATATTGTAGATCTTTGTTATCTGAAAAAAAGTTTGCCATTGCTACTTCGAGTTTTGTTTGTAATACTTAATCATCTTGGGAATTACCTCCTCGACGCTACCTGTGATAGCGTAGTCGGCAATCTTGTTGATAGGTGCCTGAGGGTCGGTGTTAATAGATACTATCATTGCCGAGCCATCCATACCTGCCGTATGCTGAATCTGTCCCGAGATACCGCAAGCGATATAGAGCTTAGGACGTACCGTAATGCCTGTCTGACCAATCTGTCGCTCGTGTTCGGTGAAGCCTGCATCGACAGCAGCACGTGAAGCACCTACCTCGCCACCAAGCACGTTGGCAAGCTCGTGAACGAGCTTGAAGCCCTCCTTAGAGCCTACGCCGTAGCCACCAGCGACAATCACCGATGCGCCCTTGATATTTATCTTGCGCTCCTCGATGTGGCGCTCTACGATGCGTACTGCAAGGTCGGTATCTTTGACCATCTTTTGCCACTCTATCTCCTTAATCTCGCCAGCGTGTGGGGTCTGGCACTCCTCCTTACGCATAACGCCCTCGCGCACGGTAGCCATCTGTGGGCGGCACTCGGGGTTTACGATGGTGGCGATGATGTTGCCGCCAAAGGCGGGACGAATCTGGTAGAGCAGTGAGTCATACTCCTTGCCCGTCTTGGGGTCCTTATGTTCGCCGATAACAAGCTCGGTGCAGTCTGCCGTAAGTCCGCTGTGCAGTGCCGACGATACGCGGGGTGCGAAGTCGCGACCTACGGGAGTGGCGCCAAACAGGGCAATCTGCGGCTTCTCCTGCTCGATAAGACCTACCATTACGGCTGTGTGGGGGAGGGTGCGGAAGGGTGCAAAAATCTCGTCATCTGCCACCCATACGGTGTCTGCACCATACTTTGCAAGCTCCTTAGCGAGGGGCTTAACATCCTTTCCGGCAACTACCGCTTCGAGCTTCACGCCCAACGTGTCTGCCAGCTCACGACCCTTTGTGAGAAGCTCCAAAGAGACATCGGCAATCTGTTGCTCCTCGACTTCGATATATACAAATACGTTATTCATACTCAAAAAAATCGTTTAACCGAGCGTGTGGCTCGAAATAAGTTCAACCATTAGGCTCTCGATGTCGGCATCCTCTGCGGTAAGAGCCTTTGCCTCCTTAGCCTGAAATACCACGTTCTCAATCTTCTTAACCTTCGTGGGTGAGCCTGCCAGACCGAGCTGTTCGGGGTCGGGGTTTACATCTGCTGCGGCGTACTCCACGATGTGTAGATAGGGACGCTCGTCGATGAAGTTGCGGCACTGCTCATCGGCAGCTGCAAGCTCCGATGTTGCCAACGCATACTTGAACTTCATCACGCGCTTGGCGTTACGCGGACGACACTCCTTTGCTGACGAGTTCACTGTGATTACGGCGGGCAGTGGCGATACCACTACCTCGGTGCCACGCTCCAAACGGCGCTTAACCACAATCTCGCCATCCTTAATCTCGATAAGCTCCTCGGCGTATGTTACCTGCGGCATACCGAGCTTCTCGGCAACCTGAGGACCTACCTGTGCCGTGTCGCCGTCGATAGCCTGGCGACCAGCTACGATGATGTCGGGGTTTATCTTGCGTAGTGCGCACGATAGTGCATACGATGTTGCAAGGGTGTCAGAGCCTGCGAACTCTCTGCCCGAAAGCAGGTAGCCACCATCAGCACCGCGAAACATAGCTTCGCGAATGATGTCGGCAGCGCGCTGAGGACCCATTGTGAGTACGTGTACGGTCGCCTCACCGAGACGATCCTTCATTTGAAGGGCCATCTCCAAGGCGTTCAAGTCTTCGGGGTTGAAGATTGCGGCAAGAGCGGCACGGTTTACCGTACCCTCCGCGGTCATGGCATCCTTGCCCACATTGCGTGTGTCGGGGACCTGCTTTGCCATAACTACGATTTTCGTTACTTTTCCCATAACTATATTAATTGTATGTATATTGTCTCTTTTGCTCTTCGCTTTTGTGCCTTTGCAGTGCTGTTTATGGCGTAGTAGCGACTTGCACAAAACTTTGCAAAGATACTTAAAATTGTCTAAAAATCGCCAATAATTACCGTTAAACTAAAAAATAATATTTTAAGCCTTTGTAAATCAGTAGAATAAAAATCTATTCAATTTTTCTGTTTTGCCAATCATTGTTACTCCTCTAACACTCCTCTAATACCCCTTCGCGGCTTATAAATATTCGTTTAGGTCGATACCTATGCGCTTGTAGCAGTTCAGAATGTTGTACGCTGTAACCTCGGGACGGAAGCGAGAGACGTGGCTTTTGCCACTCTCGACTACCTGCCTACGCAGCTCCTCGTTGTTTAGCAGTGCATCTATTTTGTCTGCTAACTCGGCGCTATTATCGGGGGATACGTATATTCCGTTGGGACCTGCTGCCTCCTCGTGGCTCGAACCAGTAGCGCCTATTACGGGGATGCCCACGTTGAGCGCCTCGACTAATGGCATACCGAAGGTGGAGTAGTGTGTGGGATTTACCAATAGCTCTGCGCCACGGTATATTGCCGCAAGCTCCTCGTTGCTGTCGCATACGATGAAGTGTACGCGGCTATCTATGCCCAATTTTCGTGCAAGGGCTGCCAGGCGGCGTGTATGCGATGTGGGCGCTCCCACGGCCACAAGGTCTATTGGCTCGGGTAGCTTGGTCATTGCATCGAGAATTAGCTCTATGTTTCGACGCTTCGACTGGGTGCCTACGTTGAGTATATATCGCTCGGGGAGCTTGTATTGCTCCTTGACGGCTGCCACGTAGTCTGCGTCGATAGGTGCAGTGTAGCAGGGGTCGCAACCTGTGTATATGACATCTATCTTTTCGGGGTCGATGTTCATAAGTTCGACAAGGTCGTGCTTCGTACCCTCGCTGACGGCAATTATGCGGTCGGCGCGGCGACACGAAGAGTGCATACGGTGCTTGTCTAAGTATGCCATAATAGGGTTTCTCGATGAAAAGCGTATAAAGCGCAGGTCGTGTATGGTGATTATACTGCGGATGTTGTAGTGTGCTAAGCCGTATGGTAGCCTATTGTCTAAGCCGTGGTATAGCTCAACGCTACCATTTTTGGCATCGCGCGAGACGCCTATCGCTCTCCACAGCCGCGACAACCTGCGCCACAGGCGTCCGTCAGGCTCCATCGCCTCTACGTTGCGGAGCGCGGCTACGCGGTCAAAGTAGGCGTTGTTGTGCTGTTTGGTGATGTATAGGCGAAGATATGTGTTGCTCGCGCAGGCTGAGGCAAGGGCGTTGATGATAAAGCGACCATAGTTGCCTATGCCCGTCTTGCTACGTGCGGCGCTCTCTGCGTCGAATCCTATCGTGTGGTTACGCTTCATATTTTTATGTGTACGTGCGCGTACGTTGCGCGCGCGACGATGTTGCAAAAGTAATAAAATTACCGCGACCCACCAAATATATGCAACTTTTATTCTCCTATATTGAGTTTGCTCCCCTTTTTACCTATGTCGTTTATCCCTTTTGTAGCAGAGTATGAACGTCTAACACCCACTTTTCAGACCCGAAATGGATAAATTGTAGCAATAAAATCATAGAAACTAAAATTTTTTATTAAGAACTTTTGATTTGCGTAATATTCAGATTTTCAGCGCTTAATATAAAAGAATGATGCGCATTAATTAAAACTATTGAAAAAATTATTGAAAATTTTTAATAAAAAACTTGCGTGTTTGGTAGAAACTATTTACCTTTGCAGTGAAGTTTTAAGGTTCATTTAGGTTAGTAGTTTTAGGTTGGAGAGGTCAATCGAAAGATTGTAACAAAAGGCGTTATCGCAATGAGGCACGTTTTGTTACTAAAACAAGGTCGCGGTACTCGCGGGCGAGTTGAATATCTTTCGATGACCTCCTTTTTTTGCTTGGTGTGATAAGGGGTCGATTGCGTCCCCTAACAAAAAATGCCGTCAATGGGACGTACGCCTTAGTACTACCCATCGACGGCATTTTTGCCGAGTGTAGCACTCGGCGCCCTTCTGACACCAAGCCCTTGACGTGAT